>NZ_JBSNCI010000001.1:0-2500 GCF_058780665.1 Azospirillum sp. UENF 112521
TGTATTGAGCGTCTCATGTGCCTGAGCGACCTGGCGGCGACCTACTCTCCCACGTCTTAAGACGCAGTACCATTGGCGCGGAGGCTTTTCACGGCCGAGTTCGGGATGGGATCGGGTGTTTGACACCTCGCCATGACCACCAGGTCACCGAGGCACAAGACCGACGCTGTTACCGAAAGCGCTTGATGCTTGTTCAGTGCAAGTGAGTTGAGGATGTATCGAACGGCGATGCGCTGGTCAAGCACTGCTTTCAAGCAGGCTTGCTGCTGCGCATGGCGCGGTTAGTGGTGTCGAGATCAAGCCGATCGAGCGATTAGTAAGGCTTAGCTTCAAGCATTGCTGCCCGTCCACATGCCTCCTATCGACGTGATGGTCTGTCACGGCTCTCAAGGGAGCTCTGGTTTAGAGGTGGGTTTCCCGCTTAGATGCTTTCAGCGGTTATCCCGTCCATACTTAGCTACCCGGCCATGCCACTGGCGTGACAACCGGTGCACCAGAGGTATGTCCATCCCGGTCCTCTCGTACTAGGGACAAATCCTCGCAAAACTCCGACACCCACGGCAGATAGGGACCGAACTGTCTCACGACGTTCTAAACCCAGCTCACGTACCACTTTAATCGGCGAACAGCCGAACCCTTGGGACCTGCTCCAGCCCCAGGATGTGATGAGCCGACATCGAGGTGCCAAACGACTCCGTCGATATGGACTCTTGGGAGTCATCAGCCTGTTATCCCCGGCGTACCTTTTATCCGTTGAGCGATGGCCCGTCCACGTGGAGCCACCGGATCACTATGGCCGACTTTCGTCTCTGCTCGACTTGTCAGTCTTGCAGTCAGGCGGGCTTATGCCATTGCACTCGACGAGCGATTTCCGACCGCTCTGAGCCCACCATCGCGCGCCTCCGTTACACTTTGGGAGGCGACCGCCCCAGTCAAACTACCCGCCATGCAGGGTCCCGGACCCGGATAACGGGCCACGGTTAGATGCCAGAGACTTCAAGGGTGGTATTTCAAGGTTGGCTCCACACGAGCTGGCGCCCATGTTTCCAAGCCTCCCACCTATCCTACACATGAAGTCCCTAGCACCACTGCAAAGCTGTAGTAAAGGTGCACGGGGTCTTTCCGTCTGACCGCGGGAACTCCGCATCTTCACGGAGAGTTCAATTTCGCTGAGTTGGTGTTGGAGACAGCGGGGAAGTCGTTACGCCATTCGTGCAGGTCGGAACTTACCCGACAAGGAATTTCGCTACCTTAGGACCGTTATAGTTACGGCCGCCGTTTACCGGGGCTTCAATTCAGAGCTTGCACTCCTCCTCTTAACCTTCCGGCACCGGGCAGGCGTCAGACCCTATACGTCGCCTTGTGTGGCTTCGCAGAGCCCTGTGTTTTTAGTAAACAGTCGCTACCCCCTGGTCTGTGCCCCCCGCCATGGCTTGCGCCACAACGGGGCCCTCTTCTTCCGAAGTTACGAGGGCAATTTGCCGAGTTCCTTCAACACCATTCTCTCAAGCGCCTGGGTATACTCTACCAGTCCACCTGTGTCGGTTTGGGGTACGGTCTATAAGGCGGGGCTATTTCCTGGAACCGGTCCACAGCACGATCAATCCGATAAGATCGTACACGCTTTCCAATCCGTCACCTCCGCCAGGCCCACGAATATTAACGTGGTTCCCATCGACTACGCCTTTCGGCCTCGCCTTAGGGGCCGGCTCACCCTGCGTGGATTAACCTTGCGCAGGAACCCTTGGACTTTCGGCGACAGTGTTTCTCACACTGTTTGTCGCTACTCATGTCAGCATTCTCACTTCCGATACCTCCAGGCGGCCTCACGGACACCCTTCGCAGGCTTACGGAACGCTCCGCTACCACGTGATCTGAAAGATCACATCCGCAGCTTCGGTACACGGCTTGAGCCCCGATACATTTTCGGCGCAGGCCGGCTTAACTAGACCAGTGAGCTATTACGCTTTCTTTAAAGGATGGCTGCTTCTAAGCCAACCTCCTGGTTGTCATGGCCTTCCCACATCCTTTCCCACTTAGCCGTGATTTGGGGACCTTAGCTGGCGGTCTGGGCTGTTTCCCTCTCGACGATGGACCTTAGCACCCACCGTCTGTCTGCCGCGCTCTGCTCACGGGTATTCGGAGTTTGGTTAGGTTTGGTAAGGCTCGCGCCCCCCTAGCCCATCCAGTGCTCTACCCCCCGCGGCAATACGCGACGCGCTACCTAAATAGCTTTCGCGGAGAACCAGCTATTTCCTGATTTGATTGGCCTTTCACCCCTAGCCACAGGTCATCTCCGACTTTTTCAACAGGCGTGAGTTCGGTCCTCCAGTGCGTGTTACCGCACCTTCAACCTGCCCATGGCTAGATCATCAGGTTTCGGGTCTAAAGCATGCAACTCGGTCGCCCTATTCAGACTCGCTTTCGCTGCGCCTCCACCTACCGGCTTAAGCTCGCTGCATACTCTAAGTCGCTGACCCATTATACAAAAGGTACGCCG
>NZ_JBSNCI010000001.1:7500-452500 GCF_058780665.1 Azospirillum sp. UENF 112521
TTTCGCCGGAAATCACCGACCGCAGCGTGTCCGGAACCGGCAACCGCCCCAGGATGCCATGCACCGCCACCGGATCGGTCGGCGCCACCGCCGCTCCCAGCACCAGGCACCAGATCAGCGGGACCTCGATCCCGACCAGCGGAAACAGGACGTGCAGCCCCACCCCCATCAGGCCGGTGAACAGAAGGACGCTCACCGTCGCCAGCGCCAGAACCGTCCATTTCCGCTTCAGCAGGGCGCACAGATCCTCGTTCACCGCGGCGGTGTAGAGCAGCAGGCTGAGAATGCCGTCGAGCAGGATCGCCGGCAGGCTGATCTGGTCGATCAGACCGCGCAGCCAATCGCCCACGCCCAGGCTGGAGCCCACCGCGTCGATGCCGCTCACCAGCAGCGTCAGAGCCAGCCCCTGGAAGAACAGCGAAATGGTGCCGGGCAGCCTGAGCCACCTGTGATTGATGAGACCGAAGATCGCCGCCAGAGTCAGCAATATGGCGGAGAGTTGAAACGGACCCACAGGCATTCTCCAAAAAGCAGCGCACGCTGCGCAATCGCCCGACAAACTTCCAACCGGACCAAGAAACGGCTATCGGCTGCGATGATCTCGAAAACATCAGCAGAGCTGCGAAAGTCGCGCGCGCATGAGGATTCAGCTCAACTACTCCCAAATGGTTATAGGGTGCCGATTGCCACCCCTGTTGCAATTGCCTATTCTTGCGCCATGATCTGGGCAGGGATTATTATGTTTCCTCTAATTTATGCTCACCGTTGCCGTACCGCTGCGGCTGCAAAATCGGTCGCATGATGGCCGACCCGGTCTGGCAGGATGCCGCAAGGCTGCGGCAATCCGCAGGTCCCGGCCGCGCATCCGACGGCACGGAAAATGGGATCCGCATTGGTCCGGACGTCTTTACCGGCGGCGGCGAGATGGGCCGGCGGATGCGGGAGATGGACTGGTCGGCGACACCGCTCGGCCGGCCGGAAGACTGGCCGCAATCGCTGCGCACCACCGTCAACCTGATGCTGACCTCCAGCTTTCCGATGTTCACGGCCTGGGGGCCGGAACTGACCTTCCTCCACAATGACAGCTACCGCCCGATCCTCGGCGACAAGCCGGAGGCGCTTGGCCGCCCCTTTGCCGAGGTGTGGGCGGAGACCTGGCATCAGCTGATCCCTCTTGTGGCCCGGGCATTGTCCGGCGAGGCGTTCTACCACCAGGATCTGCAGCTGTTCATGGAACGGCACGGCTATTGGGAGGAGACCTATTTCACCTTCTCCTACAGCCCGGTCCGCGACGAGGCCGGCCATGTCGCCGGCATGTTCTGCGCCTGCACCGAGAACACCGCCCGCGTGCTGGCCGAACGGCGGCTGACCTTCCAGCTCGATCTGGCGGAGAAGCTGCGCGGAATGAACGATCCAGTCGGCATCACCGCCGCCGCCGCCGAGGCCATCGGCCGCCATCTGCGGGTGGCGCGGGCCGGCTATGGCCGGATCGATCCGGGCGGCGCCATGATTTCGGTGGACCGGGACTGGAGCGACAGCGGGGTTGAAAGCCTCGCCGGCCAGTCGCGGCCGCTCGACAGCTTCGGCCCGGCGCTGATCGCCGAGCTGCGGGCGGGTTACACCCTGCGCGTCGACGACGTCGCCACCGATCCCCGCACCCGCGGAAGCGGGCCGGCGGCGGCCTTCGCCGGGATCGGGGCGCAGGCGCTGCTGGTCGTGCCGCTGCTGAAGGCGGGACAGCTGACCGCCATCCTCTACCTGCACGAAGGCAAGGCGCGCCATTGGACCGAGACCGATGCCGCCCTGGCGGAGGATGTGGCCGAACGGACCTGGGCCGCGGTCGAGCGCGCCCTTGCCGAGTCGGCCTTGCGGGCCGCCAACGCGGCGCTGATCCGCGAACGCGCCGCGGTGGAGGCGGCCAACGCCCGGCTGGCGGCGGAGGGGGAGCGGCTGCGCACCCTGTTCCGGCAGGCGCCGGGCTTCATGTGCGTGCTGCGCGGCCCGGACCATGTCTTCGAGTTGGCGAACGACACCTATCTGCAATTGGTCGGCAACCGCGATCTGCTGGACCGCACCGCCCGCGAGGCTCTGCCGGAGGTCGATGGGCAGGGATTCTTCGAGCTGCTCGACCGCGTCTATGCCAGCGGCGAGACCTTCGTCGGGCGCAATCTGCCGGTCCGCATCCAGCGCCGGCCGGGCGAGCCGCTGGAGGAACGTTTCCTCACCTTCGTCTATCAACCGATCAAGGACGAGGACGGCCGCGTCACCGGCCTGTTCGTCGAGGGCAGCGACGTCACCGAGGCGAAGCGGGCCGAGGAGGAGCTGCAACAGCTCAACGCCACGCTGGAGGCCCGCGTGGCCGAGGAGGTGGCGGAGCGCGAGCGCGTCCAGATCGCGCTGTTGCAGACGCAGAAGACCGAGGCGCTGGGCCAGATGACCGGCGGTGTCGCCCACGACTTCAACAACCTGCTCCAGGCGCTGTCCGGCTGCCTGCACATGATCGAGAAGCGGGCGGAGGGCACGCGCATCCAGCCGCTGGTCGATGCCGGCCGGCAGGCGGTGGACCGCGGCGCAAAGCTGGTGCAGCAGCTGATGGCCTTCGCCCGCCGGCAGGCCCTGCGGCCGGAGACGGTCGATCTGCGCGACCGCGTGCTCGGCATGTCGGAACTGCTGAACCGGGCCCTGCGCGCCGACATCCGGCTGGAGGTGGATTTCGCCGCCGGGCTTTGGCCGGTCGAGGTCGATGCGACGCAGTTGGAACTGGCCCTGCTGAACCTGGTGGTCAACGCGCGCGATGCGATGCCGGACGGCGGCATGCTGTCGATCCGGGCGGCCAACGTCACCCTGACGCACGGCGATCCGCAGGCGCCGACCGGGCTGTCGGGGGAATTCGTGCGGCTGACGGTGAGCGACACCGGCACCGGCATGCCGGCCGAAGTGCAGGCCCGCGCCTTCGACCCCTTCTTCACCACCAAGGAGATCGGCAAGGGCAGCGGGCTGGGGCTGTCGCAGGTCTACGGCTTCGCCCGCCACTCCGGCGGCACCGTCTGGATCGAGAGCGAGGAAGGGCGCGGCACCACCATCGGCCTGCTGATCCGCCGGTCCGGCACCGCCCCGGCGACGGCGGCGGAACCGGCGGCGGCGGAGGCCGGCGCCAGCCGGGTCGGCGGCCATGTGCTGGTGGTGGAGGACGACCCCATCGTCGCGCTGACCGTGGCGACGGCGCTGGAGGATGCCGGCTTCACCATCACCCGTGCCGCCACCGCCGACGAGGCGCTGCCCCTGCTGGAGGCCGGCGGCTTCGACCTGCTGTTCAGCGACGTGGTGATGCCCGGCATCCTGAGCGGCGTCGATCTGGCGCGGAGCGCGCAGAGGCTCCGGCCCGATCTGCCCGTCGTTCTGGCGACCGGCTACAGCGAGGAGGTCGCGCGGGCAACCGGGGTGATGGTGCTGCCGAAACCCTACCGCATCGACCATCTGGTCGATGTGCTGGACACGCTGCTGACGGAAGCGAAGCGGGTCGAGATGGAGATCCCCTCTCCCCGGGGAGAGGGGGAACTCAGGGAAGAGAGGGGGATCTAGCCGCCTCAGTCCCCCGCCGCCGGCTGCGGCATGGCGCCATGGCCCGGCCGCCTGCGGACGAACAGGCGGTAGACGGCGACGAAGAAGACCGGCACGAACAGCACCGCCAGCACGGTGGCGGAGATCATGCCGCCCATCACGCCGACGCCGATGGCGTTCTGGCTTTCCGACCCGGCGCCGGTGCTGATCGCCAGCGGCAGCACGCCGAGGATGAAGGCCATCGAGGTCATGATGATGGGGCGCAGGCGCTGACGGCAGGCCTCCGCCGCGGCTTCCTTCAACTCCATCCCCTGGTCGTATAGCGCCTTGGCGAACTCCACGATCAGGATGGCGTTCTTCGCCGACAGGCCGATGGTGGTCAGCAGGCCGACCTGGAAATAGACGTCGCTCGGCAGGCCGCGCAGCGTCGCCGCGATAACGGCGCCGATGACGCCCAGCGGCACCACCAGGATGACCGACACCGGCACCGACCAGCTCTCATAGAGGGCGGCCAGGCAGAGGAAGACGATGATCATCGACAGGGCGTAGAGCGCCGGCGCCTGCGAGCCGCTGAGCCGCTCCTCGTAGGACAGGCCGGTCCACTCGTAGCCGATGCCCGGCGGCAGTTTCTGCATCAGCGTCTCCATCTCGGTCATCGCCTCGCCCGAGCTGATGCCCGGTGCGGCCGATCCCTGGATGTTCAGCGACGAGGAGCCGTTGTAGCGCTCCAGCTTCGGCGAGCCGTAGATCCACTGCGCCGTGGTGAAGGCGGAGAAGGGGACCATCTGGCCGCTGGCGTTGCGCACATACCAGCGGTCGATGTCGCTGGGCTGCATGCGGTAGGGCGCGTCGGCCTGGAGATAGACCTTCTTCACCCGGCCCTGGTCGATGAAGTCGTTGACGTAGGACGAGCCCCAGGCCGCCGACAGCGTCGTGTTGATGTCGCTGAGCGACAGGCCGAGCGCGCTCGCCTTCTCGCGGTCGATGTCCAGCTTGAACTGCGGGGTGTCCTCCAGACCGTTGGGACGGACGCCGACCAGCTTCGGATTCTGCGCCGCAGCCCCCAGCAGCTGGTTGCGCGCCTGCATCAGCCGGTCATGGCCCAGCCCGCCGCGGTCGACCAGCTGAAGGTCGAAGCCGGTGGCGTTGCCGAGGCCGGGAACCGACGGCGGCAGGAAGGAGAAGAGCACCGCGTCCTTCAGCTTCGACATCGCCCCCATCACCCGGCCGGCGATGGCCTGCGGCTTCTGCGACGCCTGGGTGCGCTCGCTCCAGTCCTTCAGCCGGACGAAGGCCATGCCGGCATTCTGGCCGCGGCCGGAGAAGTTGAAGCCGACGATGGTGAACAGACCCTCGACGCTGTCCTTCTCCTTTTCCAGCATGTAGGCGGTGACGGCCTTGGCGGTCTCGGCCGTGCGCTGGGAGCTGGCGTTCGGCGGGGCCGACCACAGCACGAACAGCTGGCCGCGGTCCTCCGTCGGCAGGAAGGAGGACGGCATCTGCACGAACAGGTAGCCCAGCCCGCCCAGGATCAGCGCATAGGCGATGAAGTAGCGGCCCAGCCGGTTTACCGCGCCGCGCACGCCGCGGACATAGACCCGGCTGCCGGCGTCGAAGCCGCGGTTGAACAGGCCGAAGAAGCCGCCGCGGGCATGGCCGTGTCCCTCTCCATGATTGGCGACCGGCTTCAGCAGGGTGGCGCAGAGCGCCGGGGTCAGGACCAGCGCGACCAGCACCGACAGCGCCATCGCCGACACGATGGTCAGCGAGAACTGGCGGTAGATGGCGCCGGCCGAGCCGCCGAAGAAGGCCATCGGCACGAACACCGCCGACAGCACCAGCGCGATGCCGACCAGCGCGCCGGTGATCTGGTCCATCGACTTGCGCGTCGCCTCGCGCGGGGGGAGCCCCTCCTCGCCCATCACGCGCTCGACATTCTCCACCACGACGATGGCGTCGTCGACCAGCAGGCCGATCGCCAGCACCATGCCGAACATCGTCAGCACGTTGATTGAGAAGCCGAAGGCCGACATCACCCCGAAGGTGCCGAGCAGCACCACCGGCACCGCGATGGTCGGGATCAGCGTCGCGCGGAAGTTTTGGAGGAACAGGTACATCACGACGAAGACGAGGACGATGGCCTCGAACAGCGTCTTGATCACCTCATGGATCGACAGCTGGACGAAGGGCGTCGTGTCGTAGGGGTAGATGACCTCGATGCCGGCCGGGAAGAAGGGCTGGAGTTCCGCCACCCGCGCCTTGACCGCGGCGGCGGTGTTGAGCGCGTTGGCGCCGGTCGCCAGCTTGATGCCGACGCCGGCCGCCGGCTTGCCGTTGTAGGCGGCGTTGATCTCGTAGGTCTCGGAGCCGATCTCGATCCGCGCCACGTCGCGCAGCCGCACCTGCGACCCGTCGGGGTTCACCCGCAGCAGGATGGCGCCGAACTGCTCCGGCGTCTGGAGCCGCGACTGGGCGCTGATGGTGGCGTTGATCTGCTGGCCCTGGACCGCCGGGGCGCCGCCGAGCTGGCCGGCAGAGACCTGGGCGTTCTGGGTCTTGATCGCGTTGGAGACGTCGGTGGTGGTCAGCGCGAAGTTGTTCAGCGCGTCGGGGTCGAGCCAGATGCGCATGGCATGCTGCGGCCCGAAGACGGTGATGTCGCCCACACCTTCGACGCGGCTCAGCGTGTCCTGAAGGTTGGAGGTGACGTAGTCAGCGATGTCGCCCTGGCTGAGGCGCCCGTCGCTGGACACGAAGCCGACCACCAGCAGGAAATCGTTGCCGGCCTTCGACACCTGGATGCCGCGCTGCTGGACCTCCTGCGGCAGCAGCGGCGTCGCCAGCTGCAGCTTGTTCTGGACCTGGACCTGGGCGATGTCGGGGTTGGCCTCCGGCTCGAAGGTCAGGGTGATGGTGACGTTGCCGGAGGAGTCGCTGTTGGAGGACATGTAGCGGAAATGGTCGAGCCCGGTCATCTTCTGTTCGATGACCTGGGTGACCGTGTCCTCCAGCGTCTTGGCCGAGGCGCCGGGATAGCTGGCGGTAATCGACACCGTCGGCGGTGCGATCTTCGGATATTGCTCGACGGGCAGCCGCAGGATCGCCAGCGCACCCGCCATCATGATGACGATGGCGATGACCCAGGCGAAGACCGGGCGGTCGATGAAGAATTTCGACATGGGGACGGTTCCTGGGATCAGCGGGCCGAGGCGGCCTTTTCAGGCAATGCGGCCAGCGCGTTCTGGGCAGGCACCGGCTTCACCTCGGCACCCGGCTTCAGCTTTTGCAGCCCTTCCACCACCACGCGCTCGCCAGGGGCCAGCCCGTCCGACACCAGCCAGACATTGCCGACCGGGCGTTCGGTCTTGATGGTGCGCGGGTTCGCCTTGTTGTCGGCGCCCACCACCCAGACGCGGGCGGAACCGTCCGGCGACCGGGCCACCGCGGCCTGCGGCACGGTGATGGCGTTCTCCGCCACCCCCTGCTCGACGCGGGCGCGGACGAACAGGCCGGGCAGCAGCTGCTTGTTCGGGTTGGGGAAGACCGCGCGCAGCTGGACCGAGCTGGTGCCGGAATCCACCGTCACGTCGGCGAATTGCAGCTCGCCCTTCGCCGGATAGGCGGTGTCGTCGCCGCTGGCGTTGCTGTTCAGGAACAGCGTCACCGGGATCTTGCCGGGTTCGGCCGGGCGGATGCGGCCGGTTTCCATGTCCTCGCGCAGCTTCATCAGTTGCGAGGCGGTCTGCGTCACGTCGACATAGATCGGGTCGAACTGCTGGATGGTGGCGAGCGCCGTCGCCTGGTTGGAGGTGACCAGCGCGCCTTCCGTCACCGCCGACTTGCCGATGCGGCCGGAGATCGGGGCGAAGACCTTGGTGTAGTTCAGGTTGATGCTGGCAAGGTTGTAGGCGGCCTTGGCCGAGGCGACCTGCGCCTCGTTCTGCTTCAGCGAGGCCTGGACGTCGTCGAAGTCCTGCTTGCTGACCACGCTGTTCTTGACCAGATCGCCATAGCGCGACGCCTTGTTGCGGGCGGCCTGGAGGTTGGCCTCCGCCTTCTGCACGTCGGCCTGGGCGCTCGCCAGCGACGCCTCGTAGGTGGCGGGGTCGATCTGGTAGAGCTGATCGCCCGCCTTGACCTCGCTGCCCTCGCGGAAGAGGCGCTTCAGCACGATGCCGCTGACCTGCGGGCGGATTTCCGCCACCCGGTAGGGGGCGGTGCGGCCCGGAAGCTCGGTGGTCACCGGCAGGCGCTGCGGCTCGATGGTGGCGACCGAAACCTCGGGGGGGCCGCCGGCACCCTGGGGCTGGCCGGAGGCCTGCTTCTGCTGGTTGCAGCCGGCGAGCACCGCGATCAGGCAGGCCGCCGCGGCCAACGTCATGAATGGCTTGGAACTGGACATCTGTTTCCTCGTCTCGGCGCCGCACGTCGGCGGACCCGTCTCCCTGCTGCACGCTCTGCTATACGCTGCGGGGTCAGGCGGTCCGGCACATCCCCGTTGCTTAGTACTGTCTCATACAGTACAGTGTACCAGACGATACATTCAGAATGCTGCACCGCGCAAGGGGGTTCCGCAAATGCCCGATATGGGGCTGGAACATGGAAAGTCATCCTCGACAGCCATACGGCAAGACCCTGCGGTCCTGTTCGAGAGCGTGTTCGGAATCGGGCCGGCTGGAACCGACAGGCCGGAAGGAAAAGCGAGATGACCAACAGCCATAAGGCCCGGATCAGCCCCAGCTCCGGCCAGCGGCAATCCGCCGTGCAGATGGCTGGGCCGCCTTGCGGGCCGGCCACCTGCGGGCCGCGCGGCATGGCGCGCCGGCAGGCGATCCTGACGGCGGCGCGGCGCCTGTTCGTCGAGAAGGGCTTCGAGAAGACGACGCTGAGCGACATCATCTCTGTCGCCGGCGGATCCCGGGCCACGCTTTACGAGCATTTCGGCGACAAGGAGGGGCTGTTCCGCGCGATCATGGAGGAGGACAACGCCATGATCCTCTCCGGCCTCGCCCCCGCCCAGGCTGACGAGCGGGTGACGCCGGAAGCCGGGCTGACCGCCTTCGCGCTGCACTTGGTGAAAGCGCTGCTGAACGAGGAGACGACCGCCACCGTCCGCATCCTGATCGCGGAGGGCGACCGCGTGCCCGACATCACCGAAGCCTTCTTCCGCATCGGGCCGGAGAACGCCATCGCCCGGCTGGCCGATTACTTGCAACGGCTGTCGGACAGCGGCGATCTCAGCATCGACGACCCGGCCGCCGCAGCACAGGCCTTCCTGGGCATGGTCACCGGCAACCTGCTGGTCCGCCGCCTGATCCTGCCCCAGAGCGCGCCGGCCATCCCCGACCTCGACCGCTATGTCCGGCAGGCCGTGCGTCTCTTCCTGAACGGGGCATGCGCGAGGGTGACCAAGGCGGCCTAAGGGGAGGGAAACCTCAAATCGCCGCCTTTCAAATCGTCTCCGCCGCGGTATCCCCCACCCCGCGGTCGCGGCCGGCCTTGGTCAGCGGTTCGGCGATGTCCTCCAGCCCCTTGCCTTCGGCGTCGACGCCATAGATCAGCGCCACCACCCCGCCGGCCATCATCACCACCGATCCCAGCACATAGCCCCAGAACAGCGGGTCGCGCTCCGTCCCCTCCCCCACCAGCCAGCCGAACAGCAGCGGACCGGTGGAGCCCACCACCTGGGCGATGGCGAAGAAATAGGAGATCGCCTGCGCCCGGACCTCCAGCGGGAAGATCTCGCTGACCGTCAGATAGGCCGACGAGGCGCCGGCCGAGGCGAAGAAGAAGGAGACGCACCAGAAGATCGTGTGGGTGTTCGCGGTCAGCACCCCCTGGCGGAACAGGAAGGCGGAGACCAGCAGCACGCATCCCGCCAGCAGATAGGTGCCGAAGATCATCCGGCGCCGCCCCACCGTATCGAACAGCGGCCCCAGCAGCAGCGGCCCGATCAGGTTGCCGGCGGCGAAGGGGAAGAAATAGAGCGCCGTCTGCGACGGGTCGAGATGGTAGAAATTCTGCAGGACCAGCGCGTAGGTGAAGAAGATCGCGTTGTAGAGGAAGGACTGCGTCACCATCATCGTCACACCGAGGACGGTGCGCGTCGGGTATTGCCGGAAGAAGACGTCGACCAGCTGCGCGTAGGACACCGAGTCTTCCGGGACGATGTGCATGGCCCGCTTCGGATCGACCGGCGCCAGCGTCTTGCCCTGCCCCAGCACGCTGGCCTCGATGTCGTCGACGATGCGCTCGGCCTCCGCCTCCCTGCCATGGGTGACCATCCAGCGCGGGCTTTCCGGGATGTGCCGGCGCAGATAGATGATGATCAGGCCCAGCAGCGGGCCGATGAAGAAGGCGATGCGCCAGCCGAGATTTTCCGGGACCAGCGCATGGTCGAGCAGGAAGACGCTGCCGACAGCACCGATCATCGCACCCGCCCAATAGGTGCCGTTGACGGCGATGTCGACCCGGCCGCGGAAGCGCGCGGGGATCAGCTCGTCGATGGCGGAGTTGACGGCGGCATATTCGCCGCCGATGCCCATCCCGGCGATGAAGCGCCAGACATAGAGGAACCAGGGCGTCCAGGCGAAGCCGGCGATGCCGGACGCGATCAGGTAGAGCGCCAGCGTGGTGATGAACAGCCGCTTGCGCCCCCAACGGTCGGTCAGCCGGCCGAAGACCAGCGCGCCGACCACCTGCCCCATCAGATAGATGGTGCCGGCCAGCCCGACCTCGGCGCTCGACATGCCGAGGCTCTCCTTATAGCCGGAGGCCGAGATCAGCTGGATTTCGATGCCGTCCAGGATCCAGCTCACCCCCAGCCCGACCACCACCATCCAGTGGAAGCGCGCCCAGGGCAGCCGGTCCATCCGGGCCGGCACCAGACTGCTCACCGCGGCGGCGTTGTTTGCAGCGGTCATGTCGGGGCAGCGGTCATGTCGGGTTGATTCCCCAAGGCTGGCGGCAGGTTGCGTGCCTGTGAAAACACGGCGTGCCGCCGGAAGGTTTCCGAACCCGCAAGGCGCCATCAAATATCTGCCATGCGAATTGTCATGACTCTCCTCATTTCCCATTGCGCTTTTGGATCGATCCAATTAGCGTGTGTCGGCAGTTGGAACGCAGCGATGCGTCCTGCGGTCCGGGCATGATCCCGGACGACAAGACCTGAGCGGACAAAGGCAATCCGTGCGACGCCGAGCCTTCCGAAAGCAATTCCCGGAAGGCGGCGCGACGCGGGTGCGGAGGAACGCCCGTGACCTATGATTTTCAATTCGACGCGGTGTTCGCGTCCTGGGACTATCTGCTCGACGGGGCATGGCTGACCGTCAGGCTGTCGTTCGGCGCCATGGCCATCGGCATGGTGGTCGCCATCCTCTGCGCGCTCGGCAAGACCTCAGGGCCGAAGCCGGTGCGCTGGGCGATCAACGCCTACATCGAGGTCATCCGCAACACGCCCTTCCTGGTGCAGATCTTCCTGATCTTCTTCGGGCTGCCGACAATCGGGCTCCGGCTGTCGCCGGACATGGCGGCGCTGATCGCCATGGTCGTCAATGTCGGCGCCTACGCCACCGAGATCATCCGCGCCGGCATCGAATCCATCCACAAGGGCCAGATCGAGGCCGGGCTGGCGCTGGGCCTCAGGCCGTTGCAGGTCTTCCGCCACATCGTGCTGAAACCGGCGCTGCGCACGGTCTATCCGGCGCTGACCAGCCAGTTCATCCTGCTGATGCTGAGTTCCAGCGTGGTGTCCGCCATCTCCGCTGACGAGCTGACGTCGGTCGCCAACAACATCCAGTCGCAGACCTTCCGCAGCTTCGAGATCTACATCGTCGTGACCGGGGTCTATCTGGTGCTGGCGCTGATGTTCTCGGCCCTGTTCGCCGGCATCTACCGGCTGGCCTTCGCCTATTCCATCGATCGGCGCTGAAGGAGGCCATCCCATGATCCGCGCCTTCGGGTACAACGAATTCCTGTTCCTGCTCAGCGCCGTGCAATGGACGCTGATGCTGTCGGTCATCGCCTTCATCGGCGGCGGCATCGTCGGGCTGTTCGTGGCGCTCGGCCGCACGTCGGACGTGAAGCCGCTGCGCCTGCTCGCCACCGGCTACATCCAGCTGTTCCAGGGCACGCCGCTGCTGATGCAGCTGTTCCTCGTCTTCTTCGGCGCCACCGTGATCGGCATCGACATGAGCCCGTGGGTCGCCGCGGCGGTCGGTCTGACTCTGAACACCAGCGCCTTCCTCGGCGAGATCTGGCGCGGCTGCATCCAGTCGGTGCCGCGCGGCCAGTGGGAGGCGGCCTCTTCGCTCGGCCTGCGCTATCCCGGCCTGATGCGCTACGTGATCCTGCCGCAGGCGGTGAAGGTCGCGGTGCCGCCGACCGTGGGCTATCTGGTTCAGGTGATCAAGGGCACCTCGCTGGCCGCCATCATCGGCTTCGTCGAGCTGACCCGCGCCGGCCAGATCGTCAACAACGCCACCTTCCAGCCCTTCCTCGTCTTCGGCATCGTCGCCGCGATCTATTTCGCGCTGTGCTGGCCGCTGTCGCTGCTGAGCCAGCGCCTGGAAGCCCGCTACGCCGCCCCGTCTCGCTAAACCTCAAAAAACACCCGCACTCGGAGGAAACACCCATGGTCTTCACCGTCACCCGCCGCCTGGTCGTCGCCGGCGCCCTGATGACCGCCGCAATTGGCCTGACCGCCACCGCTCACGCCCAGAGCGTCGAGGACATCAAGGGCAAGGGCAAGCTGACCATCGGCATGCTGGTCGATTTCCCGCCCTTCGGCATCACCAGCTCCGACGGCAAGCCGGACGGCTATGACGCCGACGTCGCCAAGCTGATGGCCAAGCATATGGGTGTGCCGGTGGACATCGTGCCGGTGACCGGGCCGAACCGCATCCCCTACCTGCTGACCGGCAAGGTCGACGTTCTCGTCGCCTCGCTCGGCATCACGCCGGAGCGCGCCAAGCAGGTCGCCTTCTCCGAGCCCTATGCCGCCATCGAGATCGGGCTGCTCGCCACGCAGAAGTCGCCGGTCGCGAAGGCCGAGGATCTGTCGGGCAAGAGCGTCGGCGTCGCCCGCGCCAGCACGCAAGACCAGTCGCTGACCGCGGTGGCGCCGAAGGATGCCCGCATCATGCGCTTCGACGACGACGCCAGCGCCGTGCAGGCCCTGCTGTCCGGTCAGGTCGATGCGCTGGGCGTCAGCAACGTGGTGGCCCAGCAGATCAAGACGATGGCGCCCCAGGCCAATTACGAGATGAAGTTCGTGCTGAAGAGCCAGGTCCAGGGCGTGGCCCTGCGCCAGGGCCAGGACAAGCTGATGGGCTGGGTCAACGGCTTCCTCGACACCGTGAAGAAGAACGGCGAGCTGAACGCCATCCACCAGAAGTGGCTGGGCACCGACCTGCCGGCGGCGGTCACCGCCAGCAAATCCTGAGGCCAGCAAGTCTTAAGGCTAGCGTAGCGCAAACCCCGGTGGAGGACAGGACCATGGCACTGGCGACCGAACCGACGCGCGGCAGCGTCGCGCCTCCGATGAGCGCGGATGTCGTCATCCGCATGGACGGCGTCCAGAAATGGTACGATCAGTTCCAGGTGCTGAAGGACATCGACCTGGAGGTCCACCGGGGCGAGCGCATTGTCATCTGCGGCCCGTCCGGATCGGGCAAATCGACCCTGATCCGCTGCATCAACCAGCTGGAACGCCACCAGAAGGGCCGCATCACCGTCAACGGCGTCGAACTCGGCCCGCACCACCGCCAGCTGGACCTGGTCCGGCGCGAGGTCGGCATGGTGTTCCAGAGCTTCAACCTGTTCCCGCATCTGACCGTGCTGGAGAACTGCATGCTGGCGCCGTTGAAGGTGCGCGGCACCACCAAGGCCGAGGCGAAGGCCACCGCCATGCGCTATCTGGAGCGGGTGCGCATCCCCGAACAGGCCGACAAATACCCCGGCCAGCTGTCGGGCGGCCAGCAGCAGCGCGTCGCCATCGCGCGGTCGCTCTGCATGAACCCGAAGGTGATGCTGTTCGACGAGCCGACCTCCGCTCTCGACCCGGAGATGGTCAAGGAGGTGCTGGACACCATGATCGGTCTGGCCGAGGACGGCATGACCATGCTGTGTGTGACGCACGAGATGGGCTTCGCCAAATCGGTCGCCCACCGCGTCATCTTCATGGACCGCGGCGAGATCGTCGAGCAGAACACGCCGGAGGAGTTCTTCACCGCCCCGAAATCGGAGCGGACGCGGAGCTTCCTCGGCCAGATCCTGGCCCATTAAGACATTCTGTTCCACCAAGGACGAGTTGCGATGAAGCCCGAAATCCTGTTGGTCGAACCCATGATGCCCGCCATCGAGCAGGCTCTGGACGCGGCCTACACCGTCCACCGCCTGTCCGCCGCCCCGGATCGCGACCGGCTGATCGCCGAGGTCGCCGGCCGGGTGCGCGCCGTCGTCACCGGCGGCGGCACCGGCGTGAAGAACGCGGTGGTCGACGCCCTGCCCCATCTGGGGATCGTCGCAATCAACGGCGTCGGCACCGATGCGGTCGATCTGGAGCATTGCCGCGGCCGCGGCGTGCGCGTCAGCAACACGCCGGACGTGCTGACCGACGATGTGGCCGATCTCGCCATCGGGCTGATGATCGCCGGGTCGCGCCGGATGATGGTGGGCGACCGCTTCGTCCGCGCCGGGCAATGGCCGACGGGCAAGCTGCCGCTCGCCCGCAAGGTCAGCGGCAAGCGGCTGGGCGTGCTGGGTCTGGGCCGCATCGGCGAGGCCATCGCCAAGCGGGCCGAAGCCTTCGGCATGACCATCGCCTACACCAACCGCAAGCCGCGCGACGGCGTGTCCTACCGCTTCGTCGCCTCGCCGGTCGATCTGTCGCGGGAGAGCGACATCCTGATGGTGGCGGCCTCGGCCGGGCCGGATGCCCGCAACATGGTCGGCCGCGCCGTGCTGGATGCGCTCGGACCCGACGGGCTGCTGGTCAATGTCGCCCGCGGCAGCGTGGTGGACGAGCCCGAGCTGCTGGCGGCCTTGACCGAGGGGCGGATCGGCGGCGCCGCGCTGGACGTCTTCGCCGACGAGCCGAACGTGCCGGAGGGCTTCTACGGCCTCGACAACGTCGTGCTCCAGCCGCATCAAGCCAGCGCCACGGTGGAGACGCGGATGGCGATGGGGCAGCTGGTGCTCGACAATCTGGAGGCCTTCTTCGCCGGCCGGCCGCCGCCGACCGCCGTGGTGTGAGGCACTCCCGTCTTGGCCAAGCCGCGCGATAGCCAGAAACCTGGAAGCGTCACCCTGACGGAGGTCGCCGGCCATGCCGGGGTGTCGCGCTCGACCGTGTCGCTGGTGCTGCGCGGCAGCCCGCTGGTGGCAGCGGAAACGCGGGAGCGGGTCCAGGCCGCCATGGCGGCGCTCGGCTACATCTACAACCGCGGCGCCGCCAACCTGCGCGCCACCCGCACCCAGACGGTCGGGCTGCTGGTCTGCGAACTGAACAACCCCTTCTATGCCGAGTTGACGGCGGGGGTCGACGACGTGCTGGACACCGAAGGCTTCGTCGCCTTCATCGCCAACACCGCCGAGCAGCCGGAGCGCCAGGACCGCTTCCTCCAGCGGATGCGGGAGCACAATGTCGACGGGGTGATCCTCTGCCCGGCCGCCGGGACGGACAGCGGGCTGCTCGACCGGCTGGACGGCTGGCGGCTGCCCTGCGTGCAGGCCCTGCGCTTCGTCCCGGACAGCTTGGCTGGCCGACCGCGTGCGGGATTATGCCGGCGTCGATTATCAGGCGGGCATCGAGACGGTCGTCGACCATCTCGTCGCGCTGGGCCATCGGCGGATCGCCTTCGTCGGCGGCACCTTGGACCATTCCGCCTACGCCGGGCGCCATGCCGGCTTCACCGCGGCGATGCGGCGGCACGGGCTGGCCGACGATCTGGTGCTGCGCTGCCCGCTGACCCGGCGGTCGGGTGCCGGGATTGCCGAGGATCTGCTGAATAGTCCGCAGACACCCACGGCGGCGCTCTGCTACAACGACGTGGTGGCGCTCGGGCTGATGCTGGGGCTGGAGGCGCGCGGCCTGAGGGCCGGGCGCGATCTGGCCGTCACCGGTTTCGACGATGTGCCGGAAGCGGCGCTCAGCCGGCCGGCGCTGACCACCGTCGCCACCTCGGCAAGGCAGATCGGGCAGGAGGCCGCCCGGCTGCTGCTGCGCCGGATCGCCGACCCGCTGGGCCCGCCCGAGCGGATCATCCTGCCGGGCCGGCTGGTCGTCCGCCAATCCTGCGGCTCCCCCTCCTCTTCCCTCCATCACAGAGATTTGTCATGACCGATACCGTCGAGGCCCTGATCGAGGCGCGCGAGACCCGCCAGTGGCTGACCGGGCTGGACAACCGCCCCGCCACCGAAGCGGAGGCCTACGAGATCCAGGACGCCGTCGCCCGCCGCCTGGGCCCCGTCACCGCCTGGAAGGTCGGCGCCGCCACGCCCGACGCCGAGCCGTTCCGCGCGCCGATCAACGCCGCCACCGTCTTTGAGAACACCGATTACCTGCCGGCCAAGATCTTCCAGGTCATCGGCGTGGAGGCGGAGATCGCCTACCGCTTCGCCCGAGACCTGCCGGTGCGCGAGCAGCCCTATAGCCGGGAAGAGGTTCTGGCCGCCGTCGCCTCGGTCCATCCCGCCTGGGAGATCGTCGACACCCGCTTCGCCGGTTTCGGCAGCCAGGACCGGCTGAGCCACATGGCCGACCAGTTCAACCACGGCGCCCTGATCGTCGGCCCGGCCATCGCCGACTGGCGTGCGCTCGACCCGGTCAAGGAAACGGTGACGCTGGAGATCGACGGCGAGACCAAGGTCGATGTCGTCGGTGGCAACAGCGCCGGCGATCCGGTCCGCCTGCTGGTGTGGATGGCCAATGTCGGCGCCCGCAGCTTCGGCGGCCTGCATGAGGGCGAGGTGGTGACCACCGGCTCCTGCACCGGCACCATCTTCGTCGAGCCGGGCAGCAAGTCGGTCGCCCGCTACGGCACCATGGGCACCATCACGCTGAAGGTCGACTGAGCGAAGAGGTCGCGGGCCGGAACTCGCCGGCCCGCGACGTACACTACGGCAGCAGATGCCCCAGCCGCTGGCCGAGCGCGGTCAGGCCGCTGGAGGCCGGGACGTCGGCGCCGGCGACCAGATCGACCTGCCGGCGGACGGCGCCGTCATAGTCGATGCGCAGCCGGCCGACCACGTCGCCGCGATGGACCGGGCTCGGCAGCGGCTCGGCCAGGGTGGCGACGACATGCAGGCCGTTGCGGTCGGCCGGCGCCATGGTGACGGTGACGTCGTCGGCGACCGTCACCGGAACGCTGTCCTCCTCGCCCATCCACACCGGCGCCTGCTCCACCAGCTCGCCCTTGCGCAGCAGGGGGTAGAGCCTGAAGCTGTTCCACGCCCAGTCGAGCAGCCGGGTCGGCTCGTCGTTGCGGGCCTGCGGGCTGGGCAAGCCATTGACCACCAGCACCAGACGGCGCCCGTTGCGCTCCCCCGACGCGGTCAGGCCATAGCCGCCGACCTCGGTGTGGCCGGTCTTGATGCCGTCGACGCTGACGGGATGGTAGAGCAGCGGGTTGCGGTTGCCCTGGCGGATGCCGTTCCAGGTGAAGTTCCGCTCCGACTCATAGTGATAGAACTGCGGAAAATCGCGGATCAGGTGGGTGGCGAGGGTCGCGAGATCGCGGGCGGTGGTGTAGTGGCCCGGATCCGGCCAGCCGCTGGCGTTCATGAAATGGCTGTCGGCCATCCCCAGCTCGCGCGCCTTGGCGTTCATCATCGAGGCGAAGGCGGATTCGCTGCCGGCCAGCCCTTCCGCCAACGCCACGGCAGCATCGTTGCCGCTGTCGATCAGCAGGCCGCGCAGCAGATCCTCCACCCGCACCGTGCTGCCCAGCTTCAGGAACATGCGCGAGCCGCCCATCTTCCAGGCGGCCTGGCTGACCGGGACACTGGTGTCGAGCGTCGTCCGGCCATGGACCAGCGCGTCGTAGGTCAGGTAGGCCGTCATCATCTTGGTCATCGAGGACGGCGCCATGCGCACCGTCCCGTTCTTGTCCAGCAGCACCTCCCCGCTGGAGAGATCGACCAGATAGGCCTGCTTGGCCGCCGTGTCCGGCTGGGACAGCGCGAGCGCCGGGGCGGACAGCAGGACGGCGGCGGCGAGCGACAGGCAGCCGGCCAGAGTGCGGAGCAGCGGCCGCGGATTGACGACGATCACCCTTGTGGATCCCCTGAGGCGACGGATGGGTCTTGCGAAGCCCGTTTCCATGGACCATCGCCGCGCCGGCTTCACCCCTTATTTTCGCATGTGACCCACTTTTAATGTGGGACCGTCACCGGATCGGGCCGGGCAGTCAGACCGGATCGGATCAGGCAGGATCCAGCAGCCGCGGGCCGGCCCCGCCGTCGCCGAGCTCGTCCCACGGGTTGCGCAGGGGGCAGTCGCGGATCGACAGGCAGCCGCAGCCGATGCAGCCGTCCAGATTGTCGCGCAGTCTGGTCAGCTTGGCGATGCGGTCATCCAGTTCCTCCCGCCAGCGCTCCGACATGCGGCGCCAGTCGGCGGTGGTCGGGGTGCGGTCCTCCGGCAGGGCGTTCAGCGCGTCGGCGACGGAGGCGAGCGAGATGCCGAGCCGCTGCGCCACCTTGACCACCGCCACCCGCCGCAGCACGTCGCGGGAGAAGCGGCGCTGGTTGCCGGGATTGCGCCAGCTCCGGATCAGCCCCTGCGCCTCGTAGAAATGGATGGTCGAGACCGCCACGCCGGACCGGCGCGCCACCTCCCCCACCGTCAGGTCCTTGTCATACTCCTCCGGCGACAGCATTGCGGCCCTCCCCTCTCCTGCAACCCTCCGTCCCGCCAGTCTGCCGGCTTTTCCGCTTGACCTCAAGTTCTATTGAGGTTTTAGCCTGCCCCGACTTTGCCGCCTGAATGGGCAAAGTGCCGGTTGGGTAATCAGAATTCTGGATCGGGGGAATGGGAACCGAATGACCAGGGGAAAGCTTGCCGCCCTGCGCGAGCGCTTGGTGGGATTGGGTGCGGTGGTGTTCCGGCCGATCCTGCCCGGCGCCACGTTGCGCGACCGCCTGATCGCCTGCTGCGGCGCGCTGCTGGGCATCGCCGCGACGGGACTGCTCTGCCGCAACATGCTGGCCTACATGTCGAGCGCGCCGGTGCTGGTGGCGCCGATGGGGGCGTCGGCGGTCCTGCTGTTCGCCGTGCCGGCCAGCCCGCTGGCCCAGCCCTGGTCGATCGTCGGCGGCAACACGCTGTCGGCCGTCGTCGGGGTGCTGGTCGCCGCCGTCATCCCCGACCCGATGCTGGCCGGGGCCGCGGCGGTGGCGCTGGCCATCGCCACCATGTCGCTGACCCGCTGCCTGCATCCGCCCGGCGGTGCCGCCGCCCTGACCGCGGTGCTGGGCGGGCCGGCGGTGACCGAGATGGGCATCAAGTTCGCCTTCTTCCCCGTCGCGGTGAACTCCATCCTGCTGCTGACCGCCGGGCTGATGTTCCACCGGCTGTCCGGCCATCGCTACCCGCACAAGACGGTCAACACCCACCGCACCAACGATCCGCCGCCGCAGCTGCGTCCCGGCCTGACCCAGGGCGATGTCGACGGCGCGCTGCGCACGCTGGCCGAGACGCTGGACGTCAGCCGCGACGACCTCGGCGCCCTGCTGGTCAATGCCGAGCTGCACGCGCTGGAGCGGCTGCATGCCGACATCACCTGCCGCGAGATCATGTCCCGCGACCTCGTCACCGTCACGCCGGACACCCATCCCCAGCTGGCCCGCGCCCGGCTGCTGGAGCATGGTTTCCGCACCCTGCCGGTGGTCGATGCGCAGAATGCCGTGGTGGGCATCGTCGGGCATGAGCAGCTGTCGCACGGCGACGCCCTGCACCACGGATCGCGGGTCGCCAGCGTGATGGCGCCTGCTGTGACCGAGCTGCCCGACACCCCGGTCTTCGGCCTGCTGGGTCGCCTGTCCGACGGCCGCACCCACGATGTGGTGATCGTCGATGGAAACCGGCGGGTGCTGGGAATGATCACCCAGACCGACCTGCTGGTGGTGCTGGCCCGGACAGCACTCGCCCGCGCGGTGCAGACCGGGGTCGACGGGCTGAACGATGCCCTGCCGCGCGGTTACCTGCGCGACGTGACGGCGGGCCGGGTATAAAGGCTCGGCTGTGGCAGGTCAGCGGCGATTCTTGAACTCTGGTGACGGGACTCCGAAAGGACTAGTCCGAAGGGCGTGCAGCGTCACCAGAGTTCAAGAATCGGAGCGGTCCGCGTCACCAAAGTTCAAGAATCGGAATGGCGTCAGGCGATGCGCGCCACCACCCGCTCGTTGATCGGCGGACGCGACGGGTGGAGGATCAGCCCCTCGCCCGATTCCTCGACACGGGCGTCCGGATAGGCGGCCATGGCGTATTTCAGATTCGGGATGAACTTGGTCTTGAACTGGCGGACCAGGGCATAGCCGGCGCCGAACTGGCCATGCAGCGCCGCCCAGGTGATCGGCGTCGGCTTGTCCAGCGAATGGAGGCGGTAGGCCAGCCAGATATAGACGTCGAGCGCCATCGACTTGCCGCTGATCGCCTTCAGCGCCTCTTCCGCCACCGGCACCGGGTGCTCGCGCAAGGCCTTGAAGAAGCTGTCGCTGAGCCGCACCGTCTCGGTGAACAGGGTGCCCTGGCGGTCGTCGGGCCGGCGCAGCTGGATGGCGTCGGCGACGATCGATTCCTTGCTCTGCCGGCGGCCGCCGTCGGCATCGGTGAAGAAGGTCAGGTGGCAGGCGGACAGGCGCGCCGCCTGGTCCTCCACGTCGCGATAGGCCTTGCCGCAGATCGGGATGTCCATCCGCTTCAGCCAGTCATGCATGGAGCCGCCAAGTTCGACCTCCGGATTCCCGGTCTGAATCGCACGGGTCTGGAGATAGAGCAGAATCATGCGGGCCCGGCTGCCGTAGGGAACGCCGATTCGGCGGGTGACGCCGTTGCGGTCCTCGATCACGCCGGGTTGGATGACCAGCTTCACCTTGTGGCCGGGGCGTTCCCAATGCTGGTCGTCGGGAAGCTGGCGGTGCGGCAGCGCGGTCTGGCAGAATCCGGCATAGGTGATGCCGAGCTTGCCGTTTTCCGCGGCCTGGACCGCCGCGGCGATGTCGATCAGCGGCCGTTCCTCGTCCGAAACGAGGGCCAGCGCGCCGTCGCGTCCGTGTGTCTCGATCAAACGATGAATGCTGCCCATGACGACCTCCAGCTTTTGGCCGGCATGACCGTCCTGTGACGGGCCGATGACCGAACCTGCCAGATACAACACCCCGGATCGCGCCGAAGGCAATTTGAACCTTGGTGACGCAGGCTATTTGGAACCTATTTGGAATCAACTATTAGATTCGTCACCAAAGTTCAGGGGATAAGTCCGAGTCGCGTCACCACAGTTCAAGGCAGGCGTCACCAGAGTTCATGGGGAGAAACCGGGTGCCTGTGGACGACTCGTGGCACGGAACTGGCTGTTTGCTTGAACCTTGGTGACGCCGACCTTGTCGATTCGAGGCCGGAGTCGGCCTTCGCCCCCTGCGGAGCGTCACCAAAGTTCAAGGATTCCAGGGGGTAGCTTGGGCAGCGTGACGGGTTGCGCGCCGCCTGTCCGACCCGTTGCCAATGGAAGGTCATGCGCCCGCCGTCATCCCCGTGAAGGCGGAGATCCAGGCAAACATCCCGTCAAGTGGTTGATTTGAATAGAGACCTCCCTTTGCAGGGCTCGTGGACGGGCCGGGTCGACGTTCGCTTCACCACCCGTCACCGGGTTCCACAGTCCGGGCGTCACCAAAGTTCAAACGCCCGGTCGAGTCGATTCCACGTCGAGTCGGGCCCCGGAGCGTCACCAAAGTTCAAACCCTGCACGCCCCCAGCGTCACCAAAGTTCAGGAGTCACGCCGAGTCGGTCCGGCTGTCGGCGTCACCAAAGTTCAAACCCGGACCGGTCGTGTGTCCTCGAAGCGTCACCAAGGTTCAGGAATCGGGCCGCCAGGGAACAGGCCGACCGCGGCGGAGTTTCCTTGCCCTGGGGCCCGAGTGGCCGGAGGGGGCGACTGGAATGCGGGATGCAATGACCGAAACATCCGGGGGCGTTACTGCCGGTGCGGCATCGGCGGGGGGCCGGGAAGACGGGGAATCGGGCAAGGTCGTCCTTGCCGCCATCGCGGCCAACCTGGCGATCACCGTCACCAAGTTCGTCGCGGCGCTGATCACCGGCAGCGCGTCGATGCTGAGCGAGGCGGTCCATTCGCTGGTCGATACCGGGAACGAGGCGCTGATGCTGGTCGGGCTGAAGCGGTCGAAGAAGCCGCCCGACGAGCGCCACCCCTTCGGTTACGCGCGCGAGCTATATTTCTGGACCTTCGTCGTGGCGCTGGTGATCTTCGCCGGCGGTGCGGTGGTCTCCATCTATGAAGGGGTGGAGAAGATCCTCCATCCGCAGCCGGTGGAGTCCGCCTGGATCAACTTCGTCGTGCTGGGCGTCGCCTTCGTGATGGAGGCGATCAGCTGGGTGGTGGCGCTGCGCGCCTTCAACGCCGACCGCGGCGAGGCCGGCGTGTTCGAGACCGTCCATGCCAGCAAGGATCCGACCGTCTTCATCGTCCTGTTCGAGGACAGTGCCGCCCTGGTCGGGCTGATCATCGCCGCCGCCTGCCTGTCGGCGGATTCTGCTGCTGGACCAGCCGGTCTATGACGGCGTCGGGTCGATCCTGATCGGGCTGGTGCTGGCCGCCACCGCCGCCTTCCTCGCCTATGAGACCAAGAGCCTGCTGATCGGCGAGGCCGCCCGTCCCGACCTGGTGCAGGGGGTGCGTGCCCTGGTGCGGGCGGAGGAGGCGGTCGACCATGTGAACGAGGTGCTGACCATCCATCTCGGCCCCAAGGTGGTGATCGTCAATCTCAGCCTGGATGTGCGGGACGAGGTCAGCGCCGGTCAGGTGGAGCGGACGCTGGCCCGCATCGAGCGCCGGGTGAAGGAGCGCTTCCCGGAGATCCGCCGCGTCTTCACCGAGGTGCGGGCGGCCGGCGACCGCCCCAACCTTGCAGACGGCTGAAGCTTGCAAACGGCCAACCTTGCAAAAGGCCGGACCGACACCACATGCCGGGCAGAGCGCAATCAGGATGGAGCAGCCCTGCCCGGCAGGCGGGGACCCGATGAACACTTCGCCAAGCGGCCCCAGATGGCCGCGGGGGATCGGATCTCCGGTCGCCCGCGGCGCACCCATATCTTATTGCATGAGCGATCCGGTCGTTCCCGTGCTGCCCCGTTCGGTGCATGGCCCGACCGATGCCTGACGCGCATTACGCTGCCGGTTTTCCTTATCGTCACCTGTTCTGTCGAACGCGGGGTGCCCCGGGCACCGTCCGCGCGACGACTCATGCCCATTTTTCCAAGGAATCCTTCGATGCTCTCGTTTGAGATCGCCATCATCGTTGCGTTGACGCTCCTCAACGGGGTGTTCGCCATGTCCGAGCTGGCCGTCGTCTCCTCGCGCAAGGCCCGGCTCCAGCATCTGGCCGACCAGGGCGACCGCGGAGCGCGGACGGCGCTGCGGCTGATCGAGGAGCCGAGCCGCTTCCTCAGCACCGTCCAGATCGGCATCACGCTCGTCGGCGTCGTCGCCGGCGCCTATGGCGGCGCCACGCTGGGCGACCGGCTGGGCCAGTGGCTGGACGGCTTCCCCGCCCTGGCCGGCAAGGGTGAGATCCTCGGCGTCGGCGGCGTGCTGGTGGTCATCACCTATCTGTCCATCGTGCTTGGCGAACTGATCCCGAAGCGCATCGCCCTGAAGAACCCGGAGCGGGTCGCCTCCCTGATCGCCCCGCCGATGCGCATGCTCTCCCGCATCGCCGGCCCCTTCGTCTGGCTGCTCGGCGCCTCCACCGACCTGCTGCTGCGGTTGCTCGGCCTGCACGGCGCGCGCGAGGAGACGGTCACCGAGGAGGAGATCCGCTCGATGATCTCCGAAGGCACCGAGACCGGCGTCTTCGCCCCGGCCGAGAAGGAGATGATCGACGGCGTGCTGCGGCTGGCCGACCGCACGGTGCGCAGCATCATGATCCCGCGCCCGGACGTCGCCTGGCTCGACCTCGGCAAGCCGCAGGCCGAAGTGCTGGAGGCGATCCGCAGCTTCGGCCATTCCCGCTATCCGGTCTGCCGCGGCGCGCTCGACGAGCTGGTCGGCGTCGTCCACACCCGCGACCTGCTGGGCATGGTCGTCGAGGGCCGCCCCTTCGATCTGGAGGCCGGGGCCGCCAAGCCGCTGGTGGTGCATGACGGCACGCCGATCCTGAAGCTGCTCGACCTGATGAAGAACTCCGGCCACCATCTGGCGATGGTCGTCGACGAGTATGGCAGCATCGAGGGGCTGGTCACGCTGACCGACATCCTGGAGATCATCGCCGGCGACCTGCCGGAGGCCGGCGAGGCGGTGGAGACCGCGGCGATCCGGCGCGAGGACGGCTCCTGGCTGGTCGAGGGTTGGATGCCGGTGGACGAGTTCGAGGACACCGTCGGCGTGCGCGGCCTGCGCGATGCCGGCGACTTCCACACGCTGGCGGGTCTGGTGCTGCACCGGCTGGGCCATGTGCCGCAGGCCGGCGAGTGGTTCGACTGGAACGGCGTCCGCTTCGAGGTGGTCGACATGGACGGCCGCCGCATCGACAAGGTGCTGGTGATGCCCAAAATCGAGCAGCCGGCCGACGCGGAGGAGTGAGGTCCGCCGCCGGCCGAGGGGGCGGGGGCGCATTTGTTGTTGCAACTCCGCACGGGCTCCATTGACAAAGTTCCGGCAACTTGCTCAGACTCCGCCCGGCCGCCGATGGGGGGCGGAGTCCAAAGCGGAATGACGGGAGTGCTGTCCATGGGTGGCGGGGGCGACGAGATGCGCCAGTTGCGCGAGCGCCGCGGCGAGAACCAGACGCAGTTCGCCGACTGGCTGAACGGGCAGCTCGGCCGCAGCTATACCAAGGCGCGGATCAGCCGCTGGGAAAGCGGGGCGGAACGCATCCCGCAGCAGCTCGTCGATTTCCTGACCCGCCACAAGGCGGACGAACGGCCGCGCTCCGCCACGTATCTGGCGGTGGCCAACCAGAAGGGCGGCGTCGGCAAGACCGCCACCGCCGTCAACCTCGCCTATGCCTTGACCGAGGGCGGGGCGCGGGTGCTGCTGATCGACTGCGATTCCCAGAGCAACGCCACCGTCCATGTCGGCATCGGCAACGCCGCCATCGTCGCCTTGGAGCAGCAGCGCAAGACACTCTATTATGTGCTGCGCTCGGAAGAGCCGCTGAGCTCGGTCATCATGCCGACGGCGGAGAGCGGGCTGGATCTGGCGCCGGCCGGGCTGTCGCTGGCCGATGCCGACGTGGAGCTGGCCGCCGATTCCACCGGCGGGCTGATCCTGCGCGAGAAGCTGGACGAGGTGCGCCACTCCTATGATTTCGTGGTGATGGACTGCGCGCCCAACCTGGGTCTGGTGACCGCCAACGCCCTGTCGGCGGCGGAGCTGGTGGTGGTGCCGGTGCAGACGGAGGCGCTGGCCCTGCTGGGCGTCAAGCGGCTGGTCGACACCATCGGCCGCATCCGCCGCCGGGTGAACCCGGCCCTGCGCATCGCCGGCATCATCCCGACCATGTACAACGACCGGCTGACCCAGGACCGCGCGACGTTGCAGGAACTGCACGAATCCTACGCCGGCCAGGTGCCGGTCTTCGATCCCATCCCGCGCGCCACCGTCTATGGCAAGGCGGCGGCGGCCGGCATGATCACGCTGGCCGGCGATCCCAAGGCGCCGGGGGCCGAGACCTTCCGCGAGGTGGCGCGCCAGATCCGCGCCTATGCCCAGAACCGGGAGACGACCCATGTCGCGTAAGTTCGAACGCAAGACCCGCGAGCTGCTGGGCACTGCGGCCGAGCCCGCGACTGGCATGGCTGGCGGGCTGACGGTGGGCAGCGACCGGCTGTTCGGCACCTCGGCCGGCTTCCCGCATGTGGTGGAGCTGGACCTCGCCCGCGTCCACCGCAACCCCGACCAGCCGCGCCGCCATTTCGACGAGGCGGAGCTGCGCAGCCTCGCCTCCTCCATCGAACGGCACGGGCTGCAGAACCCGGTGCTGGTGCGTCCCCTGCCCCAGGGCGAATATCTGCTGATCGGCGGCGAGCGGCGGGTGCGTGCGCACGAGATGCTGGGCCGCAAGACGGTCTTCGCCATCCTGACCTCCGGCGATCCGGACGAGATCGGGCTGATCGACAATGTCCAGCGCGTCGACCTGAACGCGGTGGAATATGCTGCGGCGCTCGCCCGGCTGATCGACAAGCACGGCTACACCCATGACGAGCTGGCGGCTGTCGTCGGGCGCGACCGCACCGACGTGACCAAGCTGCTGTCGATCATGGGGCTGCCGGATGAGATCCGGGAGGAGTATGCGACCGGGTTCGCCCATGTCTCCCGCTCCGTGATGATCGAGATCGCCGCCGCTCCCGCCGGGTTGCAGGCCGGGCTGTGGAAGCGGGCCAAGGAGGGCGCCAGCGTCAAGGCGGTGCGGCAGGCCAAGCGCGACCATGCCCAAGGCGGTGTTGCCGGCGGTGTTGCCGATGACGCACCGGCCGAGGAGCCGGATGCGAAGGAGGCGGTGCGGGCCTTGCAGGCCAGCGTGAAGCGCATCCTGCGCGACGTGGCGGTGGTGCGTGAGCAGCGCCGCCATCTCGACCCCGACAACCGCGACCGGCTGGTGCGGCTGCGGGCCGAGATCGACGCCATCCTGGACGAGGGCGCCTAAACGCCCTCCCCCATCAGCGACTTGGGCTCCAGGAAGGCGTCGAGGCCGAAGCTGCCATATTCGCGGCCGATGCCGGACTGCTTGAAGCCGCCGAACGGCGCCTTCGGGTCGTGGGCCAGGCTGTTGATCAGCACCCGGCCGGCAACGATGCGGTTCGCCACCCGGCGGGCGCGGGCGGTGTCGCCCGCCAGCACATAGGCCTGAAGGCCGTAGAGTGTGTCGTTGGCGATGGCGACCGCCTCCTCCTCGTCCTCGTAAGCGATGATGGAGAGGACGGGGCCGAAGATCTCCTCGCGCGCGATGGTCATGTCGTTGCGGACGCCGGTGAACAGGGTCGGCCGCACGAACCAGCCGCCGGAAAATTCCGGTTGGCCCTCCGGCCGCCCTTCCCCGCCGGCCAGCAGGACGGCGCCCTCCTCCACCCCGATGCGGATGTAGCGTTGCACCCGTTCCCACTGGGTCCGGCTGACCATCGGACCGACAATGATCGCCGGATCGCGTGGATTGCCGTTACGCACCGCCTCGACCGCCGCCTTGGTCAGCGCCTCGATCTCGGCGAGCCGGCTGCGCGGAGCCAGCAGGCGGGTGCCGGCGATGCAGGCCTGGCCGCTGTTCATGAAGGCGGCACCGACCGCCAGCGGGATCGCCCGCGACAGGTCGGCATCGTCGAGGATGATCGTCGGCGACTTGCCGCCCAGCTCCAGCGTGACGCGTTTCAGACTGTCGGCTGCCGCGCGCAGGATCGCCTTGCCGGTGGCGGTGGAGCCGGTGAAGGAGATCTTGGCGACGTCCGCATGGCTGGAGATCGCCGCCCCCACCCGCTCGCCGCGCCCGGTCACGATGTTGAACAGGCCGGGCGGCAGTCCGGCGGCATGCAGCGCCTCGGTGACGATCCGCGTCTGGCGGGCGCTCATCTCGCTGGGCTTGATCACCGCGGTGCAGCCGGCGGCGATGGCGGTGGCGAGCTTGCCGCAGATGAAGCCGGCGTTGCTGTTCCACGGCGTGATCAGCCCGGCGACGCCGAGCGGCTCCATGCTGACCTCGGCCGTGCCCATCCGGCGGACGAAGGGGTAATCGGCGAGCAGTTCGGCGGTCTCGCGAAAGGCGTTCACCGGGTGATCGACCATGAAGCCGGCACGCGAGGCCGGGGCGCCATACTCCTCGATCACCGCATCGAGCAGGTCGTCGCGCCGGGCGGCCAGGGCATCGCCCATCCGGTGGAGCAGGGCGATCCGCTCCGCCTTGGCCGTCCGGGAGAAGGCCGGGAAGGCGCGCTTGGCGGCGGCGATTGCGGCATGCGCATCCTCCTCGTCGGCAAGGCGGACGCGGCCGGTGACGGCCCCGGTCGCCGGATTGTGCAGGTCGAACTGCTCAGTCCCATGCGGGGTGACGAAGCGGCCGTCGATATAGATGCTGTCGATCTCGTGCATCGGGCTCTCCCGGAGTGGTCGGTGGGTGTCGGCCATTCAGGTGGCACAGGGGCCGCCGGGTGATAAGGTGGACAATCCCGCATGCATCGGTGAACGGATCGGGACAATGAGCGTGACCGGACTGATGGAGCTGGAAGCGGTGCAGGCCGTCGCCCGGCATCGCGGCTTCCGCGCCGCGGCGGCCGAACTGGGGATGTCGCGCTCGGCGCTCAGCCATGCCATCGCGGCGCTGGAAGAGCGGCTGGGGGTGCGGCTGTTCCACCGCACGACGCGCAGCGTGGCGCTGACCCAGGCGGGCGAGCAGTTCGTCGCCGACACCGCCCCTGCCCTGCGCGACATCCGCGCCGCCATCGACCGGCTGTCCGACCATCGGCTGGCCCCCGCCGGAACGCTGCGCATCAACAGCTCGGCCGGTGCTGCGCGGATGATCATGAAGCCGGTCATTCTGGAGTATGTGCGCCGTTATCCTGAAATGACGGTCGACATCGTCACCGAAGGGAAGCTGGTCGACATCGTGCTGGAGGGCTTCGATGCCGGCGTGCGGCTGGCGGAGCAGGTGCCGCAGGACATGATCGCCATCCCGCTCGGCCCCGACCTCCGCTTCGCGGTCGTCGGCACGCCGGGCTATTTCGCCGGCCGCAGCCTGCCGGAGGCGCCGGCCGACCTTGCCGGCCACCGCTGCATCCGCAGCCGCCTGCCGAGCGGCGCCCTCTACCGCTGGGAGTTCGAGCGGCATGGCGAGACGGTCGCCATCGACGGCACCGGGCCGCTGATCCTGGATGATGCCGACCTGATGCTCGACGCGGTGCGTGCTGGGCTGGGGCTCGGCTATCTGGCGGAATGGCATGTCGCCGACGACATCGCCGCCGGACGCCTGCTGCGCGTGCTGGAGGAGTGGACGCAGCCGTTTCCCGGACTGTGTCTTTACTACTCAGGCCGGCGCCATCTGCCGCCGGGGCTGCGGGCGCTGGTGGATCTGGTGCGGGAGCTTGGGGGCGGGCGGTAGAGGGCGATGTGGGACGTCCCACGCTCTGCGCGCTTGTTGTGGGACGTCCCACATCGCCGCGGCGGAGAAAGCCCGCCGGCATAGTCCAGGCGCAGCACCGGCCTGTCACGCGGCGCCGTGACCTGAGCCGGTGGCCAGCTCATCCAGTCTCGTCCACCGGCTAATTTTCGGAAGATCACCACGCTGTCGAAGGGGAGGGCGCAGAAAACATCTTTACTGCGAGTGAGAATCGTTTGCATATTGGGGCACTCCATTGCCTCCCGCCCCTGGGTGGGCAGCGATGGCGATGGATACCGGTGCAGTGGCGAGCACGCGGTGGGGTTGGCAGAGGTGCCACGGATCGCGCGGGTAGGGGCGGCACCGCCGTTCCGCGTGGCCGAGCGCTGGCTTACCACAAACTATATTGCGAATAAGAATTAATATCATTATGCAAGAACGCAGGACGCATTCTTCCAGCTGCTCCTACCCCGATAACGACATCCCTTCCGCATCTTCGGCAGAAGGAGGTTCGGCATGAGTTGGGATAGCCCCGACACGGGCTTCGACGTCGTGATGACGACGGAGAAGCACCATTCGATCTGGCCCGACCTCACGCTGGTGCCGGCAGGAAGAGCGCGGATCGAGCGCGCACTTCCAACCGCCGGCGCATCGCCACGGCCCTGACCGGGGGGCCGGCCGTGGCCAATAAAACCGTGAATTGACATCAGCACAGTGACGAATGGGGGATCATCGGAATGACGATTAACAGGCAGCCCGGACGCCTTGGGAGACGGAACAGGGGGCGCGTCCGCCTGCTGGCGTCGGTTGCGGCGGCAGCCCTGCTGCTGCCGGCCCTGGCCTTGGCGCAAGCGACGACGAACACGGGCGACACGGCCCCGTCGGGGGCGATGTCGTCCGGGGCGATGACCCTGCCGACCATCGACGTCGGCGCCGACCGCCAGCGCGACGCCAACCCGCCGACCACAATCGGCTCCAAGCTGCCGCTCGCCCCGCGCGAGGTGCCGCAGACTGTCACCACGGTGCCGCGCGAGCGCATCGAGGAGCAGAAGCTCATCACGCTCGAAGACGCGATGAAGCAGACGCCGGGCGTCACGGTGGAGCCGATCGACGGCAACCGCCTGCAGTTCTATTCGCGCGGCTTCGAGATGACGAACCTGCAGTTCGACGGCGTGCCGACCACGCTGGACAGCCGCATCTTCGCCTCGCCCGATCTGGCGATGTATGAGCGGGTGGAGGTGCTGAAGGGACCGGCCGGGCTGCTGAACGGCATGGGCGGCCCCGGCGGCGCCATCAACCTGGTCCGCAAGACGCCGAAGAAGACGCTGGAGGGCTATGGCGAACTGACCGCCGGCTCCTACGCCAACTATCGCGGCGAAGGCGACATCACCGGGCCGCTGAACCAGTCCGGCAGCCTGCGCGGACGCTTCGTCGGCGCCTATCAGGACCGCAACGGCTTCCAGGACTGGACGGCGCAGGACCGGGCGGTCGCCTATGGCAGCATCGCCGCCGACCTGACGCCCGACACCACGCTCACGGCCGGCGCCTGGTACCAGCGCATGAGCTACAAGGGCGCCTGGAACCTGCCGGGCTATGCCACGGTGGTGAACGGACAGCCGCAGTTCCGGCTGCTCGACGTCGACCGCTCGACCTCGCTGGGCGAGGAATGGAACCGCGACATCTTCACCACCAAGGGCGGTTTCGCCGATCTGGAGCACAAGTTCGACAATGGCTGGGCGGTGAAGCTCGCCACCCATTACATCGACAACGAGATGGACCGGAAGATGGCCTACGCCTACTCCCCGGTCACGCCGGGGGTGAACCGGACGACGCTCTACGCCCAGAAGGTCCGTTACGACCAGGACCAGGTCGGCGCCGACCTGTCGGCCAGCGGCAATTTCGGGCTGTTCGGCCAGACCCACGAGGCGGTGGTCGGCGCCAATTACGAGCGCTGGACCTTCCGCCACCGCGCGGCCAACCCGGTCGGCAGCTGGTCGGTGACGCAGAACATCTTCGCCCCCAACTCGTCGGTTGCCGAGCCGGCCTGGCGCAACTGGCAGAAGGACACCACGACCACCACCGACAGCTGGGGCACCTATGGCGTCCTGCGCCTGAAGCTGGCCGATCCGCTGAAGCTGATCGTCGGCGGACGGATGAACTGGTGGCAGACCAAGGTCGATGCCGACCGGCTGGCCGGCACCGCCGAGAGCAGCGCGTCCGTCCGCGGCAAGGTCACGCCCTATGCCGGCCTGGTCTACGACGTCAATTCCACCTACGCGCTCTACACCAGCGTCACGCAGATGTACCAGCCGCAGTCCTTCGTCGATGCGTCCGGCAAGGTGCTGGAGCCGCTGAAGGGCCGGCAGTACGAGGCCGGCGTCAAGGCCGACTACTTCGGCGGCCGCCTGCACGCCACCGCCTCGGTCTTCCACATCGAGGAGGAGAACCGGCCGCAGTCCGACCCGCGCTATCCCAACCAGTCGATCTACATCTCCAGCGGCAAGGCGCAGAGCCGCGGCTTCGAGCTGGACGTCTCCGGCGAGATCCTGCCGGGCTGGGACGCCTATGCCGGCTACACCTTCACCCGCGCCAAGAGTCTGGACAGCAGCGCCAACTCCGGCAGCGCCTTCACCGCCATCGCGCCGATGCACCAGGTCAAGCTGTGGACCAACTACCGCCTGCCCGAGAGCATCGACGACCGGCTGAGCGTCGGCGGCGGCATCAACGCCCAGACCTCGACGTACAACGAGTTCCCGTCGCTGAACTATGCCCGCCTGACCCAGGGCGGCTATGCGACGGTGGACGCCCGCGTCGCCTATGACGTGACCGAGAAGGTGACGGCGGCGGTGAACGTCAAGAACCTGTTCGACCGCACCTATTACCAGCGCATCAACAACGTGCAGTCGGGCAACATCTATGGCGAGCCGCGCACCGTCCTGCTGACCCTGCGGGCCAAGCTGTAACGGCGGCTGTGCGGGGGGCGGTTGGCCATCCGCCCCCTGTGCCCGCCCCCTGTGCCCGCCCCTGTCTCCCCAGGTCCGCAATAAATCGCTTGTCCATCGCGGCGGGCGGGCGCAAAGCTCAGGTCTTCCGCCGGCCCTACCCCTTTCTAGGGAAGGGGCCGGCCCCGACCTTTTCCCAAGTGCCCCTCGCGATGATGACCCTGTTCCGCCGCGCCGTCCTGCCGCTCGGGCTGGCGGCAGCCCTGCTGTGCCTGCCTGCCTCGGCCATGTCCGGCCAGCGCAGCTATGCCGCCACCCATGGGGCGGCCCCCTTCGTGACCCGGCATCTGATCCCCGGATCGGACCTCGACCTCGCCCAGGTCGATCCGACACTGCCGTCTGCCAGGGTGGTGGCGCTGACCATCGACGACGGGCCGGACGGGCACGACCCGCAAATCCTCGACATCCTGCGGGCGCATGGGGCGAAGGCCACCTTCTTCTACATCGGCGCCAAGATCCCGGAGCATCGCGACATCGCCAGGATGGTCGCCACCTCCGGCAACGAGGTCGGCAGCCACACCCAGACCCACCCGATGACCACCGACCTGAAGCCGGCCGAGCGCGAGTGGAACCTGGCGCAGGCGGAAAAGGCGCTGGCGTCGGTCGGGGTGGCGGCGACATGGTTCCGGCCGCCCTATGGCGACGTGGACGATGCGCTGGCCGCGCTGGCGCGCCGGCACGGCATGGCGACGGTGCTGTGGACCGCCGACAGCCAGGACTGGAAGGACACCGGCTCCGACATCATCCGCCAGCGCATCGTCGAGCGGCTGGAGCCCGGCGCCGTCGTGCTGATGCACAGCACCAAGGCGGCGACCGTCGCGGCGCTGCCGGCGATCCTGGAGGAAGGGGAGAGGCGGGGCCTGCGCTTCGTCACCATGAGCGACTGGGAGGCGGCGATGCGGCAGTCGGTGACCCCGGAACTGGCCCTGCTGCACCCGGCACCGCGCCGGCACTGACGGGCAGGGGCGGGCGGTGCGGCGCCCGGAGTTCCCCTGATTTGCCGCCCGCCGCCGGCGTCAGCTAGACTTGGACCGGCGGGGAGCGCGGGTAAGCAGGGGCGGGTAAGCAGGGGGAGGGCGGCATGGCGGCGAGGCTTGCGGTTGGCTTGGTCATGGCCCTGGCGATGGGGTGCGCCCCGGTCGCCGCCTTCGCCGCGGACCCCCTGGAGCCGTTCAACCGCGCCATGTTCGCGGTCAACAAGGGGCTGGTCGACTGGGTCATCGATCCGGCCGTCGATCGCATCGGGCCGTGGGTGCCTGTCCCGGTCTCGGCCGGCCTGTCGAACGCCTATGCGAACCTGACCGAGATCGAGTTGGTTCTCGACAACGGCTTGCAGGGCAGGGCGGGCGGTGCCGCCGCCTCGGCGGCGCGCTTCGGGATCAACTCGACGCTCGGCATCGGCGGCCTGTTCGATGTCGCCACGCGGCTCGGGCTGGAGCGCCGGGAGGAGAATTTCGGGACGTCGCTCTGCAAGACCGGCCTCGCGCCCGGCTCGTACCTCGTGCTGCCGTTCGTCGGGCCGACCAATACGGTGGCGGCGGTTGCCCTGACGGCGGGCATCGCCGCGGAGGTCTATGCGCTCAGCTTCATCTCGACGACGCTGGCCGCCGTCGATTTCGTGGTGATCGACCTGGGCGGCTCGGCGTCCGCCCTGCGGCACGCCAAGGCCATTCCGGCAGCGGGCGAAGACCTCTACGCCGTCCAGCGCGACGAATACAGGCAGTACATCGAACAGGGTTGCGGTCCGGCCCGTCCGCGCCAGGTCCATCCGGCCCAGGTCCGTCCGGCGATAAAGGCAGAGCTGTAGGAGACAGCACAAGGCTCGGCCCCGAGGGATGCAAGGATGTCCCATCGGCAGCGACGCCCCACCGGTGTAGGATGGCGTGGAGCAGCGCCGGTCCCGGAAGGCCGCTGCCGGGAAAACCGCCATGCCTCCCATACCCATCGAGCCCTTCACCCTGGTCCTCTCGCTGCTCCAGCAGATGTGCGTCTATCTGGTGATCGCCTATCTGCTGAGCCGCACGCCGCTGTTCCTGCCCTTGACCCATGTGACGGTGCGCTGGCCGCACAAGCTGGCCTGCTACGTGATCTTCTCGATCTTCTGCATCATGGGCACCTATTTCGGCCTGCACATCGACGACAGCATCGCCAACACCCGCGCCATCGGTGCCGTGCTGGGCGGCATCTTCGGCGGGCCTTCCGTGGGGCTCGCGGTCGGGCTGACCGGCGGGATGCACCGCTATTCGCTGGGCGGCATGTCGGCGCTGGCCTGCGCCATCTCCACCATGGCGGAGGGGCTGATCGGCGGGCTGGTCCACCGCCACATGGTGCGCCAGGGCCGGATCGAACCGCTGTTCAACCCGCTGCGCGTCGGTGCCGTCACCTTCGTGGCGGAGGTGGTGCAGATGCTGATCATCCTGGCGGTGGCCCGGCCGTTCGAGGCGGCGATGCATCTGGTCGAGGTGGTGGCGGCCCCGATGATCGTCGCCAACACCCTGGGTGCCGCGCTGTTCATGCGCATCCTGCTGGAGCGCCGGGTGCTGGACGAGAAGCAGTCCAGCGCCTTTTCCGCCAAGGCGCTGAAGATCGCCGCGCGCTGCGACGGCGTGCTGCGCGGCGGCTTCAACAGCGAGAACAGCACCCGCGTCGCCCGCATCATCTTCGAGGAGACCGGCGTCGGCGCCGTCGCCATCACCGACCGGGAAAAGCTGCTGGCCTTCATCGGCATGGGCGACGACCACCATCTGCCCGGCACGCCGATCAGCTCACCGCAGACGCATCAGGCCATCGCCAGCAACCAGGTGATCTATGCCGACGGCAACGAGGTGGCCTATCGCTGCTCGATCAGCCCGGCCTGCCGGCTGGGGGCGGCGCTGGTCATCCCGCTGGTCGGCGAGGATGGCGGGGTGATCGGCACCATCAAGCTGTATGAGCCGAAGACCAAGATCTTCTCCACCATCAACCGCACGCTGGGGGAGGGTGTCGCCCGCCTGCTGTCCAACCAGATCCTGGCCGGCCGCTACGAGCAGCAGAAGGCGCTGCTGGCGCAGTCGGAGATCAAGCTTCTGCATGCCCAGGTGAACCCGCATTTCCTGTTCAACGCGCTGAACACCATCTCCGCCGTCATCCGCAACGATCCTGAGCGGGCGCGGCAGCTGGTGCAGAACCTGTCGACCTTCTTCCGCAAGAACCTGAAGCGCCCCAGCCAGATGGCGACGCTGGCCGACGAGGTCGAACATGTCAGCGCCTATCTCCAGATCGAGCTGGCCCGCTTCACCGGGCGGCTGGCGGTGGAGATCGAGGTGCCGGACGAGCTGCGCCACGCCCGGCTGCCGGCCTTCTCGCTCCAGCCGCTGGTGGAGAACGCGATCAAGCACGGCACGGCGCAGCTTCTGGGCGACGGCCGGGTGCGCATCGCGGCGCGGCGGGACGGCGGCGACCTGTTGCTGGCGGTGGAGGACAATGCCGGGCTCTATGAGGCCAAGCCGGGCGGCGACGGGCTGGGGATGACCATCGTCGACCGCCGCGTCCGCAACCGCTACGGTGAGGCGTACGGCGTGTCGGTCGCCTGCGAGCCGGATGCCTTCACCCGCGTCACCCTGCGCCTGCCCCTTGAGGAAACCGTGCCCGCATGACGGCTCCCGCAATGCCCGCTGCCATCACCGTCCTGATCGTCGATGACGAGCCGCTGGCGCGCGAGGAGCTGCGCCGCCTGCTGGAGGACTCCGCCGACATCCGCATCGTCGGCGAATGCGCCAACGCCATCGAGGCCATCGGCGCCATCAACCGGCAGGCGCCCGCCGTGGTCTTCCTCGACATCCAGATGCCGCGGGTCAGCGGTCTGGAGATGCTGAGCATGCTCGATCCCGAGCGGATGCCGCGCATCGTCTTCCTGACCGCGCACGACGAATATGCCGTCCAGGCCTTCGAGGAGCATGCCTTCGACTATCTGCTGAAGCCGGCCGATCCGGCGCGGCTGGCGAAGACGTTGCAGCGGCTGCGCCGCCAGCGCGCCCCGCAGGAGGTCGCGGTGCTGCCGGGGGCGGCGGAGCTGCGCCACATCCCCTGCACCGGGGTCAACCGCATCACCCTGATGAAGCTGGCCGACGTCGAGTATGTCGTCTCCCGCCCCGCCGGAGTCTATGTGGTGGGGGAGGACGGGCAGGAGCGCTTCACCGAGCTGACGCTCCACACCATCCAGGAGAAGAGCCCGCTGTTCCGCTGCCACCGCCAGCATCTGGTCAACCCGGACCGCATCCGGGAAATCCGCTTCGCCGACGGCGGGCTGGCGGAGATTCAGACCACCGGCGGGCACACGGTCCCGGTCAGCCGGCGCTTCCTGGGGGCGCTCAAGGAGCGGCTGGGGATGGGGTGAAGCCGGTGCCCGCTTGCATCGGCAATTGCATCCCAAGAGTGAAGCAAGGCGATATGGAAGGCTGGAGTTGCGGAACCCCCATTTTGGATGGGTCCGCTGTTTGTCTGAAAACCTGAGACGGATACCATCGCTTCAGAATGACAGGAAAAAGGAAGATCTCCTTTTCCGTCAACCTTCTTGTTTTTCGGCGGTGATGGAAATGGCAAAGAAAGTTTCAGATCTCCTGCGTGAATGGGATGGTCTCACCAAAAAGCATCGCGAACACTTGGTGAAGCACAAATTCAGCAACAAATTCGCTGTCGTGTCGAAGGATCTCGATGGGCTCTTCGACGAGTACAAGACCTACACCAAGATGATGTCCGACCAGAGCAAGGTCGTCGAGTCCCTGAAGTCGCAGGTCGTGGCCCTGGCAGGGGCTTTGGGCAAGAAACTGAAAGCCAGGTTGATCGCCACAAAGAAGGAAAAAGAAGAGGGGCTCGATACCCTCGATGACTTCTGCAGATGCATCACCCACGAATCGGACGAGGTGGATCCGAAGCTGCTCGGGAAAGAGTGGGCGGAAATGTGGAAGGAAAGCAAGGGCAAGAACAAGGCCCTGCACGCCATCATCCTCGACGATTCGAAGATGATCCCGCTGCTCAAAAAGCTGGCCGACGAGGCCAAGAAATTCGACGGCTTTGCCGCCAAGCAGGGGATCGCGAACACATTGCTGAACCGCAAGACCGAGATGGACATCCGGCCCGACATTGCAAAGAACATCAAGTCCTTGTCGTCGTGGCAGGACAAGAAGGCCGCGGAAGAGGTGTCGGCTTTCCTGAAGAATTTCGAGAAGAACCTGAACGCCGCGATTTTCTGAACGACATCGTCCTGGCCCGACGGGATGGCGGGCCGCCCCGAAGGCACCGGTCAGCGGCGGGCAAAGTCCAATCTGGATCAGTTTCGCCGCACTGTCCTGGCGTCGGTTTCCCCCCGGCCCGGCCCATCCCTCGCAGCCGGCCGACCGTGGATTTCTGTCCGTCACCGGCGCTCTCCTGTCCTCCGACCATGACCGAATGGCCGCCGCCGGTGTTAGCGGGGGATACGGTACGGGACAGGAGGGGGCGATGGGCAGGGTGCGGCGGGGATGGGCGATAGTCGTCGATGCGGCCTATGGCTGGATGAACGACGACGCGATGAGCATGGCGGCCTCCATCGCCTTCTACACCATCTTCTCGCTGGCGCCGCTGGCGATCCTGGTGATCGCCCTGGCCGGGCTGGTGTTCGGCGACGAGGCGGCGCGCGGCGCGCTGGTCGATCAGCTGACCGCGCTGGTCGGGCACGATGCCGGCGAAACCCTGCAGGATCTGATCGCGCGGGCCGGTGCCAAGGAGACCGGCATCGTCGCCAGCGTCATCGGCATCGGCACCATCCTGGTCGGCGCCACCACCGTCTTCGTCGAGCTTCAGGCCGGGCTGAACCGCATCTGGCGGGTGGCCGCGCCCCAGGAATCGACCATCACTTGGCTGGTGCGGGTGCGGCTGAAGGCGCTGGCGCTGATCGCCGCCATCGGCTTCCTGCTGATCGTCTCGCTGGTGGTCAGCGCCGGGCTGGCGGCGGCCGGCCGCTGGGCCTCGGCCTATCTGCCGGCGATGCCTTCGCTGCTGTGGCTGTTCGACGTGCTGGTGTCCTGGACGGTGCTGACCGGCCTGTTCGCCCTGATCTACCGCATCCTGCCCGACACCTACATCCGCTGGGCCGACGTCTGGCTGGGGGCGGCGGTGAACGCCTTCCTGTTCGCGGTGGGGAAGTTCCTGATCGGCTTCTACATCGCCACCAGCGGCGTGGTCTCGGTCTATGGCGCGGCCGGCTCCTTTGTGCTGATCCTGCTGTGGGTCTATTATTCGGCGGTCATCTTCCTGTTCGGGGCGGAGCTGACCCGCGCCTATTCGGAACGCAGCGGCAGCCGGGCGCGGCTTCCCGGACTGAAGCCCGAAGCCGGTCCCGGCCCCGCTCCCGGTTTGGGCGAGCCGGCTACCGGCCGCAGCAGCCCCGTCCCAGAGTCATCAGGATCTGCCGCGCCTTGAAGGACCGCGGGTCGAGCGGCGGCTCGTCCGGGGCGAGGCGGGCCTGGGCCTCGCGGTAGCGGTCGTAGCTGTCGTCGTTGAACAGGCGGCGCAGGTTGGCAAGGGCCTTGCGCAAAGGGGTGCGGGGGCAGGTATCGGTCATCGGAGATCTCTGTCGGAAGCCGCGCGGCGATGTGGGACGTCCCACCATAGCGCCGTTGCGGCAAGCGCCGGGCCGCTTTCCGGCGAGCGGCGCCCTGGCGGTCCGAGCGGCGCATTCCGGGGCCTGAGCGGCTCCCGGTCGCGTCCGCCGCCCGGCCGGTCACACCGGTCCCTGCGCCTCGCCGACCAGCCAGTCGACGAAGCCGGCGACCAGCTTTCCCGCATCGGCCTGGGGTGGAACCAGCGCCACGTACCCCGTCCTCGGAACCCGGATGTCGGGCAGCGGCGTCATCAGCTTTCCGTTGGCGATGTCGATGTCCAGCATCGGCAGCGGGCCGATCCCGATGCCGAGCCCGTCCTCCACCGCCTGACGGGTGACGAAGAAGTGGTCGAAGATCTGGCGGGGATGCCCGGCCAGATGCTGGAGCCCCGCCGCGTCGAGCCAGCCCGCCCAATCGCCCGGACGGGTTTCGCTGGCGAGCAGGGTGTGGCCCTCGATGTCGGCGGGCTTGCGGATCGGCCGCTGCGCGAACAGCGCCGGGCTCATGATCAGCGTGTCGACATCGTCCAGCACCGGAACGACGCGGTGCTGGGGCCACACATGCTCCCGCGCGGCACCGCGCCGGATCGCCACGTCGACGCCACCGCGCAGTTCCTCCAGCACCGTCGAAACCGTCGTGACCGCCACCTCGACCTGCGGATGGCCGGCATGGTAGCGGCCGAGCCGCGGGATCAGCCAGCGCATGGCGAAGCTGGTCGGGGCGCTGACCCGCAGGATGCGCCGCGCGTCGGGCCGGCCGCAGGCGTCCGCCGCGACGGCCAGCCGGTCGAAGGACAGCCCGACCTCGGACGCGAAGATCCGTGCCATCGGCGTCGCCACCATGCGTCGCCCCTCCTTGGTGAACAGCCTCTGCCCGAGCCAGCTTTCCAGCGTGGCGATCTGCCGGCTGACCGCGCCATGGGTGAGGCCGAGTTCGGCCCCGGCCTCGGCATAGCTGCCGGTCCGGGCCGCGACCTCGAAGATGCGCAGGGCGTTCAGCGGAGGAAGGCGGCGCATCAGCGGTCCTTTGGGGAAACCCGTGAGGAAAACGAACACTATCCGTGATTCAAACCATACTAGTCGATGAATCGTCACGGGTATACCCTGCCTGCCCAATCAGACCAGCCGGGCAATGGCTGTGGCGCCGCCGGGAAAGCCAATGACGATGAATCCGAGACAGTGGTGGACGGAGAAGAAGAAAAGCCTGACGGGTGCGTGTCTTGCCCATGCGGTGCATGACGGCTACACCGACGCCCTCTATGTCTTCCTGCCGGTGTGGCAGGCGCAGTTCGGCCTGTCCTATGCGATGCTTGCCGTCATCCGCGCCCTGTATTCCGGGACGATGGGAGGGTTGCAGATCCCGGCCGACCGGGCCCTGCGCGGCCTGTCGCCGCGGGCGGCGCTGATCCTGTCGACCGTCCTGGCGGCGACGGGCCTGCTGATCATGGCGTTGCCGCTCGGCCTGCCGGGCCTGTGCGTCGGCCTCGTCGTCGCCGGCATCGGATCGAGCATCCAGCACCCCTGCGGCTCGATGCTCGTCACCGTCAGCTATGGGGCCGCGTCGCGCCATCCGCTCGGCATCTACAATTTCTCGGGCGATCTTGGGAAAGCGGCTCTGCCGGCGCTGGTCGCCGTGCTGCTGCCGTTTTTCGGCTGGCAGCCGGTGCTGGGGCTGATGGCGGCCATCGGGCTCGTCCTGTCGGCCGCCCTGCTGCCGCTGTTGCCGGCGGTTCCCATCACCAGGGCCGCCAAGACGAAGGCGGCGGGGCGCGGCCGCGGCGGCTTCGGCATCCTGACGGCGATCGGCGCGCTCGATACCGCGACCCGTATGGGCTATCTGCTCTTCCTGCCCTTCCTCATCCATGGCCAGGGCGGGGATTCGGCGACGGTCGGGCTGGCGCTGGCCCTGCTGTTCATCGGCGGCGCGCTGGGGAAGGCGACCTGCAGCCTGCTCGGGGAGCGGCTGGGGGTGGTCGGCTGCGTCATGGCGACCGAAGCCGCCACCGCCCTGCTGATCGCGGCGACGCTGCTCACCTCGCTGACGCCGACGCTGATCCTGCTGCCGCTGCTCGGCATCGTGCTCAACGGCACCTCCTCGGTGCTCTACGGCACCGTGCCGGAGCTGTCCAACGGCGACACCGGCCGGGCCTTCGCGGTCTTCTACACCAGCGTCATCGGCTCCGGCGGGCTGGCCCCGATCCTCTACGGCGCCATCGCCGACCACAGCAGCCAGACGACCGGCGTGCTGGCCTCGGCGGCGACCGCCGCCCTGATCGTCCCGCTCGTCCTGATGCTGAGGCCGCATCTGAACGCGTCCGCCGCGGAACCGCAGGGCGGGTCCGGCCTGCCGCGCTCCGCCTGACCGTCCCACCGCCATAAGGAGATCCCTGTCGATGACCACCGTCTCTCAAGCGCCGCTGATCCTGATAACGGGCGGCGGGCGCGGCATGGGGGCTGCGACCGCAAGGCTCGCCGCCGCCCAGGGCTATGATGTCGCAATCAGCTTCGTCTCCGACGAGGCTGCCGCCCATGCCGTGGCGGCGGATGTCGAGGCCCTGGGGCGCCGGGCCCTGGCGGTGCGCGCCGACAGCGCCGACCCGGCGCAGGTCGCCGCCCTGTTCGAGGCCATCGACCGCGAGTTCGGCCGCATCGACGTGCTGGTCAACAACGCCGCGGTGCTGGCGCGGCAATGCCGGACCGAGGATCTCGGCTTCGAGCGGATGCAGCGCATCTTCGCGGTCAACGCCATCGGCCCGATCCTCTGCGCGCAGCAGGCGGCCAGGCGCATGTCGCATCGCCACGGCGGGCCGGGCGGCGCGATCGTCAACGTCTCGTCGGCATCGGCCCGGCTCGGCAGCCCGAACGAGTATGTCGACTATGCCGCCTCCAAGGGCGCCCTGGAGACCTTCACCATCGGCTTCTCCAAGGAGGTCGCGCGCGACGGCATCCGCGTCAACTGCATCCGCCCCGGCCACATCTACACCGACATGCATGCCAGCGGCGGCGAGCCGGGCCGGGTGGACCGCGTCAAGGACTCGATCCCGATGGGGCGGGGCGGCCAGCCCGAGGAGGTCGCGCGGGCGATCCTGTGGCTGGCTGGCCCCGAGGCCTCCTTCATCACCGGCACCTTCCTGGACGTTACCGGCGGCAAGTGAGCGGCGACAAATGAGCGGCGGCAAGTGAGCGTGGGCGGGGCGGCGGCCGGGGAGGTATTCGGGCGCCGCCGCTCGCCCCCTGCCGGCTGCCGCTCGGCATCTCCCGGCTGCCGCTCGCGGCATTCCACCCCACGAGGCCCCGCGGCGGGCGTACACCGGCGGCATATCCCTTTCAGGAGAGCCGTCATGGATCACGCCCTAACATTTGTGATCGCGACACTCTGCATTCTTGCGCTCTGCTACCGCTTCTACGGCGTGTTCTTCGTGCGCAAGGTTCTCCGTGCCGACGATTCGGAAGTCACCCCGTCCCACATCCTGGCGGACGGCAAGAACTATGTGCCCACCAAGAAATGGGTGAATGCCGGCCAGCATTTCGCCGCCATCGCCGCCGCCGGCCCGCTGGTCGGTCCGGTGCTGGCCGCCCAGTTCGGCTACCTGCCGAGCTTCCTGTGGCTGCTGATCGGCTGCGTCGTCGGCGGTGCGGTGCATGACACCGTCGTGCTGTTCGCCTCGATGAAGCACAAGGGACAGTCGCTGTCCGAAGTCGCCAAGGCCGAACTCGGCCCGGTGGCCGGCTGGTGCACCGGTCTGGCGATGCTGTTCATCATCACCATCACCATGGCCGGCCTGTCGATGGTCGTCGTCCATGCGCTGGAACGCAACGCCTGGGGCGCCTTCGCGGTGTTCATGACGATCCCGATCGCCATCGCGCTCGGCCTCTACGAGAAGGTCACCGGCTCGTCCAAGGGCGCCACCCAGGTCGGCATCGCCGCCATCGCCGCCTCGGTCTTCGCCGGCCCCTACATCCAGGGCACGCTGCTGGGCGAATGGCTGACGCTGCATGCCGAAACGGTCGCCGTCATCCTGCCTATCTACGCCTTCTTCGCCACGGCGCTGCCGGTCTGGCTGCTGCTGACCCCGCGCGGCTACCTGTCCAGCTTCATGAAGGTCGGCGTGTTCGGCGCGCTGGTCGTCGGCGTCGTCTTCATCAACCCGGAAATCCGCTTCCCCGCCCTGACCGACTTCATCCATGGCGGCGGCCCGGTGCTGAACGGCCCGGTCTGGCCCTTCATCTCGATCACCATCGCCTGCGGCGCCATCTCCGGCTTCCATGCCTTCATCGGGTCGGGCACCACGCCCAAGCTGATCGACAAGTGGAGCGACATCCGTCCGGTGGCCTTCGGCGGCATGCTGGCGGAATGCCTGGTCGGCGTCATGGCGCTGATCGCCGCCACCGCCCTGCATCCGGCCGATTACTTCGCCATCAACTCCGCTCCGGCCGCCTTCAAGGCCCTGGGCATGACCGTGGTCGACCTGCCGCGTCTGAGCCAGGACATCGGCCTCGACCTCTACGGCCGGACCGGCGGTGCGGTGACCCTCGCGGTCGGCATGACGGAAATCTTCACCCGCGTGCCGTGGTTCAACAGCCTCGCCTCCTACTTCTTCCAGTTCGTCGTGATGTTCGAGGCGGTGTTCATCCTGACCGCCGTGGACAGCGGCACCCGCGTCGCCCGTTACCTGATCCAGGACCTGCTGGGCGACGTCTATGCCCCGATGAAGCGGCTGGACTGGGTCCCCGGTTCGATCATCGCCAGCGTCATCGCCTGCGTGGCCTGGGGGTATCTGCTGACGTCGGGCGACATCAACTCGGTCTGGGCCCTGTTCGGCGTGTCGAACCAGCTGATGGCCTCGGTCGGCCTGATCATCGGCGCCACCATCATCCTGCGGCTGGCCCAGAAGCGGATCTACATGCTGACCTGCCTGATCCCGCTGGCCTACCTGTTCGTCACGGTGAACGTCGCCGGCTACTGGATGATCGCCAACGTCTATCTGAACAAGGCCGCCAAGGGCTACAACCCCTTCAACGCCGGCATCTCGATCATCATGCTGACGCTGGGCTTCATCATCCTGATCGCCGCCTTCCGCAAGTGGAAGGAACTGCTCCAGGCCCGCGCCATCGAGGTTCCGATGGTTGCCACCCCGGCCGAATGACGGTTCGGGTGCCGTAGAAAAGCGAACGGGCCCTGTGGAGTGTTCCACAGGGCCCGTTCGCTTTTGTCCGTCCGGCGCTTCCGCGGCGATCAGGCCGCCGCGACGAGCGTCTCTTCCGCCGGCAGTTCGGCAGGGATCCAGGCGATCAGCTCCCGCCCGGTGTTGGCGAGGCGCTTCGGCTCGATGCGGCCGACGACGCGGGTGCCTTCCTTGGCGATGCGCAGGATGTCGCCGTCCTCCGGAACCAGCGCGCGCTCGACGCCGCAGGTCCGGGCGAGGCGGGCATGGGCTTCCATATGCTCGATGGTGCCATGGACCGGCACGGCGAAGCGGGGACGGACCAAGCCATACATGCGGGCGAGGTCGTCGCGCTTCGGGTGGCCGGAGACATGGACCGGCGCATCGGCCGGGGTGACGATCTCGACGCCCATGCCGCGCAGATGCTCGTGGATTTCGGCCAGCGCCTCCTCGTTGCCGGGGATGGCGCGGGCGGAGAAGATGACGGTGTCGCCCTCTTCCAGCCACAGCTCGCGGTGCTCGTTGCGGGCCAGACGGCTGAGTGCGGCCCGTTCCTCGCCCTGGCTGCCGGTGCACAGGAACACGAGGTTGTCGCGCGGGGTCCAAGACGCCTCGCGGACATCCATGAAGTCCGGCACATGGTCGAGATAGCCGCAGGCCTGCGCCGCCTTTTCCATGCGCAGCATGGAGCGGCCGACCAGCACCACCTTGCGCCCGACCGCTGCCGCCGCTTCCGCCACCGCGGTCATGCGGGCGACGTTGGAGGCGAAGCCGGTCACCGCGATGGCGCCGGAGCGGTTGGCAAAGGCGCCGATCAGGCCGGCGCGGGCGTCGGCCTCCGACCCGGTCGAACCGGGCACGTCGGCGTTGGTGCTGTCGCACATCATGGCGAGCAGCCCTTCGTCGCCCAGCCGCTTCAGCGCGGCGAAATCGGTGCTGCGGCCGACCAGCGGGTTGGGATCGAACTTCCAGTCGCCGGTGTGCAGGACCGTGCCGGCCGCCGTGCGGATCGCCAGCGACATCGGCTCGGGGATCGAGTGGGTGACGGCGATGGTCTCGATCCGGAAGGGACCGATGGTCAGCGTGTCGCCGATCTCGAAGGTCTGCACCTTGGCGGCGCGGTGGGCGCCCTTTTCCTTCAGCCGGTCCCGGATGATGTGGGAGGCGAAGGGGCTGGCATAGATCGGGCAGCGCAGGCGCGGCCACAGATGGTGGATCGCGCCGATATGGTCCTCGTGCGCGTGGGTCACCACCAGCCCGACGACATCCTGCATCCGCTCTTCGATGAAGGCCGGATCGGCCATCAGGCTGTCGATGCCCGGCATCTCGTCGCCGACGAAGGCGACGCCGGCATCGACGATCAGCCATTTGCCGGCATGGCCGTAGAGCGCCATGTTCATGCCGATGCGGGAACAGCCGCCCAGCGGAAGGAACAGGATCTCGTCCTTGCCGGGAACCGGGCCGGTGGGGCCGCCGCCATGGACCGGATTGGCCGGAGGGCGGGAGCTGTCGAAATCATCACGCGGACGCGGGTTGCGGTTGCGTGCGCGGTTGTTCGGCGCCATCCGGCGCCGCTTTGAATCAAACGTCATGCCTCTGTCGTACGTCTCACTTAGGCCGGCATTCGACGCTGCCGGACGGGCGTGCATCGCTCGTCGATGCGGATCTCGGGATGAAGAGTCCCTGCCGGAGGCGCCGTGCGGCGGCCGTCGGACGACTGGGACCGAATGTTTCGTAAGGGCTTATGTGGGCAAAGGGATGCGCACGTCAAGGGCATGCGTGAAAGGTCACACGAAATGGTGGGGCATTGCTGGGATGCGTGGGGATGGTGGGGCGGGGATTGAGCGTGGAGTGCATCTGAAATTTTACTCCGGATGATTTTCACGGACGTGTCTGCAGGACGTCGGACGGCATAAGAGAACTCAATTGTGATTCGATGGTTGTTTAAGCTCTTTCTCGCTATGGGGCGGTCGAGCTCACCATTCAACAGTGTGTTTCAGTGCCTAAGAACACATATTTTGCCGATTGAGCGCTTGATATGAACTTCGGGTTTTATTAAAATCGAAAAACTCTCTCTAAAAGAGATAAAATTCTGGTTAAGTGATATTAAAAATGAACAAAAGAAGCCAAGAGCAATCTATAAATGACCCGATGATTGTGGCGCAGAAAATTGTTGCAGATGCTGAAGCCAATTTGCATCAAGAAATTGCACAGATATGGAAGCGCCTCGATTGGACGGATCCGAGCGTGGCGTTTTACGGCGAGACGAACGCCGGCAAGTCAACCTTAATTGAGGCGCTGCTGCTTCTGTTCGGCTCTGCCGGAGACATACCTGGCGACGCGATCGGGGATGGTTCTCCCGATTACACGCGCAAAGCCAGCGCTCATCCATGCCTGTATGACGGTACCGGTTTCAACCTTGTCGATGTACCGGGCATCGAGGGCAACGAGGCGAAAGTCGCTATTGAAATAGAGGACGCTCTCCACCGTGCCCATGTGGTCTTTTACGTTACCGCCGATGCCCGGCCGCCGCAGGGCGGCGACGATGGGCGGGACGGGACGCTGGAAAAGATTAAGCGGCAGCTTAAGCCTCAGGCAAAAGTCTGGGCCGTTTATAACAAGAAGCTGAACAACCCAAGGCAGATCGGTACTTCGCTCGCCAACGACGATGAGAGGCAGAGCCTTGCCGATGGAGTGAATTCGCTCGATGGGAAGATGCGCGAAGTACTGGGTTCTCATTATCAAGGGCATGTTGTTCTAAGCGCCTTGCCCGGTTTTCTGGCATTGGCCGATAATCTGCCGTCCGACAGCCGCTTCGCCAGCCAGCGAGAGAAATTTCTCACGAAAGTGAGTTCGACTGACTTGCTGGCATTCAGCAACGTCAAAAGTTTTGGAAAATTGTTGAGGGACAACGTCCCGACCCGGAGCGAAATCGCTCAAGCCAATCTCGACAAGCTGCTTCCACCCATCATGGCGGCGGCCGATTTTCTGGAAAAGAAGGCTGAGCACCACTTCGCAAAACCCGCCAGAGAGTTGGGAAAGCAGCTTAAGATCCTGGGGCCGGAACTGGAGATGATCGCCGAGGATGCGTCGAAAGCCGTGAAGCGCCTCACCGATGAAGTGACGAACGGGTGTGTCTTGCGCGTGCGGAAGGAGATGTTGCAGGCGATTGAAAAAGGGTTGAGCGGGGATGGCGAGCTGAAGAAAAAGCTTGAGCAGGTTCTTTCTGAGGAGCGTGATCGACTTCCAGAAACTGTCAATAGCAGGGTGGGGAGCACCGTTCGGAATGCGCAGAAATCGTGCAAGGAAGCGCTTCAGCTCGTAGAGAAATATCTCAAGGATACCCGTGCATTTGACAGTAAGGATTTTGTTTCTTCCTTCTCTCATGCTGCAGAAGTTAGCACGAATAGCGGCATCGACTGGGGTGGGGTTTTTGGGACTGCCGTAAATACGGCAGTAGCTTTGCTGGCCGGTGGGCCAATAATTGCTGGAATTACTGCGGTCATGGGTATTTTTCGCAGTTTCTGGAATTTCTTCAGCAGTGATTATCATAAGGATCAGCAAAAACTGTCTCTAAATAAAAACATCGACATGTTAAAGCCAAAATTGCGCAAAGATGTGAATGAAACACTGCGGCAGATTGAGAGAGATCTCAGGAAGCATGTTCTTGATATGACGCTTCCCTTGCAATCCGTGGAACAGAATTTTAATGCGGCAGCCAATTCGATGAGAAAGTCAGTTGGCGACCTGAGGCAGCTCGCTGAAGACCCCTCCTACCTTTACCGCTATGCCGAGGTGTATTCGTCGACCGGCTGAGAAATGTCAAAAACGTCCGCGAGCGGCAGTTAGCCCAACCCATTTCACACTCTAGGAATGATTATGATGGCCTCCCACCAGACCCATGACGTCAGCGATATTCTGACTTTTCTTGAAATCGGCGAGAAGCTGGGGGTTACGCTTCCCAAGCATCTGAGAGAGAAGCTCGACAAGCTCAGTGCCGCCGGGGTGGGGAAATTGAAGGTTGCGCTGGTTGGCGGTTTCTCCGAGGGCAAGACGTCGCTCGCCGCCGCTTGGCTCGGCATGGTGCCCAACGACATGAAGATCAGCCAGAGCGAGTCGTCAAACGCAGTCACGGTCTATGACGCCAGCGATAAGGTTGAATTGATCGACACGCCCGGCCTGTTCGGCTTCAAGGAAAAGAATATCGGTGATGGCGTCGCGGAAAAATACAAGGAGCTGAGCCGTAAATATGTGAGCGAAGCCAATCTCGTCCTTTATGTCCTGAACCCATCCAATCCGCTGAAGGACAGCCATCGGGACGAATTGAACTGGCTTTTCCGCGAGCTTGCCCTACTCTCGCGTACGGTCTTCGTCATCGGCCGCTTCGATATGGTTGCCGACGTCGAGGACGATGTCGATTACGAACGTAATCTCGAAATTAAGAAAGCGAATATCAGATCCCGCCTGCGGGATTTGATCGGACTGACGGCCGATGAGGAGGCAAGCTTGTCCATCGTCGGCGTCGCGGCCAATCCGTTCGATGAAGGCATCGCCAATTGGCTGGAGCGTCCCGACGAATACGCACGGCTGTCCCATATCGACGATCTGCGCACGGCCACGGCGGAGAAGGTCGATGCCGTAGGCGGAGCGGAGGAGGCAAAGCGCCAGACCTGTCTCTCGATCCTTCGGGATGTGACGGAGCGTCTGCTGCTGCCGGCGCGTCAGGCGGCGGAAGAGGCCGAGCAGTCGGCCGCCATCGCCGATGGGAAAGCCAAGGAGGAAGAGCCGCGCCTTGCCCGCTACAAGCGGGAGGCCGCAGAAGCCCAGATGGCGCTTCGTCGGGAAGTGGACGATTACTTCGCCGATCTGATCACCGAAGCAAAGCACACCAGTATGGACGGTTTTGAGGAATTCTTCGACCGCAAGATCGGGCGGGATGGGGTTGCCGTGACGGCGGCGATCAAGAATGCATTCACACGGGAACTTGGTCCGATCAGTCAGCAGATCGTCACAATGAGTGCGAATTTCGTTGCCGACGGTTCAGGCGAGACCGCGTTGACAACCACACTCGGTAAAGTGGCTGGCAAGTTCGGGGGCAGCGCCACGATCAGCAACACGATGATCCTGAAAGCCCGCGACTGGGTGATGCCCGCATTCAAGTTCAAGCCCTACGGCGCCATCAAGGCAGCGCGCTTCGCCAATGGCGCTCTGGCAGGGATAGGTATCGCGCTGGAAATCTGGTCGATGTGGCGGGAGTCGCAAAGGGTTGAAAAATTCGAAGAGGGTCGTCGGGAAATTGTGAAGGATTTGGAGGGCCAGCGCTCCAACCTCCTGGCTCATATCGATGCACCCGAGTTCATGTCGACCTATTTTCCTCAGATCGACGCGATGCACAGCCTGTTTGAAGCTTTGCGCGACGCGTTCCTCAAGGCTGCAGAACGCAACAGCGCGATGCGTGACTGGGCGAGGGAGGCGGAAACCCTGCACCTCCGTTACGGGGGTGAACCGCCGCGGTTGGCCGGAGCAAAGGTTACTATCGACATATAAAAAAGGCATTGCAGATCAGGAAGACATAACTTCCATGTTGGAAGATGGACGCCGCCCTCCCGCACTGCAGGAGGGCGGTCATCCTGCCCGAAAGCTCCCAGCCGTCAATGGTTGTCGCGCGGGATCCCCATCGTCTGCGCCACGCGCTGGTACTTGACCGCCGGCTTCAGGACCATGCCCTCGTCCAGTTGGTCGACGATGCCGCGCTGGATTTCCTGCCACGGGGTCTGCGACGGCGGGGCGGGGTAGCCGCCGGCCGCCTCCAGCGTGGCCTTGCGGTCGGCAAGCTCCGCGTCCGAGATCAGGATGTCGGCGCTGCCGCGGCGCAGGTCGATGCGCACGCGGTCGCCCGAGCGCAGAAGGCCCAGATTGCCGCCGGCCGCCGCCTCCGGCGAGGCGTTCAGGATCGACGGCGACCCCGAGGTGCCGGACTGGCGGCCGTCGCCGATGCAGGGCAGGGAATGGATGCCTCGGCGGATCAGGTCGGCGGGCGGACGCATGTTCACCACCTCCGCCGCACCGGGATAGCCGATGGGGCCGGCGCCGCGGATGACCAGGATGGTGTAGGCGTCGATGCCCAGCGACGGGTCGTCGATGCGGTGATGATAATCCTCAGGCCCGTCGAAGACGACGACCTTGCCCTCGAAGGCTTCCGGATCCTTCGGGTTGGACAGGTAGCGCTCGCGGAACTCGTCGGAGATCACACTGGTCTTCATGATGGCGGCGTTGAACAGGCTGCCGCGCAGCACGACGAAGCCGGCGTTGATCTTCAGCGGGTCGTCGATCGGATGGATGACGCGGGTGTCGAGGATCTCGGTGTTGCGGCAGTTCTCGCCGATGCTGCGGCCGTTGACGTTGGGCGCGTCCTCGCGGATCAGGCCCTGGGTCATCAGCTGCCCGACCACCGCCGGAACGCCGCCGGCGCGGTGGAAGTCCTCGCCCAGATACTCGCCGGCCGGCTGCAAATTGACCAGCAGAGGCACGCCCAGCCCGTGGGTCTGCCAGTCGTCCACCGTCAGCGGCACGCCGATGTGCTTGGCGATGGCGTTGATGTGGATCGGCGCGTTGGTCGAGCCGCCGATGGCGGAGTTGACGACGATGGCGTTGAGGAAGGCGTCGCGGGTCAGGATGTCGGACGGCTTGATGTCCTGGCGCACCATCTCGACGATGCGCTTGCCGGTCTCATAGGCGGCCTGCTGGCGCTCCCGGTAGGGCGCGGGGATCGCGGCGGAGCCCGGAAGCTGCATGCCCAGCACCTCCGCCAGCGAATTCATGGTCGAGGCGGTGCCCATGGTGTTGCAGTAGCCGGTCGAGGGAGCGGACGACGCCACCAGCTCGATGAAGCCCTGATAGTCGATCTCGCCGGCCGCCATCATCTGGCGGGCCTTCCACACGATGGTGCCCGATCCGGTGCGCTCGCCGCGGAACCAGCCGTTCAGCATCGGGCCGACCGACAGCGCGATGGCCGGGATGTTGACGGTGGCCGCCGCCATCAGGCAGGCCGGCGTGGTCTTGTCGCAGCCGATGGTCAGCACGACGCCATCGAGCGGATAGCCGTGCAGAACCTCGACGAGGCCGAGATAGGCGAGGTTGCGGTCGATGGAGGCGGTCGGCCGCTTGCCGGTCTCCTGGATCGGGTGGACCGGGAACTCGATGGCGATGCCGCCGGCGGTGCGGATGCCCTCGCGCAGCCGTTCGGCCAGCACCAGATGGTGGCGGTTGCAGGGGCTGAGGTCGGAACCGGTCTGGGCGATGCCGATGATCGGGGCGCCGGATTGCAGCTCCTCGCGCGTCAGGCCGAAATTCAGGTAGCGCTCAAGGTACAGCGCGGTCATGTCGGGGTTGGCGGGGTTGTCGAACCACGCGCGCGACCGCAGGCGACGCTCTGAATCCTGGGCTGAACCGTCGGCATTGGCGGGGAAGGGGGGCTTCGTCTCGGACATATCGACACCGGTTTCAGGTTGGGGCGCGGACCGGAGGCCCGGCGCCGGAGTTGTGGTTGCGTCTCTTTGGCCTTGCTCAAGGCCGTGGTCGGGTCAGGCCGCGCGCATGTCGGCCAGGAAGCGCGACACGCAGCCGCGCAGGTCGTCGGCCTCGCCGGACAGGCCGTCGGCGGCGGATTTGACCTGACGCGAGGCGTTGCTGGTGGCCTGGAAGGCGTGGGTCACGCCGGCGATGGTGTCGCGGACATCCTGGGTGCCGCGCGCGGCGCGCTGGATGCTGCCGCTGATCTCGCTGGTCGCCGCCCGCTGCTCGCCGATGGCGGAGGCGATGGTGGCGGAGGCCTCGTTGACCTCGCCGATGACCTTGGCGATCTCGGTGATGGCGCCGGCCGCCTCGCTGCTGACGCGCTGGACGGCGGCGATCTGTGCCTCGATCTCCTCGGTCGCCTTCGCGGTCTGGGCGGCGAGGCTCTTCACTTCGTTCGCCACCACGGCGAAGCCCTTGCCGGCGTCACCGGCCCGCGCCGCCTCGATGGTGGCGTTCAGCGCCAGCAGGTTGGTCTGCGCTGCGATGGAGCCGATCAGCTGCACCACGTCGCCGATCTGGCGGGCGACGCCGGTCAGGCTGCGCACCGTCTCGTCGGTGACGCGGGCGATGCCGACCGCCTGCTCGGTCACCTCGGCGCTGTGGGCGACATGCTGGCTGATGGCGACGATGGAAACCGCCAGCTCCTCGGCGGCGGCGGCCACCGTCTCGACGCTGCCGGTGGTCTCGCCGGAGCTGCGGACGGCGTCGCCGGCAAGCCGGCTGGTCTCGTCGGTGGTCGACTGGATGGTCCGGGCGGTGGACTGCAACTGGGTGGCGGCGCTGGCGACACGGCCCAGCGTGCTGTCCACCGTCCGCTCGAACTCGCGGGTCAGGCGGTCGATGCGCTCGCCGCGGCGGACGCGGGCCTCATGCTCGGCGGCCTTGTCGGCGGCCATGCGGTCGGCCTCGATCAACCCGGCCTGGAAGACCTGCACCGCCTTGGCCATGCCGCCGATCTCGTCGCGGCGGTCGAGGCCGGGGATCGTCACCGAGCGGTCGCCGCCGGCCAGCCGGGTCATGGCGTCGGTCATGGCGACCACCGGGCGCGACAGGCTGCGGGCGATCAGCAGCGCGGCGGCAAGGCCGAGGATCAGCCCGGCGGCCGAAACCATCGCCATCGTCCGGCGCTGTTCCTCGAGCTGCGCCATCGTGCCGGTGCGCAGCGTCTGTTCCGTGGCGATGCCCTGGTCGGTCAACGCCCGCGCCTGGGTGCCGATGGACGAGCCGAGCGATGCGAGGGTGTCCCCGACCAGCCCGTCACGGCTTTCCGTCGCCGACACCAGACGGTCGAATTCGGCGCCGTAGGCCGCAAGCGTCTTGATCAGGGCGGCTGCGAGGGGAGGGGCGTCGGCGGTCTTCGTCATCGCCTCGCTTTTCTGGACGGCATTCTTCAGTTCGTTGCGCGTCGCCACGGCCAGGCCGGCCGACCCTTCCTTCTGGAAGCGCATGGCGACGAAGCGGGCGGACAGCACATGCTCCATCGTCTGGCTGGCGAGGGTCACCAGCTCGGCGTTCCCGGACTTGCGGGCGTTGGACAGGATGGTGTCGAGCATGGTGCGCAGCCGCGCGCCCAGCTTGGCCTCCTCGGCCAGGGCGGCGTCCCGCTTCGCCTGCATCTCCTGCACTTCGGAGAAGGCGACCCGGTAGCGTCCGGTCTGCTCGGCCATCGCGTTGACCGTGTTGGCCATCGCCGGATCGCCCATCGTCCCGGCGCCCTCGCCGATGATGCGGGCGGCCTCGTCCAGCAAGGACCGCACGCCGTCCGCATCCTCCTCGCGGCCGCTCAGCAGGAAGCCGGTGGCCTTGAGGCGCGTTTCCAGCATCAGCGCCTGCAGGCGCCCGAGATCGTTGGATCGCTTGGCCAGATCGCCGTAGGTCCTCACCACCGTTTCCGTTTGCGAGAGGGCGTTGATGCCCACCCCGGCCACGGCGGCGAGGAACAGCAGGAGGCCGGCGCTGCCGGCGGTGATCCGGTGGCCGATGCGGGTGCCGATTCGGGTTCTGCTGGCGATGGGCATGCGGGGGGACCTCCCAGTTTCGGGGCCCAGTTTTGGGGCCCTGTTGCGGGGCGCTGCTACCAGTCGAAGGTGTCGGTGCGGTGCCAGCGGCCGACCATGCAGGCGTCGGCGACCAGCGACAGCGGCCGGCCGTCGACGTCGCTCGCCCCGTCCGTCATCAGCCGGTGGAAGTGGCGGTAGATGCGCTGGTATTCGGTGTCGGGCTCGGCCAGCACCGGCGCGCCGTCCGCGAACAGGCGGGTGCCGCCATGGGTGAGGTCGAGGCGGCCATCGGCGGTGTGGATGACGATGGACCAGGTCTGCTCGCCCTGCTGGAGGAAGTCGAAGTCGGCGGTGACGCGGCCGATGCGGGAGCCGGGAGCCGCCCCCATCTCCAGCGTCGCGGCGATGGGCGTGTCGCGGTTGGCCGGCACATGCAGGTCGGCGGCGCGGACGAAGACCGGGGCCGGCAGGATGTCGGTCAGGATCGACAGGGCGTTGATGCCGGGATCGAAGACGCCGAAGCCGCCCGCCGCGAAGATCCAGTCCTGGCCGGGATGCCAGCGCCGGACATCCTCCTTCCAGGTGATGGCGACGCTGCGGATGTCGGCATCCGCCAAGCGGCGCTTGGTTTCCTCGACCGCCGGGTTGAACTGCGAATGCCAGGCGGTGAACAGGGTGCGCCGTGCAGCCTCCGCCTCCGCCGCCAGATCGTGAAGCTCCGACAGGGTGGCGGCGGGCGGCTTCTCGATCAGGACATGGCAGCCGGCACGCAGCGCCTCGACCGTCAGGCCGTGGCGGACGGCGGGCGGGGTGCAGAGCGCCACCGCGTCGAGGCCGGGCAGGGCGGCCAGCATCTCGGCCTGGGAGCGGAAGCTCGGCACGCCCTCAGCGGTCGCACCGTCCGGGCTGACCACGGCGGCGAGCTTGAACAGGCCGGTGGCGGCGATGGCAGGGATATGCTGGTCGCGGGCGATCTTTCCCAGACCGACAAGTCCGAGGGTGGGGAGCGTCATGGCGATATGTCCGGTCGGGGAAGGGGAGGGCGGTCACAAGACCGCCGTCAGGCCTTGCCCTTGTTGTAGACGTCGAAGCAGACGGCGGCGAGCAGCACCAGACCCTTGATCACCTGCTGCCAGTCGATGCCGATGCCGACGATCGACATGCCGTTGTTCATCACGCCCATGATGAAGGCGCCGATCACCGCACCCGTCACCCGGCCGACGCCGCCCGAGGCCGAGGCGCCGCCGATGAAGCAGGCGGCGATCACGTCCAGTTCGAAGGACACGCCGGCCTTCGGCGTCGCGGTGTTGAGGCGGGCGGCGAAGATCAGCCCGGCGAGTGCGGCAAGCACGCCCATGTTGACGAAGGTGTAGAAGGACAGGCGGCGGGTGTCGATGCCCGACAGCTTGGCGGCCTTCTCGTTGCCGCCCAGCGCGTAGATGCGCCGGCCGATGGTGGTGTCGCGGGTGACGAAGGCATAGATGCCGATCAGCAGCGCCATGATGATCAGGACGTTCGGCAGGCCCTTGTAGGTCGACAGCAGCCAGCCGACATAGGCGACCACCGCGAACAGCCCGGCGCTCTTCAGCAGGAACAGGATCAGCGGTTCCTGTTCGATGGCGAAGCGGTGGCGGCGCAGGCGGGCGGCGACGCTGAAGGCGATCAGGATCGCCGGGGTGGCGAGGCACAGCACCATCGTGGTGGTGTGGAAGCCCTCGGTGCCGAAGATGTCCGGGATGAAGCCGGAGCTGAGGCGCTGGAACTCCACCGGGAAGGGGCCGACCGACTGGCCGGCCAGCAGCGCGAGGCTGAGGCCGCGGAACACCAGCATGCCGGCCAGCGTCACGATGAAGGACGGGATGCGGAAGTACGCGACCCAATAGCCCTGGGCGGCGCCGATGGCCGCACCGGCCAACAGGCTGACGATGGCGGTGGGGATGAAGTGCCAGTGGAACTGCACCATCAGGATGGCGGCCAGCGCGCCGATGAAGCCGACGATGGAGCCCACCGACAAATCGATGTGCCCGGCGACGATCACCAGCAGCATGCCCAGCGCCATGATGACGATGTAGCTGTTCTGCAGGACGAGGTTGGTCAGGTTCAGCGGCTGCAGCAGCGTGCCGTTGGTCATGTACTGGAAGAACGCCACGATCGCCAGCAGCGAGATCAGCATGCCGTAATCGCGCATGTGGCTCTTCAGGAACTTGGCCATCGAGGCCTGGCGCGGCGGCGCTGCCGGCAGGTTCAGTTCGGCGCTCATTGCAGGGACTCCCGGGCGGCAGCGGCGACGGCGGCGCGGGCTGCCGTGGCTTTCGAGGCGGACGACATGATGGCGTGCATGATCTTTTCCTGGCTGGCCTCGGCCGCCGGCATCTCGGCGACCAGGGCGCCTTCGTTCATCACATAGATGCGGTCGGCGACACCCAGAAGCTCCGGCAGTTCGGACGAGATCAGGATGACACCGCGGCCCTCGGCCACCAGCTGGTTGACGATGGTGTAGATTTCATATTTGGCGCCGACGTCGATTCCGCGGGTCGGCTCGTCCAGGATCAGCACCTTGGGGTCGGCGAACAGCCATTTGCTGAGCACGACCTTCTGCTGGTTGCCGCCGGACAGATTGACCGTCTGCTGGAACACGTCCGAACAGCGGATGCGCAGGCGGCGGCGGAAGTCGTTGGCGACCTCGATCTCGCGCTCGTGGTGGATGACGCCGCGCTTGGCGACACCGTCCAGATTGGCCAGCGTCACGTTGTGGCGGATGTCGTTGTCGAGCACGAGGCCGTAATGCTTGCGGTCCTCGGTGGCATAGGCCAGCCCGTTGCCCATCGCTTTGCTGATCGTCGAAACGTCGATCTCGCGCCCGTCGAGGAAGGCCTGCCCCCGGATGTTGCGGCCGTAGGAGCGGCCGAACAGGCTCATGGCGAATTCGGTGCGGCCGGCGCCCATCAGGCCGGCGATGCCCACCACCTCGCCGCGGCGCACATGCAGGTCGATGTCCTTGACCACGCGGCGGCCGGCATGGATGGGGTGGTCGGCGCTCCAGTCCTTCACCTCGAACAGGATGCCGCCCGGATTGCTGGTGCGGCGCGGATAGCGGTCGGCGAGGTCGCGGCCGACCATGCCCTTGATGATGCGGTCCTGGCTGATCGGTGCGTCGTGGCAGTCCAGCGTCTCCACCGTGGTGCCGTCGCGCAGGATGGTGACGCGGTCGGCGACCTTGGCGATCTCGTTCAGCTTGTGCGAGATCAGGATGGAGGAGATGCCCTGCTCCTTGAAGCGCAGCAGCAGCTCCAAAAGCGCGTCGCTGTCGCTCTCGTTCAGGCTGGCGGTCGGCTCGTCGAGGATCAACAGCTTGACCTGCTTGGACAACGCCTTGGCGATCTCGACCAGCTGCTGCTTGCCGACGCCGATGTCGGTGATCAGCGTCTCCGGCGAATCGGTCAGCCCGACCATGCGCAGCAGTTCGCGCGCGCGGGCGGTGGCGGCGACCCAGTCGATGCGGCCGCGTTTCGCCTGTTCGTTGCCGAGAAACAAGTTCTCGGTGATCGACAGCAGCGGAACCAGCGCCAGTTCCTGGTGGATGATGATGATGCCCAGCTTCTCGCTGTCGGCGATGCCGCGAAAGGCGACGGGCTGGCCGCCGAAACGGATTTCGCCCTCGTAGGTGCCGTGCGGATAGACGCCGCTCAGCACCTTCATCAGCGTCGATTTTCCGGCGCCGTTTTCGCCGATCAGCGCGTGGATCTCCCCCTCGCGGACCGAGAGGTTGACGTTGTCGAGCGCCTTGACACCCGGAAACGTCTTGGTGATGCCGCGCATCTCAAGAATGCTGTCCATGTATGAACCTCTGAACGCCCGATCCGCTGTTGGGCGGAGCGCGGGGGAGGGCGCCGGTCGGCACCCCCTCCCGCGCCGCTCACTCACTTGATCTGCGATTCCTTGTAGTAGCCGCCGTCGACCAGGACCTGCTTCCAGTTGGTGGCGTCGACGCTGACCGGCTTCAGCAGATAGGAGGGAACCACCTTCTTGCCGTTGTCGTAGGTCTTGGTGTCGTTGACCTGCGGGGTGCGGCCGGCCAGCAGGTCGTCGACCATGCCGACCGTGACCTTCGCCAACTCGCGGGTGTCCTTGAAGACGGTGGAGCGCTGCTCGCCCGCCAGGATCGACTTGACCGACTGCACCTCGGCGTCCTGCCCGGTGACGACCGGCATCGGCTGCGAGGCGGAGCCGTAGCCGACTCCCTTCAGCGACGAGATGATGCCGATGCTCAGCCCGTCATAGGGCGACAGCACCGCGTCGACCCGCTTGTTGCCGTAATAGGCGCTCAGCAGGTTGTCCATGCGGGCCTGGGCGACGGCACCGTCCCAGCGCAGGGTCGACACCTTATCCATGCCGACTTGGCCGCTGCCGACCTTCAGCTTGCCGCTGTCGATGTAGGGCTGCAGCACCGACATGGCGCCGTTGTAGAAGAAGTAGGCGTTGTTGTCGTCGGGCGAGCCGCCGAACAGCTCGATGTTGAACGGACCCTTGCCGTCCTTCAGCCCGAGAGCCTTCTCGATGTAGGAGGCCTGGAGGACGCCGACCTGGAAGTTGTCGAAGGTGGCGTAGTAATCGACGTTGGCCGAGCCGCGGATCAGGCGGTCGTAGGCGATGACCTTCACGCCGCGCTCGGCGGCCTTCTGCAGCACGTCGGTCAGCGTCGTCCCGTCGATGGCGGCGATCACCAGAACCTTGTCGTTCTTGGTGACCATGTTCTCGATCTGGGCGAGCTGGTTGGGGATGTCGTCCTCTGCATATTGCAGGTCGGTCTTGTATCCCTTTTCCTGGAAATACTTGACCATGTTGTTGCCGTCGTCGATCCAGCGCGCCGACGACTTGGTCGGCATGGCGATGCCGACGGTCGGCTTGTCCTGGGCCATGGCCGGGACGGCGGCGGCACCGGCGACGACGATCAGGCCGACGGCGAGGCCGGCCAGTTTGGAGCTGAAGGAAGTGCGCTTGGCGGACGACATGGACCGGAATCCTCCCCGTTACTACGGCACGCGATACGCCGCCCCCGCGTTCTGTGGCGCGGATGGCGTGGGACGCGATGGTTGGTGTCCCTAGCAATCCTCCCTTTTCCCATAACTGTCAAATATGATTATTCGGCAAATCGATATGCATTTCGGTATCGTTCGTCACCGTGCCGCAGCGGTGGCGGCGGGGCTGGCGGCGACGAGGCGCATCTTGAGTTCAGACGCCGCGCGGACGGCCGACAGCACGGTGCGGGCGCCCGGTGACAGCGGCCGGTCCTTCAGCCAGAAGATGCCGTAGGGCTCGACGCTGAACCGCTTGTGGAAGGGCATGATGGCGCAGCAGCCGCTGGGCGAGAACACCTGGGCCAGCGCGCGGGCGAAGACGGTGATCGACTCGGTTTCCGCCACCATAGCCATCGAGATGACCGGAGAGGCGCTTTCGATCACCTTGTGCGGCAGCCGGGCGCCCTCGGCGCGGAACAGCGCCTCCACCCGGTCGCGCAGCAGGGTGCCGACGGGCTGGAGGATCCAGGTGGCGTCGGACAAATCCGCCGCGGTCAGCGGACGGCCGAGCCGGAGCAGCGGGTTGCTGTCATGGCAGATGAAGCACAGCTCCTCGCTGCTGATCTCCTGATACTCGAAGGCGGTCGGGTCGTAATGGCCGGGCAGGCGGCCGATGGCGAAATCCATCACCCCCTGGTGGACCCGGTCGGCCAGCACGTCGCTGGTCTCCACCGCCACGGCGACCTTCAGGTTGGGATGGTCGCGGGTCAGGCTGCTGATGACCGGCACCACCAGCTCCACCGCCGGGGCCATGACGGTGCCGATGGACACCCGGCCGCTGTGGCCGGCGAGCAGGGCGTTCAGCTCCTCGCCCGTCTCCTGCAATTCGCTGAGGATCATCCGGGCGTGGCGGATCATGAGGCTGCCGTACCAGTTCGGCTCGATCCCGCGGCCATGGCGGTCGAACAGCTCGATGCCCAGCGTCTCCTCCAGGTCGCCCAGCAGCTTGGAGGCGGCGGGCTGCGACATGTTCAGGCTGGCGGCGGCGCGGTGCAGGTTGCGGTGTTCGTCGAGCGCCGCGAACAGCTGGAGATGGCGCAGCTTCAGACGCGCCTTCTGGAACCAGTTCGGCGGAAAACGTTGCGGGGTCACGGGGGTGCGGCCTCCGATGGGGCGGCGGCGACTTGATAGCAGACGTCGGGATACGACATTTGGTATCGCAAGCGCCGATCTTCGTATTGGACGATTATCAAGAGGCCTCTTATCGTTTGCGCCGTCAACAAATTTAAAAATTCACCGGTGACGGCGATTTGCCGGGGGCGAACTCCGGGGCGAAAGAGCGAAGCGAGGGGGAGTTAAGCGGGATGGCGCAGGAAGCGCGTTGCGTCTGGCAGGCCCGGGCTGTGCTTGGGGAAGGTCCGCTCTGGTCCCCGCGGCAGGATGCCGTCTATTTCGTCGATATCCGCGGATCCCGCATCCTGCGCCACGGCCTGTCGGACGGCTCGCAGGCAGGATGGGATCTGGATGACGCCGCCTGCTGGCTGGTGGAGAGCGCCGACGGCGACGGCTTCGTCGCGGGCTTGCGCTCGCGCCGGGTGGTCCGGCTGCGGTTGGAGCCGGGCGAGGCGGCGGTCGTCGGCGAGGAGATCGCCCGGATCGAGCCGGACAAGCCGGGCAACCGCCTGAATGACGGCAAGGCCGACCGCGACGGCCGGCTGTGGATCGGCAGCATGGACGATGCGGAGGAGGTGCCGGCCGGCAGCTTCTACCGCATCGACCCCGATGGCGCGGTCACGCCGGTCGACGAGGGCTACACCGTCGCCAACGGGCCGGCGCTGGCGCCGGACGGGCGGACGGTCTACCACACCGACAGCGCGGCGCGGACGGTCTACGCCTTCGACATCGGCGCCGACGGCAGCCTGTCGGGCAAGCGCGTCCACATCCGCTTCACCGAGGCCGACGGCTATCCCGACGGCATGACCTGCGACGCCGGGGGCGGGCTGTGGGTCTGCCATTGGGACGGCGGGCGCATCAGCCGCTTCCGTCCCGACGGCACGCTCGACCGCGCCATCGCCCTGCCGGTCTCGCGCGTCACCTCCTGCGTCTTCGCCGGTCCGGATCTGGACCGGCTGTTCATCACCACCGCGGCGCACGGCCGGCCGGACGAGCCGCTGGCCGGTGCGCTGTTCGAGTGCGACCCCGGCGTCCGCGGCCTGCCGCCCGGACGGTTCGGGCCTCCGTCGCCCTGAGTCCCGACCGCCGAGTGCTGTCTGCCGATTTGATTTCGAGGAAGGATTTTCCCGCCATGCCGTCCAGCGCCCGCCCCTATCGCGGCGTCTTCCCCGTCGTCCCCACCATCTTCACCGAAGCGGGGGAACTGGACCTCGACGGCCAGAAGCGCTGCGTCGATTTCATGATCGACGCCGGCTCCACCGGCCTGTGCATCCTCGCCAACTTCTCCGAACAGTTCGTGCTGACCGACGACGAGCGCACACTGCTGATGGAGACCATCCTCGCCCATGTCGCCGACCGGGTTCCGGTGATCGTCACCACCACCCATTTCAGCACCCGCGCCTGCGCCGACCGCAGCCGCCGCGCCCAGGATCTGGGGGCCGCGATGGTGATGGTGATGCCGCCCTACCACGGCGCCACCATCCGCGTGCCGGAAGCCGGCATCGTCGAGTTCTTCAGCCGCGTGTCGGACGCCATCGACATCCCGATCATGATCCAGGACGCGCCGGTCAGCGGCACCCCGCTGTCCGCCCCGCTGCTGGCGCGGATGGCGCGGGAGATTGCCAACGTCTCCTACTTCAAGATCGAGGTGCCGCAGGCGGCGGCCAAGCTGCGCACCCTGATCGAGTTGGGCGGCGACGCCATCGAAGGGCCGTGGGACGGCGAGGAGGCGATCACCCTGCTGGCCGACCTCGACGCCGGGGCGACCGGCGCGATGACCGGCGGCGCCTATCCCGACGGCATCCGCCAGATCGTCGATCCCTATCTGGCGGGCGACCGCGAGGCGGCGGTGGCGGCCTATGGGCGGTGGCTGCCGCTGATCAACCACGAGAACCGCCAGTGCGGCATCGCCACCGCCAAGATCCTGATGAAGGAGGGCGGCATCGTCGCGTCCGACGCCATGCGCCACCCGACGGCCAACCCGCACCCGATGAGCCGCGACGGCCTGCTGGACGCCGCGAAGCGTCTCGATCCGCTCGTTCTGCGCTGGGCGCGCTGAGCGGCATCCGGGCAAGCAGTTTCGGGCAAGGAGACCCCATAAGATGACCATCACCGGCGAGATGCTGATCGGCGCCACGGCGCACCGCGGCGGCCAGGGCGGGTTCAGCGCCGTCGACCCCGCCACCGGCGAGGCGCTGGAGCCCGCCTTCGGCGGCGGCGGCGTGGCGGATGTGGAGCGCGCCTGCGCGCTGGCCTGGGCCGCCTTCGACGCCTTCCGCGAGACCGGGCTGGAGCAGCGTGCCGCCTTCCTCGAAACAGTCGCCCAGAACATCCTCGACATCGGCGACGAGCTGATCACCCGCGCCATGGCCGAGACCGGCCTGCCGCGCGCCCGGCTGGAGGGCGAGCGCGGCCGCACCGTCGGCCAGCTCCGCCTGTTCGCCCAGGTCGTGCGCGAAGGAAGCTGGATCGAGGCCCGGATCGACCCGGCCCTGCCGGCGCGCACGCCGCTGCCGCGCGCCGACATCCGCCAGCGCCACATCGCGTTGGGGCCAGTCGCGGTGTTCGGTGCGTCGAACTTCCCGCTCGCCTTTTCGGTGGCCGGCGGCGACACCGCGTCCGCCTTTGCCGCCGGCTGCCCGGTGGTGGTCAAGGGCCACGGCGCCCATCCCGGCACCTCGGAACTGGTCGGCCGCGCCGTCCAGGCGGCGGTTGCCTCCTGCGGCCTGCCCGAAGGCGTCTTCTCCCTGCTGTTCGGCACCGGCAACGAGATCGGCACGGCGCTGGTCGCCGATCCGCGCATCAAGGCGGTCGGCTTCACCGGCTCGCGTGGCGGCGGGCTGGCGCTGATGGGGGTGGCGGCCAGGCGGCCGGAACCGATCCCGGTCTATGCCGAGATGAGCAGCATCAACCCGGTCTTCCTGATGCCGGCGGCGCTGGCCTCGCGCGCCGAGGCGCTGGGCAAGGCGTTCGTCGCCTCGCTGACCATGGGGGCCGGGCAGTTCTGCACCAACCCCGGCATCCTGCTGGCGGTGGACGGGCCGGACCTCGACCGCTTCGTCGATGTTGCGGTGGAGGCCATCGGCGGCAGCGCCGCCTCGACCATGCTGACGCCGGGCATCCATGCCGCCTTCGACAGCGGCGTCGCCAAGCTGGCCGGCAGCGGCGAGGTGGAGACTCTGGCCCGCGGTCTGGCGTGCAGCGGGCCGAACCAGGCACAGGCGGCCTTCTTCACCACGACGGCGGAGGCCTTCCTGGCCGACACGGCGTTGCAGGAGGAGGTGTTCGGCGCCGCCTCGCTGCTGATCCGCTGCGCGGACGTGGCGGCGATGACGGCGGTGGCGGAAAGGCTGGAAGGGCAGTTGACGGCGACCTTGCAGATGGATGGGGCGGACAAGGCGGCGGTGGCCGGTCTGATCCCGACGCTGGAGCGCAAGGCCGGCCGCATCCTGGCGAACGGCTGGCCGACCGGGGTGGAGGTCTGCCACGCGATGGTGCATGGCGGCCCGTTCCCGGCGACCTCGGACCCGCGCAGCACCTCGGTCGGCACGCTGGCGATCCGCCGCTTCCTGCGCCCGGTCTGCTACCAGGACATCCCGGCAGAGCTGCTGCCGGAGGCTTTGCGCGACGGCAACCCGCTTGGGCTGTGGCGGCGCATCGACGGGACTTTGGGACAGGAGTGACCGCCGGTCCGAGATGACCAGGGCCAGGACCAGGGCCGGGACCGACCGGCACCAGCAACCCGCAACGGCTGCGTCAGAGGGAGCGCTGACGCGGAGGACACCGTCGGATCCGGCCCCGCGCCGGGCCTGACGGTCGGGCAGGGCGTGCGTCTGACGCATCGCCGAAGTATCGCTCCCACCCAGTGCATCGAAGCAAAAACAAACCGCATTTAGAGGAAACGCAAATGGTGAGATCAGCTCTGCTGCTTGGCGCAGCCACCCTTTCGCTCGCCTGCGTCATGGCGACCGGCTCGGCTTCCGCTCAATCGAAGTTCGACATCATGCTGGGCGGCGACGCCTATTTCGAGGGCGGTTACGTCAACCAGGATCGCGACAGCGGCCAGCGCAACACCGAGTTCCGCAACCGCCTGCGCCTGCTGGTGACGCCGAAGGCCAAGGCCGACAACGGGCTGGAATATGGCGCCCGCATCCGCCTGCTGGCGGAGAACGGCACCAACAACGCCCGCACCGTCACCAACGACCGCGCCTTCATCTTCGTCAACGGCGGCTTCGGCGTCCTGCATCTGGGCGTCGAGAACGGCCCGTCCGACGACAGCGGCATCATCGCCCCGTCCGACTGGGGCACCGGCGGCGTCGACGGCTCCTTCCCGTCCTGGCTCGGCAACAGCGCGGCCAACGCGCCGGTCACCATCGGCAACATCCGCGCGCTGATCTCCGGCAACAGCGCCACCCGCGCCACCTACTGGACCCCGGAGATCGCCGGCTTCAAGCTCGGCGCCTCCTACCAGCCGGCGTCGGACAGCAGCAACACCGACGTCAACCGCTCCAAGCTGGCGCTCGCCTCGGCCAACCGCACCGGTGCCTATCGCGACGTCTATGAAGTGGGCGGCACCTACACCAACACGCTGGGCGGCGTCGCGGTCAACGGCAGCCTGTTCTATCTCGGCGGCGAGGCCAAGAACTCCACCACCACCCCGGCGCAGCAGTTCGACAAGCTGTCCTCCACCCATGCCGGCCTGACGCTGGCCTATGCCGGCTTCAAGATCGGCGGCAGCTATGCCTGGTCGGGCGACAGCGGCTATGCCAAATCCAGCGCTGCCATCGTCAGCCGCGAGAAGCAGGATGTCTGGACCGCCGGCGCGCAGTACACCTTCGGCCCCACCACGCTGGGCGTCGGCTACCTGAACGCCAAGGACGCCGGCGACCTGACGGTGCGCGGCCGCAGCAAGTTCGAGCTGTTCACCGTCGGCGCCAAATATGTCGTCGCTCCCGGCTTCAGCCTCGCGCCGGAATACAACCACTTCAAGCTCAGCTCCGACGTCGCCGCCAACAGCGACAAGGGCGACATCTTCATCATCCGGACCGATCTGGCCTTCTGACAGCCTGTCGTTCCGAAAAGGCCGACCGACGTCCCGGCCTTTCCGTCTCTTTCGTCTTCGCGCCGCCGCGGTGTTTCTCTCCATCCCGCCGCGGTGGTTGCGTCCCGGCGCGCTCTCCCTCGGGTGCGTCGGCCCCGGTCCAGACTGGAACGGGGTCATCTCACGGCCGGGCGGCACTCCGCTGCCCGGCCGTTTTTTTTGACCGGATTTCGAGCTGAAGCCTCTGCCGGACATATCCTTTTCGGCATCGCATCGGTTGAGAATCGTATTGGACAGTTATGGTTCTGAGTACTTAAAGTAGGCAAGACGAACAATTCCGGACCGGGCCGCGATCACGATCTTCCAGCGCCCCGTCCCGTCGCGTGCCTCTCGTCCCTTATCCATCGCGCACCGCAATAAAACCTCGCCATAAACACTCAGGGAGTGAATCGGATGTCCAGGAAATGGGTGATCTCCGCCGCCACCGCCGCTGCGGCCCTGTTCATCGGGCTCGGCGCCGTCCAGGCCGCCGACAAGAAGCTGGTGGTCGGCTTCTCGCAGATCGGTTCTGAGTCGGGCTGGCGCGCGGCCGAGACCAAGACCGCCAAGGCGGAGGCCGACAAGCGCGGCATCGACCTGAAGATCTCCGACGCCCAGCAGAAGCAGGAGAACCAGATCAAGGCGGTGCGCTCCTTCGTCGCCCAGGGCGTCGATGCGATCTTCATCGCGCCGGTGGTGGCGACCGGCTGGGATTCGGTGCTGAAGGAGGCCAAGGAGGCGAAGATCCCGGTGGTGCTGCTCGACCGCCAGATCGAGACCAAGGACCAGAGCCTGTACATGACCGCCGTCACCTCCGACACCGTGCATGAAGGCCGGGTGGCCGGCGAATGGCTGGCCAAGCAGACCGGCGGCAAGTGCGCGGTGGTCGAGCTGCAGGGCACCGTCGGCTCGTCGCCGGCCATCAACCGCAAGAAGGGCTTCGACGAGATCGTCGCCAAGAATCCCGGCATGAAGATCGTCCGCACCCAGTCCGGCGACTTCACCCGCGCCAAGGGCAAGGAGGTGATGGAGAGCTTCATCAAGGCCGAGAATGGCGGCAAGGGCATCTGCGCCGTCTATGCCCACAACGACGACATGGCCGTCGGCGCCATCCAGGCGATCAAGGAAGCCGGGCTGAAGCCGGGCAAGGACATTCTGGTCGTCTCCATCGACGGCGTGCCGGACATCTTCAAGGCGATGGCGGAAGGCGAGGCGAACGCCACGGTCGAGCTGACGCCGAACATGGCCGGCCCGGCCTATGACGCGCTGATTGCCTTCAAGAAGGACGGCAAGGCGCCGCCGAAGTGGATCCAGACCGAATCGGCCCTGTTCACCCCGGACACCGCCAAGGCCGAGTACGAGCGCCGCAAGGACGCCTACTGATTTGGTCTGACGTTCGGGGCCGCGGGGGCATCTCCCCGCGGCCCCACACATTTCGTTGTGCATCCGGCGAGGTCCGCCATGACGGCATCCACCGCTCCCCCTTCCGCTCCCCTGCTGGCGATCCGGGGCCTGTCGAAGGCGTTCCTCGGCGTGCAAGCGCTCGACGGCGTCGATTTCACCCTGCGCCATGGCGAGATCCATGCCCTGCTGGGCGAGAACGGCGCCGGGAAATCGACGCTCATCAAGACGCTGACCGGCGTCTACCAGCGCGACAACGGCACCGTGGCGCTGGAGGGGCGGGAGATCGCACCCCGCGGGGTGGAGGAGGCGCAGCGCCTGCACATCGGCACCGTCTATCAGGAGGTCAATTTGCTGCCGAACCTGTCGGTGGCGGAAAACCTGTTCCTCGGCCGCCAGCCGATGCGCTGGGGGCTGGTCGACCGCGGCGCCATGCGGCGGCGGGCGCGGGCGGTGCTGCAACCCTATGGCCTGTCCGTCGACGTGACGGCGCCGCTCGGGCGCTTCTCGGTCGCGACGCAGCAGATCATCGCCATCGCCCGCGCGGTCGACATGTCGGCCAAGGTGCTGATCCTCGACGAGCCGACCGCCAGCCTGGATGCGCAGGAGGTGGCGGTGCTGTTCAAGGTGATGCGCACCCTGCGCTCGCGCGGGATCGGCATCGTCTTCGTCACCCATTTCCTCGACCAGGTCTATGAGGTCTGCGACAGCATCACCGTGCTGCGCAACGGCCGGCTGGTGGGCGAGCGGCGCACGGCCGACCTGCCGCGCCTCGACCTCGTCGCCATGATGCTGGGGCGGGAGCTGGAGGCGGTGGCCCACCGCATCGACCTCGGCCCGGCGGAGGTCGACAGCCGTCCGCCGCTGGCCAGCTTCAAGGGATTCGGCAAGGCGCGCAGCGTCGAGCCCTTCGACCTCGACATCCGCCCCGGCGAGGTGGTGGCGCTGGCGGGGTTGCTGGGCTCCGGCCGGACGGAGACGGTGCGGCTGGTCTTCGGCATGGACCGCGCCGACCGGGGCGAGGCGACGGTGGACGGGCAGGCGGTGCGGCTCAAGGGGCCGCGCGACGCCGTACGGCTCGGCTTCGGCTTCTGCCCGGAGGACCGCAAGAAGGAGGGCATCGTCGGCGAGCTGTCGGTGCGCGAGAACATCATCCTGGCGTTGCAGGCGCGGCAGGGCTGGCTGAAGCCGATCCCGCGCCGCCGTCAGGAGGAGATCGCCGACCGCTTCATCCGCCTGCTCGACATCCGCACGCCGGACGCCGAACGGCCGATCCAGCTGCTGTCAGGCGGCAACCAGCAGAAGGCGCTGCTGGCGCGCTGGCTGGCGACCGAGCCGCGGCTGCTGATCCTCGACGAGCCGACGCGCGGCATCGATGTCGGGGCGCATGCCGAGATCATCCGCCTGATCGAGCGGCTGTGCGCCGACGGCATGGCGCTGCTGGTCGTCTCGTCGGAGCTGGAGGAGATCGTCGCCTACAGCCGCCGCGTCGTCGTGCTGCGCGACCGCCGCCATGTGGCGGAACTGAGGGGAGGAGAGGTCAGCGTGGAGCGCATCGTCGCCGCCATCGCGTCGGAGACGCCGAATGTAGCCGGATCGGGTGCAGAGGTGCGGCAATGACGCTGTCCGCGCCCGGCCCGGCGCGCAACCTGCCGCAATATGGCGCGCTGATCGCCGTCCTGCTGGCCAACTGGCTGCTGTTTCCCGATTTCTTCGCCATCCGTCTCCAGGATGGCCGGCTGTTCGGCAGCCTGATCGACGTGCTGAACCGCGGCGCCCCGGTGGCGCTGCTCGCCATCGGCATGACCATGGTCATCGCCACCCGCGGCGTCGATCTGTCGGTCGGCGCGGTCATGGCGATCTCCGGCGCCATCGCCGCCACCATGACCGGGGCGGGCTGGAGCCTGCCGGCGGTGCTGGCGGCGTCGCTGGCCGCCGGCCTGCTGTGCGGGCTGTGGAACGGCGTGCTGGTGGCGGTCCTGCGCATCCAGCCGATCATCGCCACCCTGATCCTGATGGTCGCCGGCCGCGGCATCGCCCAGCTGGTGACGGAGGGGCAGATCGTCACCTTCACCAGCCCGGCGCTCGCCTTCATCGGCAGCGGGTCCTTCCTGACCGTGCCGATGCCGGTGGTGCTGACCATCGTCGTGCTGGCGGTGACGGCTCTGCTGGTGCGGGCGACCGCGCTGGGGCTGATGATCGAGGCGGTCGGCGTCAACCGGCTGTCCAGCGCCGGAGCCGGCGTCAACACGCCGGTGGTGCTGGTCGCCGTCTATGTCTGGTGCGGGCTGTGCGCGGCGGTGGCCGGGCTGATCGTCACCGCCGACATCCGCGGCGCCGACGCCAACAATGCCGGGCTGTGGCTGGAGCTGGACGCCATCCTGGCGGTGGTGGTCGGCGGCACCTCGCTGCTCGGCGGGCGCTTCGGGCTGGTGCTGTCGGTGGTGGGCGCGCTGATCATCCAGGCGATGAACACCGGCATCCTTCTGAGCGGCTTCAAGCCGGAATTCAACCTGATCGTCAAGGCGGGCGTCCTGCTGGTCGTCCTGCTGCTGCAATCGCCGACGCTGACCCTGTTCCTGCCGCGGCCCAAGGGCGCCCGGCCGATCGGAACGGTCAAGCCGCCGGTGGCGCCGACCAGCGGAGGGGCGAAACCATGACCGGTGCACTCCAGCGCTTTCTGCCGCTGATCGTCACCACCGCCGTGCTGGTGGTGGGTTTCCTGATCTGTGCGGCGCAGTTCCCCAACTTCGCCTCCTGGCGGGTGGTGGCCAACCTTCTGACCGACAACGCCTTTCTCGGCATCACCGCGGTCGGCATGACCTTCGTCATCCTGTCCGGCGGCATCGACCTGTCGGTGGGGGCGGTGATCGGCTTCACCACCGTGCTGCTGGCCGTGTTGATCGAGCATGGCGGCTGGCACCCGGTTCCCGCCTTCGCGGTGGCGCTGATCGCCGCCGGCGGCTTCGGGGCGGCGATGGGCGGGGTGATCCATGTCTTCCAGATGCCGCCCTTCATCGTCACGCTGGCCGGCATGTTCATCGCCCGCGGGCTGGGCTTCGTCCTGACCACCAACTCCGTGCCGATCAACCATCCGCTCTATGGCGAGTTGAACGACATGGCGCTGCGCTTCGACTTCGGGCTGAAGCTGAGCCTGCCGGCGCTGCTGATGCTGGGGGTGATGGTCGCGGCGGTGGTGCTGGCGCACTGGACGCGCTTCGGCGCCAACCTCTATGCCTTGGGCGGCAACCGGCAATCGGCGGAGCTGATGGGCGTGCCGGTGGCGCGGACGACGGTGGCGGTCTATGCCTTGTCCGGGCTGCTGGCCGGTCTGGCCGGGATCGTCTTCTCGCTCTACACCGGCGCCGGCTATTCGCTGGCGGCGACGGGGGTGGAGCTGGACACCATCACCGCGGTGGTGATCGGCGGCACGCAGCTGACCGGCGGCTACGGCTATGTCGTCGGCACCTTCGTCGGCGTGCTGATCCAGGGGCTGATCCAGACCTACATCACCTTCGACGGAACTTTGAGCAGCTGGTGGACCAAGATCGCCATCGGCGTGCTGCTGTTCGTCTTCATCCTGTTGCAGAAGGGTCTGCTGACGGTCTGGGCCGGCCGCGGCGGCGAACCGGCGGAGGCGTGATGCCCATCGAGAGTTTCCTGTTCGACACGGTGGATGGCCTGGGCGAGGGGCGGCCGGTGGAGGGCTTCACCCTCTCCGCCGGCGGGCTGGAGGCGACGGTGGTCGCCCATGGCGCCCGGCTGGTGCGGATGCTGGTGCCCGGCCGAGACGGAACACCTGCCGACGTGGTGCTGGGTTTCGACCGGGTGGCGGAGTATCTGGCGAGCGACGCCTATTTCGGCGCCACCTGCGGCCGTTACGGCAACCGCATCGGCGGCGCGGCCTTCACGCTGGACGGGGTGCGCTACGGTCTGGCCGTCAACGAGCCACCGAACCAGCTGCATGGCGGGCCGGACGGGTTCGACCGGCGGATCTGGCAGGCGGAGGCCGATGCGGCGGAGAACGCCGTCACCTTCACGCATGAGTCGCCCGATGGCGACCAGGGCTATCCGGGGACGCTGACGGCGACGACGCGCTACCGGCTGACCGACGACGGGGTGCTGGACATCCTCATGACGGCGACGACCGACCGGCCGACCATCGTCAACATCGTCCATCACAGCTACTGGAACCTTGCCGGCCACGCGTCGGGCGACCTGCGCGACCAGCGACTGACGGTGCAGGGCGGCTTCACCACGCCGGTCGGTGCCGACCTGATCCCGACCGGGGAGGTGCGGCCGGTGGACGGCACCCCCTTCGATCTGCGCGGCGGTGTCGCATTGGGCGAGGCGCTGGACGCCGTCGGCGGCTTCGGCTTCGACCACAACTGGTGCCTGGAGGGGCCGGCGGGGGAACTGCGGCCGGTGGCGCTGCTGGAGCATCCCGCCAGTGGCCGGCGGATGGAGCTGGCGACCGACCAGCCGGGTTTGCAGGTCTACACCGGCGGCTATCTCAGCGAGAAAATCGTCGGCAAGGGCGGGCAGCCCTATTGCCGCTTCGCCGGGCTGGCGCTGGAGAGCCAGCGCTTCCCCGGCAGCCCGAACATAGGCCATTTCCCTTCGGCCCGGCTCGATCCCGGCGAGACCTACCGCCATCGCATGCAGCTGCGATTCCGGGCGGGCTGAGCGCAGGGCGGGAACCGTCCCGAGGCTTCGCGGGTTCATCCAAGGCACGGCAGCGGCTCCGCTGCCGCCCCTGCGATGATGCCCACGACGCCGGAAGGAATGGTCGACATGGCCGCGATGCCTGACGCCGCCCGCCCAACTCCCAATCTCCAGTCCAGCCAGTCCAGCCAGCCCTGCGCCGATCCGATCCTGGTGCCCGGCCGGACCTGCTGGCGGATGGAGACGGCGGACCGCGTGGCGGTGATCATCGACGCCGCCGCCTATTTCGCCCGGATCAAGGCGGCCATCCTCAATGCTCGCCACACGGTGATGCTGATCGGCTGGGATTTCGACACCCGGATCAAGCTGGAGCCCGACGATCCGATGCCGGGCGTGCCGAACGAGCTGGGCGATTTCCTGAGCTGGATCGTCCGGGTGCGGCCGGAGCTGACCATCAACGTGCTGAAATGGGATCTGGCGGTCCTGAAGATGCCGTTCCGCGGCGGGACGCCACTGGTGCTGCTCGACTGGATCAGCAGCCGGCGCCTGCGCTTCCGCCTGGATTCCGCCCATCCGCCCGGCGCCTGCCACCACCAGAAGATCGCCATCATCGACGATGCGCTGGCCTTCTGCGGCGGCATCGACATGACCACCGACCGCTGGGACACGCCCGACCACAGCGATGGCGATCCCCGGCGGGTGCGGCCGAACGGCGAGGCCTATGGTCCCTTCCATGACGTGACCACCGCCGTCGATGGCGCTGCGGCGCGGGCGCTGGGGGAGTTGGCGAGGGAGCGCTGGCACCGGGCGACCGGCGAGCTGCTGACCCCGCCGCCGGCGGTCCCGGCCTTCTGGCCCGAGGATCTGGAACCCGACTTCCGCGATCTTCCGGTCGCCATCGCCCGCACCGATCCGATGGCGGACCATGAGGGGACGCAGAAGACCGGCAAGCGCGGCGTGCGCGAGATCGAGGCGCTGTATCTGGCCGCCATCGCCGCAGCGCGCGATTTCATCTATCTGGAAAGCCAGTATTTCGCCTCGCAGAAGATCGTCGGCGCCATCATCGACCGGCTGTCGGAGCCCGACGGGCCCGAGGTGGTGGTGATCAATCCTGAACGCACGCCGGCCTGGATCGAGGAGGAGTCGATGGGCAGCGCCCGCTCGCTGCTGCTCCAGCGGCTGCACGAGGCCGTCGCCAACCCGCGCTTCCGCATTCTGGCGCCGGTGACCGAGGGCGGCGAGGGCATCTATGTCCATGCCAAGGTGCTGGTGGTCGACGACCGGCTGCTGCGGGTGGGGTCGTCCAACATCAACAACCGGTCCCAGGGGCTGGACACCGAATGCGACCTCGCCATCGAGTGCGCGCCGGGCGAACGGCCGGAGGTCTGCCGCTCCATCCGCTCGGTCCGCACCCGCCTGATGGCGGAGCATCTCGGCGTCTCCGTCGAGGATGTGGAGCGCACGGAGGAGGCGACCGGATCGCTGACCGCCACCATCGACCGGCTGGTCCGCCCGGCCGGGCGTTCGCTCCGCCCGCTGGAGCCGCAACCGCTGACCGAGACGGAACGCAAGCTGGTGGAGGAGCGGCTGCTCGACCCCGACCGTCCGGAGCCGATGGCGACCACCATCCTGCGCGGGGCGACGGTGTTCGGCGACGTGAACCGGACGGCATGGCGCATCGGCGCCGGGGTGGCCGCGGCGGCGGCGCTGGGGGTCGGACTGGCCCTTCTGGCCCGCCGGAACGGGCGCCGAAAAAAAATGCATGGAGAGTGAATTCTCTGCTTGCGGGCCGCGATCCATCCCGCTACATAAGCGCTCCCCGCGGCGCCCAACGCGGTGCGGGGAAAAGCGCTTGTGGCGGAATTGGTAGACGCGCTAGGTTCAGGTCCTAGTGGCTGAAAGGCCGTGGGGGTTCGAGTCCCTCCAAGCGCACCAACACTTCAAGTGTTGGTGTATGAGGTGCAGAAGTATAGTGGGGCCATAGCTCAGCTGGGAGAGCGCTACAATGGCATTGTAGAGGTCAGGAGTTCGATCCTCCTTGGCTCCACCACTTCTGAAGAGTTTGGGTAGGTTTAGGTCTTGTCTGTCGGGGTGATGCCTTGTATAAGGCGCCGCTCCTCAGCGCGGGTGTAGCTCAGTTGGTTAGAGCGCCGGCCTGTCACGCCGGAGGCCGCGGGTTCAAGTCCCGTCACTCGCGCCACTTTGCGGGCGTAGCTCAGGGGTAGAGCACAACCTTGCCAAGGTTGGGGTCGAGGGTTCGAATCCCTTCGCCCGCTCCATGACTGGAGCGACAGTTTTGGGTTCCCGTGGTCTCGTAGCTCAGCGGGAGAGCACTACGTTGACATCGTAGGGGTCACTGGTTCAATCCCAGTCGGGACCACCATTCTGAAGGCCGCCAACCGGAACGGGTTGGCGGCCTTCGCCGTTTCCGGGCCTCTTGCAGCACCTGTGCGATCCCCCGCCGGCCTGTCCGCTCCGCCCTCAAATCTCCGCCGGCGGCCTGACCGGGACCGGCCCGCCCGCAATGGGGGGAGGGGCCGGCAGCGACCGCAACGACGCCCGCGCCGCCTCGCGCATCGGGGCGAAGCCATCCTCCGGAAAGCGGCGGATCAGCGTCTGGTAGGACGCGCGCGCCACCTCCGGGCAGTTCAGGATGCGGAACCGGTCGCCCTGGCGCAGCAGGGCGGCGGCCTCGTCGGTCATCGGATGGCCGGCGATGGAGGAGGCGACTCCGTACCAGCGCCCATAGGCCGACCACAGCTCGCGCACGGCACTGCCGTCGCATCGGCCGGCGGTCAGCGCTTTTTCAAGGGCTTGGCGGTAATCGCTGTCGGGAGCCTGCGACACTTGCGCGCAGCCTCCGAGCGCAAACAGGCAAGCAGCGGCTGCGGCCGCCCCAAGGACGGACAGCGTCGTTCCGGACATGGAACCTCCTCAAACGCGGGTGCCCGGGGACCCTAGGACATCAGGGTTAAACCAGCGTTCATGTTTGTAAGCGTTGGTTTTCTGTTTCATCACCAACGTTAACCATAGGTGGCGGGTGAATTAATGGTTGTTTGCAGCGATCACTCGAAATTCGCATAGAGTTTCCAAGTAAAACCCCACATGAATAAAAATTTATCCAGTCTTTAGTCGAACGGAACCATTAAAACCACGTAAAACCAGGGTTGTGCCTATGTCTATCCGGGTAACCCAATCTGTTGACATGTTGCCTTTGGATAGGTTCTTTTGGAGCTGTGATAAGCATGTGACATCAGCGCAATTGCGTAAAAAACAATGCTTTATCTGCGCTTGCTCGACAATGGAGAATCCAATGCAGGCTTTGCTGATTGAGCCAGCCGATCTGATCGCCGACGCCATCGGCAAGCAACTCGCCCTGTGCAAGGTTAACCATGACCGCCTGGACCTGAATGGCCTGCGCGATCTGGTGGGCGGGCATGGCTCCGTCGACATCACGCACGACGCGATCATCATCGGCGATGTCGGCGACACCGAGGCCTGCGTCGCCATGCTGCGCGCCCGCAACGTGACCGCCGCGATCATCTGCCTGATCGAGCGCCGCTGCGCCAACACCACCGCCGGCATCCTGCGGGCCGGGGCCGACGACGTGCTGGTGAAGCCGGTCGTCAGCACCGAGATCCGTGCCCGGCTGGAGGCGATCCGCCGCCGCTCCTACGGGCTGACCAGCAACGCGGTGACGGTGGGCCGCCTGACCGTCTTCCTCGACGGCCGCGACCCGGAGGTGGACGGCGAACGCCTGCGCCTCAGCCAGCGCGAACATGCCATCCTGTCGGTGCTGGCGCTCAACCACCGCCGCGTGGTGTCGAAGGAGCACATCTACGAGGAGGTCTACGGCCTGTCCGGCTCCGACCCGCTCGACAAGGTGATCGACGTCTATATCTGCAAGCTGCGCAAGAAGATCGACACGGCGACCGGCGGCGGCCGCTACATCGAGACGGTCTATGGCCGCGGCTACAAGTTCGAGGCGCCGCCCGACCATGTCGCCCCCGACCGTGGCCAGCTGATGCTGGACCGCTGGTCGAACGCCGGCGCGCTGGCCGGAGCCCGCGTGCCCTTCATCCCGCCGGTTGTCCCCGGCAGCGCCGCCCGCGCCGTCGGGCGCTGACCGTCCGCTTCACGTCGTCTGCCCGCCCATAACCGAAAACACCGTCCGCCCCGAACGCCTCCGATTTTTTACCCCGGCTTAAACCGGCCCGGTCATCCTCTAATTCGCCGCTCGCGCCCCCGCACACCAGATCGGGAAGGCCGGCGTGAATGGCCCCGGCGTCAGAAAGGCGCCATGCATCTCGCGAATGGAGATACCCATGGCCTCGATTATGACGAACACCTCCGCCATGACCGCGCTGCAGACCCTGCGTCGCGTGACCGGGGATCTGGAGACCACGCAGGACCGCATCTCGACCGGCCTGAAGGTCAACAACGCCAAGGACAATGCCGCCTACTGGTCGATCGCCACGACCATGAAGGCCGACGTCGCCGGCTTCAAGGCGGTCAAGGAATCGCTGGAGCTGGGCTCCGGCACCACCAACACCGCGTCGGTGGCCTCCAAGAACATCGTCGAAAACCTCCAGACGCTGAAGGCCCGCGTCATTGCCGGCCAGACCAACGGCGTCGACAAGTCGCTGATCCAGAACGACGTCGACCAGCTGGTGAAGCTGATCAAGGGCGCCGCCGCCGACGCCTCCTTCAACGGCGACAACCTGCTGCGCGTCACCTACTCCAACGACGGCACGGCCAAGGACAAGAACGTCTCGATCCTCGCCTCGCTGAGCCGCAGCGACGGCAGCGTCGATCCGAGCTACATCGAATTCCAGCGCCAGGACATGCGCGTGGAATCCATCGTCGGCAAGGCCACCATCGAGCAGCAGGTCAACTCGACCAACGACCTGAAGGCGTCCGTCGGCATCAAGCTGGGCGCGCCGGACACCACCTTCATCGACGGCCAGAACCTGGGCCTCGGTGCCATGACGCTGACGGTCACCAAGGAGGACGGCAGCAAGGTCGACGTTTCGGTCGACCTGTCGGCGCAGACCTACGACACCGATCTGGCCACCACCCAGGGCAACTTGGTGACGGCCGTCAACGCTGCCTTGAACACCGCCGGCGCCGACTTCCAGGTCGCCTTCAACGGCGACACGCTGGAATTCACCGACCAGGACGTGAACGCCGACGGCAACTTCACCGCCCAGGTGTCCGGCCTGTGGGTCGGCTCGAAGGAAAGCGACGCCTTCGGCGGGCTCGCCGACCTGACCCAGATCGACGTGGTCAACAACTCGAAGAAGTCGCTTGAGGTCATCAACAAGCTGCTCGACAGCGCCATCGGCAAGGCGTCGGTCATCGGCTCCATCGAGAACCGCGTGTCGGTGCAGAACGACTTCGTGTCGAAGCTGACCAACTCGATGAACAAGGGCATCGGCGCCCTGGTCGATGCCGACATGAACGAGGAATCGAGCCGCCTGCAGGCCCTTCAGGTCCAGCAGCAGCTCGCCATCCAGGCTCTGTCCATCGCCAACCAGGGTCCGCAGAACATCCTGTCGCTGTTCCGCTAAGTCCCCTCGCGGGCGGCACCATCGTCCAATCCCCTGGACGATGGCGCCGCCCCGTCGGCCATGCCCGTTCATCCCGCCCGCCGCGGACCGGAGCGGGCATCGCCGACGGCCATCCGCGTCCGCCATCGAACCCACCGCAACCGGTCCGGCTTCCCGCCGCCAAGGACCCCACCGCAGGGGTGCGCCCATGAGCATCGCCGCCTACCACCAGACCATCGCCGAGTGCGACGATCCGCGAAAGATCGAGTACCGGGTGTTCCTGCGAATCACCCTGGCGCTGGAGAACAACCGCGACGCCGACTGGCGCTCCGCCGCACTGAAGGACGCGCTGTGGCGGAACCTGGAGCTGTGGAACACGCTCCGCGCCGACCTGCTGGAGGACGGCAATGCCCTGCCGGAGGGCTTGCGCGCCGGACTGGTCTCGCTCTCCTTCGCGGTGAACCGCAACACCCAGCGGGTCCTGCGCGGGGAGGGCGGCATCGACCTGCTGCTCCATATCAACCGCTCGGTGATGCAGGGCCTGCAAGGGGCGGTCCAGGGGGCGGCGCAAGCCGTTTCGCCCGCGCTGGAACTGGCGACGGAGGATTTGTCCTATGGCACTTAAGCTGCGCCTGAAGCCGTGCGAGCGCGTGGTCATCAACGGCTGCGTCGTGCAGAACGAGAACCGCCGCTACACCCTGACGATCTCCAACTTCGCCCAGATCATCCGCGGCAGCGACATCCTGCAGGAAGAGGATGCGGTGACCCCGGTGCGCCGCGCCTATTTCCTGATCCAGAGCATGCTGCTCGATCCCGAGATCGCCGCCAATGGCAGCGGTGCCGTGGCGGCGATGATGGCGCAGCTCTACACCGCCTTCGCCCGTCCCGACATGCAGGACCGCATCGCCCGCGCCATGGGCCATATCGGCGAGCGCGACTATTACAAGGCGCTGTCCGCCCTGCGCCCGGTGATGGAGTATGAGGGCACGCTGCTGGCGGCCCCGTCCCCGGCGTCTCCCTCCGCCCCCGCGGCCTCCTTCCAGGCGGACGGGATCGGCCATCACGCGGGAGGATGACGCCATGCCGACCCCCGTCACCGGCGTGACCGGCCCGTCCGGCGACCGCGCCACCACCACCAGCGCCGACATCATCGCCGAAGCGCGCCAGCGCCAGGCCGACCGGCTGCGCGCCGCCCAGGCCGAGACGGCCAAGCCGGTGGAGGCGGCCGAGCGCGCCCAGCAGACCACCGCCGCGAAAGCGGACACATCCGAGGCGGAGGCGAAGCACGCCGCCCGGCCCTACCGCGTCAACCTCGATCCCGACACGAGGCGGCTCTACACCGAGGTGCTCGACACCGCGACCGGGGAGGTCATCATGCGCATCCCCGCCGGCTATGGTGCCGAAACCGACGCGGCCGACGAGGGTCCCGTCCTTCCGCAGGGCGAGGGCGGCCGGGACGGGGAGGTCGAGGCATGACGACGCTCGTCGATCTGCGGATGGTCAGCAAGAACCACGACCGCTACGAACAGGCGGTGCGCAGCCGCCCGGCGGTGCAGCGCGCCATCGCCTATTTCCAGGACAACATCGGCAAGATCGCCAGCACCGAAGACTTCATGAAGGACGACAAGCTCTACCGCTTCGTCCTCGACGCCTTCGACCTCGGCAGCCAGGCCAAGTCGCGCGGCCTGATCCGCAAGGTTCTGGAAGAAGGGGTCAGCGACCAGTATTCCACCGCCAACCGGATGAGCGACACCAAGTTCCGCGAGATGGCGACCATCCTGGGCTTCGCCGAGAATGGCGGCGCCAACCTGAAGCAGCCGGCCGTCGTCCAGGCCATCGTCGACCGCTATGTCGCCGTGACGCTGGAGGTGGAATCGGAGGACAGGAACCCGGCGGTGCGGCTCGGCCTCTATTTCCAGCGGCGGTCGGCCAACATCACCAACTGGTATCAGGTCATGGCCGACAATGCCCTGCGCAAGGTGGTCTATACCACGCTGGGGCTGCCCGACCAAACGGCGCTGCTGGATGTCGACAAGCAGAAGGCGCTCCTGGAAAAGCGGATGGACATCGCCGACCTGAAGAGCCCGGACAAGGTCGCCAAGTTCCTCGACCGCTTCGCCGCGATGTACGACATGCAGAACGGCGGCGCCGCCGCCACCGCCGCCATGCCGTCCATCCGGCCGATCTCCCGCAGCGGACGGGCCTCGGTCATCTCCATCGATCCGTCCATCACCATGACGCTGATGAGGTTCCCGCGCTTCTGACAGGGCCGCGGGACTCGCCCGGGCGGGAGGAGTCCAGCCGTGCAGACGCCACCCGGCATTCAACAGGACCGCAGGTCCGGGGATCAACTGGACCGCAGGTCCGGCGACCAGCAGGACCGAAAGCCCCGCGACCGCATCCGTCCGCCCGCCACCACCGGCGCCGCCGCCGTGCCTCTGCGCGGTGCATCCGCCGAGGAGGATGATGACGGGCGCGACGCGCTGCACATCCTGCCGCTGTCGATCCTGCCGCTGGAAACGCCGGGGCTGCGCCGGGCGCGGCTGATCAAGAATGTCCGGCTGGAGACGGTGGCGGAGCTGTTCAACGACGCCCAGACCGGCAGCGGCCAGATCCGCATCGACCAGCTGTCGAAATGCTTCGGCATCGACGGCCCGGAATTCCGCCGCGACCTGCGCAAGATCGTGCAGATCGCCGAGGCCGCCAGCTTCGACGTCTACAGCCTGCGGCTGGAGCTGCGCCGCCTGAACATCGACGTGGAGGAGGCTGCGGCACTCCGCCTGTCGGCCGCCAAGCGGGCCGAGCTGACCAGCTACATGCGCGTCTTCACCCGGCCGCTGGTGGAGCATGTCTATGGCGTGCAGGGGGCGGACATCGCCAGCATGGACGAGCTTGTCCGCCTGTTCGCCCAGCCCGACGTGGAGGAGGCGCGGCGCCGCCTGCAACTGACCGCCGACCGGCTCGACATTCCGCTGGGGGAGATTCCGGCCTTCCTCGAGGACTATGCCGACATCTTCCTGTCGCTGGCCTATTTCAAGCGCTGCCTGGACGACATCGTGCCCGACGTGCAGGGCTTCCTCGGCTGGATGGCGGAGCTGTATCAGGTCAGCGAGGTGCGCCGCGACGCCCGCCAGGGCCGCATGCTGGACGACATCGGCCATGACCTGACCGACATCGCCACCTCGATCACCGGGCGCTTCGAGAGCTTCGACAACCGCTCCCGCGACTTCTGGCGCGACATCAACCCGGAAAGCTTCCGCAGCATCCGCGACCTGATCGTCACCCATCATCTGACCATCGGCGGGGTGCTGTGCGGGCTGGCGGTGAAGATGAATCTGTGGAAGCACCGCTTTTCGCGCGGCGGCGGCCCGGTGCGGCGGCTGGAGTTCATCCGCTCGGAAATCCTGCCGGGGCTCGCCCACATCAAGACCATCGAGCAGACCTCCCGCAACAACATGGGCTGGTGAGGGGGCGGCACAAATCTCGCTGCCGCACCCTTGTTTCGAGCGACGAACTCCACATCTAACCGAATGTCGGCGGTGACGCCGTCGCCCCAGTGCCTTTCCCAGTACGATCCCGCGTGACGGGGCCATTGCCCGGCCGGTGCTACAACTTCGGTGATCTTCCCTTGATCTAAGTTCCCCGGTTCGGCCCCCCGCTGCGGGCGTGCCGACGTTATCCTCTCCGATCCCGTGACGCGCAGGCTGCCGCGACCCTCCCCCGTGCCGCGGCGCCGCCGGTGGGATCGGAGAGGACCCCCTTTTCCCGATTTCCGAGCGCGGCATCCGCCAGGGATGCGCGCATGCCCCCGCGCATCCGGCGCCGGGGCGGCGACAAGGAACCCCATGGGTACGCATCAGAACACCGACTCCAAAACCATCGAAACCCACCGCTCGAATCTGGGCCGCGCTCTCGTCCTCCACCCGGTCCTGCGCGGCGTCGAGACCGCCCGCAGCCCCGAAGCCTCGCTGGAGGAGGCGGTCGGTCTTGCCGCGGCCATCGACCTCGACGTCGTGCAGGCCGCAATCGTCAAGGTCAACCAGCCGCGCCCGGCCACCCTGCTGGGCGGCGGCGCCATCGAGCAGCAGGCCAAGCTGATCGAAGAGGCGCGCGAGGCGGGCGAGCCCATCGACCTCGTCATCGTCGACCATCTGCTGACCCCGGTGCAGCAGCGCAATCTGGAACGGGCCTTCGGCGCCAAGGTCATCGACCGCACCGGTCTGATCCTGGAAATCTTCGGCGCCCGCGCCCGCACCCATGAAGGCCAGCTTCAGGTCGAGCTGGCGTCGCTGACCTACCAGAAGTCGCGGCTGGTGCGGTCCTGGACCCACCTTGAACGCCAGCGCGGCGGCTTCGGCTTCCTCGGCGGTCCCGGTGAATCGCAGCTCGAACTCGACCGCCGTCTGATCGGCAACCGCATCGTCAGGATCAAGCGGGAGCTGGACGACGTCCGCCGCACCCGCGGCCTGCACCGCAAGGCGCGCGCCAAGGTGCCCTATCCGGTGGTGGCGCTGGTCGGCTACACCAACGCCGGCAAGTCCACCCTGTTCAACCGGATGGCCGGCGCCGACGTGTTCGCCAAGGATCTGCTGTTCGCGACGCTGGATCCGACCATGCGGCAGGTGGTCCTGCCGTCGGGGCGCAAGGTGATCCTGTCCGACACGGTGGGTTTCATCTCCGACCTGCCGACCCATCTGGTCGCGGCCTTCCGCGCCACGCTGGAGGAGGTGCAGTCGGCCGACATCATCCTGCATGTCCGTGACATCGCCCATCCCGACACCGAAGCCCAGAAGGCCGACGTGGAGGCGATCCTGGCCGACCTCGGCATCGATCCGGAACGCGACCCGCGCGTGGTCGAGGTCTCCAACAAGATCGACCTGCTGGCCGGGGCGGAGCGTGACGCGGCGCTCGCCCGGGCCGGGCGGGAGGGCAACGCCTGTGCGCTGTCCGCCGCGACCGGCGAGCGTCTGGACACGCTGTTCCGCATCCTCGACGGGCGGATGACCGCCGGCCGCGAGCTGGTGGAACTGGATGTCGAGCATGGCGACGGGGCGACGCTCGCCTGGCTCTACGCCCATGGCGAGGTGGTCGACCGTCGCGACGACGACAGCCACGCCCATCTGCAGGTGGCCATCGAGCCGGCGACGCTGGCCCGTCTGGGCCATGCGGGGCAGGAGCGTGCCACAGCCTGACCGCGATTGCCGGATTTTGAAAAACAGGGGGCTGCCGGAAACGGTGGCCCCTTTTCTTATGACGCGCTCGAAGACCTGTCTGAATTGACGGGCCGGTTCGTCAATATAGGCTATGACCATCTTCATAAATGTACGGTGCTTTAAAGGATTTCCGCACCGATTTAAAAATCAGTTCCGCCGACTGTCCATAGTGCGGAGACTAAGATGTTTGACCGCGCTCCGCAAATATGTATGATCCGGCGCTCGATTTTGTGCGGACGCGCGATTCGCGTTGTGCGAGCAATATGCGCCCGGTTGCCGATTGCCGGCTTTTCTTACCGGGCCCGCAACATTCACTCAGCCGCTTCGTTGTGCCGTGAGCGTCTCGTCACGCTTGCGCTTGGGCGGGCTTGTTTCGGAGTGCCATCATGCAAGGAATCAACAAAACAGTCTCCTTCACTGCCGGAGGATTGATTCTGTTCTTCGTCGCGGTCGCGTCGCTGTTCACCGACTCCTTCGGCGCCCGGGTGTCGGCGGTCCAGGCGGCCATCGTCGGCAATTTCGGCTGGTTCTATGTTCTGAGCGTGGCGGGATTCCTGCTGTTCGCCCTCTGGCTTTTCATCAGCCCTTACAGCTCGGTCAAGCTGGGCAAGGACGACGACGAGCCGGAGTTCAGCTATCCGACATGGTTCGCCATGCTGTTCAGCGCCGGCATGGGCATCGGTCTGCTGTTCTATGGCGTGGCCGAGCCGATGCTCCATTTCTCCAATCCGCGCATCGGCGAGGGCGGAACCCCCGACGCCGCGCGCGAGGCGATGAATCTGGCTTTCCTGCATTGGGGCCTGCATGCCTGGGGCATCTACATCGTCGTCGGACTGGCGCTTGGCTATTTCGCCTATCGCCACGATCTGCCGCTGACCATCCGCTCGGCGCTCTACCCGCTGCTCGGCGACCGCATCCGCGGCTGGCCGGGCCACATCGTCGACATCACCGCAATCGTCGGCACGCTGTTCGGCATCGCCACCTCTCTCGGCCTCGGCGTCACCCAGATCAACGCGGGCTTCGCCTATCTCGGCCTGCTCAATGTCGGAACCACGCAGCAGATGGTGCTGCTCGTGGTCATCACCGCAATCGCCACGGCTTCCGCCGTCAGCGGCGTCGGCAAGGGCATCCGCCGCCTGAGCGAACTGAACATGCTTGGCGGGCTTCTGCTGCTGGCCTTCGTCTTCCTGCTCGGCCCGACGGTGTTCCTGCTGTCCACCCTGGTGGAGAACATCGGCCGCTATCTGTGGACGCTTCCCTACACCAGCTTCCGCACGCTGCCCTATTCCGGCGCGGAATGGCAGGCGAGCTGGACCATGTTCTACTGGGGCTGGTGGATTTCCTGGGCGCCCTTCGTCGGCATGTTCATCGCCCGCGTGTCGCGCGGCCGCACCATCCGCGAATTCATCGGCGGCGTGCTGTTCGCCCCGGTCGCCCTGACCTTCGTCTGGTTCACCGTGTTCGGCGAGACCGCCATCCATATGGAGATGTTCGACGGCGGCGGCATGGCCAAGGCGGTGGCCGACAGCGTGCCGACGGCGCTGTTCGTGATGCTGGACCGGCTGCCGCTGAGCATGATCACCTCCGCCCTCGGCACGCTGATGGTCGTTTGCTTCTTCGTCACCTCGGCCGATTCCGGCGCGCTGGTCATCGACATCATCGGTTCGGGCGGCGACCAGGATCCGCCCATCGCGACCCGCATCTTCTGGGCGGTGCTGTCGGGCGCCGTCGCTGCCGTCCTGCTTCTGGTCGGCGGGTTGCAAGCCCTGCAGACGGCGGCGGTGACAACCGCGTTGCCCTTCACCATCGTCATGGTGCTGATGTGCGTTAGCCTGGTGGTCAGCCTGCGCGAGGAGCGCAGCATCGCCCAGGACCGCCGCGCCGTCCGCGAGTCCCTGGCCCCTGGCGGGGCGGAGTCCGCGCCGGCGCTGCTGGAAGCCGGGGACGACTGGCGGCAGCGGCTCGGCGCGATGGTGGGCCGCCGCACGGCGGTGCAGGTCGCCATTCCCCCCGGCGGAGGCGCTGCCCGGCGGGAGGTGGCCCGCTTCATCGCCGAAACCGCCCAGCCGGCCCTGCGCGACGTGGCGGTCGAGCTGGAGCGGCTCGGCCGGCGGGTGGAGATCGAGACCTCGGCCTTCAGCGCCGGCCTGACCGTGCTGCGCAACGGGCAGGAGGAGTTCTCCTACACCATCCGCGCCCGCGCCTATCACCCGCTGACCTTCGCCTTCCCGGCGTGGGAGGACGATGCCGACCCCTGGCAGCGCCGGGTCGAGGTGATCCTGCGCGGCGGCCTGCACAAGCAGCTGCCCGCCGACCGCACCAGCCGCGAGGCGATCACGCGGGACGTCGTCCAGGAATACGGCAAATGGCTGGGGTGGTGAGCAGCGGTGGCGATCCGCCCGACCTATCCGCCTGATGGCGGTGGGCGGGACACCACGTAGGCGGCGGCTCCCATCATGACCAACCCGGTGCCGGCGAGCACCGGGTAGCCGGGGGAGGACAGGGCCAGGACGGCGAAGCTGGACGACATGCCCCCGACCGCCATGAGTTTCGCCTTCACCGGAATGGCGCCGCGGTCCTGCCACTCGCGGATGGCGCGGCCGAACCGCGGGTCGTTGCGCATCCGCTCGCGCAGTTCGGGATTGCCGCGGGCATAGGCCCAGCCGGCGACCAGCAGGAAGGGGACGGTGGGCAGGATCGGCAGGAAGGCCCCGGCGGTGGCCAACCCGACCGCGCCATGGCCGACCAGCAGCCACAGCCGCCGCCGTCCCTTGCCCATGCCCTGTTCCAGGCCGCTATCCGCATCCATCGTCCGACCGCCCGCTTTCGTGTCTCCCGGCTCCGGTTCATTGAACCGCGCCCGGCGGCACCGCGCAAGCTGGGGCTGGTCACGACGCCGTGCGCACCATCCCCGGCGTGCCGGCCTTGGCCGTCGCCTCCAGGCTGTAGAGCTTCGCCAGCAGCTGCGGCGCCGGCTGTTCGGCCGACGGCGCGGCGACCGCCGCCGCTTCCGTCGTCGGTGCGGATTTGCGGCGCAAGGCCTCCGCCAGCGATTGGGGGGAGGGCAGGGTGGGGTCGCCGCCGCTGCCGCCGCCCATCCAGGGCAACTGCCCTACCGGCGGCTGTTCCGCCACGGCGGTCTCCGTCCCCTCCTCCAGCAGGCTGCCGATATGGCCCAGCACGCTGTCGCCGGTGACCTCCTCGAAGGCGACCATGGCGGCGCTGCCGATCAGGCCGGGCAGGCCGCCGAACAGGAAGCCGCCGGCCAGCCGGGCGGGGATCGAGATGCTCTCGCCCGTCGCCTCGCGGTAGACCGACGACACCACCGGCAATTGCTGGAGCGGGTTGACCACGTCGAGCAGATCGTCGAAGCCGACGCTCATCCTGTCGGCCAGCGTCTCCTCCGGCTCGGCGGAGGCCTTGCGCTGGGCGGTCGGCGGTGTCACGGCCTGGGCGGCCAGTCTTGTATTGACGCTCATGCGTGGTCTCCGATGGCGGCGAGCAGCGACTCCAGCCGGGCGAAGCTGTCGGCGGAGGGGGAGGGGTCGTCCTTGCCCTGGCGCAGGAAATCCTCCAGCCGGGGGTGCAGATCGATGGCGGCGTCGGTTTCCGGATCGGTGCCGCGCTTGTAGGCGCCGAGCCGGATCATCTCCTTCATGCCGTCATAGCCGGCGGCCAGCGCGCGGGCGCGGCCGACGATGCGGTTCTCCCGCGCGTCGTGGCAGCCGGGCAGGCTGCGCGACACGCTGCGCAACAGATTGACGGCGGGATAGCGTCCCTGCTCGGCGATCTTGCGGTCGAGCACCAGATGGCCGTCGAGGATGCCGCGCACCGCGTCGGCAATCGGTTCGTCATGGTCGTCGCCATCGACCAGAACGGTGAAGATGGCGGTGATGTCGCCCTCTCCACCGCTTTCGGGCCCGGGCCCGGCCCGTTCCAGCAGGCGGGGCAGTTCGGCGAAGACGCTGGGCGGATAGCTCTTGGCGGTCGGCGGCTCGCCGGCGGCCAGCCCGATCTCGCGCTGGGCCATGGCGAAGCGGGTGACGCTGTCCATCAGGCACAGCACATGTTTGCCCTGGTCCCTCATCTCCTCCGCCACCGTCATGGTCAGCAGCGCCGCCTGCCGGCGCATCAGCGGCGGCTCGTCCGAGGTGGCGACGATGACGACCGAGCGGGCCAGCCCCTCCGGCCCCAGATCGTCCTGGATGAATTCGCGCACCTCGCGCCCGCGCTCGCCGATCAGGCCGATGACGATGGCGTCGGCCTCGGCATGACGGGCGACCATCGCCAACAGCGTCGATTTGCCGACGCCCGACCCGGCGAAGACGCCCAGCCGCTGGCCGCGGCAGAGCGGCACGAAGCTGTCGATCACCCGGATGCCGCTGTCCAGCCGCCTGCCCACCCGGCGGCGGGCGCAGGCGGCCGGCGGCGGCTGGCGCAAGCTGCGCGGATGCTCGCCGTTCGCCAGCGGACCCTTGCCGTCGATCGGCTCGCCCAGCGCGTTCACCACCCGGCCGAGCCAGCCGGGGCCGGGCCGGAGCGTGAAGGCGGTGTCGTCGGTGACGGCGGCGCAGCCCTCCGCCACGCCGTCGAGGCTGTCGAAGGCCATCAGCAGTGAGCGGCCGTTGCGGAAGCCGATGGTCTCGCACAGCACCCGGCCGCCGCGGACGGTCTCCGCATGGCATTTGTCGCCGACCGACAGCACGCGCTGCAACCCGTCTACCTCCAGCGTCATGCCGGCGGCCGAGCGGATTTCCCCGCGCCACCGGCGGGTCGGCAGCCGGTCGAATTCCGCCGCCAGGGTGGCGAGTGCCCGCATCGGTTCTGTCTCCACCATGTCCATCGATGGCATGAGCCTAGAGCAGCGAATTTAAATCCGGTTTTAAACGGGCGCGGTCATCGTCCGGCACAGTGTTCCGGCAAGTTGTGATGGACCGAGGTCGCAATGGATTTGGGTAAAATTGGTTTCTTTCAGCTTGCCGGCACGCGGCTGGACTATCTGGCGCAGCGACAGAAGCTGGTCGCCGAGAATGTGGTGAACGCCAACACGCCCGACTACCAGGCGCGCGACCTGAAACCCTTCGACAGCGTGATGGACGGCATCCGCCCGGTGGAGACCGCCCGCACCTCCGGCCTGCATCTGGCGAGCACCCGCTCCACCGCCGGCTTCCGCGAGGAGGGCAGGGCCGCCCTGTGGGAATCGACGCCCAGCGGCAACGCGGTGTCGCTGGAGCAGGAGATGATCAAGGGCAGCGAGACCCGCGACGCCTTCGCGCTGACCACCAGCCTGTTCCAGCGCAATGTGCAGATGCTGCGCATGGCCTGGAAGAACGGTTGAAGAGCTTAGGACGGAGACGACCCGATGATGAACGATGTCCTCGGAGCCACGCTGAAGATTGCCGGTGCCGGCCTCCAGGCGCAATCGACCCGCCTGCGCGTGGTGGCGGAGAATCTCGCCAACGCCGACAGCACCGCCACCGCCAGGGGCGGCGATCCCTACCGCCGCAAGACGGTGTCCTTCGACAGCGTGATGGACCGCGGCGTCGGGGCGGAGCTGGTGCAGGTCAAGCAGATCGGCCGCGACCGCAGCGACTTCCAGCTCGCTTACGACCCCTCGCACCCGGCGGCCGACGACAAGGGCTACGTCAAGAAGCCCAACGTCCAGCCGCTGGTCGAGATGATGGACATGCGCGAGGCCGGCCGCGCCTTCGAGGCCAGCATGAACGTCATCGAACAATCGCGCGCGATGATGACCCGCGTCGTCGACCTGCTGCGCAGCTGAGGAGCCGTTCCATGATCGAGATGTCCGTCGGCCGCGTCGCCGCCGCCTACGCCGCCAACCGCAGCCCCATCGCCAGCGGCGTCGCCGAGGCGCAGACGGCGGCCTCGCCGCTGTCGGCGGCCAGCCAGACCGACGCGGTCGCCGCCGGCGCCGAGAGCGATTTCGGCGGCTTCCTCGACAAGTCGATCTCCCAGGCGGTCGACACGCTGAAGGAGAGCGAGCGCGTGTCGCTCGCCGCCGTGTCGGGCAAGGCCAGCGCGCAGGACGTGGTGCGCTCGGTGCTGGCCGCCGAGATGACGGTGCAGAGCGTCGTCGCCATCCGCGACAAGATGGTCCAGGCCTATCAGGAGATCATGCGCATCGCGGTGTGAGCGGGTGCGTCAGCCCACCGGGAAGAATCCCCTCTCCCCCGGGGAGAGGGTTAGGGTGAGGGGGACGCACCGCGTGGCTTCCCGAGAATCCTCGCCTTGCATCCCCCTCACCCCGGCCCTCTCCCCGGGGGGAGAGGGGGATTTTCCGCTCCATAGGAAAACCAAGGATCCCCCTATGAACCAGGCCGACGTGCTGGAGGTGCTGCGCAGCGGCATCTGGACGACCCTGCTGATCGCCGCCCCGCCGCTGCTCGTCGCGGTGGTGGTCGGCGTGTCGATCTCACTGGTGCAGGCGTTGACCCAGGTGCAGGAGATGACGCTGACCTTCGTGCCGAAGATCGTCGCGATCCTGGTGGTGACGGTGCTGGCGCTGCCCTTCATGTACGGCGCGCTCGCCACCTACGCCGACCGGCTGAGCGACCTGATCGTCGCCATCGACTGACGGCGCCGGCGGATGCGGTCCCCCCTGTTGCGAGCGGCCGTGCTCCCCCTTCTCGGGCTGCTCGTGAGCCCGGCCGGCGGTGCGGCGGCGCCGCCGGCCAACCTCTCGCAGATCGGGGTGTGGAGCACCGCCCTCTACGCGCCGCCCAAACAGCCCGCCCCCCAAGCGCCGGCCAAGGCCCTGCCGCCGGAAGCGCAATGCATCGCCGCTATCCTCGATGCGGAGAAGGCGGCGGGCATCGCCGACCATCTGCTGCTGGCGATGGGCTTCACCGAGTCCGGCCGGCGGACGGAGGACCGGCTCTTCACCGCCTGGCCCTGGACGGTCAACACCGAGGGGCGCTCCCATTACTTCCCGACGCGCGACGCGGCGATATCCTTCGTGCGCGAGACCCAGGCGCGCGGCGTCCAGTCCATCGACGTCGGCTGCCTGCAAGTGAATCTGCGCTGGCACCCCGACGCCTTTCCCGACCTCGTCACCGCCTTCGATCCGGTCGCCAATGCCCGCTATGCCGCGTCCTTCCTGTCGGCGCTGCGGCGCGACCACGGCTCGCTGGAAACCGCCATCGCCCGCTACCACTCCGCCCAGTCCGAGCGCGGCGAGGCCTATCGCCAGCGGGTGACCGGCAATCTGCGCTGGGTCGCCGGGGCGCTCGGCTATCTGGAGACGCTGGCCGCCGGCCCCGGCGGCTCCGCCCAGGTCTGGACCGCCGCGGAGCGCGGGCGCTTGAGCTTCCTGTCCGGCCTGTTCGCCGATGGCCCGGCCCGCCCGCTGCTGCCGGCCGGGCAGAACTGAAACCGGGTCACTGCGGGAAATGCTCGACATGGCATTCCGCGGTCCGGCCGTAATAGACCACCCGCCGGCCGGAGAAGGACACCATGTAGCCGGCGCATCCGGCCGCCTTCACCGCCTCGCAGAAGCCGCGATAGCTGTAGCCCGCCGCGTTGGTCTGCGCCGCCCGCACCGCCGCCTCGACCGCGTCCGCCCGGAAGGTCGCGGCGACCGGTGTCGGCGTCGCGATGACCGGCAACTCCACGCTGTCGCCGTCCGGCAGGTAATAGGTGCTGATCCCGCGGCGGTAATCGACGGCATAGCCCTCGAACCCGGCGTCGATCAGCACGGCGACGATGGACGGGAAGTTCATCGTGCCGTCATGCGACGCGGCGAGGCAGGTCTGGGCAATCGTCTTCTGCTGCGCGTTCATCGGCGCTTCTCCTTCATCAGGGTCGGTGGGGGAGAGGGGATCAGCCGGTTGGGCTGCTTTTCAGCCCATGCGCCGCGGCGATCTTCCTCAAAATCCGGTCGAGCTGCGCGCGTTCCTCCGCCGTCAGGCAGGCGAAGGCCGCCTCGTCGTTCTCGTCCGCCAAGCGGGCCAGATCCGGCACCAGCAGGCGTCCCGCGTCCGACAGCGCCAGCACATGGGCGCGGCCGTCGGCCGGGTCGTCGTCGCGGGTGACCAGGGCCTTGGCGACCAGCCGGTCGGCCAGCTTGCTGATGGCGCCGCGGGTCATGCCCATCCGTCCGGCGAGCCGGTTGGGGGCCAGAGGACCGGCGTCCTGCAACTCCCTCATCATGACCCACTCGGCCACCGTCACGTCCTTGCCCTCCAGCCGGCGGGCGAAGGCGAAGGACACATGGTTGGACACCATGCGCATCCAGTAGCCGAGATGGTCGGTCAGCCGGGAAACCCCGCCGCTGGCGTTCATGGAAGGCCGCTCCGTTTGTTGACTAGGAAACTACCGCGCAGTTTGTTTCCTAGTCAACCACTTTCCCGTTCCGACCCCGCATCGGGCCCCGCCCTTAAATCCCGGTTTTACCGCACCCCCCTATCGTTGCCGGAACGCCTCCTTTCAAACAAACCCGCCCCTTCACAAACCCATCAGGACCCCCATGACCCTCACGGATCACGTCCGCAGCCGGTTCGGCCTGATCGGCGACATCGGCCTTGCGAACCGCGACGTGCTGTTCGCGGTCGGCATCCTGCTGGTGCTGGCGGTGCTGTTCCTGCCGGTGCCGTCCTGGTTCCTCGATCTCGGGCTGGCGCTGTCCTTCTCGGTCGCGGTGCTGGTGCTGATGGTGTCCTTGTGGATCCCGCGGCCGCTGGACTTCTCGTCCTTCCCCACCGTTCTGCTGGTGGTGACCATGCTGCGGCTGGCGCTGAACATCGCGTCCACCCGGCTGATCCTCAGCGAGGGGCACAACGGCCACGCCGCCGCCGGCCACGTCATCCAGGGCTTCAGCCAGTTCGTGATGGGCGGCAATTTCGTCATCGGCGTGGTGATCTTCTGCATCCTGGTGGTGATCAATTTCGTCGTCATCACCAAGGGCGCCACCCGCATCGCCGAAGTCGGCGCCCGCTTCACGCTCGACGCCATTCCCGGCAAGCAGATGGCGATCGACGCCGATCTCTCCGCCGGCATGATCGACGAGGCCGAGGCGCGCCGCCGCCGCAAGGAGCTGGAGGACGAGAGCACCTTCTACGGCGCCATGGACGGCGCCTCGAAATTCGTGCGCGGCGACGCGGTGGCCGGGCTGGTCATCACCGTCATCAATGTTCTCGGCGGCATGGCCATCGGCATCGCCCAGAAGGGGATGAGCTTCGACCATGCCGCCTCCATCTACACCACCCTGACGGTGGGCGACGGGCTGGCGACGCAGATCCCGGCGCTGGTGGTGTCGCTGGCCGCCGGCCTGCTGGTCACCAAGGGCGGCAATGTCGGCTCCGCCGAGAAGGCGGTGATCGACCAGCTCGGCGCCTATCCGAAGGCGCTCTTGGTGGCGTCGGGCCTGCTGGTGTCGCTGGCGATCACGCCCGGCCTGCCGATGGCGCCCTTCCTCGCCATCGGCGCCGCCTTCGCCCTGCTCGGTTGGTACGCGCCGCGCCGCAAGGCCCGCGCAGCCGCACTCGCCAAGCTGGAGGAAAGCCGCAAGGCGCCCCCCGCCGTCCCGGAGGAGGCGGTGGAGGACATGCTGAAGGTCGACGAGGTGAAGGTGGAGGTCGGCAACCACCTCGTCCCGCTGATCCTCAACAAGAACGGCCCGCTGACCACCAAGGTCAAGACCCTGCGCAAGCGCTTCGCCACCGAGTTCGGCTTCGTCCTGCCGTCGGTCCGCATCAAGGATTCCAGCTTCCTGGCGCCGAAGAGCTACGTCATCAGCATCATGGGGGTGGAGGCGGCGAAGGGCGAGGTGCGGCCGAAGCACCTGCTCGCCATCGATCCCACCGGCGGCGCGGTGCCCGACATCGCCGGCGACGCGACGCGCGAGCCGACCTTCGGCCTCCAGGCCAAATGGATCGACCCGGCCCGCCACGAGGAGGCGGTGGCGAAGGGCTACACCGTCGTCGATCCGGAAAGTGTCATCACCACCCACCTGACCGAGGTCATCAAGGACAACCTCTCCACCCTGCTGACCTTCGCCGCCTTGCAAAAGCTGATCGACGGGCTGGGCCGCGAGTACCAGAAGCTGATCAACGACATGGTGCCGAGCCAGATCTCGCTGGTCGTGCTCCAGCGCGTGCTGCAACAGCTGTTGTCGGAGCGGGTGTCGATCCGCAACCTGCCCGCCATCGTCGAGGCGGTGGCGGAGGCGGTCGGCTGGACCCGCCACATCACCCTGATTACCGAACATGTGCGGATGCGGCTGGGCCAGCAGATCCACCAGGGGCTGGCCGGACCCGACGGCTTCGTCTCGGTGATCGCGCTCAGCCCGCGCTGGGAGCAGGCTTTGCTCGACAACATCGTTGTGGAGGGCGACGACCGCCGCTTCGTCATGCCGCCCAGCCAGGTGCAGGAGTTCCTGACCGCGGTGCGGCTGAAGATCCAGAAGCACGCCACCTCGCAAATCTGGCCCGCCCTGCTGGTGGGGGCGGAGGCGCGGCCCTTCGTGCGGTCGCTGCTGGAGCGGGTCAGCCCGATGACCCCGGTGCTGAGCCATGCCGAGCTGCACCGCAAGGCGGCGCTCAAGACCGTCGATCAGGTCTGAGCCGCCGATGGACGCCCCCATGGACGGCCTCAGCCAGTTCCTGACCCTGGAGATCTACCGCGGCCTGCTGGTGCTGGCGCGGGTGGCGGCGGCCATCGGGCTGCTGCCGGGCTTCGGCGAGGCGGCGGTGCCGATGCGGGTGCGGGCGGCGCTGGCGGTCATCGTCACGCTGGTGCTGCTGCCGGGGGTGGAGGGCTTGCCCGACCGCATGCCGGACCAGCCGGTCGAGATGCTGCGCGCGCTGGCCGGCGAAACGCTGGTTGGCGCCTATCTCGGCCTTGGCACCCGGTTGTTCATGGCCGCCCTCCAGACCGCCGGCGCGGTGGCGGCCCAGGTGGTGGGGCTGAGCAACCCCTTCTCGATGGCGGCGGCGGGGTTCGAGGGCGGGTCGGTGCTGTCCGGCGTGCTGCTGATCGGAGGGCTGGCGCTGCTGTTCGCATCCGACGTGCATTACCTGATGATCGGCGCGCTGGCGCGGTCCTACGGCTCCTGGCCGGCGGGGCTGTTCCCCGACCTCGGCATGGTCGCCCAGCGCTTCGCCGAGCTGCTGGCGACCACCTTCCGTCTGGGGGTGGGGCTGGCGGCGCCCTTCATCCTCTATGGGCTGGTGGTCAATCTGGCGCTGGGGCTGGTCAACCGGGTGATGCCGGCGATGCCGGTCTATTTCGTCGCGACGCCCGGCGTCCTGATGATCGGCATGGGCCTGTTCATGGCGACCGCTGGGGCGATGCTGACCGCCTTCGTCGCCGCACTCGGCGGCTGGTTGTCGGGCTCGTAGCGCATGGCGGAGCAGGACGACGAGCAGAAGACCGAGGAACCGACGGAGAAACGCCTGCGCGAGGCGGCGGAGAAGGGCGACGTCCCCCGCGCCCGCGATGTCGGGCTGCTGTCGGCGATGGTCGCCGCCTGGATGATCGTGCTGATGGCGGTGCCGGGCGTGGCGTCGAGCCTGTCGGCCCTGCTGCTGCCGCTGATCGAGAACCCGGACGACATCCGCATCGACGGCAGCGCCGTCGACGTCATCCACAGCCTGCACTGGCTGATCGGCGGCACTGCCGTGGCCCTGCTGCCGGTGCTGGGCATCCTGCTGGCCGGCGTGGCGGTGTCGGCGCTGGGGCAGGGGCCCTTCGTGGTGGCGTCCGACCGCATCCGGCCGAAATGGTCGCACCTGTCGCCGGCCTCCGGCTGGAAACGGATCGCCGGCCGGCCGGCGCTGGTCGAATTCGCCAAGAGCCTGGTCAAGCTCGCCATCATCAGCGCCGCCGCCTGGCACGCGCTGGCGCCCTACATCGCATGGACGGAGGATACTGTGGGCATGGACGTCGCCGGATTGCCCACCCTGCTGCGGGACGTGACCTTGCGGCTGCTGCTGGCGGTCCTGCTGGCGACCGTCCTGATGGCGGCGGTGGACGTGCTGTGGAACCGCCTGGAGTGGCGTCGCCGCCTGCGCATGAGCCACCAGGAGATCAAGGACGAGTTCAAGCAGATCGAGGGCGACCCCAACGCCAAGGCCCGGCTGCGCGACATCCGCCGGTCGCGCTCGAAGAAGCGGATGATGGCGAACGTCCCGCGCGCCACGGTGGTGATCACCAACCCCACCCATTTCGCCGTGGCGCTGGAGTATGAGCGCGGCCGGACCGCCGCGCCGATCTGCCTCGCCAAGGGCGCCGACCTGATCGCGCTGCGCATCCGCGCCCTGGCCCAGGAGCACAACATCCCCATCGTCGAGAACCCGCCGCTGGCCCGCGCCCTCCACGCCTCGGCCGAGGTGGATGCGACGATCCCGCTCCAGCACTATCAGGCGGTGGCGGAGGTCATCACCTATGTGCTGAAGCTGAAGGGCGGTCTGGCGCGGCGGGGGTGAACGTCGCGCCAGCCGGACCATAGGCCGGCAAACAGCCGCCAATTGTTTCAAACAACAAATCTCTAACCTTCCAAGGCACCACGCTATCGGCTTGCTAACGCGCGAATATCTGGCGCTACCTCGCAATTGTCACAAATTCGATTGAGAGAGTTGTAGATGCGCATTCTGAAGATCGCTGCCGTCGCCGCCGTCGCCATGATGGCCGTTCCCGCCATTGCCCTCGCCGATGATTTCGAGGCGCTGTGCACGGCCACCGACAAGTCCGAGCCGACCGTCGCGTCGTGCAAGTGCGCGTCCGGCAAGCTGACGGGTGCCGACCGCAGCACCGCCATCGAGGCGATGAAGGCGATGAACGCCGCCATGGCGTCCGGCAAGGCCGAAGAAGCCGCCGCGGCCACGCAGAAGCACAGCAAGGGCATCGAGATCGTGATGACCGCGCAGGCCACCTGCATGTAATCCGGTTCACGCCGTCTGCCTGTCGCCTACCGGTTGTCCGGGCCGTCCATCGGGCGGCCCGTTCCGTTCCAGCGTCTTGCACATCGTCCGAAAATCCCCGCCGGCTTCGCCGTCCAGGGCGGCCCCCCTTGCCATTGCGCCGGCCGCATGCCAGGAACGGATCCGTCAGCCCGTGACGTGAAGGGGATCCCCGATGCCGCCGCTCTCCGCCAAGCCCGCCGCCAAGGCGGCAGCGCCCAAATCCGCCGCCGGCTCGCTGGCCGGCTTCTGTCCCTGGGCGGGGGAAGAGGGGGTGCGGGTCTATCTCCGTCCGGTCGGGCTGATGCCCATCGCCGCCTGGGCCAAGGGGGCGGCGGTGCCGCTGGCCGGCGGGCGCTTCGCCTTCTCCACCGCCGAACTGATCGTCCGCGATGGCCTGCACCATGGGGCTTCCCGCATCGACCGCGCCTTCGCGCCGCTGTCGGAGATCATGGCCTGGGGCTGGGAACGCTCGCGTGCGGTGGCCGAGGCGCTGGACCGCCAGCTCGGCGCCCTGACCCGCGCCCGCGCGCCCTTCGCCGGGCTGTCGCCCGACCGGCCGCAAATCATGGGCATCGTCAATGTCACGCCGGACAGCTTCTCCGACGGCGGCGACTTCCTCGACCCCGGCGCCGCCATCGCCCATGGCGAGGCGATGCTGGCGGCCGGCGCCGACATCCTCGACATCGGCGGCGAGTCCACCCGTCCCGGCGCCGTCCCGGTCCCGCCGGAGGAGGAGGAGCGGCGCGTCCTGCCGGTCATCCGCCATTTCGCCGAGAAGGGGGCGACCGTCTCGGTCGACACCCGCCACGCCCGCGTGATGGAGTCCGCCGCCGCGGCCGGCGCCCGCATCGTCAACGACATCGCCGGCCTGTCCGACCCGGACGCGCTGCCGGTGGTGGCCCGCACCGCGACGCCGGTGGTGGTGATGCACATGCAGGGCGACCCCGGCACCATGCAGGCCAACCCGACCTACCGCGACGCAGCACTCGACGTGTTCGACTGGCTGGAGGAGCGGGTCGCCCGCTGTGTGGCGGCCGGCGTGGCCCCGGAGCGCATCGCCGTCGATCCCGGCATCGGCTTCGGCAAGAAGACGGAGCACAATCTGGAGATCCTGCGCCACACCGCGCTCTATCATGCGCTGGGCTGCACGGTGCTGATTGGCCTGTCGCGCAAGGGCTTCATCGGCCGGCTGTCGCGCGAGGAGCCGCCGAAGGAGCGGCTGGCCGGCTCGCTCGCCGCCGGGCTGGAGACGCTGAACCAGGGCGCGCAGATTCTGCGCGTCCACGACGTGGCCGAAACGGCGCAGGCCCGCGCCGTCTGGGAAGGGCTGCATCGGCGCTGAGGACCGCCCCCGCCGGTCGGGGAAAAAGACGTTCCACCTGTAACCCTTTCGCGCAGCCGCCGATGGGGCCTTGACCCGGCCCGGCTGCCGCGCGAAGAAACATCCTTCGCTTGTACATCCGGGTCCGCGCCCCGACATGCGGGGCCTGGATACCGTTTCTGCACGAGGCTTTCATGACGCGACACCTGTTCGGCACCGACGGCATCCGTGGCACCGCCAACATCGACCCGATGACCGCCGAAACGGCCCTGCGCGTGGCGATGGCGACCGCGTTGCAGTTCCGCCGCGGCGACCACCGCCACCGGGTGGTGATCGGCAAGGACACCCGGCTGTCCGGCTATCTGCTGGAACCGGCGCTGACCGCCGGCTTCATCTCCATGGGGATGGACGTGGTGCTGGTCGGTCCGCTGCCGACCCCGGCGGTCGCCATGCTGACCCGCTCGCTCCGCGCCGACATGGGCGTCGTGATCTCCGCCTCGCACAACCCCTATCAGGACAACGGCATCAAGCTGTTCGGCCCCGACGGCTACAAGCTGTCGGACGAGGTGGAGGCCGCCATCGAGGCGCGCATGGCGCTGCCCTTCGCCCCCGACCTCGCCCGGCCCGCCGATCTCGGCCGCGCCAGCCGGATGGAGGACGCCACCGGCCGCTACATCGAATATGTGAAGAACACCTTCCCGCGCGGCCTGCGGCTGGACGGTCTGAAGATCGTCGTCGATTGCGCCAACGGTGCCGCCTACAAGGTGGCGCCCAAGGTGCTGTACGAGCTGGGGGCCGACGTGATCCCGGTCGGCGTCAGCCCCGACGGCACCAACATCAACAAGGGCTGCGGCGCAACATCCACCCAGACCCTGCAGGAGCAGGTGGTCGCCCATGGCGCCCATTTGGGCGTGGCGCTGGACGGTGATGCCGACCGCCTGATCATGGTGGACGAGGCCGGGCGCCCGATCGACGGCGACCAGCTGATGACCCTGATCGCCACCTCCTGGGCGCGCTCGCAGACGCTGCGCGGCGGCGGCGTCGTCGCCACCGTGATGTCCAACCTGGGCATGGAGCGCCATCTCGGCGGGCTCGGCCTGCATCTGGCCCGCACGCCGGTCGGCGACCGCTACGTCGTCGAGATGATGCGCGAGCGCGGCTACAATGTCGGCGGCGAGCAGTCGGGCCATGTCGTGCTGTCCGACTATTCGACCACCGGCGACGGGCTGATCGCCGCCTTGCAGGTGCTGGCGGTGCTGATCCAGGCCGACGGCCGCTCGGCGAGCGAGGTCTGCCGCGTGTTCGATCCCGTCCCGCAGAAGCTGACCAACGTCCGCTTCACCGCCGGGACCAAGCCGCTGGAGGACGCCGTCGTCCAGCAGGCGATCAAGGAGGGCGAGGCGCGGCTGGCGTCGAGCGGCCGCCTCTTGATCCGCAAGTCCGGCACCGAGCCGCTCATCCGCGTGATGGCGGAGGGCGACGATGCGGCGCTGGTCGAAAGCGTGGTCGCCGACATCGCCGGCACCATCCAGGCGAGCGCCGCCCGCAGCCTGGAGGCTGCGCAATGAGCGGCAGCACCGTCAACGGCCGCGTGCTGATCGTCGCCGGGTCCGACTCCGGCGGCGGTGCCGGCATCCAGGCCGACATCAAGGCGGTCAGCGCGCTCGGCGCCTACGCCATGACCGCCATCGCCGCCCTGACGGCGCAGAACACCACCGGCGTCTATGGCGTGGTGCCGGTCGATCCGGCTTTCGTCGCCTTGCAGATGAAGCTGGTGCTGGAGGATATCGGCGCCGACGCGGTGAAGATCGGCATGCTCGCCAACGCCCCCGTCATCGAGGCGGTGGCGGCGGAGTATGAGGCGCGCGCGGTCAATGTGCCGCTGGTGCTCGATCCGGTGATGATCGCCAAGAGCGGCCATCACCTGCTCGACCCCGACGCGGTACTGACTTTGCGTCGGCGCCTGCTGCCGCTGGCCGAGGTGGTGACGCCCAACCTGCCGGAGGCCGAGGCGCTGACCGACCTGCCGATCCGCGACCTCGACGACATGCGCCGCGCCGCCGAGCTGCTGCTCAGCTTCGGCCCGAAATCGGTGCTGCTGAAGGGCGGCCATCTGGAGGACGACACCCTCTACGACCTGCTGCTGACCGAGGAGGGCGAGACGGTCTTCCAGGGCAAGCGGGTGCACACCCCCCACACCCATGGCACCGGCTGCACCCTGTCCTCTGCCATCGCCGCCGGACTGGCCCAGGGCCTGAACACCCGCGACGCGGTTGCCCGCGCGCGGCGCTATGTCGAGACGGCGATCCTGACGGCACCCGGTCTGGGCCACGGCCACGGCCCGCTCAACCACCTGCACACGGTGCGGGAGTTCTCGTAGGGAACGGAGCGGGTGCCCGGATCACGGCACCCGCTTCTTCTCCAGCTTGCGCGCCAGGGTGCGGCGGTGCATGCCGAGCCGCCGCGCGGTCTCGGAGATGTTGAAGTTCGTCTCCACCAGCGTCTCGTGGATGCGCTCCCACTCCAGATTCTTGATCGAGGTGGTGCGGACGGTGGGCGCGATGGAGGTGTCGCCCTCGGTGCGGTCGAAGGCCGCCTCGATGTCGTCGGTGTTGGACGGCTTCGCCAGATAATGGCAGGCGCCCAGCTTGATCGCCTCCACCGCCGTGGCGATGCTGGCGAAGCCGGTCAGCACGACGATGCGGGTCTCCTCGTCCGCCTCGTGCAGCTCCTTCACGCATTCCAGCCCCGATCCGGTGGCGAGCTTCAGGTCGACCACGGCATAGTCGGGGTCCAGCGTCTGCAACAGCTCCCGCATCTCCTCCAGCCCGGCGCAGGCATGGACCTCATAGCCGCGGCGCTCGAAGGACCGGCGCAGCGCCTTGGCGAAGGACGCATCGTCCTCGACGATCAGCAGGGTGCGGAGGATCTCCTCCTCCAACTCAGTCGTCTCCATCGGAGCCTCCCGGCGACAGGGCGGACAGCGGCAGGGTCAGCGTCACGGTGGCGCCGCCGCCCGGCCGGTTCTTGGCCGACACCGTCCCGCCCAGCTTGCGCAGCACATTCATCACCAGGAACAGGCCGAGCCCGCTGCCCGGCCGCTTCTTGGTGGAGCGGTAGGGCTTGCCCAGCTCCTCCAGGATGGCGGGGTCGAAGCCTTGGCCGGCATCGTTGACCGCCACCACCAGATTGTCGCCCTGCCGCAGCGCCGCGACGCCGATCCAGCCCGGCGAGGCTTCCAGCGCATTGTCCAGCACGTTGAACAGCACCTGCTTCAGGGCGAGGTCGGCGATCATCCGTTCCTGCGGGCCGACCGTGTTGTCATAGTCGAAGCGCTTGGGCGACCGGCTGGACAGCCAGTCCTCGACCAGCCCGTCGAGGAAGCCCTTGACCGTCGTGCGCACCGTGCCCTCGCCGCGCGCCTCGCCCGACGACATTAGGATGCCGGACACGATGGTCTTGCAGCGGTCGATCTGGTTCTGCATCTCCGCCATCTCGTCGGCCAGATCGGGGTCGGAGGCCAGCGCCGGCATGCGGCGCCAGTCGTTGAGGATCACCGACAGGGTGGCGAGCGGCGTCCCCAGCTCATGCGCCGCACCCGACGCCAGCAACCCCATGCGGACGATGTGCGCCTCTTCCATCGAGCGCTGGCGCAGCTCGGCCAGAAAGGCGTCGCGGGCGCGCAGGTTGCGGTTGATCTGGGTGAGGAAGGGGACCAGCAGGCTCGCCGCCAGCACGAAGCAGATGAACATGCCCTGGATGTGCAGGCTGAACAGCTCGCCCTCATAGGCGGGCGGCAGCGGCAGCGGCTGGTGGGTGCCGATCAGCCAGGTGAAGCCGGCGGTCGCCACCAGCACCAACGCCCAGGCCGACCACGCCTCCAGCAGCACCGCCCCCAAAGCCACCTGGAGAAGATACAGCGAGATGAAGGGGTTGGACGCGCCGCCGCTGAGATAGAGCTGCAAGGTCAGCGCCCAGACGTCGATCAGCAGCTCCAGGAACAGCTGGGTGTTGGAGACGTTGGAACTGCGGCGGATCTGGATCAGGCTGGCGATGTTCAGCGCGATCAGGACGAAGATCACCGCCGCCATCGGCAGCAGCGGCAGGCGGATGCCCATCTGCGCATGGACGATCAGGATCGTCACGATCTGCCCGACGACGGCAAGCCAACGCAGCTGGACGAGCAGGAACAGGTTTTTGCGGTCGGTGGTGTCGCGCACGAAAGACGTCCTGTTCCTCACCCGGTTCATCAGCCCACCGACTTATATAGAGAGTTACCGGCGGGCGGGGAGTTTTAGGTGGAGTTTTAGGACGCCTGTTTTCCGCTGCCTGTTTTCCGCTGAGTGTCTTCCTTCAGGCCCGCCGGCGCCGCATCTCGCTGCGGAGCACGAACAGGACGGCGCCGATCAGCATCAGGTCCAGCGCGAACCAGGTCAGCGCGTAGCCGAGATGGCTGTTGGGGAAGCTGACCACCGTCAACCCGCCGACCGGCCAGCCGCCGGGATTGCGGGTGTTGTCGGCGTCGATGAAGTAGGGCGCGGCCTGCTCCAGCCCCGTCGCGGCGGCGATGGCGGCCACGTCGCGGGAATACCAGCGGCCGGCGGCCGGGTCGTTGCTGCGCAGGAAGCCGCCCTTCGGCTCGGTCAGGCGCAGCAGGCCGGCGACGGTGACTTCGCCTTGCGGTTGCCCGTCGGCGCGGGTCGCGGGATCGCGCTTGTCCGGCGGCACGAAGCCGCGGTTGACCAGAACGGTGAAGCCGCGGTCGGTGACCAGCGGCGTCATCACCCAGAAACCGCCGCCGAGGTCGCTGACCGCCTGCACCAGCGTCTCGCGGTCGTTCAGGAACCGCCCGGTGACGGCGACCCGGCGGTATTCGTCCGAGGCGGCGGTGACAGACGCCCACGCCTCCGGCCCCGGAGCCGGGACGGGGGAGGCATGGATGCGGGCGTCCACCCGCTCGATCAGGTCGAGCTTCCACACCCGGCGTTCGAGCTGCCAGATGCCGAGCGCGGTCAGGCCGGCGATGCCGGCGAGCGCCAGAAGGCCGAAGAGGGCCAGCGCCCAAGCCGGGCGGGCCCTCTTCACCGAAGAACCGCCCGCAGGGGGCGCGGACGGCAGTCCGGTCACGGCATCTTGCTCATGTCGTGGCCGGGCATCATGTTGGTGTTCAGGTGGTACATCACCCAAAGCGAACCGGCGAACATGATGACCACGACGATGATCGTGAAGATCATCGCCAGCATCGACCAGCCGCCTTCGACGCGGCCGTTCATGTGCAGGAAATAAACCATGTGGACGATGATCTGGACGACGGCCAGAGCCAGGATCACGACCGTGGTGGTCGTGTTGTCCAGCGTGCCGTTCATCACCAGCCAGAACGGGATGACCGTCAGGATCACCGACAGGACGAAGCCGATCATATAGCTGCCGAAGGTGCCGTGGGCGCCCGCCGGGTGGCCGTGATCGTCATGGCCATGGCCGCCGTGTGCCCCATGGCTGCCGTGTCCGTGATCGGCGTGGTGGTCGCTGTGCGCGTGGGTGCTCATCGCAGCGCTCCCATCAGATAGACGAAGGTGAACACACCGATCCAGATGACGTCCAGGAAGTGCCAGAACATGCTGAGGCACATCAGGCGCCGGCGGTTGGCCGGGATCAGGCCGCGGCGGGCGACCTGGACCATCAGCGTCACCAGCCACACGCTGCCGAAGGTGACGTGCAGGCCGTGGGTGCCGACCAGCGTGAAGAAGGACGACAGGAAGGCGCTGCGCCACGGGCCGGCGCCCTCATGGATCATGTGCGCGAACTCGTACAGCTCGATGCCCAGGAAGGCGAGGCCGAACAGCAGCGTGATCGCCAGCCAGCCCTGGGTCTGGGCGGTGCGGCCCTTCTCCATCGCCAGCATGGCGAAGCCGTAGGTGATGGACGAGAACAGAAGCATGGATGTGTTCAGCGCCACCAGCTTCAGGTCGAACAGCTCCTTCGGTGTCGGGCCGGCGGCGTAGCTGGTGCCCAGCACGCCGTAGGTCGCGAACAGCACCGCGAAGATGAGACAGTCGCTCATCAGGTAGATCCAGAAGCCGAGCGCGGTGCTGGCTCCCTCGTGGGCATGGTCGTCCGTCACATAAAAGACGGGCGGGGTGGCGCCGCGCGGGGTGTCGTGCCCCGCGTGGCCGCCATGCATGGCATCAACGGTCGTCGTCATGCTTTACACCTGTCCGGAGAGCAGACGGGTCCGCTCGCTCTCGGTCGCCACCACCTCATCCACGGGGATGTGGAAGTCGCGGTTGTAGTTGAAGGTATGGTTGATGGCGACCGCCAGCAGGCCGATGAAGCTCAGCGCCGCCAGCCACCAGATGTGCCAGATCAGGGCGAAGCCGAGAGCCGTGCTGAGGCCGGCCAGGATGATGCCGGTGCCGGTGTTGCTCGGCATGTGGATCGGGCGGAAGCCCTCCAGCGGACGGGCATAGCCGCGCTTCTTCATGTCCCACCAGGCATCGTTGTCATGGATGACCGGCGTGAAGGCGAAGTTGTAGTCCGGCGGCGGCGAGGAGGTCGCCCATTCCAGGGTGCGGCCTTCCCACGGGTCGCCGGTGACGTCGACCAGCTGCTTGCGCTTCAGGATGCTGACGGCGATCTGGATCAGGAAGGAGCCGATGCCGAGCGCGATCAGGACGGCGCCGAAGGCGGCGATCTGGAACCAGATCTGCAGCGACGGATCCTCGAACACGCGCAGGCGGCGGGTGACGCCCATCAGGCCCAGGACGTAGAGCGGCATGAAGGCGAAGTAGAAGCCGATGACCCAGAACCAGAAGGACATCTTGCCCCAGAACGGGTCGAGGCGGAAACCGAAGGCCTTCGGCCACCAGTAGTAGATGCCGGCGAACAGGCCGAACAGCACGCCGCCGATGATGACGTTGTGGAAGTGGGCGATCAGGAACAGGCTGTTGTGCAGGACGAAGTCGGCCGGCGGGACCGCCAGCAGAACGCCGGTCATGCCGCCGAGCACGAAGGTCAGCATGAAGGCGATGGTCCACATCATCGGCAGCTCGAACCGGATCCGGCCGCGGTACATGGTGAACAGCCAGTTGAAGATCTTCGCACCCGTCGGGATCGAGATGATCATCGTCGTGATGCCGAAGAAGGAGTTCACGCTGGCGCCCGAACCCATGGTGAAGAAGTGGTGCAGCCACACCAGGTAGGACAGGATGGTGATGACGACGGTCGCGTAGACCATCGAGGTGTAGCCGAACAGCTTCTTGCCGGTGAAGGTGGAGGTCACTTCCGAGAAGATGCCGAAGCACGGCAGGATCAGGATGTAGACTTCCGGATGGCCCCAGATCCAGATCAGGTTCACGTACATCATGGGGTTGCCGCCCATGTCGTTCGTGAAGAAGTGCGTGCCGGCATAGCGGTCCAGCGACAGCAGGACCAGGACGGCGGTCAGGATCGGGAAGGAGGCGACGATCAGGACGTTGGTGCAGAGCGAGGTCCAGGTGAAGACCGGCATCTTCATCATGGTCATGCCGGGCGCGCGCATCTTCACGATCGTGCAGATCAGGTTGATGCCCGACAGCGTCGTTCCGACGCCCGCCACCTGCAAGGCCCAGATGTAATAGTCGACGCCGACGTCCGGGCTGGCCTCCAGCCCCGACAAAGGCGGATAGGCCAGCCAGCCGGTGCGCGCGAACTCGCCGATGAACAGCGAGGCCATGATCAGCACGGCGCCGCCGACGGTCATCCAGAAGCTGAAATTGTTCAGGAACGGGAAGGACACGTCACGCGCGCCGATCTGCAGCGGCACGACATAGTTCATCAGCCCCGTCACGAAGGGCATCGCGACGAAGAAGATCATGATCACACCGTGGGCGGTGAAGACCTGATCGAAGTGGTGCGAGTTGAGGTAGCCCTCGCTGCCGTTGAAGGCGATGGCCTGCTGGGCGCGCATCATGATGGCGTCGGCGAAGCCGCGCAGCAGCATGATCAGGCCCAGGATCATGTACATGATGCCGATGCGCTTGTGGTCGACGGTGGTGAACCACTCTTTCCACAGATAGCCCCACAGCTTGAAATAGCTGAGGGCGGCGACCAGCGCGATGCCGCCGAGCAGCACCGCGAAGAAGGTCGCGACGACGATGGGCTCGTGATAGGGGAAGGACTCCAGGCTGAGGCGCCCGAAGAGGAAGGTCGTCAGTGTCTCAAGCATGCCGGTGTGCCCAATCAGGGATTGGCCAGCCGCTGCGGCCCGGCCGGGGAGGCGGACGCGCTGATCGGCGTGACGGTGGGGCGCTGCACGGCGCCCGAATTTGCGGCGGCTTCAACGGCCTCGGCGACGGTGCACAGGCCGGTCGCCTGCGTGTCCGGGAAGCCGGCCAGCGTGTTGGCCCGCAGGATGGCGTCGGCAGCGGCCTTGCCGCCGGCGTTCAGCCCGCCCGCACGGTCGATGGCGGCCATGTCGCTCATGCACATGGTGCCGGGACGGACGCACATGTTCACGACGGCGTTGAACAGCTTCGGATCGACGGTGCCGAAATGCTGGACCGGAACCGCCTCGCTCGGCTTTTCCAGCGCCAGGTAGGCGTTGCGGTCGAGCGAGCCGCCGGCCGTCTTCACCTTGGACACCCAGCCGTCGAAATCCTGGTTCGACAGGCCGAGGAAGGCGAAGCGCATGTGCGAGAAGCCCGCACCGCTGTAGTTGGACGAGAAACCCTTGTAGGTCCCCGGCTCGTTGATCACGGCGTGGAGCTTCGTCTCCATGCCCGGCATGGTGTAGATCATGCCGGCCAGCGCCGGAACGTAGAACGAGTTCATCACCGTCGAGGCGGTGAGGCTGAAGCGGATCTGCCGGTCGACCGGGGCCGCCATCTCGTTCACGGACGCGATGCCGTATTCCGGATAGACGAACAGCCATTTCCAGTCGAGCGCCACCACCTGCACGTCCAGCGGCTTGGCGCCGGCCGGAACGGGCTTGTCCGCCGCGATGCGGTCGAGCGGGCGGTAGGGATCGAGCTTGTGGGTGGTCACCCAGGTGATGGCACCGAGGCAGATGATGATCAGCAGCGGGGCGGCCCAGATCACCAGTTCCAGCTGCGTCGAATGGTCCCAGTCCGGTTCGTAGCGGGCTGTGTTATTCGACTGACGGTAACGCCAGGCGAACAGCACGGTAAGCGCCATGACCGGGACGATGATCAGGAGCATCAGCAGGGTTGAGATGACCACAAGGTCACCCTGCTGGCTTGCAACGTCGCCGGCCGGGTTCAGCACGACCAGGTTGCAGCCACTCAACGCCGCCATCACTGGCAGCAGGGCGATTGCGCGATAACGGCTCAAGGCAGGACCTGTATCAAAGGTTTGCTTTGGGCAGAGAGCTAGCCGCAATAGCCTAGCCCTGACATTGGACAATTTGTCCAATGCCTCACTCCTGCGCGCTTGACAGATCACCGACTGTTGCGGTGACATATTGTATGATCTGCGGATCATCGCAAGCGAAATTACGCAGCCGGAGCCGACATGATGACTTCATCGATTGCGGCCGTAGAACGGGACGGGAGGCTGGTGAACGCGCGGCATCACGGGATCAATCCCGGAGAGATTGCCATCGGCGTGATCATCGGCCGAACCTCCGAGTTTTTCGACTTTTTCGTTTATGCCATCGCTTCCGTGATCGTCTTCCCGAAGCTGGTGTTCCCCTATGTCGATCCGCTGACCGGGACGCTTTGGTCCTTTGCCATCTTCGCGCTGGCCTTCGTCGCGCGACCGATCGGCACCTTCATCTTCATGGCCATCGACGAGAATTACGGGCGCAGCGCCAAGCTGACCATCGCCCTGTTCCTGCTGGGCATCTCCACCGTGGCGCTGGCCTTCCTGCCGGGCTACGAGTTGATCGGCGTCGCCGCCGCATGGCTGCTGGCGCTGTCCCGCATCGGGCAGGGTGTCGCGCTGGGCGGCACCTGGGACGGCCTGGCCTCGCTTCTGGCGATGAACGCGCCGGAGAACAAGCGCGGCTGGTATGCCATGATCCCGCAGCTGGGCGCGCCCATCGGCCTGATCGTGGCGAGCGGCCTGTTCGCTTACATGGTCAACAGCCTGTCGGCGGAGGATTTCTTCGCCTGGGGCTGGCGCTATCCCTTCTTCGTCGCCTTCGCCATCAATGTGGTGGCCCTGTTCTCCCGCCTGCGGCTGGTCCAGACGCCGGAGTTCGAGCGTCTGTTCGTGAACCGTGAGTTGCAGCCGGCCCCGGTGGTGGAGACTCTGCAGGTCGAAGGCAAGCGCGTGGTGATCGGCGCCTTCGCCCCGCTGGCGAGCTTCGCCCTGTTCCACATGGTCACCGTCTTCCCGCTGTCCTGGATCTTCCTGAACGCCAACCAGGAGACCGGCGTCTTCCTGGTGATCGAGGTGATCGCCGCCGCCTTCGGCGTCGCGGCCATCGTCGCCTCGGGCTACATCGCCGACCGGGTCGGGCGGCGCACGCTGCTCGGCACCTGTGCGGCGGCGATCGCGGTGTTCAGCGGCTTCGCCCCGATGCTGCTCGACGGCGGCAAGGTGGGCGAACTGGTGTTCATGGTGCTGGGCTTCGTCATCCTCGGCCTGTCCTTCGGCCAGTCGTCGGGGTCGGTGGCGTCGGGCTTCAGCCAGCAATACCGCTATACCGGGTCGGCGATGACCTCCGATCTGGCCTGGCTGTTCGGCGCCGGCTTCGCGCCCTTCGTCGCCCTGTTCCTGTCCAGCCATTTCGGGCTGATCGCGTCCGGCCTCTATCTGCTGTCCGGTGCGGTCTGCACGCTGGTGGCCCTGAAGATCAACAAGACGCTGTCGTCCTGACCGCGACCCTGTTGTCCTGACGACGGAAAGACCGCCCGCCGCAGTCCTGCGGCGGGCGGTCTTCGTTTTGAGAGTCGGAAGCTTCGGTCAGCCCTGGGCGGATTGGCTGTGCGCCGGCCCCGTGGCGCTTTGGAACCGCAGGATCCTCGGCGTCCGCATATCCTCGCCGATGGGGGCGTCGCTGGCGGCACCGCGCATGGCGGAGACTGGGCGGGGGAAGCCGCTGCGGCCGCTGTAGTCCGGCACCGGCAGGCTGCGGTAATAGGCCTCCTCCCGGTGCAGCTTCTGGACGCAGACCACGTCGAGCGCCGTCGCCGCCATCACCGCGCCGAAGGCGATGCGGGCGTTGCTGGCGCGCGGATTGTTCTCCATCCCCGCCGCCAGCGTCGCCATGTCGACGGCGTCGCCGGCGATGCGGCTCCAGATCCAGGGCTTGGGATCGCCGAGCGCCAGCAGGCCGACGCCGGCGGTGATCTCCCGCACGCCATAGGCGCGGATCAGGTTGGTCTTGTCCTCCATCCCCATCCAGCGGGCGATGCTGCGGCCGGCCATCAGTTCGGCGACGCCGAGGCCGATGCTGAACCATCCCAGCCCGCGGGCGAGGTTGTCTCCGGCCGAGGAGCGGTCGTAAAGAGCCATGATGTCACCTCAGGGCTTGAGGACCACCTTGATGCAGCCGTCCCGCTTGTCGCGGAAGGTCTTGTACATCTCGGGGCCCTGGTCGAGCGGAACGGTGTGGGTGATGACGAAGGACGGGTCGATCTGCCCTTCCTGGATGCGGTTCAGCAGGTCGTCGGTCCAGCGGTTGACGTGGGTCTGGCCCATGCGCCAGGTCAGTCCCTTGTTCATCGCCATGCCGAAGGGCATCTTGTCGACCAGCCCGCCATAGACGCCGGGGATCGACAGGGTGCCGGCGGGGCGGCAGACATAGATCATCTCGCGCAGCACATGGGCGCGGTCCGATTCCAGCATCAGCGCCTGCTTGGCCCGGTCATACATCGAATCGAGCGTGGCGGTGGCGTGCGCCTCCATGCCGACGGCGTCGATGCATTTCTCCGGACCCTTGCCGCCGGTCAGCTCGTTCAGCCGCTCGACGACGCTTTCCTCTTGGAAATCGATGGTGATGGCGCCGCCGGCCTTGGCCATCGCCAGCCGTTCCGGCACGCAATCGATGGCGATCACTTGGCGGGCGCCGAGCAGGATGGCGCTGCGGATCGTCATCTGCCCGACCGGGCCGCAGCCCCAGATCGCCACGGTGTCGGTCGGCTGGATGTCGCACTGGGCGGCGGCCTGCCAGCCGGTGGGGAAGATGTCGCCCAGGAACAGCACCTGTTCGTCGGTCAGCCCGCCGGGGATCTTGATGTGGGTGCGGTCGGCCATCGGCACCCGCACATATTCGGCCTGCCCGCCGGCATAGCCGCCGGTCAGGTGGGTGTAGCCGAACAGCCCGGCGGTGGTGTGGCCGAAGACCTTGTCGGCCAGCGCCTTGTTGCGGTTGGAGCGCTCGCAGACCGAATAGTTGCCTCGGCGGCACTGGTCGCACTCGCCGCACCAGATGGTGAAGGGAACCACCACCCGCTCGCCGACCTTCAAAGCGCTCTTGGCCTCGGATCCCACCTCCATCACCTCGCCCATGAATTCATGGCCGACGATGTCGCCCTTCTCCATGCCCGGCATGACATTGTCGTGCAGGTGAAGGTCGGAGCCGCAGATGGCGCAGGTCGTCACCTTGACGATGGCGTCGCGCGGATGCTCGATCTCCGGATCGGGAACCGTGTCGCAGCGGATGTCGTTGGCGCCGTGCCAGACCAGTGCTCTCATCGAAGTCTTCCCTTTTCGGCCACCTCGTTGGTAGCCAGGGCAACAGGGCCTTCCGACGGAGCGTTCCGCCCCCGGAAGGCCCCTGGCCTTCAGGGGAGCGTCAAAGGATCAGTGCCTTTTCGCGCGCGACATTGCCGGACATGATGGCGGTCTGCCCGTCGTCCAGGCTGCTGCGCAGGGCGGGGAAGTCGATCTCCTCCTCCTGCCGGATGTGGCCGTCGACGATGCGCTTCAGGTCGAGCGCCACGGCGAGCCAGCGCGGGTCGTCCTTCGGCGTCTGCTCCAGCGTGAAGAGGTGCATCTTCATCTCGGCATGCTCGCCGTAGAGATGCTTGGCGTCCTCCTCCTTGCGGGCCTCCTCGTGCAGCAGCGGATAGACGACGTCCTCCTCCGCCATGGCATGGGCGGCAAGCCGGCGCTTCAGCCGCAGCAGCAGCTGGGTGCGGCGGCCCGGCGCGTCGATGGGGGTCTGCACGATCTCGACCAGCAGGGCCTGGATGTGGCGATGGTCGTCGATCAGCGCGTCGATGCCGTCGCGCCCGGCGGCATGGCGGGCGGTGCCGGCCAGCTGCGCCACCACCGGCGGCAGCAGCCGGCTCGCCACCAGGGCCAGCGCCGCGCCGCCGGCCATCATCGCCAGCCCGCGCGGCGACAGCCAGCCCGTGCCGTCGCGATGCGGGTAATCCGATCCTGAGTAACGTGCCATGACGGGACTCCTTCCTGCCGGTTGGGTCATCTCGCCCACCAACAGGCGCGCGAGCCCCGGCGTTCCGGCGACCCGTCGGGAGGTGATATCCCTCAGGACCGCCGGGCCGCCCCCGATGCATCCGGCGACGGTTCGCCCGGCGCATCGGCGGTCGTCACCAGCAGGTGGAGAAGCATCAGGGCGGTGAAGAACAGGTAGGATTGCAGGATGTTGTAGGAGGTGTCGGCCAGCTCGCTCAGGGGATGGAAGAAGTCGTTGCTCAGGATCGCGAAGCCGGCGCCCAGCATCAGCAGCCGGCCCAGGTTCCGGCGCCGGTCGCCGCTGGTCCGTTCCATCGCCGCCCGGTCGATCAGCACGAACAGCAGATAGGCGCAGACCGGCAGCAGGACGCCATAATGCGGGACCCAGGCGATGGGCGTGCCGATGGTGAAGCAGGTGCCGGCCACCAGGAAGGACGCGATCGGCTGCCGCCCGCCATTCCTGATCCGCCAGAGCAGGCCGAACAGGACGAAGGCCACGCCGGAAACCAGGGTCGCGATGTGGACCAGCGGGTGGTAGGGGGCGAAGGCGCTGCCCCGCCATTCGGTGTCGCCGTTGGTGGTCGACATCAGGTTGGGGCCGTTGTGCAGCAGCCGGTGCAGCAGCCCGTTGACGGTCTGGTTGGAGTAGTAGCTTTCGCCATGCTGGCCCAGGAAGGACAGCACGTCGAGGTAATGCAGCGACGGCCCGAAGCCGTAGAGCGCGCAGGCGGCGGCGAAGCCGGGAAGCACAACGGCGGCCCAGCCGACGGCGAACCCCCATTCCCGCCGCAACAGCGCCCAGACCAGGAACAGCGACATCTGCGGCTTGATCAGCGTCGAGGCGCCGAGCAGCACGCCGGCCAGCACCCGCCGGTCGCGCAGGGTGAACAGGGTGGCGAAGACGAAGGCGGCGTTCAGCCAGACCTGGATCTGGCCGACGGCGAAGGCCTTGACCACCGGATAGAAGCACAGCGCCGCCACCGCCCCCAGGGCGGCAAGCGTCAGCCGGCTGACGCCGCCGCGCATCGCCCGGTCGAAGCCCATGCGCTCCGCCAGCTCCCGCATCAGCAGCGCCATGCCGCCGGCGGTGGCGACCACCATCAGCAGGTTGATCAGCGCATAGATGCGCAGATGCAGCAGCCCGACCGCCGACAGCGCCTCCATCACCAGCAGCGAAGTCAGCGGATACTGGAACTTCACATGCTGGGTGAAGAAGACGGCGTCATAGACATTCTCCTTCCCATGCTCGCGCAGCCAGGTGAAGGCCGTCATCATGGGTTCCCAGCTGTCGAGCGGAAGCCGTTCCGGCGACCGGCCCGCCACCAGCAGCAGGACATCCCAAACCGTGGTGTCGCCGGTCCCGCCGTCCAGATAGGGGCGGAAGACGACACCGAGCAACGTGTCGGCACACAGCACGAACAGGAATGCCACCGACACCGTCCAGGCGGCGAAGCGGTCCCTGACCAGAACATTGGCGGCCAGGACATCGGCCGCACCGGTCCTGCTGCCGCCCAGCGGTCCTTCCAGCGTTCCTTCCGCCGCGCGCACGAAATCCTTCGATCTCATCGACGACCACTCCCTGGCATTTGTCCCGGCTTCAACCGCCGGCAGGTCGGCGAAACTATGCCAGAGCAGTGCGTGTGGGGAATGTGCCCCACCCGTGCCGGACCGGAGTAATGCCATTAAGCGCCGGGCACCCGCAGCGGTAGCCGACTACCCCGCCGCGACGGCTGCCGGCGCGTTCGGACGAAGAAGGGCGGCGTGGAAAATGTCGGGGCTGTGGCTGCCCGGACCGGCTGCCACCGGCTGTCGGCGATTCAAAGTCGTGGCGCCGGCAACCCACCGTTGTCGAACGCATGGACGTTATGCGTTTTCGGAATCCCTTGTTTTACCTTGGCTTATTGTTCTGGGGGTGCGGAATATTCTAATGTCAGGCTACCCCCAATTTCGGGTTCGGCCGGATGCCGCCCCGACAGAGACCAGCTTCAGGCCCCCGGTGACCCGACGGTGATGGCGTCCTCTCACATAATCGTCGGTGGCGCCACGTGGTTCTACCTGTCGAGCCGGTACGGGATGACCTTCGACGCGGTCGCCTTCGGGGCGGCGATTCTGGGGGCGCTCGCCCCGGACATCGACCATCCGAAATCGACGCTCGGCCAGCTGGTCAAGCCGCTCTCCACCGCGATTTCCAACATCTTCGGCCATCGCGGCGTCACCCATTCCGCGCTGGCCATCGCCGGCTGCCTGTGGGTCCTGCACGAACATGCGGCCTATCAGCATGTTCTGATCCCATTCATCGTCGGCTACCTCACCCATCTGGCAGGCGACCTGCTGACGCCGGCCGGCCTGCCGCTGCTGTGGCCGATCAAGCGGCGGCGCAACTTCGCCCTGCCCATTCTGAAAACCGGCGGTTTTTCCGAACAACTGGCGGTGACGCTGATGGCGGGCTGGATGATCTCCGGCCTGTTCTCCGGCGGCTGGCCGGAGTTCCCGCTGCAAAGGCCCTGGCGCTCGGTCGTGGCCGCGGCCCAGACCTACCTGGGCGAGGGCGGCGTGGAGAAGGCCGCTCCCCCGCTGCCTGTGCGCAAGCCGCCGGAAACCAGCCGGACCAAGCCGCTGAAGGGCTGACTCCCGGCCGTTCGGGCGTTCGCGCCGGCATCCCGTCGAATTTTCCGAAGCGAACCCGAAAATCCAGACGGATTGTCGGAAATGGAGCCGCATGGCCGAATTTTATTCCGTAAAAATGGAATTGCCGAAAATTTGCCTCGCAAAACAGGCTGGATGTTCTGACATTTAGCCGCAGAACCCATTATCTATTCTGCGTATAAGCTAAAAATCGGAACTTTATTCGGCATAATCGATAAAATACCAGATGGAAAGGATCCTAGAAAATCGGTTAGCCTGACAGGCGTTGGACCGGCTTTCCTGACTGCCGGACCCGGGCTTTCCAAAGCCGCCCCGAGCCCCCCGACCAGAGCCAGCCACGCGATGAACCAGATGACCGACCCGAGCGTTGCCCTCGCTTCCGAGCCGTCCCTCTCCAGCGGAGCCGGCCCCTTCGCCGCCTTCGCCCCCGTCGTTCGTCCGGTGGGGCCGTTGCGCCAGGCGATCACCGCCGCCTACCGCCGGCCGGAGCCGGACTGCGTGGCGTGGCTGGTCGATCAGGCGGCGCTGCCGGCCGAGGTGACCGATGCGGCGGCCCAGACCGCGCGCACGCTGATCGCGGCGCTGCGCGCCAAGCCGCAGGGGCGCGGGGTGGAGGGGCTGATCCACGAATACAGCCTGTCGAGCCAGGAGGGTGTCGCGCTGATGTGCCTGGCGGAGGCGCTGTTGCGCATTCCCGACCGCGCCACCCGCGACGCGCTGATCCGCGACAAGATCGCCGGCGGCGACTGGCGCGCCCATCTCGGCAACAGCCCGTCGCTGTTCGTCAACGCCGCGACCTGGGGGCTGCTGGTCACCGGCAAGGTCACGGGCGTGCTGGGCGCCGGCTTCGGCGGCGAACAGGCGCTGTCGTCGGCGCTGACCAAGCTGATCCTGCGCGGCGGCGAGCCACTGATCCGCCGCGGCGTCGATTTCGCCATGCGCATGATGGGCGAGCAGTTCGTCACCGGCCAGACCATCGACGAGGCGCTCTCCAACAGCCGCAAGATGGAAGCCGAGGGTTTCCGCTATTCCTACGACATGCTGGGGGAGGCGGCGACCACCGCCGCCGACGCCGACCGCTATTACGCCGATTATGAAAAGGCCATCCACGCCATCGGCAAGGCGTCGGCCGGGCGCGGCATCTATGACGGCCCCGGCATCTCGATCAAGCTGTCGGCCCTGCACCCGCGCTATTCCCGGTCCCAGGCCGACCGTGTCATGGCGGAGCTGCTGCCGCGCGTCGCCGAGCTGGCCCGGCTGGCCCGCAGCTACGACATCGGCCTCAACATCGACGCCGAGGAGGCCGACCGGCTGGAACTGTCGCTCGACCTGCTGGAAGCGCTGTGCTTCGACCCGGATCTGAAGGGCTGGGACGGCATCGGCTTCGTCGTCCAGGCCTATGGCAAGCGCTGTCCCTATGTCATCGACTTCGTCGTCGATCTGGCCCGGCGCAGCGGCCACCGGCTGATGGTGCGTCTGGTCAAGGGCGCCTATTGGGACAGCGAGATCAAGCGCGCCCAGGTCGACGGGCTGGAGGATTTCCCGGTCTACACCCGCAAGCTGCACACCGACGTCTCCTATGTCGCCTGCGCCCGCCGGCTGCTGGGCGCCCCAGACGCGGTGTTCCCGCAGTTCGCCACCCACAACGCCCAGACGCTGGCGACCATCTACCAGATGGCCGCCCACCTGAACGGCGCCTTCAAGGTCGGCCAGTACGAGTTCCAGTGCCTGCACGGCATGGGCGAGCCGCTCTACAAGGAGGTGGTCGGCCCACTGAAGCGGCCCTGCCGCGTCTATGCCCCGGTCGGCACCCATGAGACGCTGCTGGCCTATCTGGTCCGCCGCCTGCTGGAGAACGGCGCCAACAGCTCCTTCGTCAACCGCATCGCCGACAAGAGCGTGTCGATCGACGATCTGGTCGCCGATCCGGTGGCGATTGCCCGCGCAGCCTTGCCGGTGGGCGCCAAGAACCCGCTGATCTCCTTGCCGGCCGATCTCTACGGCACCGAGCGGGCGAACTCCGCCGGCCTCGACCTGTCGAACGAGACGGTCCTGGCCGACCTGTCCGCCGCCCTGCGCGACAGCGCCGCCGTCGCCTGGACCGCCGCCCCGCTGCTGGCGGACGGTGAGCGCAGCGGAACCGCTCAGCCGGTGCTGAACCCGGCCGACCACCGCGATGTCGTCGGGCAGTGCATCGAGGCCGGCCCCACCGACATCGCCGACGCCTTCCTGTTCGCCGAGGCCGCCGCTCCGGTCTGGGCCGCCACCCCGCCGGCCGAGCGCGCCGCCTGCCTGTTCCGCGCCGCCGACGCGATGCAGGCGCGCCTGCCGACCCTGCTCGGCCTGATCATCCGCGAGGCCGGAAAGTCCGCCGCCAACGCCATCGCCGAGGTGCGCGAGGCCATCGACTTCCTGCGCTATTACGGCGCCCAGGTTCGCGACGGCTTCGCCAACGACACCCATCTGCCGCTGGGGCCGGTGGTTTGCATCAGCCCGTGGAACTTCCCGCTCGCCATCTTCTCCGGTCAGGTCGCCGCGGCGCTGGCCGCCGGCAACCCGGTGCTGGCCAAGCCGGCGGAGGAAACCCCGCTGGTCGCGGCGGAGGCCGTGCGCCTCCTGCGCGCCGCCGGCATTCCCGCCGGCGCGGTCCAGCTCCTGCCCGGTGCGGGCGAGGTCGGCGCCGCCCTTGTCGGCCATGCCGGCACCCGTGCGGTGATGTTCACCGGCTCCACCGAGGTGGCCCGCCTGATCCAGCGCCAGCTGGCCGGGCGCCTGTCGCCCCAAGGGGAGGGGCAGGGGGCGCCGATCCCGCTGATCGCCGAGACCGGCGGCCAGAATGCCATGATCGTCGACAGCTCCGCCCTGGCGGAACAGGTGGTCGGCGACGTGATCGCCTCTGCCTTCGACAGTGCCGGCCAGCGCTGCTCGGCGCTCCGCATCCTCTGCCTGCAGGAGGATGTCGCCGACCGCACCCTGACCATGCTGAAGGGCGCGATGCGCGAGCTGCGCCTCGGCAGCCCCGACCGGCTGGCCGTCGATGTCGGCCCGGTCATCACGGCGGAGGCGCGCGACGGCATCGTCCGCCACATCGAGGCGATGAAGGCCAAGGGCCGCCGGGTCGAATCGCTGCCGTTGCCGGCGGAGACCGCCGAGGGCACCTTCATCGCGCCGACCATCATCGAGATCGACGCCATCGCCGACCTGGAGCGCGAGGTGTTCGGCCCGGTCCTGCATGTCCTGCGCTTCCGCCGCGACGATCTGGACCGGCTGGTCGACGCCATCAACGGCACCGGCTATGGCCTGACCTTCGGCCTGCACACCCGCATCGACGCCACCATCGACCGGGTGACGAGCCGGATCGAGGCCGGCAACCTGTACGTCAACCGCAACACCATCGGTGCGGTGGTCGGCGTACAGCCCTTCGGCGGCCATGGCCTGTCCGGCACCGGCCCGAAGGCCGGCGGCCCGCTGTACCTGTCGCGCCTGCTGTCCGTACGTCCGGCGTTGGATCTCGGACTGCGCGGCGACGACGCCGTACGTGCGCCCGCCCATGCGCTGGCCGACTGGCTGGCCGACCGGGGCAAGGCGGAGATCGCCACCAACGTCCGGTCGCTGGCCAAGCGGTCCCTCGTCGGCGGCAGCGTCGAACTGGCCGGTCCGGTGGGTGAGAGCAACCTCTACAGCCTGATCCCGCGCGGCCGCATCCTGCTGCTGCCGCAGACCGAGGACGGGCTGTACCGTCTGCTGGGGGCGGCACTCGCCGCCGGCAACGAGGCGGTGGTCGATGGCGACGGCGCCGTCACCTCCGGCCTGGCGGATCTGCCGCCGGAACTGGCCGCCCGTGTCCGGGTGAGCGCGAACTGGACCGGCTTCGGACCGCTGGCCGGTGCGCTGGTGGAGGGTGATTCCACCCGCCTGCTGGCCGCCAACCGGCGCATCGCCGAATTGCCCGGCCCCCTCGTCCTGACCCAGGGCGTTCCGGCCGGCGGCGCAGGCGTGGAGATCGCCTGGCTGATGAACGAGCGCTCGCTCAGCGTCAACACCACCGCCGCAGGCGGCAACGCCAGCCTCGTGGCGATGAGCTAAGAGCGGGAGGGGGCTGCCCCCTCTCTCCCTTGGGGAGAGGGGGTGTCTGCAAGAGCCTCGCGCAATCTCTCCGCCGTTTCGGCGTCGGCCGGAAAAAACGCCTCGATCGCCAGTTCGGACAGGGTCACGTCCATCGCCGTCCCGAAGACGGTCGTCGTGCTGAACAGGTTCAGCAGCCCGAAGGACGTGTGCAGCCGCAGCGGCACGACCACGTCGGGATGATGCCCAGCTTCGCTGCCGCCCCCGAGACCGGAGGCCGGAGCCGGGTAGCCCTGCAACTCGCTGCGCAGGGCGACCAGGACCGGGTCGGCGCCCGCCTCGATCTGGCGGGTCAGGCGGGACAGCACATGCTCGCGCCATTGCGCCCAGTTGCCGATGCGGCCGGCCAGCCCGCCGGGATGCAGGCTGAGGCGCAGGACATTCACCGGCCCGGCCAGCAGCTCGGCCGACACCCCCTCCAGCAGCGGCGCCACCGCCCGGTTCGCCGCCAGCAGGTGCCAATGCCGGTCCACCGCCAGCGCCGGGAAGGGCTCATGCCCGGTCAGCACCAGATCGACCGCCTTGCGTGCCGCCTGCATCGCCGGGCTGTCCAAACTGTGTTCGCTGTAGACCGGGGCGAAACCGGCGGCGACCAGCAGCGCATTGCGCTCGCGCAAGGGCACGTCCAGCCGTTCGGCCAGATGGATCAGCATGCCACGGCTGGGCTGCGACCGGCCTGTCTCCAGAAAGCTGACATGCCGGGTCGAGATGTCCGCCTCGCAGGCGAGATCGAGCTGGCTCAGCCCCCGGCGCTGGCGCCAGGACCGCAACAGGGCGCCGACCGGCGGCGGGGCCGGAATCCTGCCGCTTCGGCCGGGTGTCTGCGGGGTGTCCTGGGGCATGGGAGCTGGCTCCGAACCGGTATTGCCGTCGATGGTTGCCGTCATCCGCGGGCGAAGGCCAGCAGTTCCGCGTTGAAGCGGTCGCGGTGGGTGATGAACAGGCCGTGCGGCGCTCCCTCGTAGACGGACAGTCTGGCGTTCGGCATCAGCGCCACCGTGCGCTCGGCCAATGCCAGCGGCGTCGTCACGTCGCGGTCGCCATGGACGACCAGCGTCGGCACGGCAATGGCCGGCAGCTCCGCCCGGAAATCGGCGGAGGTGATTGCCCGGTTGGACTCCAGCAGGGCCATCAGCGAAGATTGCAGCGCCATGCCGACGATCCAGCCCTTCATCTCCGCCGAGGTCTCGTCGTTCACGAAGGGGTCGATGTTGTCGCCGAGCCATTTCGGGAAGTCGCGCAGCAGCTGTTCCGTCCGGAAGGCCTCGAACAGCGCCGGATCGACCCCGTCGGGATTGTCGCCGGTCCGCGCCATCAGCGGCGTGATGGTCCCGACCATCACCACGCCCTTGACCCGCCCGGCGCCGTGGCGGGACAGGTAGCGCACGATCTCTCCTGTCGCCATCGAATGGCCGACCAGGGTCACGTCGCGCAAATCCAGCCCGTCGAGCAATGCCGCGATGTCGTCCGCCAGCCGGTCGAAGCCGTAGCCGGACGGCGACTCGTCCGACCGGCCGTGGCCGCGGTGGTCGAAGGCGATGCAGCGGCATCCCTGCTCGGACAGCGGCGCCATCTGATAGGCCCAGGCGTCGGAGGTCAGCGACCAGCTCGACACGAAGACGATGGGGCGCCCTCCCTCCCTGTTGCCCCAGTCGCGGTAGAACAGGCGCACGCCGTCGTCGGTGTTGATGACGCCCATGATGTTCATCCTCCCCTGCTGTCCGCCGGATCGTCCCGACAACCCCAGGATTGCCCGGCGGAGGGAGCGGAATCGATTACCTGCCGGGTCATGAGGCACACGAAAGTTCCTGCGGCGCGCGCATGCCTGCCATCACTGCCGCATTGCGGTACGCGGCTGCGCGATCCGGTTAAGGTCCTGAACCGTCACCGCTGCCGTTCGGATCCTCGATGCGCCTGATCTTCCTGCTCGGCCTTGCCGGCTTCGCCAGCGCCTTCTCGCTCCGCACCACCGATCCGATGCTGACGCTGATCGCCGACGATCTCGACGTGACGGTGCGGCAGGCGGCGCTGCTGGCCTCGGCCTACACGCTGCCCTATGCGCTGATGCAGATCGTGCTGGGACCGGTGGGCGATTCCATCGGCAAGTCGCGGCTGGTCCGGCTGGCCCTGTCGGTGCTGACGGTCGGTCTGGTGCTGTCCACCATCGCGCCGAGCTATGGCACGGTGATGGCCGGGCGCATCCTGGCCGGTGCCTTTGCCGGCGGCATCATCCCGGCCTCCATGGCGCTGATCGGCGACAGGGTTCCCTATGAGGAGCGGCAGATCGCCATCAGCCGCTTCCTGTTGGCGGTCATCCTGGGACAGATGTCGGGTTCCGCCGTGTCGGGCGCGCTGGCCGAGGCCTTCGGCTGGCGCGCGGTGTTCGGCCTGTCCGCCGGCCTGACCGCGCTGATCTGTGCAGCAGCCCTCATCGGGCTGGCGCGCGAGGTCGAGACGCGCTCGCCCCTGTCGGTGGCCGACGCGCAACGGCGCTATGCCACCGTGCTGACCAACCCGGCCTCGCTGTTCGTCTTCGCCACGGTGGCGGCGGAAGGGCTGCTGATCTTCGGCGTCTTCCCCTTCGTGGCACCGGTGCTGATCGAACATGGTGCGGCCGGCGCCTTCCAGGCCGGATTGACCATCGCCGCCTTCGCCATCGGTGGCGTCTTCTACAGCGCCGTGGTGCGGCGGCTGATCGCCTCGCTCGGCCAATGGGGCATGATGAAGGCCGGCGGGCTGGCGGCCGGTCTGGCCTATCTGGTCATCGCCTTCCCGGTGCCCTGGCCGGTGGTCAGCCTCGCCTTCCTGGTCGCCGGCTTCGGTTTCTACATGCTGCACAACACCATGCAGACCCAGGCGACCGAGCTGGCCCCCACCGCCCGCGGGTCGGCGCTGGCCCTGTTCGCGTCGAGCTTCTTCATCGGCCAGGGCATCGGCCCGGTGCTGTACGGCTATATTTCCTCCCACACCGGCTTTGCGCCGCTGTTCCTTGGCGTCGGCGCGCTGACCGCCGGGCTGGGCTTCGCCTCGGCCCGGCTGATCCGGCGAAGGCCGGCTTGAGGAGGGGGAGCCGCGTCATACTCTTCCCCTGCTCGGGAGACGCGATTACAGTGTGGCAGTCCACAACCGGGAACAACGCCCGTGTTAGAAGCCTGCCTGCCGCCTTACGAGTTCCGCCTGCTTGAAGAGCCGCCATATGCCATCTGCATGACCGACATCACGATGGACTTCGAGCAGGAGCAGATCATCTCGGCGGCTGCCGCTTTGAAGCATCTGGGTGGCGGCAGGTATGAGCTTCTGCATGGCATCCACGTTTATGACGCGGTGCTCGACAGGGGATGGATGCATTACAGGCGCGAAGAGGCGAGGAAGGTCTATCACCCTCAGGTAAAGCATTATGTGCTCGATCTTTTTCACGATGGCACGCGGATACTGATCGACCATTATCGTCCTGCTGCGGTCGTTTGCCGTACCGAAGAGCAGCTCCCGCTTGGCGAATTTCCCCCGCGCTTCCGGAAGACCGTCGATTTCCTGACAAGCCTTGGCTACAGGGCGGGCGCGATCCTGCAGGACGTCGATCGCCGCTGGAATTGGGAGCACCGACCTGAATGACCGGCTATGGAATTTCGCAGTCATGCATGTCACATTCCTACTGATCGTTACGGGCCGATCCGAAAAATGCGGAAGGAGGCGACCATGACCATTGCGAAACGCGATCCGCAGAAGGGCGGCATCGGCGCGGACGGCAAAAATCTGATGGCTCATCTGGATGCCAACGGTGGCCGTTTGCCCGAACCGCTCGCCACGGCGGTGAACAAGTCCTGCCGTGAGGCATTCCTTCGCGCCCGCGCTCTCCGTGCCGACCGCAAGCCGTAGCCTTGACCGTTTTCCCTGTCTTCCCCGCCCAGCGGCCGGTGAGTGACAGCGCTCCCGGCTGTTTCCGCATCGGATGGAGCGCCAGGCTCCTCACAAACACGCCCGGATATAGGGCCGGTTCGCCTCCCACAGCTCGTCGAGGATGGCGGCTGCCGCCGTGCTGGAATTGACGACGGGGTCGATCAGCAGGGCCTGAAGCGCCAGCTCCTTCGACCCGTGCAGCGCCGCCTCCACCGACAGTTGCTGCACGTTGGCCTGGACCGACAGCAGCTTCAGGATGCCGTCGGGCAAGCGGCCGAGCGACACCGGATGGACGCCGGCGGCATCGGCCACCAGCGGCACCTCGACCGCCAGCTCGTCGGGCAGGCCGGGAATGACGCCGCGGTTGATGACGATGCCGCTTTCGATGAAGCGCTTCTGGTTGTGCAGCTGGCCGGCGATCACCGCCACCGCCCGCTCGCCCCAGGACGGCTTGGTCCAGTCGTCGGGGATCGGCCGGCTGCCGGCGATGACCCCGTCCATCAGGTCGCGCAGGATGACGCGGCCTTCCTCATCGTGTTTGAAGTCGAAGCCATGCTCCCCGGCCTCCCAGCCATAGGGCAGGAATTCGCCGGTGTGGTCGTCGCTGGGGGTGACCCACAGGCCGAAGGCGTGGAACAGGCGGCGCGCCAGCGGGGTGAAAGACGGGTCGTGCGTCGCTTCCCGTTCGCGCAGCAGCGGGTAGAGGTCGCGGCCCGTCGCCTTCTCGCGGATGGCGGTCAGCCATTGGAAATGGTTCAGCCCGGCGCCCCAGACATCGACGTCTTTCTCGGCCATGCCCAGGATCTGGCAGATGAACCAGCGCGCCAGGAAGATGCCGTGGCAGAGCCCCAGCGTCCGCACGCCCGTGCAGCGCGACAGCCCCAGCACGATACGGCTTTCCGGGTTGGACAGGTTGATGAACAGCGCGTCGGGGCAGATCGCCTCCACGTCGCGGGCGATGTCGACGATCAGCGGCAGGGTGCGCAGCGTGAAGAACAGCCCGCCGGGACCGCCATTTTCGCCCAGCGTGTGACGGATGCCATGCTTCCTCGGCACCTCGAAGTCCAGCTTCCAAAGCCGGTTGCGGTCGATGGCGATGGCGCACAGCACGAAGCCGGCACCCTGGAGCGCCGCCTTGCGGTCGGTGGTCGTCTCGATGGTGAGGCCGGCATTCCCCCGGCGGTTCAGCACCCCGGCCAGCGCCGCCATGCGGTCGAGCGCCTCTTGGTTGGTATCGACCAGCGTCAGGGTGCTGCCGGCCAGTTCGGTGGTGGAGAACAGAATCCTGGAACAGGCTGAGCCCGAATGCGGCGCTGCCGGCGCCGATGAAGACGATCTTCGTTGTGTTGGGCATCTTGCGTTTCCTCCGTAAACGGAGCGGCTGGCCGCCGTCTTGTGGGATCAGGCTACGCCGTTCGGGCAGGTCCGCACAGTGCCTGTGTGCAACCCTCTGCGGCTGCGCCACCGCGTCGCGCCCGGACCGTTCGCATGCTTGTCCCATGGCGCACGGGCTCCCGCTGCGGCATGCTGGGGAAAACGAACCATGCCCCTCGGGAGGAAATGAATGGACAGCTTCAGCCAGCCCGTATCCCAGGCCGCCGATGCCAAGCCGCTGAGTTTCCCGCCGGATTTCCACTGGGGGGCCTCGACCGCCGCCTACCAGATCGAAGGCGCGGTGAATATCGACGGGCGCGGGCCCTGCGTGTGGGACAGCTTCACCGCTGAAGGCCGCATCATGGACGGCAGCAGCGCCGCCGTCGCCTGCGACCATTATCACCGCTACCCGGAAGACATCGCGCTGATGAAGGCGGCGGGCTTCGACAGCTACCGCTTCTCCATCGCCTGGCCGCGCATCCTGCCGACGGGAACCGGGGCGGTGGAGACGCGCGGCCTCGACTTCTACGACCGGCTGGTCGACAGCCTGCTGGAGGCCGGCATCACGCCGATGGCCTGCCTCTACCATTGGGATCTGCCGCAGCCGCTGGAGGATGCCGGCGGCTGGCAGGGGCGGGAGATCGTCGGCCCCTTCGCCGACTATGCCCGCATCGTCACCGCCCGGCTGGCCGACCGGGTCAAGAGCTGGATGATGCTGAACGAGCCGAACGTCGTCGCCATCTTCGGCTATGGCGTCGGCGAGCATGCCCCCGGCCACCGGCTGGGCGAACAGGGCATCCTGCGCGCCCTGCACCACCAGAATCTGGCCCAGGGTGCCGCCCTGCGCGCCATCGCGGCGGAGCGGTCCGGCCTGACGCTGGGCACCGTGCTGAACCTTCAGCCGAGCGTTCCCGACAGCGACCGGCCGGAGGATGTCGCCGCCGCCGCCCGCTGGGATGCGGTGTGGAACCGGGTGGCGCTGGACGGGCTGATGCGCGGGCAAATCCCGGCGCTGCTGGCCGACAAAATGGCGGAGTTCGTGCTGCCGGGCGACGAGGAGGCGATCCGTTACCCCATCGATCTGCTGGGCATCAACTACTACTCTCGCATGACGATGAAGCATGAGGAGGGGCGGCCCTTCGCCGTCGGCTGGGGCGAGGCCCGGTGCCGGCGCTGGACCGGCATGGCCTGGCCGGTGCAGCCGGAGGGGCTCTACGACCTGCTGAGCGAACTCCGCACCGACTACGGCAACCCCGCCGTCTTCATCGCCGAGAATGGCTGCGCCTATGACGACGTGGTGACGCCGGACGGCCAGATCCACGATGCCGAGCGGGTTCTCTATTACCGCGAGCATCTGGAATCGGTGGCGCAGGCGCTGGCCGACGGCTGCAACGTCACGGGCTATCTGTGCTGGAGCCTGCTGGACAATTTTGAATGGGCCTACGGCCTGTCAAAGCGCTTCGGCATTGTGAGGGTCGATTACGACACGCTGGAGCGCACGCCGAAGGACAGCTACCGCTTCCTCGCGGAGGTTGTGAGAACTGGACGGCTTTAATCTTTCTTTCGTCGCAGCCCCTGTACTTTCGGCCTGCCGCGTCCTATTCGTTGGTTATACGGATGTTGAGGGATTGTGCGGAGGCCCGGAATGGGCGGGATGACCGAGGACACAGGCGGCGACACGGGCGCCGGCAAAGGCTCCGGAACTGGCAAGGGCGGCGATGATGCCGGCGGCAAGGCTCCCGGCTTTGCCCGTCGCTTTCTGAGCCTGGCGGGCGGCTATTGGCATGGGCGCACGCGGGTGACCGTGTGGGCGCTGACCGTGGCGCTGGTCGTGCTGACGGTGGGGCAGGTTTCGGTCCCCGTCCTGATCAACCTGTGGAGCGAGCGGCTGTTCGACGCGCTCGAACAGCGCTCCATGGACCGTTTCCTGACCATGATCGGTCTGGTCGGGCTGATCATCCTCTACAACATCGTCATCGTCGTCCTGCATCTGCGGGTGAAGCGCCGGTTGCAGATGGGCTGGCGCGACTGGCTGACCCGCAAGCTGCTGGAGGACTGGTTGCGCCGCGGCCGGCACCACCAGATCGCCTACATGCCGGGCGAGCACGACAACCCCGACGGCCGCATCGCCGAAGACATCCGCATCACCGCGGAGATGGCCATCGATCTCGGCCATTCGCTGACCTATTGCGCGCTGCTGCTGGTCAGCTTCACCAACATCCTGTGGATGCTGTCCGGCACCCTGTCGGTCACGCTGTTCGGAGCCGAGCTGGCGGTGCCGGGCCACCTGCTGTTCGTGGCGCTTCTCTATGCCGCGGTCGGCACCACCATCGCCATGCTGATCGGCCAGCCGCTGGTCAATTCGGTCAACCGGCGCCAGGGCTACGAGGCCGATTTCCGCTTCGCGCTGGCCCGCATCCGCGAGAACGGCCAGACCATCGCCCTGCTGCATGGCGAATCGGCGGAGCGCGGCCACCTCTCCGGCCTGTTCGGCGGGGTGGTGCGGGGCTGGAACGGCCAGACCCGGGCGCTCAGCCACATGATGGTGTTCAGCGCCAGCTATTCGGTGCTGTCCACCGCCTTTCCGGTTCTGGTCGCCGCCCCGCGCTACATCGCCGGCACCATCACGCTCGGCGTGCTGATGCAGACGGCGCAGGCCTTCCAGCAGACGGTCGGCGCCCTGTCCTGGCCCATCGACAATCTGCCGCGCGTCGCCGAATGGCGGGCGTCGGTGGAGCGCGTGCTGAACCTGCACGACGCGCTGGTGCGGCTGGACCGCAATGTCTGCGAGGTGCCGGACGCCCACATCCAGCTGGTGCGTTCCGACGAGCACGACAGGCTGACCTTCCGCGGCGTCGCCATCGACGAGCCGAACGGCACGGCGGTCGTCCATCCCTTCGACCTGGAGGTGCGGCCGGGCGACCGCGTGCTGATCGGCGGCGACGCGACGGCGACCATCCGGCTGTTCCGCGCCGTGGCCGGCGTCTGGCCCTGGGGGCGCGGGCTGATCACCCTGCCGGCCCACACCCGCGTCTTCTTCATGCCGGAACGCCCCTATTTGCCCCATGCCAGCCTGCGCGCGGTGCTGGCCTATCCCGGCACGGCGGCGTCGGTCGGCGACGACAAGGCGGCCGGCGCGCTGGTCAGCGTCGGGCTGCCCGACCTCGTCGGCCGGCTGGACAGCCTCGACCATTGGGACGAGGTGCTGTCGGTGCCCGAGCGCCAGCGGCTGGGCTTCGCCCGGCTGCTGATCCGCCGCCCCGACTGGATCTTCCTGGAGGACGCCACCGACAGCCTCGATCCCCCGGCGGAGGAGGAGCTTCTGTCGCTGATGGAGCGCGAACTGCCGCATGCCACCCTGCTGACCATCGGCCATCATGCGGCACTGGCCGCCCACCATGGCCGCAAGCTGGTGCTGGAGCGCACCAACGGCGCCGTCACCCTGCGCGAGGAGGCGCGGCCGATCCGGCCGGTGGAGGAGAGCGCGGCCTGACCGGCCGCCTCCCGCATCCTTGGAACCGGTCCGAAAAGCTGCCACACTGCGCGGCGGTCATCGTTGGCACCAACAGAAGCAGCCGCCCCGCACCACCATGGACATGAGCGTGAAGAAGACCAGCATCAACGCGGCATGGCGGGGGCTGGCGAACTGCCGGGGGTGCGGCATCCGGGACTCGGCACTCTTCGCCGACCTGACGGAACCGGATTTCAACCTGATCCATCTGCCCATCGACGAGATGACGGTGGCGCCGGGGGCCGCACTCTACCATGTCGGCGACGAGCCGGCGGCGCTCTACACCGTGCGCGGCGGGCTGGTGAAGCTGGTGCAGTATCTGCCGAACGGCGGCCAGCGCATCGTCCGGCTGCTGCGCACCGGCGACACCGCCGGGCTGGAGGCGGCGCTGGGCGAGCCCTACCGCCACACCGCCATCGCCATCCATCCGGTCCTGACCTGCCGCATCCCGCGCGCGGTGATCCAGCGCCTGTCGGAGGAGACGCAGCACCTGCACCAGCAACTGATGCGCCGCTGGCACCAGGCGGTGGAGCGGGCCGACGCCTTTCTGGTCGAACTCGGCACCGGCAGCGCCAGGGCGCGGGTCGCCCGGCTGTTCCTGACCCTGGTGGACGACCGCGGCGAGTGCGACTTCTTCGGCCGGGAGGATGTCGGCGCCGTGCTGGGCATCACCACCGAGACCGCCAGCCGCGTGGTGGCGGAACTGAAGCGGCAGGGCCTGCTGGAGGAACTGCGGCCCAACCGCTTCCGCTGCGACGTGACCGCCCTGCGCGAGCTGGCGGACGGGCCTTAGCCCGTCCCCGGCAACGTACCGGCCTTAAGCCGCCCGCATTTCCCCGACCAGCCCGTCGACCTGACCGGCCAGCGTCCGCAGCTGCTCCTGCACGGTGGAGGAGGCCGACAGCACGCGGTTGGCCGATTCCCCCGACTCCCGCGCCGCATCGGCGACGCTGTCGATGTTGCCGCGGACATGCTGGGTGCTGTCCGCCGCCTCGCCGACATTGCGGGCGATCTCGCGGGTGGCGGCACTCTGCTGCTCCACCGCGGCGGCGATGGTGGCGGCGATCTCGTTCACCTCGCGGATGGTGCCGGCGATGGAGCGGATGGCGTCCACCGCCTCCTGCGTCACCGACTGCATGGCGGCGATCTGGGCGGAGATGTCCTCGGTCGCCTTCGCCGTCTGGGTGGCGAGGCCCTTCACCTCCGACGCCACCACCGCGAAGCCCTTGCCGGCCTCGCCGGCCCGCGCCGCCTCGATGGTGGCGTTCAGCGCCAGCAGGTTGGTTTGGCCGGCGATGCTCTGGATCAGCCCGACCACCTCGCCGATGCGGCCGGCGGTCTGGGCCAGCCCCTCCACCGTCCGGTCGGTGCGCTCCGCCTCGTCGGCGGCCTTGCGGGCGATCTGGCTGGAGGCGTGGACCTGGGTGCCGATCTCCTGGATCGAGGCGGACAGCTCCTCCGTCGCCGCCGCCACCGCCTTCACGTTGCCCTCGGCCTGCTGGGAGCTGCCGGCGGCGGTCGTCGCCTCGCCGGCGGTCAGGTCGGCGCTGCGGCTCATGCGCTCGGCCATGCTCTGCATCTCGCCGGCCGCCTGCGAGACGCGGTCCAGCACGCCGCGCACGCTGCTTTCGAAATTCTCGGCCATCTCGACCATGGCGCGGCGGCGTTCGCCGGCGGCGCGGCCGCGTTCGGCCTCGGCCCGTGCATTGGCGGCCTTCGCCTCGTTGGCGGTGTCGCGGAAGACCATCAGGGCGCGGGTCATGTCGCCGATCTCATCCGCACCGGCGGCGGGGATCGCCGCGTTCAGGTTTCCGGCGGCAATCGCCCGCATGGCGTCCGACAGCCCGCTGAGCCGTGCCACGATGTGGCGGCCGACCACCAGCCAGGCCAGGGCGGCGGCGACGATCAGGCTGCCGACCGCGAACAGGACCAGCATCTTGCGGCCGGCGGCGATGGTGTCGTCGGTGCCGGCGACTGCGGCCTTGGCCTCCTCGCGCATCGCGGCGATCTTGCGGTCCACCGTGGCGGCGAAGCGCTGGGCCAGCTGCCGGTTCTCGGCGAGCATCCGCTCGGTGTCGGCCATCGCCGCCAGTTCGCCGCGGCGCAGCGCGATCACCCCCTCCTCGCCGCGGCCGAAGCCGATCAGCGCCTTCACCAGGGCGGCCAGCACCTCGGTGCCGGCGGCATTGTCGCCGGCCTGGGCGCGCAGCGTGCCGATCCGCTCGAACAGCGAGGAGGAGGCGGTGGAGAAGCGCTTTTCCAACAGGTCGAGCCGGGCGGCGTCGGGGGCCTGCGACGCTTCGTTCAGCGCGCCGGTCAGGGCGGTGCCGTAGGTCGACAGCTCCAGGTTCGTGCGGAACTGCTCCAGCCCGCGGCCGAGCAGATCCTGCACCGCCTCCTGCACCTGGGACCGGATGTCGAAGTTGGCGCGCTTGATGTCGCTCTGCACCTTGCGCAGCGGCGCGTTCAGCAGGGTCAGCAGCTGTGCGGCCTGCGTCCGGGCGGAGTTCAGCCGTTCGGCAAGCTGGCGGTCCGCAGCGCCGCCGCCGCTCCCTTCCAGCGCCGCGCGCCGCAGGTCGAAGACATTGTCCTTGCCGTAGCCGAACAGGAACAGCGCGTCGATCTTGCCGGCGGCGTCGGCCGGCAGCCGGTCGCCCAGCGTGCCGAGCGTGGCCGTCACCTGGGAGGAGGCCTCCAGAAAGGACTGCTGCTGGTCGCCGACGGTCTTGGCGTCCTGTGCCGCGCCGGAGCGGTTCATGGCGTCGAGCGCACCGGCGATCCCGCCGCGCAGGTCGTAGAGCGCGATCATCGACCGCACGGCGTCCGACAGGGCCCCCATCTCGCGGTCGGTGCCGCCGTCGAGCGCCATGCCTTTTTCCTGCAAGGCCTGGCTCGACCCGTCGACCAGCGGCGCCAGCGTCTTCAGGAAGCCGTCATAGGTCTGGGCCAGCCGGGTCGAGGCCGCCTCGCGCCGGTCATGCAGCGACAGGCGCCGGGCCACCCCGTCGTTGAGGCGGTCCAGCGTGCCGATCAGGGCGTTGCCGGTCTCGCGCACCTCCGACAAAAGCGGGTCCTGCGGCCGGCGTGCGGCCAGATCGTCCACCAGGGAGAGGAAGCCGCGGGCGCGCTCCTGCGCCTCCGTCCGAAGCCGTTCCCGCTCCTCCTGGCTGGCGGCGCCATCCAGCATCGGGGCGGCCGAGGCGATGGCGCCGCTTTCGCCGGCCAGCCGGGTCGCCAGCTCCATCTCCGGCAGGCTGGTGTCGGCGATCTGCGCCATCGGCCGCTCGACCGCCGAGAAGGACACCAGCCCGACGCCGCTGGCCGCCACCGTCATCGCCGCCATGCCGGCGAAGGCCAGCATCAGCTTCGCCCGCACGCCCAACCGCAGGCCGGGGCGGCGTCCGCCGCCTGTACCGGACAGGTCGGGACCGGTTTGCGGGGCGGTGGTTTCGGCGATGGTCATGGCGTCGGTGTCCCTTGAAGGCGGGTGTGGTCGCTGGTCGATCTGCACGAAACGAGGCCTGCACGAAACGAGGCCGGCACGAACTCTGGCCGGGCGCCTGCAGCCTCGCCTGGGGGGAGGGGGGCTGCGCGTCCGCATTGTGCGCAATCACGGCAATGCAAGCGCCGCGAAGTGCTTGCGACCATCGGCCACACCGGCCCTTGCATGCTTTTCGACAGCGCGAGCAGCCGTCAACTTCTTTTTCCGTGACCGAGAAAAGATAGTCGCCGTCCTTCCGCTATACGGAAGAGGTAGGTAAAATGGATGGGAAAATTTCGCTCGCAGGAAACTCCGTTGCCCACCGCCGGTGGGGTCCGCCCTCATGTGCCGCGGGGGCAGGAGCCGCCTGTCTTCCAGCGGCCAAGCCCAAGCCCCGGCTTGAGCCTATGCGCAAGGATCATGGCCATAGCGGGCAGCACCAAAGCTATCCGGGCTATCGACCGACCCTATCCCTCTGCTTACCCCCACCGGTGAAAAAGCGATCACTTGGATAGCGGTGCGGCCATACCGATGCCGAGTGGAAGCACCGGGATGGCGTGGCTAGCTTCAGACCAGCAAGTTTGCCCGAGGGAATTCGAGAATGCCGCAGGATGCCAGCCCGCCTTACGCCAATTCTTCCCATGAGGGCTTCCAGGCCGCCGGGGCCGCCGGGGGTCTCGGACGTCCGCCCGTCGGCGGCGCCGACGACGAGACGGTCGCCGGCATCCGCTCCGTCCTGGCGGAATGCGGCGGGCTGGCGGTCGATGCCGGAACGCTCGCCATCGACGACGACCTCTATGCCGCCGGCCTCACCTCGCACGGCTGCGTCGGCCTGATGCTGGGGCTGGAGGAGCAGTTCGACGTCGAGTTTCCGGAAAAGCTGCTGAACCGCCGCACCTTCGAGAGCATCGCCGCCATCCGCGAGGCGGTGCGCGGCCTGGTCGACGGGGGCGAGGCGTGAACGCGGCCCTGGCCGGCCTGGCCGAGCTGACTCCAGCATCGGTCCAGGCCCCAGCCAATATCGTGGCCCGCGCGCGCGCCATCGGCGCCGAGATCGCCGCGCGCCACGCCCCTGACGTCGACCGCGACGGCCGCTTCCCCATCGAGGCCTTCGACGCCCTGCGTGCGGAGAAGCTGCTGGGCGTCATGATCCCGGCGGAACTCGGCGGCGGCGGTGCGTCGCTGTTCGATGTGGCCGCGGCCTGCCATGCCTTGGCCCGCGGCTGCGCCGCCACCGGCATGATCTATGCCATGCACCAGATCCAGATCGCCTGTCTGGTCAACCATGGCGGCAACGGCTGGCACCGCGAGTTGATGCAGCGCATCGCCGCCGGCCAGCTCCTGCTCGGCTCCGCCACGACGGAGAAGGAGACCGGCGGCGACATCCGCAACAGCGTCTGCGCCGTGCAGGCGGATCAGGAGGCTGGCGGCGACCGCTTCACCCTGGCGAAGAACGCGTCGGTCATCTCCTACGGCGACCAGTCCGACGTGATCCTGGTCACCGCCCGGCGCAACCCCGACGCCCCGTCGTCGGACCAGGTGCTGGTGGTGGTGACCAAGGACGATTACCGGCTGGAGAAGACCAGCCTCTGGGACGCGATGGGCATGCGCGGCACCTGCTCCGACGGCTACCGGCTGGAGGCGGCGGGCGTCCTCGACCAGATCCTGCCGCTGTCCTACGCCGACCTGTCGGCCCAGACCATGCTGCCGGTCACCCACATCCTGTGGAGCAGCACCTGGCTCGGCATCGCCGCCGACGCGGTCAGCCGCGCCCGCGCCTTCGTCCGCTCGGAGGCCAAGCGCAAGCCCGGCACCACCCCGGCGTCCGCCGTGCGGCTGGCCGAGGCGACCGCCAAGCTCCAGCAGATGAAGGCGGTCATCCTGGCCGCCATCCGCCAGTACGAGCTGGCCTGCGGCTCGCCCGAGCGGCTGACCAGCCTGTCCTTCGCCACCGCCATGGGCACGCTGAAGGTGACCACGTCGGAGCTGGTGCGCGAGATCGTGGAAGCGTCGATCCGCACCTGCGGTCTCGCCGGCTACCGCAACGACACCCCCTACAGCCTGGGCCGCCACCTGCGCGATGCCCATTCCGCCGCCCTCATGATCGGCAACGACCGCATCATGTCGCACATCTCCACACAGCTGCTCGTCCAGCGCGACGGGTCGGGGGCCTTCGAATGAACATGGTCGACATCACGGCCGCCCAGGCCGCCTATCGCGACGCGCTGGTGGAGGCGGGCCTGCTGATCCCGACGGGCGTGGACGGCCTCTATGGCCGCAGCGGCGTCTTCGAGGATGTGGTGGAGCGCTTCGACGCGCTGGTCACCCGCTGGGGCGGCCAGGACGGGGCGGAGGTCATGCGCTTCCCGCCGGCGCTGAACCGCCAGTATTTCGAGGAAAGCGAGTATCTGAAGAGCTTCCCCCATCTGGCCGGCACCATCCACAGCTTCGGCGGCGACGAGAAGGCGCACCGCACCCTGCTGCGCCGGCTGGAGGAGGGCCAGGACTGGACCGAGGATCAGGTCGCGACCGACGTGGTGATGACGCCGGCCGCCTGCTACCCGGTCTATCCGACCATCGCGCGGCGCGGCCCGCTGCCCGGCGAGGGCAAGCTGATCGACGTCTTCTCCTACTGCTTCCGGCATGAGCCGTCGATCGACCCCGCCCGCATGCAGCTGTTCCGCATGCGCGAATACATCCGCATCGGCACCCCCGATCAGGTCGTGGAGTTCCGCGAGCTGTGGCTGGAGCGCGGGCGCGCGATGATGGGCTCGCTGGAGGTGCCGCTCGACGTCGATGTCGCCAACGACCCCTTCTTCGGCCGGGCCGGCACCATGCTGTCGAACAGCCAGCGCGAGCAGAAGCTGAAGTTCGAGCTGCTGATCCCGATCACCAGCACCGAGAAGCCGACCGCCTGCCTCAGCTTCAACTACCACCAGGACCATTTCGGCCATCTGTGGGACATCCACACCGCCGATGACGGCGTTGCCCACACCGCCTGCGTCGGCTTCGGCATGGAGCGCGTGGCGCTGGCGCTGTTCCGCCACCATGGCTTCGACACGGCGCAGTGGCCGGCGTCGGTGCGCAAGGTCCTGTGGGGGTGACCGGGGCCATGTGGACGCCGCGCCACCCCGACGGCTACGACCGCCATCCCCTGCACCAGGGCGAGCGTATCTGGCCGGAGACCAATTGCTACGTCGATCTGTGGATCGAGGCGCTGCACGCCCGCGGACTGGAACCGCGGGCGATGCTGGGCTTCACCGTCACCCAGGATTTTGAAGGCGACCAGTTCACCTTCTTCAAGGTGCCGCTGGAGGATCTGGAGACGCTGTACGGCCTGCGCGTGCAGGAGCTGGCGATCTACGACAGCGTCGAGGCCCATGTGGCCGAGCAGCTGCGGAGGAGTCCCGATGGCGGTCTGGTGCTGGTGGAGGTCGACGGCTTCCATTTGCCGGATACCCGCGGCACCTCCTATGGCACCACCCATGTGAAGACCACGGTCGGCATCGTCCGCATCGATCCGGCCGCCGGGACGATGGACTATTTCCACAATGCCGGCTTCTACCGGCTCGACGGTGCCGACTACCAGGGCGTCGCCGCCGCGGCGGCCGGGCCGCTCTTCCCCTATGTCGAGTTCGTCAAGCCCGGCGGGACGGCGCTGGAGGGCGGGGCGCTGGTCGCCGCCTCGCTCGACCTGCTGCGCCGCCATCTCGCCCGCCGTCCCGCCGGCAACCCGGTGACGGCCTACCGCGCCGCCTTCCCGGAGCATCTCGACCGGCTGCTCGCCCGGCCGATGGAATATTTCCACCTCTACGCCTTCAACCTGCTGCGCCAGCTCGGCGCCAATTTCGAACTGCTTGGCGCCCATCTCCGCTGGCTCGACGGCCCTGGGGAAGCGGTGGAGGCCTGCCAATCCATCGCCGAGGGCGCCAAGGCGATGCAGTTCCAGCTTGCCCGTACGGTGGCGCGGCGCAAGGCGCCCGACCTGACCGACAGCTTCGACCGGCTGGAGCGCGGCTACGACACCGTCATGGGCAGTCTGGCCCGCCGGTACGGGTGAGCAGCGATGGCCCTAATCCGAGCGGTCACGGGACAGCGGCGGACCCTTCTGGATCGGGGATGGACGCTGACCGTCTCGGCGCCCGGCGGACCGGACAGCGGGGAGGGCATCCCCGCCCCGGTTCCCGGCACCGCCGCCGAGGCCCTCCAGGCCGCCGGCCTGTGGTCGGCGGAGGATCCGGCGCCGCTGCATGACAGGGATTTCGTCTACCGCACCCGCCTCAGCGGCCATGGCCCCCATGTCCTGCGCTTCCACGGCCTCGCCACCATCGCGGAGGTGCGGCTGGACGGCGAGCGCATCCTGACCTCCGACAGCATGTATCTGGCCCATGAGGTGCCGGTGACGCTGACCGGCGAGGCCGAACTGTCCATCCGCTTCCACGCCCTGCACCCGGTGCTGGCGGCGAAGAAGGGCCGCGCCCGCTGGCGTCCCAAGCTGGCCGAGCCGGCTGGGCTGCGCTTCGTCCGCACCACCCTGCTGGGCCATATGCCGGGCTGGTGCCCGCCGATCCATGCCGTCGGCCCGTTCCGCCCGGTGGAGCTGGTGGAGGACACCGGCCCCTGCCGTGTCCTCGCCGCCGACCTGCGCACCGCTTATGACGGACGGGACGGCCACCTTTCAGTGCGCCTGACGGTGGAAGGCGCGTCGGCTGGGGCGACCGGTTCGGTCGAGGTCGCCGGCCACACGGCGCCGCTCGTCTTCGACGGGGTGGACGGCTTCACCGCCGATCTGACCCTGCCCGGTGTCGAGCCCTGGTGGCCGCACACCCATGGCGAGCCGGTCCTGCACGGCGTCGCCGCCCGCATTGGATCGGTCGAAGTCGACCTTGGCCGTGTCGGCTTCCGCTCGCTGGTGGTCGACCGCGGCGCGGACGGCACCGGCTTCGCCCTGCTGGTGAACGGCGAGCGGGTGTTCTGCCGCGGCGGCTGCTGGGTGCCGGTCGATCTTGTCGGGCTGTCGTCCGACCGCGCCGCCTACGAGCCGGAGCTGCGCCGGCTGCGCGAGGCCGGGGCCAACATGGTCCGCGTCGGCGGCACCATGCTCTATGAGGGCGACGCCTTCTTCGAGCTGTGCGACGAGCTGGGCCTGCTGGTCTGGCAGGACGCCATGTTCGCCAATTTCGACTATCCGACCGACGCCGCCTTCCTCGGCAGCGTGCGGGCGGAGATCGCCCAGCTGCTAGACCGCACCCAGGCGTCGCCGTCGCTGGCCGTGCTCTGCGGCGGCAGCGAGATGGAGCAGCAGGCGGCCATGCTGGGCCTGCCCCGCGCCTCCTGGGCGCAAGCGGCCCTGACGGCGGTGATTGCGGAGGAGACGACGGCCCGGCGGCCCGACCTGATCCAGGTGCCGAACTCCCCCAGCGGCGGGCCGCTGCCCTTCATCGCCAATGCCGGGGTGACCCATTATTACGGCGTCGGCGCCTACATGAAGCCGCTCGACGATGCCCGGCGGGCGGGGGTGTGCTTCGCCAGCGAATGCCTCGCCTTCGCCAACCTCCCCGAGGAGGATCCGCTCGGCGTTCCGGCGCTCCACCATCCGCGCTGGAAGGCGCGGGTGCCGCGCGATCCCGGCGCCTCCTGGGATTTCGAGGATGTGCGCGAGCATTATCTGGAAAGCCTCTACGCCGTCGATCCGCGCCGCCTGCGCTACGAGGATCCCGACCGCTACCGCCGCCTGTCGCGCGCGGTGACCGGCGAGGTGATGCAGGCGGTGTTCGACGAATGGCGGCGCGCCGGCTCCAGTTGTGCCGGCGGTCTGGTCTGGCAGTGGCGCGACATCGCTCCGGGCGCCGGCTGGGGCGTGGTCGCCGCCGACGGCACGCCGAAGCCGGCTTATTACGCGCTGAAGCGCGCCTTCCGCCCGCTGCGGGTCATCCTGACCGACGAGGGTGTCAACGGGCTGGCCGTGCATCTGGTCAACGACACCGCCCGGCCGGTGGAGGCACTGCTGCGGCTGACCGCATGGCGGGAGGGGGGGCGTGACGGCTCGGTCCCGGTGCTGAAGGCGGAGCGTCCGGTGACGGTTCCGGCGAGGGGTGCGGTGGCGCTGGCCGCTGCCGAACTGACCGACCGCTTTTTTGACACGACCTACGCCTACAGGTTTGGGCCTATCTCGCACGATGTGGTCACGGCGCAGGTGCTGCTGGCCGAAAGGGACGCGGAACCAATTGACGAGTCTCATTATTTTCCAAAGGGACGCTCGCTGCCGCGCGCCGACCTGGGGTTGACGGCGGTGGTCGAGCGCCAGGGGAGCGGAGACGGCGACGCGTGGGCGCTGCGGCTGGCGGCAGGGCGGTTCGCCTGTTCGGTGCATGTCGAGGATGAGCGGTTCCAGGCGGATGACGGCTGGTTCCATCTCGCCCCCGGCGTCGAGCGGGTTGTCACCTTGCGGCCGCGTGCAGGTTCGCAAAGTGGGAATGGGGTTGGGGTTACGGACGGGACGGCATCGGCCGGACGGATGGTGCCAGACGGCGAGGTCCATGCGCTGAACGCGCTGGCGCCCGTCCGCTACAGGGGGAACGCATGAAGCCGACACCGGTGGTGTTCGAGGGTTGTTTCGGATGGCTGCACCCGGCCGAGGGGCTGCGCGGGGTGGTCCTCTGCGGTCCCTACGGGTATGAGGAGCTGTGCGCCCACCGCGCCTGGAAGAGCTTCGCCGAAAGCCTGGCGTCCGCCGGGCTGCCGACGCTGCGGTTCGACTATCCCGGCTCCGGCGATTCGGCCGGCGACGACGGCGAGCCGGACCGGGTGCGCGCTTGGCTGGACGGCGTCAAGGCGGCGGTCCGCCGCCTGCGCGAGGACACCGGCGTCACCGACGTGACCCTGGTCGGCTTCCGCATGGGAGCACTGCTCGCCACCGCCGCCGCGCTGGAGATGGCGGAAGACGGGCAGGGCATCGACAGGCTGGTGTTGATGTCGCCGATCACCTCGGGCCGCAAGGCGGTCCGTGAAATGCAGACCCTGTCCTCCATCGTGCTGCGTCCGGTCTGCAACCCGGAACCGCCGGAGCGCTCCTCCTGGCTGAACGTCATCGGCATGCCGCTGACGCCGGAAACCGCACTGACGCTGGGCGGCCTCAACCCCTGCGACGCGCCGGCCCTGCCGGCGCCGCGCATCCTGATCGCCGACCGGCCGGAGGGGAAGACCCCGGTCAAGCTGGCCGCCCGCTGGCGCACGCTGGGTGCGATGGCGGAGCCGATGGGCGTCAGCGGCATGATGGAGCTGACCCAGCAGCCGCAGCGCGCCCAGGCCGCCGCCGCGTTCGAGCCGGTCCTGCGCTGGATCGTCGCCGCCGCTCCGGTCGCCGCCGGCGCCACCCCGCCGCCGGATCGCCCGGCCGGGCTGATGATGCCGACCGCGGTCGAACGCCCGATCTTCTTCGGCACCGCGCCGGAGCTGTTCGGCGTCTATTGCACGCCGGTCCTGGCCGATCCGGCCGGCAACCGGCCGGCCATCCTGTTCCTGAACAGCGGCGCCACCCACCATGTCGGCTCCGGCCGCGCCACGGTGGTGCAGGCGCGCCGGCTGGCGGCGCGCGGCTACGCCTCGCTCCGCATCGACGCCGCCGGCATCGGCGACAGCCCCGACCGTCCGGGCTTCCCCGACAATCTCCTCTACAACAAGGAGGTGATGGGCGACGTCCGCGCCGCGCTGAACTGGCTGGAGGAGCAGGGGCACGAGCGCGTCGTCGTCATCGGCCTGTGCGCCGGCGGCACGCCCGCCCTGCATGCCGGGCTGGGCGACGACCGCGTCGTCGGGCAGATCGTGCTGAATCCCGGCCGGTTCGAGATGGGCGGCGGCATCGCCGTGTCGGAGCTGATGCGGACGGTCGCCTTCCGCTCCACCAAGGAATATCTGATCGAGGCGCTGAAGCCGGCCCGGCTGCGCGCCAGCTTCCGCAAGCCCGCCCGCCTGACCGGGCTGGCCAGGAGGCTGGCCGGGCGCTTCTTCCGCAAGGTGCTTCTCCGCACCGGCCTGACGCGCCACGCGCTGCGCATGTTCCGCCGCCTGTCGGTGGAAGGCCGGCGGGTGCTGGTGGTCTACAGCAGCGGCGACATGACGCTGGCCGAGTTCTACCTGCATCTGGGCGAGGGAGGCCGGGCGCTGGACGGCCTGTCCGGCATCGAAGTGGCCTATCTCGACCGCTCCGACCACAGCCTGACGGTCTGGGAGGCGCGCGACCGGCTGGACCGCATGATCGACCGCCATCTGGCCGGTCTGGACAGCGCGGCGCAGGCGGACCCCGCCGCCTCGGACCTGACCGGCTGGGGCCTCGATCTGTCATCGGGAGGGCTGCCATCCGGCGAGCGGGTGGGGTAGGGCAAAGGGGGGCGAAGAATGCCCTCTCTCCCCCGGGGAGAGGGAGGGGACCCGCGCTGGAGGCGTGGGGAGGGTGAGGGGGCCGGCGCGCAAAGCGCGTCGCCAAGGGGCATACTGCCCCTTGGCAATCCCCTGGCGCAGGCGTTCCGCCCGCGCTGCCCCCTCACCCAACCCTCTCCCCGGAGGGGAGAGGGCTTATAGGCAGTCGCCTTGACCTGACCTCGTTGCCCCCTCCTTACCCCAGCAGCTCCGCCAGCGACCGCGCCACCACCTGGGTTGCCTTGCGCAGGTCTTCCAGCACCAGCTTCTCGTCGGCGCGGTGGCCGTTGGCTTCCAGCAGGTCGCGTGGGCCGGCGCCGTAGAGGATGGTCGGGATGCCGGCCTCCGAATAATGGCGGGCGTCGGTGTAGAGCGGGATGCCGGTCTGGCCGACCGGAACGCCCAGCACCTCCTGCGCCTGCGCCGCGAACAGCGCCGCCAGCCGTGGCGCGTCGCCGACCGAGCGGAAGGGACGGGCCAGCAGGATGCGGCGGATCGACACGCGGATGCCGTCCCGTCCCGCAGCGGCGCCTTCGATCAGGCCGCGCAGCTCGGCCTCGACCTCGGCCGGGTTCTCTTCCGGGATCATGCGGCGGTCGAGGCGGAAGGTGACGCGGTCGGGAACCACGTTGGTGTTGATGCCGCCCTGGATCAGCCCGATGGTCAGCGACGGGTGGGTGATGCCGGCGACGCCCGACCGGCGCGCCGCCAGCTCCGGCCGGTGGGCGTAGAGCGCGGCCAGGATGCCGGTCGCCGCCTCCAGCGCGTCGTGGCCGGTGTCGGGGCGGGCGGCGTGGGCGGACTTGCCGTCGACCTGCACCTCCAGATGCAGGCAGCCATTGTGCCCGGTCACCACCGAATAGGCGAAGCTGGCCGACACCGCATAATCCGGCTTGGGAATCCCCTGGTCGAGCAGCCATTTCGGCCCGATCTCGCCGCCGGCCTCCTCGTCATAGGTCAGGTGCAGTTCCACCGTGCCCTTCAGCGGAGCCTTTGATTCCATCAGCGCCCGAAGCGCGAAGGCGTAGCTGGCGAAATCCGACTTCGACACCGCCACTCCGCGGCCATACATCACGCCGTCGCGGATCTCGGCGCCATAGGGATCGCTCGACCAGCCCTCGCCGGGCGGCACCACGTCGCCATGGGCGTTCAGCGCCACGGTTGGGCCATCCCCGAAACGGTGGCGGATCACCAGATTGGTGGCGCTGATCATGCCGTTGGCCCGCACCAGCTCGGCCGGCACCGGATGGCGCTCCACCGTGAAGCCCATCGCCTCCAGCAGCTCGGCGGCGCGGACGGCGTGGGGCGCGCAGTCGCCCGCCGGATTGTCGGACGGCACCTTCACCAGCTCCGCCAGGAAACGGACCTCCTCGTCGAAGCGGGCGTTCACCGCCTCATCCAGGGTGGCGGCGAGGGAGGGGGACAGGTCGGTCATGGCAGGCGGTCCGTCAGGAGTTTGCGGGCTGGAAATTCTCGACGAAGCGGGCGAGCACCCGTGCACCGGCCTCGGCGTCGGCGGCGGTGATGCGTTCGGCCGGGTTGTGCGAGATGCCGCGTTCGCAGCGCACGAACAGCATGGCGATGTCGGTCAGCGCCGCCACCGCCATCGCGTCATGGCCGGCGCCGCTCGGCAGCTCCGGCGCGTCCAGCCCCTCGGCGGATGCGGCGGCGGCGACCTGCGCCATCAGCGCCGGGTGGCAGGCCACCGCCGGGCTTTCATGCAGCGTCTCGAAGCCGATGGCCACACCACGGGCGTCGGCGATGGCCTCCAGCCGGGCGCGCACCGCGCCGACCCGTTCCAGCCGCAGGGGATCGCGGTCGGCGCGCAGGTCGATGGTGAAGCGGACCTTGCCGGCGATGACGTTGGTGGCGCCGGGCGACGCCTCGATCCGGCCGACGGTGCCGACCAGCCGCTCCTGCCCGGAGCAGAGCTGCTCCACCGCCAGGATCATCTCGGCCGAGGCCGCCAGCGCGTCGCGGCGCAGGGTCATCGGCACGGTGCCGGCATGGCCGGCCATCCCCTCCACCGTCACCGCCAGCCGGGTGGCGCCGGCGATGGCGGTGACCACGCCGACCGGGCGGCCCAGCGCCTCCAGCACCGGCCCCTGTTCGATGTGCAGCTCGGCATAGGCCAGCACGTCGTCGGCCTTGTAGGCGGCGTTGGCCCAGGCGGCGGGGTCCAGCCCGAAGGCGGTCATCGCGTCGGCCAGCCGGATGCCGGCGGCGTCGCGCGTCTCCAGCACCGCCGGGTCGAAGGTGCCGGCGATGGCGCGGCTGCCGATCAGGGTCGATTGGAAGCGCGTGCCCTCCTCGTCGCCGAAGCCGATCACCTCGACGGCGAAGGGCAGGCGCCGGCCGCGGGCGTTCAGCTCGGCCACCACGGCGATGCCGCTCAGCACCCCCAGCATGCCGTCATAGCGCCCGGCATCCCGCACGGTGTCGAGGTGCGAACCGATCAGCAGGGCCGGCAGCCCCGGCCGCTCGCCTTCGTAACGGCCGATGATGTTGCCGACGGCATCCTCGCGCACGCCCATCCCGGCCTCGCGCATCCAGCCGGCGACGAGGTCGTTGGCGCGGCGGTGTTCCGGCGTCAGGTAGAGGCGCGACAGCCGCCCCTCCTCCGCGCTGATCGCCGCAAGCGCGTCGATGCGGTCGAGAAGGGCCGCTCCCGACAACAGAGACTCGGGCTGCGGAGTGTCGGGCGGCAGGGAATCGGGCATCGGCGGTTCCGGAATGCGCTGAGGAAGCGGGACGATGGAATCAGGACTATGGAGCCGGTTATACGCCGAAGCGGCACGTCCACCCTAGCCCCCGGCCGGCGAAGACAGTTTCAAAGAATCCCGGAAAGGCGCAGCCCCGGCACCGTCCGCTCGTGCCGCAGCGCAAAAAGACAGGCGGGAATTCGTTGGTGGTGCCGAATAATGTCTACCACCCTCTGGAAGCCTCGGGCAGACTTCATAGATGAGGATGAACAAAAGCACTGGATGACGGCGCGTATTTGCTGCAACCGCGAAAGAAACAGCTGAGGGGAGGTGCGTCCATGACGTCGTTCGATCCCGACATGCCTTTCGAGAACGCAACGCCGATTGGCCGGCCCGGTGCCGGCCTGTGGTTCAACAACCGGACCGAGCTGGTCCAGGCCCGCACGCTGGCGGGGTGGATCACGCTGCTGGCGGAGGACCGCGATCTGGACGACCGCCAGCTGGCCGTCGCCACCGGGTTGGACATCGAGGATGTGCGCGCCGTGCGCGAGGGTGCCGTGGCGATGCTGCCGCCCCGGCTGCTGAACCGGGCGCTGGCCCGGCTGGAGGGCAGGAACGACGAAGGGCGGCTGCAATAGCTGCAAACCGCCCTTCGCGAAACCGGTGCGCCGTGGCGTCGCGTCAGGCGACGGACAGGACATCCACATACATGTTGGCGGGCGCCGACAGGTGGATGCGGTACAGCATGCCGGACTGGTCGACGATGATATCGGCGACCGGGTTCTTGGTCGACAGGTCGGTGACCGCGGCGCGCACATTGCGCGGCAGCTGGTCCAGTTCGACGTCGCGGTAGCCGGTCTTGTCGGAAAGCTTGATGGTCTTGGTGCCCATGATGGCAGCTGCTCTGTTCCAGAAGGCTTGAGAGGGGATACTCGATTGGCCGCGGGACAATGGTCCCCGGCGGTTAACCAACGGTTAAGCAGCCTCTCCGGCTCTCCGCCCCTGGCGCAGGGCAGCAGCGCATGCGGTGCAGGGGGGCGAATGGCCCCCCGGCAACCCATTGAGTCAGCGGCGGTCGTGCCCGCCGCTGCCCACCATGGCGTCCCCATGCCGCAGGGTGTCGTCTTCCGGCAGCGGCCGCTTGCCCAGCACCATGGAGCTGTTGTCGAGCGCCGCCACCATCGCGTCCCGCGCCGGGGCGCCGGGGCCGGTCACGCTGCCCTCGCCCTGCGGCGCTGCCGGCTCCACCCGCTCGCCCATGCCGACCGAATTCGTCTGGCTCGGCGCATTGTGGCTGGCGACGCGCAGGTCGTTCTGCACATGGCCGACGCCCGACACGCTCTCGGCGATGTCCTCCGCCCGGCGGCGCGCGGCGCGGTCGCCGACAGTGCCGGACAGCGTCACCTCGCCGCCCTCCACCCGAACGCCGATGTCGGAGGCGTCGATGTGGTGGTCGTCGGTCAGGCGCTCGTTGATGTCCTCCAGGATGCGGTCGTCGGAGCGGCGGTAGTTGCGTGGGCCGACGCCGCGATAGCGGGCCTGCGGGCTCATCTTGACGAACTCTTCGCTCCAGGGATGGCGGTGCATGGCGGCCTCCGTCTTGTTGATGTCAGACTCCTTTGCCCTTCAACAAAAGTTGCGCCCGCGGCGTTCCGGTGCTCGAGCCCGGCGCACCCGGAAGGTCAGCCCTGCGGGGTGAAAGGGGATGGGGAGCGAATCCGCCGCAACCTTGGCCGCGCCCGGCTGTTCGGTCCGAAAAGCTTTCGGTCGAGGTTGAGTGCCATGAAACAGTCCGAACGAAGCGTCGCCCTCCGGGCGCGGGGCGGTTTCGCCCTCTGGGCGATGGTCATCCTGCTGGCGGTCTTGGGGCTGGGGGCGCTGGGCGGCGGCCTCTGGCTGATCCTGCTGGGCGGCTCCTGGTACTACGCCGTCGCCGGGCTGCTGTTCCTCGCCACCGCCGCCTTGCTGGCGAAGCGGTCGCCCACGGCCTTGTCGGTCTATGCGCTGCTGGTGATCGGCACGCTGATCTGGGCCTTGTGGGAGGCCGGGCTGGACTGGTGGCCGCTGTCGGCGCGCGGCGACGTGATCGCGGTGGTGGGCTTCCTGCTGCTGCTGCCCTGGGTCACCCGCCGCCTGGGCGAGCGCCAGCCGATGGCCGGCGAACCGGCGCCGGGGGCCTATCCCGTCGGCGCCTTCCGCGGCACCGGCATCCCGCTGACCGCCGCGCTGGCCATCGTGCTGCTGGTCGCCGTCGCCTCCTGGTTCACCGACCCGCACCGCATCGACGGCACGGTTCCGGCGCGCCAGCAGACCGCCTCCGCCGCGTCCCCCGCCGGCGGCAGCGGTCCAGCGGTCCCGGACGGCGAGTGGCAGGCCTATGGCCGCACCGGCTTCGGCCAGCGCTATTCGCCGCTGACCGGCATCACGCCGGAGAATGCCGACAAGCTCCAGGTCGCCTGGAGCTATGAGACCGGCGACCTGCGCGGCCAGCCCGGCGACCCGAAGGAAACCACCTTCGAGGTGACGCCGCTGAAGATCGGCAACCGGCTGTACCTGTGTTCGCCGCACCAGCATGTCATCGCGCTCGACGCCACCACCGGCAAGGAGGTCTGGCGCCGCGACCTGCAGATCGACCCGAAGCAGCTGGCCCTGCAGCACCTGACCTGCCGCGGCCTGTCCTACCGCCTGGCCCCGCAGGCCGCGGCATCCACCCCTGCGGCCGGCGGTGCCTGCGCCGCCCGGCTGTTCATGCCCACGGCGGACGGCCGCTTGGTGGCGCTGAACCCGGAGGACGGCTCGATCTGCACCGGCTTCGGCGAGAACGGGCAGGTCAACCTGTGGGCCAACATGCCGAATGTCCGGCCCGGCGCCTATTATTCGACCTCGCCGCCGGTGGTGACCGCCAAGCTGATCGTCGTCGGCGGCACGGTGCTCGACAATGTCTCGACCAAGGAGCAGTCGGGCGTCGTCCGCGCCTTCGACGCCGACAGCGGCCGGCTGGTGTGGAACTGGGATTCGGCCAAGCCCGACCAGACCGCGCCGATCGCCGACGGCCAGACCTACACCGTCAACTCGCCCAACAGCTGGTCGATCGCCAGCGTCGACGAGGCGCTGGGCATGGTCTATCTGCCGCTGGGCAACCAGCCGCCCGATCAGTTCGGCGCCAACCGCAGCCCGGAGGTGGAGCGCTTCTCCTCCTCCGTCGTGGCGCTCGATCTGGCGACGGGGCAGGTGCGCTGGGTCTTCCAGACCGTGCATCACGACCTGTGGGACTATGACGTGCCGGCGCAGCCCAGCCTGATCGACCTGACCGTCAATGGCCAGACCGTCCCGGCGCTGGTCCAGCCGACCAAGCAGGGCGAGCTGTTCGTGCTCGACCGCCGCACCGGGCAGCCGGTGCTGCCGGTGACCGAGACGCCGGCGCCGCAGGGCGCCGCCGACGGCGACCATGCCGCCCCGACCCAGCCGGTCTCGGCCCTCTCCTACGACCCGCCGCCGCTGAGCGGGGCCGACATGTGGGGGGCGACGATGTTCGACCAGCTCGCCTGCCGCATCGCGCTGAAGCGCCTGCGCTACGACGGCCGTTTCACTCCGCCGTCCTTGCAGGGGTCTCTGATCTATCCCGGCAATTTCGGCGTCTTCAACTGGGGCAGCGTCGCCGTCGATCCCCAGCGGCAGGTCGCCTTCACCACCCCGACATATCTCGCCTTCGTCTCGCAGCTGGTGCCGCGCAAGAACGACACCGACCTCTATGTCCAGGGCGGCGAGCGGCCCAAATTCAGCCTGCCGGCGTTGAACGAGAATTTCGGCGCGCCCTATGCGATCAAGCTCGGCCCCTTCGTCTCGGTGCTCGGCCTGCCCTGTCAGGCGCCGCCCTGGGGCTATGTCGCCGCCGCCGACCTGACGACAGGAAAGGTGGTCTGGAAGCACAAGAACGGCACCACCCGCGATGCCTCGCCGGTCCCGCTGCCGTTCCGCATGGGCGTTCCCAACCTGGGCGGCCCGGTCATGACCGCGGGCGGCGTCGCCTTCCTGTCGGGCACCATTGACTATTATGTCCGGGCCTACGACGTCTCCACCGGCAGGCAGCTGTGGGAGAGCCGCCTGCCGGCGGGAGGCCAGGCGACGCCGATGACCTACCAGGGCGAGGACGGCCGGCAATATGTGCTGGTGGTGGCCGGCGGGCATGGCTCGCTCGGGACCAAGGGCGGCGATTCGGTGATCGCCTACGCGCTGCCGAAATGACCCTCCCCCGACTGCCGCTTCCCGCACCTCAATCCATTCCCGGAGGGCATCCTTTGACCATCGTCGTCCATCATCTCAACAACAGCCGGTCGCAGCGGATCCTGTGGCTGCTGGAGGAGCTGGAGCTTCCCTATGAACTCCGCTTCTACCAGCGTGACAAGACGACCAATCTGGCGCCGCCGGAATTGAAGGCGGTGCACCCGCTGGGGAAATCGCCGCTGCTGGAGATCGACGGACGGATCGTCATGGAGTCCGGCGCCATCGTCCAGCATCTGTGCGAGGGTGCCGGCCGCTTCCTGCCGCCGGCCGGCTCGGACGACGCGCTGCGCCATCTCCAGCTGATGCATTTCGCCGAAGGCTCGGTGATGACCCCGGTGCTGCTCGACCTCTATGTCGGGCGGCTGGGCGAGGCGGGCGCGCCGCTGCATCCCCGCATCCAGGAGCAGCTGGCCAGCCATTTCGACTATCTGGAGTCCGAGCTTCGCCCGTCCGGCCATTTCGTCGGCGACAGCCTGACCGGTGCCGACATCATGCTCAGCTTCCCGGTCGAGATTGCGATGATGAAGGGCAACCGCAGCCGCTGGCCGAAGCTGGCCGCCTTCGTCGACGCCATGCACGCCCGTCCGGCATGGCAGCGCGCCCTTGCCAAAGGCGGTGCCTACTTCAAGTGAGGGCCAATGAAAAGGCCCGCTCCGGTCTTCCGGGGCGGGCCTTTTTCAAATAAAACCGGCAATCCTCAGCGCGTCGGCACCGGCGGAGTCTGCGAGTAGTCGTAGAAGCCGCGGCCGTATTTCTTGCCGATCCAGCCGGCTTCGACATACTTCACCAGCAGCGGGCAGGGGCGGTACTTGCTGTCGGCAAGGCCCTCGTACAGCACCTGCATCACCGCCAGACAGGTGTCCAGCCCGATGAAGTCGGCCAGCTCCAGCGGGCCCATCGGGTGGTTGGCGCCCAGCTTCAGCGCGGTGTCGATGGCGTCGACGCCGCCGACGCCCTCATACAGCGTGTAGACGGCCTCGTTGATCATCGGCAGCAGGATGCGGTTGACGATGAAGGCCGGGAAATCCTCGGCCACCGCGGCGGTCTTGCCGATGGCGAGCGTCAGTTCCTTGATGGCGTTGAAGGTCGGCTCGTCGGTCGCGATGCCGCGGATCAGCTCGACCAGCTGCATCACCGGCACCGGGTTCATGAAGTGCATGCCCATGAACTTGGCCGGACGGTCGGTCGCCGCCGCCAGACGGGTGATCGAGATCGACGAGGTGTTCGTCGCGATCAGCGCCTCCGGCTTCAGGTGCGGGACCAGCTTCTTCAGGAGGTCGCGCTTCAGCGCCTCGTTCTCGGTCGCGGCCTCGACCACCAGATCGCAGTCGCCGAAGATCGACAGGTCGGTGCCGGTGACGATGCGGGCCAGCGCCGCCGTCTTGTCCGCCTCGCTCAGCTTGCCCTTCTGGATCTGCCGGTCGAAGTTCCGGGAGATGCCGGCGAGCGACTTTTCCAGCGCCGCTTCGCTGATGTCGGACAGGAAGACGTCGTAGCCGGCCTGGGCACAGACCTGGGTGATGCCGCTGCCCATCTGGCCGGCACCGATGATGCCAATCTTCTTGATCGTGGTCATGGAGGCTGTCCCGCGAAGGATGTGGGTGGTTGGTCCGCCATGGCGGTCGCCGGTTCCGTCCGGCGACCGCCGCGGCGGCCTGGATCAGCGCGCCTTATCCAAGCTTTTCCGTCAGCTCCGGCACGGCCTTGAAGAGGTCCGCGACGAGGCCGTAATCGGCGACCTGGAAGATGGGCGCTTCCTCATCCTTGTTGATCGCGACGATGACCTTGCTGTCCTTCATGCCGGCCAGATGCTGGATCGCACCCGAGATGCCGACGGCGATGTACAGCTCCGGCGCCACGATCTTGCCGGTTTGCCCGACCTGATAGTCGTTCGGCACGAAACCCGCGTCCACGGCGGCGCGCGACGCACCCACGGCGGCGCCCAGCTTGTCGGCCAGAGCCTCCAGCAGCGGGAAGTTCTCGCCCGACTGCATGCCGCGCCCGCCCGACACCACCACGCGGGCGGATGTGAGTTCCGGACGCTCCGACTTGGTCAGCTCGGCCGAGACGAAGCTCGACAGCCCGGCGGCACCGGCGCCCGCGACCTGCTCGACGGCGGCCGAACCGCCTTCGGATGCTGCGGTCTCGAAGGCGGTGGTGCGGACGGTGATCACCTTGACCGCATCGGCCGACTGCACGGTGGCGATCGCGTTGCCGGCGTAGATCGGCCGCTCGAACGTGTCGGCGGAGACCACGGCGGTGATGTCGGAGATGGCGGCGACGTCCAGCAGTGCGGCGACGCGCGGCAGGAGGTTCTTGCCGACCGAGGTGGCGCCGGCCAGCACATGGCCGTAGCCAGTCTTGGTAACCGACACCACCAGCGGGGCGACATCCTCCGGCAACTGATGCTCGTAGGCGGCATCGTCGGCCAGCAGCACCTTGGCGACGCCGGCCACCTTCGATGCGGCATCGGCGGCGGCCTGCGCGCCCTTGCCGGCGACCAGGATATGGACATCGCCGCCAATCTTGGACGCAGCGGTGACGGCGTTCAGCGTGGCGGGCTTCAGCGAGGCGCCGTCGTGGTCGGCGATGACGAGAATGTTGGCCATGGTCAGTTCATTCCCCTCAGATCACGCGGGCTTCGGTCTTGAGCTTGTCGACCAGCGTGGCGACGTCCGGCACCTTGATGCCGGCCTGGCGCTTCGGCGGCTCCGTCACCTTCACCGTCTTCAGGCGCGGCGTGACGTCGACGCCCAGGCTGTCCGGCGTGACGGTCTCCAGCGGCTTCTTCTTCGCCTTCATGATGTTCGGCAGCGAGGCATAGCGCGGCTCGTTCAGGCGCAAATCGGCGGTGACCACCGCCGGCAGCTTGAGCTCCACCGTCTCCAGCCCGCCGTCGATCTCACGGGTCACGGCGACCGTGCCGTCACCGGCGGCGATCTTGGAGGCGAAGGTGCCCTGGCCCCAGCCGAGCAGGGCGGCCAGCATCTGGCCGGTCTGGTTGCAGTCGTCGTCGATGGCCTGCTTGCCGAGGATGACGAGGCCGGGGGCCTCCTTCTCGACCAGCGCCTTGAGGACCTTGGCGACGGCCAGCGGTTCGGTCGTCACGTCGGTCTGCACCAGGATGGCGCGGTCGGCACCCATGGCCAGCGCCGTTCGCAGCGTCTCCTGGGCCTGGGTCGGGCCGACGGACACCACGACGATCTCGGTCGCCTTGCCAGCTTCCTTGAGGCGCACGGCTTCTTCGACGGCGATCTCGTCGAAGGGGTTCATGCTCATCTTCACGTTGGCGGTCTCGACGCCGCTGCCATCCGCCTTGACGCGGATCTTCACGTTGTAGTCGACCACTCGCTTAACGGGGACGAGGACTTTCATAACTCACCCTGGCTGCTGAGCGCGCGCCTGTTACGGCGAACACCGCGAAAATTGCTGTGGTTGCGAACGGACCATAGGATCTGGAAATACCACTGTCAATGACGCGCCGGACGCGCGGGCGGCCTCGTGTGCCGCCCCGGTTGTCGCGGCAGGGGAGACCGCACGGCGTCAATCGGAATGCGCACGCTCAGCGGTTGGCGCCGGGCACCCACAGCACGTCGTCCGCCCCGTTGCGGTTCACCACCCGGCTCAGCACGAACAGATGGTCCGACAGCCGGTTGACGTATTTCAGCGCCGCCGCTGTCACCGGCTCGTGCCGTGCCAGATCGGTCATCAGCCGTTCCGCCCGGCGCACCACGGTGCGGGCCAGATGCAGATGGGCCGCGGCCGGCGAGCCGCCGGGCAGGATGAAGGAGGTCAGCGGCGCCAGACCGGCGTTCATCGCATCGATCTCCGCCTCCAGCCGGTCGACCTGGGCCTGCACGATGCGCAGCGGCGGGTATTTCGGCGCCTCCTCCTCCGGCGTGCAGAGGTCGGCGCCCAGATCGAACAGGTCGTTCTGGATGCGGCCGAGCATGGCGTCGGCATCCGGCCAGTCCCGCATGTGCAGGCGTGCCATGCCGATGACGGCGTTCGCCTCGTCCACCGTGCCGTAGGCGGCGACGCGGCGGTCGTCCTTCGGCACCCGGCTGCCGTCGCCGAGCGAGGTTTCGCCGGCGTCGCCGCCGCGCGTGTAGATCTTGGTCAGCTTAACCATGGGGAAGCGTCAGCCTTGGGTCAGGATGGCGAGGACGAACAGCAGCAGGGCCGCACCCTGGAGCATCACGCGCAGCCGCATCGCCCTGTTGGAGCGGCGCGGGTCGCCCCGTCCGCCGCGGGCCATGAAGAAGAGGCCGACGAACAGCGAGCCGACCACCGCCAGCATCGCCATGACCATCAGGATGGGGAAGAGAGTCTGCATGGGGCTCACTATATCCCAGCATCCGGCCCGCGCCTATGGCGACGGAATCGGGACTTGGGGTAATCACCCGGTTGCCAAAGCCGTTGGACTGCATACAGTGCGCGGCGTCGGGACCGGGGAAGCCAGCGGAACGGACTGGCGGAACTGAAATGACTTTGGAGAAGCAGGCGATGCAGCGGCGGACTTTCCTGAAGACGGCCCTGAAGGCGACCGCGGCCACCGCGGCCGGCGCCGGCGCCCTGGCGGTGCTGGGCCGCGAGACCGTCCAGGCCGCTCCGGGTGCTGCCGGTGCCGTTGTCCCGTCGGTGTCCTTCCCGATGGACTTCCTGTGGGGCGTCTCCACCTCCAGCTACCAGATCGAGGGCGCCGTCGCCGAGGATGGGCGGGGGCCCAGCGTCTGGGACACCTACAGCCATTCCTTCGGGCGGATCGCCAACGGCGACACCGGCGACGTCGCCTGCGACCATTACCACCGCTATGCCGAGGATGTGGATCTGATGGCGAAGGCCGGGATGAAGGCCTACCGCTTCTCCATCGCCTGGCCGCGGGTGATGCCGCAGGGCACCGGGGCGGTGAACGCCAAGGGGCTGGACTTCTACGACCGGCTGACCGACACGCTGCTGGCCAAGGGCATCCAGCCCTGGCCCTGCCTGTTCCATTGGGACCTGCCGCAGGCGTTGCAGGACAAGGGCGGCTGGACCAACCGCGACATCGCCGGCTGGTTCACCGACTACGCGCTGGCGGTGACCGCCCGGCTGGGCGACCGCGCCCGCAACTGGGCGATGCTGAACGAGCCGTCGGTGGTCGCCATCTTCGGCCACGGCACCGGCGGGCATGCGCCGGGCCTGACCGGCCGGCAGAACTGCCTGAAGGCGATCCACCACCAGAACCTGGCCCAGGGCACGGCGATCGCGGCGCTGCGCCAGGCCGGCGGCAAGAACTGGCGGCTCGGCACCGTGCTGTCGCTCCAGCCCTCCTGGCCGGTCGGCGGGCTCGACTCGAACTATCCCGCCTCGCTGATGTGGGACGCGCTGTGGAACCGCTCCTGCCTGGATCCGCTGTTCAAGGGCCGTTTCCCCGAGCAGCTGGAGGCCGAATTCACCCGCATCGCCAAGCCCGACGATCTGGCCCGCATCAAGCAGCCGGTCGATTTCCTCGGCGTCAATTACTACAGCCGCATGCACCAGCAGCCCGACCCGCAGGGGCTGTTCGGCACCGGCTACGGCTCGGCCCCCGAGGGCACGCGCAAGACCGGCATGGAATGGCCGGTCGAGCCGGACGGGCTCAGCGAGATCCTGGCTGAGCTGCAGGAGAAATACGGCAACCCGCCGGTCTATGTGACGGAGAACGGCGCCGATTACCCCGACAGCGTCGGCCCGAACGGCCGGGTCGAGGACCGCGACCGCATCGCCTACCTGCGTGACCATCTGCTGGCCGCCGCCAAGTCGATCGACGAGGGCTGCAACCTCAAGGGCTACATGGCCTGGACCCTGCTGGACAATTTCGAATGGTCGGAGGGCTACCGCCGCCATTTCGGCCTTGTCCAGGTCGACCGCAAGACGCTGGCCCGCACGCCGAAGGCCAGCTACGACTGGTACGCCTCGGTCATCCGCAACAACGCGGTTCCGCTGGTCTGAGGGCGGCGTTAAACTGCCGGCCATGCCGACGCCCCGCCCGCAACAGCCGACCCGTTTCGCCATCCAGAAGGCGCGCGGCAAGGGCTGGAAGACGCTGGAGGTCGGGGAGGAGCTGGCCCATGCCAAGGCGCGCTTCGACCGGATGGTCGGCGTCAACCCGCGGGCCTATTTCCGGCTGATCCAGCTCGATTACAACGCCGACTCCGGCTATGAGGGCATGGAGTTCAACTGGACGCTGATCGAGCTGTACGACCCGACCCAAGGCGGCCGGGTCAGGCCGGCGGCCAAGCCGGTTTCGCCCAAGCCCGTCCTGCCCAAGCCCGTCCCGCCCAAGCCTGGTCCGACGGCCCCGCGCAAACCGACGGACAGGCGCAGGGCCGGGGAAGCCGTCGCGTTGCCGCTGCGCATCTATCTGGCGGTGATCCTGATCGGCACGCTGGCGGGCGTCCTCGCCTATCTGCACTTCGCCGGAAGATAAGCCCTCACTCCGTCGTGTAGCCCTTGCGGCGCATGCACTGGGCGAAGATTTCCTTGCGGTAGCCGAACTGCGGCGTTTCCGGCAGCGGGCGCAGCGGATAGCCGCGCAGGCGCATGGTGGTGTCCACCTGCTCGGTGCATTCGTCATAGGCGACGGTCGGCACGTCCGGGCTGGCGGTCCATTCGCGGTAGGCGGGCGGGCTGCTGCATCCGGACAGCAGGGCCAGCGCGGACAGGGCCGCGGACAGGCAGGCCAGCCCCGGCAAGGCTGCCAGGAGTCGCGGGCGTGCGGTGTCGGTTCCGGTCTTGGCGCCGGTCATGGTCCCGGTCATGGCGTGCGTCCTGTTCCTTTTTCGCCCCCGATTTGACGCTACCACGTCCGGCCCTTTCCGATCCATTTTCGCGCACCATTTCCGGGAACGCGCCTTTTCGGCAACGCTGCGCGGCTGACAAAGCAGACGCCGAAAAATCGCCGCCGGAAATGCGACGCAATCTGGTAACACGATCTTAGTCCCCGATTCGGGGGAGTGTCGTGGCTCTGAAGTCGGTCTGATGTCACGGACGGAGGGAGAGGCAATGTCTGGGATTTCGCGGCGGGTGCATGGTGGCGCCGCGGTGGCGGCAGTGGCACTGGTGGTTTCGGCCCTGACCGTGGGAGCGCCCGGTTCGGCAAGGGCCGAGGCGTCGGTCGCCGACATCCAGTGGGCGCAGACCATCCTGAAGGACAAGGGCTACAACATCGGCGGCCGGGCCAAGGGCCAGATGACGCCGGAAACCCGGTCCGCGCTCAGCGCCTATCAGAAGTCGGCGGGCCTTCCCGCCACCGGCAACCTCGACCAGGCCACCATCGCCAAGATGATGGGCGAGCGCGAGAGCAAGGCCGCGCCGACCATGGGCAGCCTGTCCAAGAGCCAGGTCGGCCAGACCCGCCACGACAAGGAGGTGGCGCCGCGCGCCGCCCCGACCGGCCGGGTCGAATCCGGCAACGAGAGCGTCGGCGGCATGGCCCAGTTCGGCGGCGCCCCGGTGTCGTCTTCTTCCTCGTCGTCTTCCTCCGCGTCCTCCTCGGCCAGCCACAGCGCGCCCGCCGCGGCTCCGGCGGCCCGTCCGTCGGCGCCGGCTGCCGCCGCAACATCCAGCGCCACGCCCCAGAGCGCGCCGCGCCCATCGGTCTCCCCATCGGCCAGCGCGGCGTCCAACGCCTCCGAAGGCCCGACTCCGCAGGCGGCACCGCGCGGGGCGGTGGCGGCGACCACGCCCGACGGCAAGCCGGCCCCGGTCGAGGAAGCGGCGGCGGTCGGCGGCGGTCCGTCGATCTGGCAGTCCAATGCGGCGCGGGCCGGGGTCGCCGGGCTGATCGCCGCGACGCTGGGCGGCATCGGCTTCGCCTGGTGGCGCAGCGGCCGCGGCGTCGATCCGCTCAGCCGGAAGCCCGCCGGCGACGACCGGCCGCGTGAAAACCGCGTCGAACCGAGCTTCGGCACCCCCCGCCGCCGCGAGGAGCTGACCACCGGCCCGCGCCTGACGGCGGAGGCACGGCGGCGCTGAACGGCGCCGCGCCCGGGTCCGGTCACATCATCATCGGGCAGCCGCCTCCGCCGCAGCCGCCAGGGCCGCAGGCGGGGGCGGGCTGGGACTTTCCGACGCGCGGCGCCATGATGGCCTTGGCGACCTCGGTGCCGCTGCAGGACGGGCAGGGAATGCCGACGGCCTTCTTGGCGTCGTAATCGGCCATATTGTCGAACCACTGGTCGAAATCATGGCCGCAGGCGCAGTGCAGGGCGTAAACGATCATCGCGGGAGCCTCGAAAAGCGGAATTTCGGCCGCTCTTCTAGTCAGCCCTCCGGCGTCCCGCCAGGATCTGCATCAATCGCAAGCGTCACCGTGACTCGGTCACTCCCACCCGCGCGCACATCGACAAGAGCGGGCAGGTGGAGCAGCGCGGCCGTTCGCCGGTACACACCCATTTGCCGAAGGGCACCAGCCGCTCGTTGATCTCGACCCAGTAGCGTTTCGGCAGCACCGCCAGCAGCGCCGCCATCGTCTTCTCGGGGTTGCGTGCCTGCACGTAGCCCCAGCGGTTGGCGATGCGGTGGACATGGATGTCGACCGCCAGCGCCGGGATGCCGAAGCCGACCGCCAGCGTCAGCGCCGCGATCTTCGGCCCCACCCCATGGAAGCGCATCAGCCCGTCCGGCGTGTCGGGCACCTCGCCGCCCAGCTCCTCGACGATGCGGCGGGACAGCGCGCGGATGTCGCGCGCCTTCGGTTCGGGGAAGGTGGCGCCGTGCAGCAGCTCCACAAGCCGCTCCTCCGGCAGGGCGGCCATGGCGGCCGGCGTGTCGGCGACGGCGAACAGCCGCTCTGCCACCTCCAGGCTCGTCTCGTCCCGCGTGCGGGCGGAAATCAGGCTGGCGACCAGTTGCTGGAACGGGGAGGCATAGCCGCGGTCGCGCAGCTCGAACATCGCCGCCTTGGGGTAGGGGGCGACCGCGACCCGCAGGCGGCGGAAGACCTCGTCGATGTCGAAGTGCTGGGATGTCGCGGGCTGTATGCTCACGGGAGGCCACCGTCGGGGAACGGGCGGCAACAAGCGCCCGTCCGGTAACCGGCCAGTCCCCGCTAATGTTCCGCTTACAGCGCCTTGATCTGCATCTTGATCGGCCCGTCCGCCCGGCCATGGACGAACTGGTCGACATAGGCGTTGCCCGAATTGTCGATGTCGCGGGCGTGGCCGGTCCAGATGATCCGGCCCTGGTAGATCATAGCGATGCGGTCGGCGATCTTGCGGGCGGACGCCATGTCGTGGGTGATGGTGACCGCGGTGGCGCCGAGATCCTTCACGCACTGCACGATCAGCTCGTTGATGACGTCGGCCATGATCGGGTCGAGGCCGGTCGTCGGCTCGTCGAAGAAGATGATCTCCGGCTCGTCGGCGATGGCGCGGGCGAGGCCGACGCGCTTCTGCATGCCGCCCGACAGCTCCGAGGGCGACAGCTCCGCCACGTCGGGGGTGAGGCCGACGGCGCCGAGCTTGGCGACGGCGATCTCCTTGGCCTGGGCACGCGGCATATGGGCGCCCTGGATCAGGCCGAAGGCGACGTTCTCCCACACCTTCAGGCTGTCGAACAGGGCGGCGCCCTGGAACAGCATGCCGAACTTGTGCAGCAGCTTCTCGCGCTCGCGCGAGCGCAGCCGGGTCGTCTCCTGCCCATCAACCTGGATCGAGCCGGAATCCGGCGTCAGCAGCCCGAGGATGCTCTTCAGCATCACCGACTTGCCGGTGCCCGACCCGCCGATGACGACCAGCGACTCGCCCTTCGCCACCTCCAGGTCGATGCCGTTCAGCACCTTCTTCGGGCCGAAATGCTTGGTGACGTTCTTGAGCGCGATCTTGGGAACGGTCATGCGGTGGCGCTCACTTGGTCGAGAAGAAGAGGCCGGTGATCAGGTAGTTCCACACCAGGATCATGATCGAGGCCGACACCACCGCATTGGTGGTCGCCGCCCCGACGCCCTGGGCGCCGCCCTTGGAGTGGTAGCCGTGGTAGCAGCCCATCAGCGCGATCAGGAAGCCGAAGATCGCCGCCTTGACCAGGCCGGAGATGACGTCGACCGGCTGGAGGAATTCCCAGGTGCGGTTGATGTAGCTGGCGGCGTTGAAGTCCAGCCGGTAGACGCCGACCAGGAAGCCGCCGAACACGCCGATGATGTCGGCGACCACCACCAGCAGCGGCACCATGGTCAGCCCGGCGATCAGCCGCGGCGCCACCAGATACTTGTAGGGGTTGGTCGACAGGGTGGACAGCGCGTCGATCTGCTCGGTCACCCGCATGGTGCCGATCTCCGCCGCCATGGCGGCGCCGATGCGCCCCGCGACCATCAGGCCGGCCAGCACCGGCCCCAGTTCGCGGGTGATCGACAGCACGACGACGGTGGCGATGGCGCCCTCCGCCTGGAAGCGGGAGAAGCCGCTGTAGCTCTGCAACGCCAGCACCATGCCGGTGAACAGCGCGGTCAGCCCGACCACCGGCAGCGAATAATAGCCGATGTCGATCATCTGCCGCAGGATCTGGCGCGGATAGAGCGGCGGGCGCACGCAGTGCGACAGGGCGGACCCGGTGAACAGGGCAAGGCGTCCGGTCGCTTCCAGGAAGATCAGGAAGGCCCGGCCGGTAGCGGCGAGGAAACCCATCAGTCGGCCCGCATCCTTGGTTAGAGACTCGTTTGGGCGATGCGGTCATAGCACCGATGAAGGGCTAGGTCATCCTTGGACTTTGCAGGGGAGGGACGTTGCGGCACCATCTGGGCTGGTCCGGTCGGCGGTCGCGGCCGCAGCGGCTGGCAGTCCGGGATCTCCGGTCAAGGGGCGGGAAGGGCCGCCCGCACAGCCTCGTAATAATCACATCTATTTTCATAGTCGATTCTTATTTGTACGGAAAGCATCATACTCCAGTATAAAGGACTAAGCTGCAGCCGGCCATTTTCCGTCACTTCTACACAAGAGCATCGTGGGCTACGCCATGGAGTTCTGATCGATTCAAGCTGCTGCTGGATGGCCGACCCGACGACACCCGTGGAGACGAGGAAATGGGACCGGGCAACCCCATTCCGGCGTTCACCGGCGAGACGTGCCGGTCTGCGGAAGCGCATGAGTCGGGCCGCTCCGTCAGCGATGTAGCCGTCACTCCGGAGGGAGTGGTCCTCGACGTCACGGACGGGTGCCTGTCGAGGACAGGGTATTGCCGGGCCGATCTCCTTGGGCGACCGATTGACACCATCCTCGACAGCGCAAGCGGGGCTGCTATCAGGGAGTTCATGCAGGCGCCCGGCCACATCCATGGCGCCATCGTTGATGCAACCTTAGCTTGCGGAGACGGCTCGACATGCCGTGTGGAACTCACGGTGCGGTGCCGGACGGACGCGCCGGGGGTGTTTTCGATTGCCATCAACGGGTTCGCTGAAATGGCGGAGTGCGGGCATCGTGCCATGCTCACCCAAGTTTCGGTTGATAAAGTTTCGGATATGATCATCTGGCTCGATGCGGATGGGCGGTATGTCTTCGTCAATCGGGCGGCGACGCGGATGTTCGGCTATTCGGCAGCGGAGTTCGGCCGGAAAAGAGTCTGGGACGTCGATCCGTTGTTCAATGAAGAAATATGGCGTGAGCATTGGCAGGATCTCGTCGACCAGGGCGTGGTCAGGATCGAAACGATAAACAAAACAAGAGATGGCGTTGAGATTCCTATCGAAGTGACGGCAAATCTTGTCGAATACAAAGGCAAATTCTACAATTGCAGCATAGTCAGGGATATCACCGAGCGCAGAAGAATGGAGGCGGAATGGCGGTTTTTGAATGAGAAAGCGCTTCAGCTCAGCCTTACGGACGCGTTGACTGGAATTGGAAACCGTCGCCGATTCGACACGGCATTCGATGCCGAGTTGAAAAGCCACTTGCGCTCCCGTGCACCGCTCTCCCTCATCCTCTGCGATGTCGATGCTTTCAAGGCCTTCAACGATCGTTACGGTCATGTGGCCGGTGACGATTGTCTTCGGCAGATCGCCGGGGTGCTGTCCAGAGCCGTTCAACGGTCGGGCGATCTGGCGGCACGGTTCGGTGGCGAGGAGTTCGCGTGCATCCTGCCGGCCACTGAGCTGGAGGGTGCGATGCGGGTTGCCGAAGGGATCCGAACCGGGATCATGGCGCTGGCGATCCCGCATGCAGGGTCGCCTGCCGCCGAAGTGGTGACTGCGAGTTTGGGCGTGCTGACGATTCGTTGCTTGGACAACGCGCCACGCCCCGAGATCCTGGCCGCCGCCGACGCCTACCTTTACAAGGCCAAGAACAAGGGGCGCAATCGCGTCGTCGGCGGAGAATTCATGCGTCCGGGATCCCGGCATGAAAAGGCCGGCCGATAGCGTCGTCCGGCCATCGGCTCACGATGCATAAACCCGGTGATAACGCCGGCCGAGCGAGGTCAGCACTTCGTAGCCGATGGTGCCGGCCTCATCCGCTACCGTGTCGACCGGGCGGCTGGGCCCGATCAGCTCGACCATGCGGCCGGCCTCCACGCTTTCCGGCAGGCCGGTCACGTCGATGGTGATCAGGTCCATCGAGATGCGGCCGACGATGGGGGCGGCGACGCCGTCGACGAAGACGTGCCCCTTGCCGCTCAGCGAGCGCAGGTAGCCGTCGGCATAGCCGACGCCGATGGTGGCGATCCGCGCCGGGCCGGTCACCCTGTGGGCGGCGCCATAGCCGACCGTCATCGGCGCCGTGCAGTTGCGCACCTGCAAGAGCCGCGCGTCCAGCCGCACCGTGCCGCGCATCGGGTTGGGCAGATGCGGCGTCGGGTTCACGCCATAGAGCGCGCAGCCCGGCCGGGCGAGGTCGAAATGATGGTCCGGCCCATGGAAGATGCCGGACGAGTTGGCGAAGCTGGCCTTCGCCTTGGGCAGCCGGGCCAGCGCGCCGCGGAACCGCTCCAGCTGCTCCCCGGTCATCGGGCTGTCGAACTCGTCGGCGCAGGCGAGGTGGGTCATCCAATAGCGGACGTCGATGCCCTCCAGCCACTCAGGATGGGCGGCGAGATCGTCCAGCTCGTCGGGGCCGAGCCCCAGCCGGTTCATGCCGGTGTCGATGTGGATCACCGCCGGCAGCACCTCGCCGCGCGAGGCGGCGAAGGCCCGCCACGCTGCGATGTCGCCCAGGTGATTCAGCACCGGCAGGATGCGCCCGGCGATGAACTCCCCCTCGTATCCGGGCGGCAGGCCGCCCAGCGAGAAGACCTGCGCTTGCGGCGCGACCGGCTCCAACGCCCGGCGGACGGCCAGAGCCTCCTCCAGCTGGGCGACGACGAAGGTCCGGCAACCGGCGGCGGCCAGCGCCGGCACCACCTGCGCCACCCCCAGCCCATAGGCGTCGGCCTTGACCACGGCGGAACAGTCCGCCGGAGCCACCCGGTCGCGCAGCTGCGTCCAGTTGGCGACGACGGCGCCGAGATCCACGGTGAGGATTGCGCAGGCGCGCGGGCTCAGGTCGCTAGTCACTCTGGTCACTCGTCGGTCTGGTGGTGCTGGTCGAGATCGCCGAACTTGGTGAACTGGCCGTCGAAGTAGAGACGGACGGTGCCGATCGGACCGTGACGCTGCTTGGCGATGATCACCTCGGCGGTGTTGTGCACCTCGCCCAGGCGCTGCTGCCAGCGCTGATAACGGTCGTTGAACTTGTCGTCGCTCTCGTCGGGCCGGCGCGAGGGCTCGGCGCGCTCAAGATAATACTGTTCGCGGAAAACGAACATCACGACGTCGGCGTCCTGCTCGATCGAGCCCGATTCGCGAAGGTCGGCCAGCTGCGGGCGCTTGTCCTCGCGCAGCTCGACCGCGCGGCTCAGCTGCGACAGCGCCACCACCGGCACGTCCAGCTCCTTGGCGATGGCCTTCAGGCCGCGGGTGATCTCCGAGATTTCCTGCACCCGGTTCTCCGCCCCGCGCGACGACGAGCCGCGCAGCAGCTGGAGGTAGTCGACCACCACCATGCTGAGCCCCGAGGTCCGCTTCAGCCGGCGGCAGCGCGTGCGCACCGCGGCGACCGACAGGGCCGGCGTGTCGTCGACATAGAAGGGGCAGCGCGCCAGATCCTGGCTGGCCTGGACGAATTTCGGGAAGTCGGTGTCGCGGATCTCGCCGCGGCGGATCTTGTCGCCGGGCACCTGCACCTCGTCGGCGAGGATACGGGTGGCGAGCTGTTCCGCCGACATTTCCAGCGAGAAGAAGCCGACGACGCCGCCCTCCTGGCCGCTGGAGCGCATGTGCGCCTTGGCGGCGTTGAAGGCGATGTTGGTGGCCAGCGCCGTCTTGCCCATCGAGGGGCGGCCGGCGAGGATGATCAGATCCGACGGGTGCAGGCCGCCCAGCTTGCGGTCGATGTCGATCAGGCCGGTGGTGACGCCGGTGACGTGGCTGGACCGGCGGAAGGCTGCCTCCGCCGTCGTGATGGCGTGCTTGACCGACTCGCCGAAGGCCACGAAGCCGCCCTGCACGTCGCCGGTGGAGGCGAGGTCGAACAGCTGCTTTTCCGCCTCGCCGATCTGGTCGAGCGCGGTGATGTCGAGGTCGTGGCGGTACGCCTCGTTCACCATGTCGGTGCCGACCTCGATCAGCTGCCGGCGGATGAACAGGTCGTGGATGGTCTTGCCGTAATCGCCGGCATTGACCACCGTCACCACGTTGGCGGCCAGTTCCGCCAGATAGGCGCTGCCGCCTTCGACCGCCAGTTCGGGATCGTTGTCGAACAGGGCCTTCAGCGTGACCGGGTTCGCGATCTGGCCGCGGTCGACCATCTTGGTGATGGCGGCGAAGATGCGCTGGTGGGCCGGGTCGTAGAAATGCTCCGGCCGCAGGAACTCGCCGACCTTCTCATAGGCCTTGTTGTTGACCAGGATCGCGCCCAGCAGCGCCTGCTCCGCCTCCTCGTTGTTGGGAGGCGTTCGGTATTCCGCCGTCGGCTTGACCGCGGAGGAGGGGCGGGGATCGAACAGCGATGAGGTCTGGTTGCTCATGGAGGACACAGTATCAGAAACAGAACGCGAACGCTCGGTGAAGGGCGGGGAGCCATCCACAAAAGCTGTGCACAGAAGTTATCCACAGGTTGGGAAGTCTGGGGATAACCGCGGGAAGGGCTTCGACGCCTAAGCCTCACATCTTCCCGGGCTGGGCCGGATGGGCCTGGTCGGGCATCGCCCCCAGCGCCTCGAACACGCCGTCGACATGGTCGGCGACGCGGTAGAGGGCGGAGCGGTCGATGCGGGCGAAGCCCTGGGCGACCATATGGTCGATCAGCCCCAGAAGCGGGCGCCAGTAGCCGTCGATGTCGGCGATGACGATGGGCTTGTCGTGCAGCTGAAGCTGCTTCCAGGTCAGGATCTCGAAGGCCTCGTCCAGCGTGCCCAGGCCGCCCGGCAGGATGACGAAGGCGTCCGACCGCTCCACCATCATGCGCTTGCGGGTGTGCATGCTGTCGACGACATGCAGCTCGGTCAGGCCGGTGTGCTCGACTTCGGCCGACTGGATGTGTTCCGGGATGATGCCGACCACCTCGCCGCCGGCGGCAATCGCGGCGTCGGCGGCGATGCCCATCAGCCCGACCCGGCCGCCGCCATAGACCATGCGGATGCCGCGCCGCGCCAGCCCGTCGCCCAGCGCGTGGGCGGCCTCCTTGTGGACATCGGCGACACGGGACGATGCACCGCAATAGACGCAGACGGACGACAGGCTCTTCATCGCGGGTCAACCTTTCTCGCCACCGTCCTCCAAAGGAGGCGGGGCCGCAAAAAAATCTGGCGAATGCCATGGAATATCGGGTGGGGGCGGCGCGTCAACAGCGGCACAGGCACCGTTTAAGCCACGGCATCATCGGGAGGGACCACATGAGCAACCGGGTCGTCAATGTTCTTGCGGCGGCATCCGTCGCCGGTCTGATGTTCACGCTGTTCGGCATGTCGGCCGGCGCCGCCGGCGCGGCCGATCCGGCCGAGCAGGTCAAGGACCGGCAGCAGACCATGAAGAAGCTGGGCGGCGGCATGGGCGCCGTCGCCAAGTTCGTGAAGAACGAGGGAGCCACCGCCGAGGACGCGGCCAAGGGGGCGGAAGCCGTGCTGGCGGTGTCGAAGATGGACGTGAAGAAGATCTTCCCCGAAGGCACCGCCGTCGGCGTGGCCGACAGCGCCGCCAAGCCGGAGCTGTGGAAGAGCTGGGCCGAGACCCAGAAATACTGGAGCGCCGTCCAGCCCGCCGCCGAGAAGCTCGACGCCGCCATCAAGACCGGCGACCGCGCGCAGATCGCCCAGGCGCTCGGCGCCACCTCCAAGACCTGCGGAAGCTGCCACGAGGACTTCCGCGTCAAGAAGAACTGACCGGTGCGGCGCCTCCTGACCGCCGCCGCCCTGCTGCTGCCGCTCGCCTTCGCGGGCGGCAGTGCGCGTGCCGCCGGCCCCCTTCAAACGGGTGAGGGTCCCGCCAACGATTCCGTCAGCCGGGGCGCCTACATCTTCAACGCCGCCGGCTGCCTCGGCTGCCATACGGACGAGAAGGGCGGCGGCCAGCCGCTGGCCGGCGGCCGGGCGCTGGCGACCCCCTTCGGCACCTTCTACACCCCGAACATCACGGCTGACCCGGTGAACGGCATCGGCCGCTGGAGCGACGCCGACTTCATCCGCGCGGTGCGCGAGGGCGTGCGCCCGGACGGCGCCGCGCTGTTCCCGGCCTTTCCCTATGCCAGCTACACGCGGATGACCGACCGCGACCTGCTGGATTTGAAGGCCTACCTGCTCAGCCTGCCGGCGGCGTCCACCGCCAACAAGCCGCACGACCTGTCGCCGCCCTTCTCCTGGCGCTTCCTCGTCCCGGTCTGGCAGTGGATGTATTTGACCCCCGGCCCGGTCGCCGACGACCCGTCCAGGCCGCCGGCCTGGAACCGCGGGCGCTATCTGGTCGATGCGCTTGGCCATTGCGCCGAATGCCACAGCCCGCGCACCCAGCTCGGCGGGCTCGACTCCGACCGCTATCTCGCCGGCAACCCGCAGGGGCCGGACAACGACAAGGTGCCGGGCATCACCGGATCCAAGGCCAAGGGCAAGGGGATCGGCGACTGGTCCGACGGCGACCTGTCGCTGTTCCTGGAAGCCGGCCTGACCCCCGACGGCGACGTCGCCGGCGGCGCCATGGGCGAGGTCGTGCGCAACACCACCTCCAAGCTGACGGCGGACGACCGCGCCGCCATCGTCGCCTATCTGCGGACGGTGCCGGCGAAGGAGTGAGTCTTCGCGGCAACAGGCGCCGATTTGGTGCGGACTCATGATCCGTTCGGGCAATCGAGCCCGTTTGGCGGAGGGGTCCGCTCCAACGGCGCCATTCTTTTGCGACCTGTCCTTCTGCTATAGTCAGCCATCCTGCCAGGGTGGCGGGCCGCCGGATGGGTGCTCAGGTGAAACGAAACGCGTTGTTCGCAGCTTTGGGCGTGGCTCTGATGGGTGGGGCGGCGGCGATTGCCCTTTGGCCCGCCGGGAAACCGGCGACTGTGGCCCCCGCTGCCACGACAGCTCCGGCACAGACGGCGGCGCGGACCGAGACGCAGAAGGCCGCACCGGCGACCCCGGCGGCGGCAACACCGGAACCGGCCAGGGAACAGGCGAAACCCGCCGCACCCAGCTTCGACGTGGTGCGGGTGGCGCCGGACGGGGCGACGGTGATGGCGGGCCGCGCCGCTCCCGGATCGGAGGTCACCGTCACCGACGCCGGCACCCGCGTCGCCTCGGCCAAGGCCGACCAGCGCGGCGAATGGGTGATGCTGCCTGACAAGCCGCTGTCGCCCGGCACCCGCGAGTTGAACCTGACCGAAACCCGCCCCGGCGCCGATGCCCCGCTTCCCGCCGACAAGGTGATGGTGGTGATGGTGCCGGAACCCGCGGCGAAGCCCGGACCCGAGTCGCCCCTGCCGGCGGCACCGGTCGCGGTGGCGGTGCCGCGCGACGGGCTGGCCGGTGCGGCGCCGGCCATGGGCGGCAGTTCGCTTCTGCAGGCCCCGCCGATTCCCGACAATGGCGCGCCGCCGCCGCCGGGCGGCGTGTCGGTGGAGACGATGGACTACGATCCCGCCGGCCGGGTGGCGCTGGGCGGGCGGGCGGCGCCGAACAGCGCGGTGCAGCTCTACCTCGACAACATCCTCGTCGGCAGCGCCCACAGCGACCCCAAGGGCAACTGGCGTTTGACCCCGGAAAAGCTGATCGACCCCGGCCTCTACACGCTCCGCGCCGATCAGGTCACCCTGTCCGGCAAGGTGGTGTCGCGGGCGGAACTGCCGGTCCAGGTCTCCGCCATGCCGGCATCCGCCACCGACGGGCGCAACATCGTCGTCCAGCCCGGCAACAGCCTGTGGCGGCTGGCACGCCGCACCTATGGCGACGGCATGCTCTACACCACCATCTACACCGCCAACCGCGAGCAGATCCGCGACCCGGACATGATCTATCCCGGCCAGATCTTCACCCTGCCGCAGGTGAACTGAGGGGGCGCGGCCGGGTCCGTCAGCCCGCCGGCGTCCGCCCGATGGCGGCCCAGCCGAGCGGGGTGAGGCGCAGCAGCTCCGGGCCCTCGCCGGCCGGGTTCGGCTCCAGGCTGACCAGTTCGCGGTTCTCGAACCAAGCCCAGCGCGCCACCTCGGCGGTGGTGCCGGTCCAGCCGTCGGCCAGACGCTTCAGAACGTCGAGGTCGGCCGCCGCGATGGGGAAGCGCGGCTTCGCCACCGCCGGCTTGGCGGTCGGCGCCGGTGCGGCCACCGGCAGCGGCGGGGCGTCGGCCCCGGCGCGGGTGCGGATCCAGTCGGTCTGGTAGCCGCGCAGCGCCTGTTCCAGTTCCGTGCGCGCGGCCTCCACCGGACAGCGCAGATAGGCGTCCAGCAGGGCGTGCAGCCTGTTCGTCGCGTCGGTCATGTCCCTCACCAAACTCCAAAACCAACCATGTCAAACGAGCCGGCCGGAACCGGGCCACCCCGATCCGTCGCCGCTCCGCCGGACCGCCGTCACAGCCATCCCGTCCGCCGGAAGCGGACATACAGCGCGGTGCAGACCACGGCGATCACCGCCAGCACCGCCGGGTAGCCGTAGCGCCAGTGAAGCTCCGGCATATGCTCGAAGTTCATGCCGTACAGGCCGGCGACGGCGGTCGGCACGGCGAGGATGGCGGCCCAGGCGGCCAGCTTGCGCGTCACGTCGTTCTGCCGCGCGGTCGCCAGGATCATACTGGTTTCGAAGGCGAAGGACAGCACCTCGCGCAGCGAGCCGATCTGCTCGTTGACGCGGATCACATGGTCCTGCACGTCGCGGTAATAGGGCCGGATCGCCTGGTCGATCATCGGCAGGTCGAAGCGCTCCAGCCGCGAGCAGACCTCCAGCAGCGGCGAGGCGTTGCGGCGCAGCCGCTCCAGGTCGCGGCGCAGCTGGTGGATGCGCTCGATCTCCCCCGTGCTGGGCGGGCGGGCGATCAGCATGGCGTCCAGCTCGTCCACCGTGGTTCCCATCTGGTCGAGCACCGGGAAATAGCAGTCCACCACATAATCCATGATGGTGTAGACGATGAAGTCCTCGCCATGCTTCAGAAGCTGCGGCGCGCTTTCCGCCCGCGCCCGCACCGGCGAATAGCTTGTCGACGCCCCATGCCGGACGGTGACGACATAGCCGCGGCCGGCGAAGACATGGGTCTCGCCCAGCACCAGCTCGCCGTTTTCCAGCCGGGCGGTGCGCAGGACCATGAACAGGCTGTCGCCATAGACGTCCAGCTTCGGCCGCTGGTGGGCGTGCAGGGCGTCCTCCACCGCCAGCTCATGCAGGCCGAACTGCCGCTTCACCTCCATCAGCAGGGCCTCGTCCGGCTCCCACAGGCCGATCCAGACGAAGTGGTTCTCCTTGGCCGCCCAGGCGCCGGCCTCGTCGATGGGCACCTCGGCGATGCGCCGGCCGTCGCAATAGGCGGCGCTGGCGACCACGCCGTCACGGGGATGGCCGGAGGAAGGGGAAGGGGAGGGGGGAGGCAACTGCGTCATGGAGTGGAAAACCGGAAGAGGGGCGGCAGGTCGCCGCCACTCTAAAGAGGTTCCCCGGCAGCGTCGACGAATCCGCTTCCCTCCTCCGGGCGGACCGGCCGCCTCGCGCGTTCTCATTGCCAAGGACCAGCTTGCAGGAAGGCGAGGGCGATGTTCGAATCGGCGTCACGCGTGATGTATTTCCTGGCGGCGGCGACGCTCGGCCTTTTCGCCATGATGTTCATCGCCCTGTCGGCCCTGACGGTGGTGGAGGGGGTGGTGGCGCTGGACAGCGCCGTCCTGACCTCGGCCATGCTGGACGGGGTGGGGATGATCGTGCTGGCCATCGCGGTGTTCGAGATCGCCAAATACCTCTATGAGGAGGAGATCGTCCGCGAACGCGAGCTGCGCCGCGCCGACGAGGCCCGCCGCACCCTGACCAAGTTCCTGACCACGATCATCATCGCCGCCAGCCTGGAGGGGCTGGTCCTGGTGTTCGAGGCGCGCACCAGCGAGATTTCCGCCATCGTCTATCCGGTGATGCTGCTGGGCGTGGTCACGCTGCTGGTCGTCGGGCTGGGCGCCTTCCAGCTGCTGGCGCGCAAGGCGGAGAGCATCCATGTCGATCCCGCCGCGTCGGAAGCGGACGAGGCCGATGAGGACAAGCGGCCGGCGGTGGAGGCCGGTGGCGATTAGGCCGACCATGTCGGCCTTTTGCCGTGCCGCCTTTTGCCGTGATTGACCCGCCCCTGCCGCCTGCGCCAAGCTTGCTGCCGTCCAAGGTGGTAGAGGGAGAAGAGGCATGGCCCGCAATACGGGCAATTACACGGCCGTCTATGGCTTTCCGGAATCGGCGGACGCCGCGCGCCGTCTGGCCCAGGCGCTGGAGATCCCCTGCCACATCGCCGAGCTGCACCGCTTCCCCGACGGCGAAAGCCTGGTCCGGCTGCCGGAGCCGGTGGAACGCGCCATCGTCTACCGCTCGCTCGACCGCCCGAACGACAAGCTGGTCGAGCTGACGCTCGCCGCCTCGGTGCTGCGGCGCCAGGGGGCGACCGAGCTCTGCCTGGTGGCGCCCTACATGGCCTACATGCGCCAGGACGCCATCTTCAGGCCGGGAGAGCCGGTCAGCCAGACGGTGGTCGGCGACTGGCTCGGCCGCTGTTTCGACCGCTTCGTCTGCGTCGAGCCGCATCTGCACCGCACCCACACGCTGGACGAGGTCTTCGTCGGCCGCCCGTCCGCAGCACTCAGCGGTGCTGCCCCCATCGCCGAGCATCTGCGGGCGAACGGCGTGGCGTCGGGCACCGTCATCGTCGGCCCGGACGAGGAGTCCGCCCCGCTGGTGGAGGCGGTGGCCGGCCCGCTCGGCCTGACCGGCATCGTCGGCCGCAAGGAACGGCGCGGCGACCGCGACGTGACGGTGGCGCTGCCCCCCGACGCGCCGATCCATGGCCGGCCGGTGGTGATCGTCGACGACGTCATCAGCTCCGGCGAGACGATCTTCTCCTGTGCCCGCGCCGCGCGGGTGCTGGGGGCGAGCCGGGTACAGGTTTATGGCGTCCATGCCCTGTTCAGCGACATCGTCGCCGAACGCTTCACCGCGGAGGGGCTGGGCCGCCCGCTGTCCTGCGACGGCGTGCCACACCCCTCCAACGCCCTGTCGCTCAGCGGCCTTCTGGCCGATGCGATCGCGTCGTTCGGACCCCAATAGGCCGTCCCCGCGGCGGCCGGCCGCGCTTCGGATCCCCTGCGATCTTACAGGGTCGGCCGGGGGACCGGCGTGCCGGCCGGGATCAGCTTGGCTCCCTTGGGCCGCTTGGGGCAGTCGCCGGACGAGTACCAGCGGGTGATGACGCCCTGTTCGACCAGGAAGCGCTGTTCGCAACTGGCGTAATCGGGAACATAGCCCCACTCTTCCGAGTGCCGGCCGTTCGTCAGCCATGAATACTGATACCCGATCATCTTCGATCCGTTGTTCAGCACATGGCTGTTCTGCGGCGGGCCCCATGACAGGACCAGATCGTCTTCGGACGCTCCCACCCAGGACGCCGTGACGTCGGACGTGGTCTGGTAGCGCTGGCCCGAAACCAGATTTGACAAGGGCGAGCCGGCACATCCTTGAAGTGCGAGGCAAACCAGGACAACGGATACACGTCGCATGTCGGATTCTTCATCGGATTGAGACAAGATTGGAATGACCTGCGCCGGACGAAATAATCCGTGGGCAAAGCCGAGTAGGCCGTAATACGTGCTCAGTAACAGGATGGTTGCGCAAATTTAAAGTATCGTTTCCATCGATTCAACTTGGACGCACTCCCTCTGAGTGCCTAACCCGAATAGGGAAAGGATTTCGGCTTGACTTGAGTTGTTGCCTGTCTTCGCCGGTCGATTTTCCCGCCGATGCGGCCGGGTGGAGCGTGGAAAACACAGCAAGCGCGACGCTGTCCGCCGGCCGCCGCTCGGTAACACTAACGTTCGTGGTAGGATCTGGTGTAATCTGGCCTCCGGACCGGTGAGTGCGGCGGTCCGGATCTGGCGATGCGCGGGGGCAGTCCGTTGAGCGGAGGCGTGTGATGTCGAAGGTGACGGACGTCGTTCTTCGGATGGCCCGCAAATTGACCGAGGACATCGCGGCGCTGGCCCGCCTGCGGGCCGCCGGCAAGCCGAAGACCTTTCCGCGCTTCCGCGAAATCCGGGCGGCCTATCTCGACATCCAGGGCCTGATCTTCTCGATCCAGGAAAGGCTGGAGGTCGCCGGCAAGGAGCTGCCGTCGAATTTCCCGCAATGGGTGCTGCGGCAGAAGCTGAGCGCCATCGCCATCTTCACCGACATCAGCCATTCCTTCGTCAGCGACCCGCCGCTGGCGCTGACCGCCTCGCTGGGCGCCTTCGACGTGCTGGTGGCGGAACAGAAGGCCTTCAACGAAACGCTGCACACCTTCGACACCATGCTGATGGAAGCCGGCATCGACGACAAGATGGCCGACGAGCTGGACGCCACCCGCAGCAAGATCGAACAGATCCTCGGCATGATCGAAAAGCTTCTGTTGACCAGCCCGAAGATCCTAGAGGAGTTCTGATGCCGGAACCGGCAGCCGATCCCAAGGCAGATCCGATTGCGGACAGCCCGTCGGCCTCCGGTCCGAACCCGACAGCCCGTCGCGTCCTGCGCAATCCTCACATGCCGGTGGCTGTCCCCCTGCTGGCCCTGATTGTCGGCGCCGGCCTGTCCCTGCTGGCGATGCTCCAGTCCGAGCATCTGCTGGCGCGCGAGGAGGCGCACCGCTTTTCCGCGCGGGTCGAGGAAATCCACGGCCAGCTGGCCGACCGCATCAAGGTGTACGAGCAGGTGGCACGCAGCGCCGCCTCGCTGGCGATGACCTTCCCCGACCTGCATTGGACGCAGTGGAGCCGCTTCGTCGAGGCGCTGGACATGCCGCAGCGCTATCCCGGCATCATCTCCATCGCCTATGCCCGCGCCGTCGCGGCCGAGCGGTCGGGCGAACTGGTGGCGTCGATGCGGGCGTCCGGCCTGACGGCCTTCCGCATCTGGCCGGCGCATGCCGGGGCGGACCGGGTGGTCAACATCTTCACCGCCCCGGTCAACGAGGCGAATGTGCGGGCCATCGGCTTCGACATGATGTCGGAGGCGGTGCGGCGCTCGGCCATCGAACGGGCGCGCGACAGCGGCGAACCGGCCGCCACCCGCGCGATCACCCTGAAGATCGACGAGGCGGCGGGGGCCAGGCCCGCCTTCATCCTCTATCAAGCGACCTACCGCGGCGATCCCCTGCCGCCGTCGCTGGAAGCGCGCCGCGCCTCCTTCACCGGGGTGGTGCTGACCCCGGTCCGGATCGGCCCGCTGGTGGACGGGCTGATCGACGGCCAAAGTCCCGACACCGGTCTCGAGATTTACGACGTGCCGCCGGCGGAGGCCGAGTTTCCGCTCTACCGCAGCCACCGCCCGCTGGAAGCCGCGCCCACGATCACCCTGAACCGCGAGCTGCCGGTCGGCGGGCGCATCTGGACCGTCCGTTACGACCGGCTTCCCGACGGACTGTTCACCGCCCATGACTGGGTGCCCGGCGCCCTGCTGGCGGTCGGCCTCGCGCTCAGCATCGCGCTGTCGCTGGTCCTGCGCATGGCGCTGGTGACCCATTCCCGCGCGGTCGAGCTGGCCGGCGAGATGACCGCCTCGCTGCGCCTGCAGGAGGCGGAGCGGCAGCAGCTGTTCACCCAGGCGCCGCTGGGCATCGCACTGCTCGGCACCGACGGGCTGGTGCTGGACTGCAACCCGGCCTTCGCCGCCGCCGCCGGCCTGCCGCGGCAGGGGCTGGTCGGCACCGACGCCCGGCTGCGCTTCGGCGACCAGGCGTCGGTCGTCGCGCTGGAGGCGGCGCTGCATGGCGAGAGCGGCAAGCTCGAATCCGACCAGCCGCTGCTGATGGGCGGCCGGCGCAGCCATTTCAGCCTGCATTTTCAGCCGGTCACCGCCGGGGGGGCGCTGAAATTCGTCCTGGCCTTCGCCGAGGACATCGGCGAGAAGCGCCGGGCCGAGCAGCACATCCAGTATCTCGCCCATTTCGACGCGCTGACCGGCCTGCCCAACCGCGTCCTGCTCTACGACCGCATCGCCCAGGCGCTGCGCGAGGGGCGGCGCGACGGCACCAAGGTGGCGGTGCTGTTCATCGACCTCGACCGCTTCAAGGTGATCAACGACAGCCTGGGCCACAGCTTCGGCGACGAGGTGCTGCGCTCGGTGGCGCGCCGGCTCCAGGCGGGGTTGCGCGAATCCGACACGGTCGGCCGGCTGGGCGGCGACGAGTTCCTGATCGTCGTCCGCCGGGTGACGGAGCCGAAGGACGCCGCCCGCGTGGCGGAGAAGGTGGTGGCGCATCTGGCCAGCCCCTTTGCCGTCGGCGGCCAGAATTTCGTGGTGACGCCCAGCATCGGCATCAGCCTGTACCCCGACGACGCCGACGATCCCGAAGGGCTGATCCGCTGCGCCGACATCGCCATGTACCATGCCAAGGAGCAGGGGCGGAACGGCTTCCGCTTCGTCACCAGGGAGATGGGCGCCAAGTCGCGCGAGCGCCTGGATCTGGAGAGCGCGCTGCGCCAGGCGATCCGCGAGGGCGAGCTTTTCCTGGTCTACCAGCCCCAGGTCGACACCCTGACCGGCCGCATCGTCGGGCTGGAGGCGCTGGTCCGCTGGCGCCATCCCGAGGAGGGGCTGATCCTGCCCGGCCGTTTCCTGCCGGTGGCGGAGGAGACCGGGCTGGTTCTGGCGATGGGCGACTGGGTGCTGTCCGAGGCCTGCGCCCAGATCCGGCGCTGGCGCGCGCGGTTCGGCCTGTCGATCCCGGTGGCGGTCAACGTGTCCGGCGCCCAGTTCCGCGACGGCCAGCTTCCGGTCACGGTCGCCCGCGCGCTCGACGCCAACGGCCTCAGCGGCTCCGAGCTGGAGATCGAGGTGACGGAAAGCACGCTGATCGACGACATCGAATCGGCAGCGGCCACCCTGGCGGCCTTGAAGCAGCGCGGCGTGCTGATCGCGCTGGACGATTTCGGCACCGGCTATTCCAGCCTCAGCTACCTGCATCGCCTGCCCATCGACAAGCTGAAGATCGACCGTTCCTTCATCCACGACCTGTCGACCGGCGCCAGCGACGCGTCGGTCCCGCGCGCCATCGTCGGTCTCGGCCGCAGCCTGGGCCTGTCGGTGATCGCCGAGGGGGTGGAGACCCAGGAGCAGTTGCAGCTTCTGCGCGATCTGGCCTGCGAAAGCTACCAGGGCTTCCTGTTCAGCCGCCCCATCCCGGCCGAGGAGGTGGAGCGGCTGCTGGAGACGCGGACGGCGGTGCAGCCCCCCATGCAGCCGCCCGTGCAGCCCCCCGCGCATCCGGTGTCGGCGGAATAGGGCGCCGCGTCTCACTCATACACGGCGTCGCGCGGGCCGGTATCGCCCAACGCCATCTTGACGAAAGCGTCGGCCGTCAGGTCCGCGTCGAGCAGCGCGCCATGGTGGGCGAAGCGGTCGCTCCGGTCGAGCCACAGCCGGTCGCACAGCGCATCGAGCGAGCCGGAAGCGCCGGGGAAGGCCGCGTGCGACATCTCCTTGGTGCAGATGAACCGGTCCGCCGGGAAGGTTTCGGCCCCCCATGCGGCGCGTCCGCAGCGCGCGAACTCGTGGTTCAGGAAGTCCATCTCGTTCTCATAGGCATGCGCCACCAGAAGATCCTCGCCCAGGAAGGCGAGAAGCGCGTCGGCCACCTCGGGAAAGCGGGGCGCCGCCTTCAGGTCGGCGGGCTTGATGCCGTGCACCTTGATGGCGTCGGGATGGAGAGGGGCGTCGGGGTTGACCCGCGTCTCCCAGCTGCGCGCTTTCCGCCAGCCATCCCCCTCGCGGAGAAGCTCAAGACACCCGATTTCGATGATGATGCCGGGCTGACGCAGGCCCTTGGGCGCCTTGCGGATGTCCTGGAGGCTCGGCAGGCGCCGTCCGGTCGTCTCGATGTCGATTGCGACCAGCCGGTCACGTCCTTCCCATGGGTGCATGCTCATTGAGATCCAATCTTTCATCGCTGGAGCCCCCTGCGGCACGGATGTGAAACAGGGACGACGCTCCGTCACGCCGCCCAAAGTAGCATGGCGAAAGCGCCGGCCGCCGATCTGCGACACCACGCTCACAAGCGGCCGGCTCCCGCCGCCGAACCATGCCGCCGAAGCTCTTGATCCTGACGGGTCGCGATCAAGAGTCACTGGTATGAAGCATGATGGCCGCGCCAGGACCGGCGCGACCGACCGGCGCGACCACTGGCGAGCAAGGAGTATCGCTGTGAAGATTCCCGGCCCCGAGCATCCCATCACGATCATCCCCAACCCGACTCGGATCCGTGTCGTCTTCGCCGGCCGGGTCGTCGCCGAAACGGCCCGTGCCCTGACGCTGACCGAGGCGACGTTGCCCGCGGTCCACTATATTCCCCGCGAGGATGCCGACATGACGGCCTTCGAGCGCACGGCACACACGACGCATTGCCCTTACAAGGGCGATGCGTCGTACTACAGCCTGCGCGTGGGTGACCGCGTCGCGGTCAACGCTGTCTGGACCTACGAGACTCCCTATCCCGCCGTGGCCGCCATCCGCGACCATTTGGCATTTTATCCGGAGCGCGTCGATTGCATCGAAGAGCACGCGGTCCCATAGCGGCAGCCGGCGGAAGGCTCTGCCTGCGGTGTGGTTGTGAGCAATGCAGATGCGTCTGCTTCTGACCCGGAGCAGACTTTTACCCAAGACTATTTTGCGACAGGAATAAATGCCGGTCGCGCCCGCGCTTCATTGCGAAAATAACTTTGGATGCTACAGTAAGCGAATCCACCAATATTCCGCCTTATGGTGCATATGCTGAACAGGCAATCTGCATCCTAAAAATGCTGGTCGATCATTAAAGCGATTTTTTATAATTAGGACAGTATTTCCTGTATTTGTATACCTATTATTATTTTAGAATGTCAATTCATCTAATATATTACAAGCCGTTGGAACTGGCTTATCAATCAACAGCTTCTCGCAATGCGGAACCTGCGCAAGCGCTATAGCGCGGCGAAAACGGTGTAGACATGAATAAAAAAAAGACGTAGGCAGAGTGCCCTGTTCAACTTAATTATGTCTGCCGAGCCAATGGAAGAGCAAGCTTTCCCTAATTTGACTATAAATTCTACTAAAAAACTAGAGAAATCTGAGCGCTACCTGATTTCAAAGCACAATCAGCTGAAGCAGTTCGGCAGCGTGGAAGATTTGGCTACGGATGAAAGCATTCTTAGCGAGAAAGACAGAGAAGGAATTCTCCATAACCTACTTACGGTGCGCTCAATTCTGGCGAAAGCATTATGGAAATCGGGCATTTTTGTCGGGGTCTCAGTGCTCGACGAGTTCGTGCTCAGTGCAGCACAGAACGGACATGCCGACATATGTGGTCGCGTAATCCAGGATCTTCGAAGTGCCGGAGTCGAGCGGCCGGGCTTCGTTCTTTATCCGCTGACCGAGTTCGGGATGGAGATTCCGCCGCTGATGACAGCATCCTCAGAGCTTGAATCCATGGCTGTCTTTCTGGACGCCAATTTCGCTGTGACGGCCCAGGCCAACGGCTTCGACGAAGCTCTCGCCAACCTCAGGAGGATGGCAACGGCACTTGGCATCACTGCTGAAATTCATCGGTCCGACATCGAGCATTATGCTCGCGGCAGCAACATGAAGTGGCTAACCCGCAACCCTCTTATGCTGGTGCGCCTTTCCTCTCATACCGGCGATTACTACGAGAACCAATTCATCTACACCCTCAAGATTCGGATCGCAGCGGCGCAGGTGGTAATGTTGCATGCCCTAAGTATTGATGCTGGCATATTGGTCGAAAAATTTCAGTCATCGGCAAATGTGAACAATTGGGAAACTTTGGACATTCGCCACTACTTGGTAGGCGAGGCGACTCACCCCGAAAAACCGATTAACCTTCGCCGTGTACCTATGAATGTCGCAGCTCTAGAATTAGCAAGGCTTTCAGATCTAGCTGTCACAGTAAGTACGCGCACGTTGGCACGGTCGGAGGTCCAAAAGTGGAAGGAAAAGCTAACTCCAATCTTGCGATCTGTAGAGGTTGGATATCTACGATATGTGAACCTGAGCTCAGAAGAAAAAATTCATATCAGAGTCTATCGTCGATTGGTAACGTCGATCGATTGGTATAGGCAGTCGTTTGGGTCACGGTTGAAGGAAGCTGAATGCATCGTTGCACTGGCCGTTGCATTCGAAACACTGCTTACTGATTATTACGCACCCGGAAGCGCCGCACGTATCCAGCGCCGTGTTGGGATTTGTCTCAGCAGCCACCCAAATGTAGAAGTTTACAAATCCAGTGTCTTGACTATTTACCATGCTCGCAGCGAAATCGTACATACAGGTGATGGCGGGCACGAGACGGAAATTCACCGTGCGCAAGCAGCCTTTGCCATGTGCTTCTGCGAGGTGGCTTCTCGACTCGACCAGCTCGATCGGAAAATGCTGGATCCCATTCGAGAACTACTCGGAGACAGCTTAACACAAGAGGAAAAAGAAGCAAAGGATGCAGCAAAAGAAAATAAAGAAAATAAAGAAAAGTAAATTTTTATAATAATAGTCTGCGATATTTTTCAATTAACTTTATTTGTGTGATGGTCTCACGGGCGGAGGGATTGAACTTGCATCTGGTCGCGTAACATCCGTATAAACTGCGCTCAAGTCGGTAACTTGTTTGTGTTAAGCTGTTAATGCGCCTATGAGTATAACACTGAATCCTGCGGTCAGCTTATATGCGATATTGATATACTTCTTGCCGCTCTGGTTGGGGATTAGGTTCGAGTGTAAAAACTTCAGGTCTGCTCTTTCAGCACACACGATCAAGTCCGCTTCTGGCGCTGAATCAACATTCGGGAGTGGCTGACCGGGGGCTGGCCACGACCGAGAGAATCTGGCGGTTGCCCTCCAGATCGACACTGAAGACACGCACGAGCTGGACAGGAATTGCAGCCCTGACGGTGTGGTTTACGCTATGCAAAACACGGTCGCTTTCGCGAGAGCGCCAGGGGGCTCAGCCATTGCGGTTCTGACCATGGGCCCGGCAAGTGCCGGCTTTGCCCATCCCGCTCCCGGGACAGGCGAAGCCGGCATGGTCGTTGTCAGCTGTGCTTGATCATGCTTTCCCAGTGACGATGAAGTGCTGCGACGTCGCCGCTGGTCAGGATCGGCATGGCGCTCCGCAACTGGTCGTCGGACCAATTCCACCACGCCATCTCAAGCAGCAACGCCACAAGATGGTCATCGAAGCGCTTCCGGATCGGTCTGGCGGGGTTACCGCCCACAATCGCATAGGGCTCGACGTCCCGCGTCACCAGCGACCTTGTGCCGATCACAGCACCGTCGCCGACTGTGATGCCGGGCATGACGATGGCTTCCGACCCGATCCAGACGTCATTGCCGATCACCGTGTCGCCTGCGGGCTGGTAGCCGTTTTGCGCGCCGGCGAAGGCCGGCACGTCGGGCATCCAGAAAAAGGGAAAGGTGCTGATCCAGTCGCTCCGGTGGCCTTGGTTGCCCGCCATGATGAAGGCTGCACCGGATCCGATGGAGCAGAAGCTGCCGATCACCAGCTTGTCGGCCCCTTCGTCCGGAAGAAGAAACCGGGCGCAGTCATCGAAGCTGTGGCCATGATAATAGCCGGAATAATAGCTGTATCGGCCAAAGACGATGTTCGGGTTGGTGACCTGCTTTTCCAGAAGGACGCCCTTGAAGGGGCTTTCAAAAAAGTTCTTCATCGAATCACTCTCTGCATCCGAGCCGCCAAACAGGCGGTTTCCTGTCTGCATGGGCGCGCAGACAGTCGACGCGAGCCGCCCATCAGGGGGCTCACGGTAACGCTCTTCGCGTCAGGCGCGCGAGAGCGCGATGCAGGTGGTACTTGGTGCGGCCTTCATGGCGAGGATATTTGCAGCGGAGCATCCAGATCGCAAGAGCGAGAGGGCAGGACTTCCTCTGTGCCGATGAAGCAACCCCCATCTCGATTTTCAAAGAACGCCACTGTAAAGGAAAATTTTCCTGTAACCTCTCCGCAAGCCCCCTCGCTTGTGGAGTCCCGCCATGCCCCTCGATCCCCGCAGCTTCACCACCGACAATTTTCCCCGCTGGGCCGAGGAGCCGCCGACCCCGTCGGAAGGCTCGCTGGTTCCCGGTTCGCAGTTCCACGAGGAACAATGGATCATGGCCGCCGGCATGCTGGCCCGCGGCAACAGCTTCTTCCAGGTCTCGCGCGCCATGGGGTGCAGCCGGACGACGCTGTGGCGCGCCTATTACGGCGCCAAGGATTTTCGTCACAGGGTCTGGTGGGAACGGCAGGCGCTGAACCGCGAGGCGGAACTGCGCCTGTCCTCGCTGCGGGTACTGGTGGCCGAACAGATCGAGCGGCTGGTTTCCTCCGGCGATCCCGCCACCGTCCGCTGGCTGGCCGAGCGGCTCGGCCTGTTCGCCGGCCTCGACCTTCCCGCAGCCAAGCGGCAGGCCACCCAGCCTGATGCCCAACCCGATCAGCCGTCCGCCCCGAAACCTGCCCCGAAGCCGGCCCCGAAACCGGAAGACCCGCCCGCCGTCATCGTCCCCGAACTGGACGACGACGCCATCCCCGGCGCCATCCGCGAACGCTGCCCGCCCAACCCGGCGATGGTCGCCGCCGTCCTGGCCCAGCCGGAGGCCGCCGGGCCGAAGGGCGTCTTCCCCTATACGCTCAACCAGTATGAGGAGTACCCCAACCTCAACCCCGGCCCGGTCAGCCGCCGTGCCGCCGGTGCCTTCGCCGGCCGGCGGTAGATGGAACATCGGCCGGAAAGCGTTCCACGCCGTTCCATCCGCTGTCCCAACCGCAGAGCCGGAGCCGTCAGAAGCGCAGCCCGCCGCCGGCTTCCGCAGCACCACCGCCGAGCAATTCCAGCGTCGCCAGCGCCATCACCTGAGCCGATTGCACCATGTCGTCGATGCCGACCCATTCGTCGGGCTGGTGGGCGAGGTCGAGGATGCCGGGGCCGTAGGCGATGCAGTCCTTCAGCTGGCCGACGCGGACCACATGCTTCTGGTCGTAGGTGCCGGGGGACACCACCTGCTGCGCCGGGCGGCCCAGCACCGTCTCGATGGCGGCGGCCACCGCCCGCACCACGGGGGCGTCGGCGTCGGTCATCGTCGGCAGGAAGGCCAGCACCTCGCGCAGCTCATAGTCGAAGCCGGGGCGGCTGCGCCGCAGATCCTCCAGGATGGCGACGACCTCGCCGCGCACCGCGTCCGGGTCCTCCTCGATCAGGTAACGGCGGTCGATCACCATGCGGCAGCGGTCGGGCACCATCGGGCTGGGCAGCCCGTCATGATCCTCGCGCTGGCCGCCATGGATGGCGTTGATGTTGATGGTCGACTGGCGCGCCCCCTCCGGCACCACCGGCATGTCGGTGCGCTTGGCGGCGAGGCGCGGGATCAGCTCGGTCTCGATCCGGTGCAGCACGGCGCCCATGTGGCGCACCGCGCAGTTGCCGAGGAAGGGCATCGAGCCGTGGGCGACGCGGCCCCTGGTCTCGATCTCCGCCCACCAGACGCCGCGATGGCCGATGCAGACCCGGTCGACGTTCAGCGGCTCCGGGATGATGACGTGGTCGACCCTGGGCCGGGAGAAATAGCCGAGCGTCGCCAGATGCCCGACCCCGCCATAGCCGCCCGATTCCTCGTCCACCGTGCCGGAGATCTCCAGGGCGCCGGCCGTCAGCAGACCCTCCTCCAGCAGCGACTCCACCGCGATGATCGAGGCGGCGATGCCGCCCTTCATGTCGCAGGCGCCGCGGCCATAGACCCTGCCGTCCTTCACCACCCCGCCGAAGGGATCGACGGTCCAGCCCTGGCCGGCCGGCACCACGTCGATGTGGCCGTTGAAATGGACGCAAGGCCCCGGACGCGGCGCCTCGATGCGGGCGACGACATTGGTGCGCGGATAGCGGTCGCTGTCTCCCGCCGCCCCCTCCGCCCGCACATACTCCACCCCGAATCCGCGCGCTGCCAGCCGCCGGCCGATCAGCTCGGCACAGTCGGTGTAGACGTCGCCCGGCGGGTTGACGGTGGGGATGCGGATCAGCGCTTGGGTCAGCGCGACCAGCTCGTCGCGCCGCGACTCGATCCGGCCGAAAAGCCGGCGAAACAGCTGGGTGGTTGCGGCGTCGGTGTCGGAACGCATGGCCTCTCCCGCGGCAAGGACGCGGTCAGTGTCGCCGCATCCCGATGGTCCGTCCACCCCGCCTTTCGGGAAGCGGCCCTGTGGACGGTCCTGTCGGCGGTCTGGTGCAGCGCACTTTCCCGGACCGTCCGGGACCGCTACAGTCGCGGCGCCTCTCAGTGGAGATCCTCTATGACCGTCACGCATCCCATCGGGCTGAGCGCCCCGACCCTGGCCGACCCGGTGATCGCCGAGGCAGCGGCCCGCTTCGTCGACGCCCGCCGCAGCGCGACCGGCCTTGCCGATTTCCCCGGCCCGCTGCCGGCCGACCTCGCCACCGCCTACGCCATCCAGGCGACGGCGACCGCCGCCTGGCCCGACGAGGTCGCCGGCTGGAAGGTGGCGCGGGTGCCGCCGGCCCTGGAGGAGACGCTGGGCGCCATGCGCTACATCGGCCCGATCTTCGCAGGCACCGTGGTGACGGGCGCCGGCGGCTCCCTGACCTTCCCGGTCATCCCCGGCGGCTTCGGCGCGGTGGAGGCGGAGTTCGCGGTGCGCATCGCCGCCGACGCCCCCGCCGACAAGCTGGATTACAGCCCGGCGGAGGCCGCGGCCTTCATCGCCGCCGTCCATGCCGCCATCGAGGTGGCGGGCGGTCCGCTGGCCCCGGTCAACACGCTGGGCCCCACCGCCTCCACCGCCGTCTTCGGCAACAACAACGGCCTGATCGTCGGCGAGGAGATCGTCGGTGGCGTCGAGGGCAGCGATGCACTCAGGGCCGAGGTGCTGATCGACGGGCAGAGCGTCGGCGTCGGCAGTGCCGCCAAGCTGCCGGGCGGCATCGCCGCCGCGGTCGCAGTGGCGCTGAGCATCGCGGTCCGGCTGGGCCGTCCGCTGAAGGCCGGGCAGTGGATCTCGACCGGTGCTTTGACCGGCGTGCATGCCATCGCCATCGGCCAGCAGGCGCGCATCGCCTTCACCGGCCTGGAGCCGATGTCCGGCACCGCCGTCGCCGCTGGGACAATCGCCTGACGCAATCCAGGGTATGACGGCGGTCATGGCCCGACACGGCCTTGACGGAAGCCAAATGGCGGCGGGGATGCTTGAATGGCCTCCCCCCTCCAGTCCCCGGATTTTCCCCTTGTCCCAGCCCAGCCTGTCTTCCGAAGCAGTCCTGCCCGATGCCGGGAAGCGCCTGCTGCCGCCGGTCCAGATGCTGGCCGGTCTGGGGCTTGCGGTGGCCGGGGTGGTCGCCTTCTCGCTGCGGCCGGTCATCATCAAGCTGGCCTACCGCTACAATGTCGATCCGGTCACCCTGATCATGCTGCGCATGGTCTTCGCGCTGCCCTTCTTCCTGGGCATGGCGCTGTGGGCAGGAGCCAGGAAGGGAGAGCGCGCCCCGATCGCCGGCCGCGACCTCGCTTTGACGGTGGCGCTGGGCGTCACCGGCTATTACGCCGCCAGCTTCTGCGATTTCCTGGGCTTGCGCTATGTCACGGCCGGGATGGGGCGGCTGCTGCTGTTCCTCTACCCGACCATCGTCGTTGTCCTGTCGGCCCTGTTCCTCGGCAAGCGGATCGGCCTGCGCGAGGTGGTGGCGCTGGTGGTCTCCTATGCCGGCGTGGCATTGGTGGTCTGGTCGGAGATCGGGACCGGCCATCCCGACTTCATGACCGGAGCGGCGCTGGTCTTCATGGGGGCCTTCCTCTACTCGATCTATCTGGTCGGCAGCAGCCGCGTGGTCCAGCGGATCGGCTCCATGCGCTTCACCGCCTATGCGATGACGGCGGCCTGCCTGTGCTGCATCCTGCAATTCCTGGTGCTGCGCCCCCTGTCGGCGCTGGACCTGCCGCTGCCGGTCTATGGGCTGTCGGCGGTGATGGCGGTGGTCTGCACCGTGCTGCCGGTGCTGATGACGGCGGAGGCGCTGCGGCGGGTCGGCCCCAATCTGGTGGCGCTGAGCGGCGCCATCGGCCCGGTCTCCGCCGCGGTGTTCGGTTCTCTGGTGCTGGCGGAGCCGATGGGCTGGCTGCAGCTGGCCGGTGCCGCCCTGACCGTCGCCGGCGTCATGATCATCAGCCTGTGGAAGACGGCCTGAGCTTTTTTGGGGAATAACCGTGCGTCTTCCGTCGTCTCCTCTTCCAATAGAATGAAAGGGATATCCGGGATGACGAACTATGCGACCACACCGGCGGGATACGGCACCGCCACCACCGGGCAGGACGCGCTGCTGCTGGCGGCCCGCGTGCTGCTGGGCGCCATCTTCGTGCAGAGCGGTTTCGGCAAGCTGATGGCGCTCAGCGGCTTCATCGCCGGGATGGAGAGCCAGGGCGTGCCGATGGCCACCATCGTCGCCCCCATCGGCGCGCTGGTTGAGGCGTTCGGCGGGTTGGCCATCGTGCTGGGCGCCTGGACCCGGCTGGCGGCTCTGCTGGTCGCGGTCTTCACCGTCGCCGCGACGCTGATCGCCCACCGCTATTGGGAGGCTGCGCCCGACGCCATGAAGATGCAGCAGATCCAGTTCATGAAGAACCTCGCCATCATCGGCGGCTTCCTCTCGCTGGTCGCCTCGGGCGGCGGGCGCTTCAGCGTCGACGGCTGGCTCAGCCGGCGCTGACCTCAGGAATCGTACGCCATCAGCGAGACGCTGGGCACGTCGATCCGGCCGCGGCCATTGAGGAAGGTCAGTTCCACCAGGAAGGCGGCGGCGCGGACGTCGGCGCCGACCTGGCGCAGCAGGCTGATGGCGGCGGCCATGGTGCCGCCGGTCGCCAGCAAATCGTCCAGCACCACCACGCGCTGGCCGGGCTTCACCGCGTCGGCCTGCACCTCGATGGTATCGGTGCCGTATTCGAGGTCGTAGGAATGGGCGATCTTGTCGCCCGGCAGCTTGCCGTGCTTGCGCACCATGATGAACCCGATGCCCAGCGTCAGCGCCAGCGGGGCGGCGACCAGGAAGCCGCGCGATTCGATTCCGACCAGCAGCTCCGGCTTGTGCGGGCGCACCGCCTCGGCCAGCGCGTCGATGGCGGCCTTCCAGGCGGCGCCGTTCGCCAGCAGCGGCGAGACGTCGTAGAACAGGATGCCGGGCTTCGGGAAATCCGGGATGTCGCGGATATGGTCTTTGAAGTTCATCGGGAAGTTCATCGGAGATCTTGTCCGTAAAGAATCGCAAGCCGGCATGCATGGCCCGGTCCGCCTCCCGGCACTCTAGCCGCTGGCCACCCCGGCGCAAAGCCGCGATTGGACGCAGACCAAGCTGTCGCCCTGCTTGCGGATGAGACGGATTTGCCGGATGGGGTTGACCATCCGGCGATGCTCCGCCACGTTCCAGGCGTGCCGGCCAAACGTACCGGTTCGATGTGCGGATGCGTGCGGCGGAGCCTGTGGCAGCGACTTTGGCGAAAGACGGAGCGGCGAAGGATGGGGCCCGGATCGAAGCCGGGAACGATCCGGGCTTGGCCGATGGCGGGTGGCGGATCGCCGCCGCCGGGCGCTGGACCCTGGAATGGGCCACAGCTGCGTCGGATGCGCTGGACCATGCGCCCAAGCCGCCGGGCGGCACCGCGGTGCGGCTCGATCTGGCGCGGGTTGAGGCGCTCGACACCGTCGGCGCCTATCTGCTGAACCGCTCGGCCGAACGGCTGGGGGCCGAGGGGCATGCCGTTTCGGTGGTCGGCCTCCGGCCGGAGCATTCCGCCCTGTTCGACGCCGTGCGTGACGCCGGCAAGGCGCCGCCCCACCCGATCGAACGCGAACACCACCCGGTTCTCGACATGGTGGTGCGCACCGGCCAGACGACGGTGAGCGCCGCCAAGGAGATCCTCGACCTCGTCGGCTTCCTTGGCCTCGTCACCGTCACCTTCGCCCGGCTGATCCTGCGCCCGTCGCGCTTGCGCCTGACCTCCGTCCTGTTTCACATCGAGCAGACCGGGCTGAATGCCCTGCCGATCCTGGGGCTGCTGTCCTTCCTGATTGGCGTGGTGCTGGCCTTCCAGGGGGCGGACCAGCTGAAGCGCTTCGGGGCGGAACTGTATGTGGTGAACCTGCTGGGCATCTCCGTCCTGCGCGAGATCGGCATCCTGATGACGGCGATCATCGTCGCCGGCCGCTCCGGCTCCGCCTTCACCGCGCAGATCGGCACCATGAAGGTGAACCAGGAGGTCGACGCCATCGGCACCATGGGCCTCGACCCGGTGGAGCTGCTGGTGGTGCCGCGGGCGCTGGCGCTGATGATCACCCTGCCGCTGCTGGCCTTCTACGCCGATGTGATGGGGCTGTTCGGCGGGGCGGTGATGGCCTATGCCACGCTGGACATCACCTTCGGGCAGTTCATCCGCCAGCTTCACAGCGCCGTCGGCATCAACACGGTGATCGCCGGCCTGATCAAGGCGCCGGTCTTCGCCCTGGTGATCGCCATGGTCGGCTGCTACGAAGGGTTGAAGGTCTCCGGCAGTGCCGAGAGTGTCGGCATCATGACAACCAAGGCGGTGGTGGAGGGCATCTTCCTGGTTATCGTCATCGACGCGGTGTTCTCCGTCCTCTTCTCCATGCTGGGGGTGTGATGACCGCCGCTCCCGTCATCCGCGTGCGCGGACTGGTCACCCGCTTCGGCCCGCAGACCGTCCATGACGGCCTCGACCTCGACGTCGAGCGGGGGGAGGTGCTGGGCGTCGTCGGCGGTTCCGGCACCGGCAAGTCGGTGCTGCTGAAGGAAATCCTCGGCCTGATCGACCCTGCCGCCGGCCGGATCGAGCTGTTGGGCCACGACACCGCCGACCTGGACCGGGCGGAGCGCACCGCGTTGCAGGCCCGCACCGGCGTGCTGTTCCAGAACGGCGCCCTGTTCAGTTCGATGACGGTGGCGGAGAATGTGATGCTGCCGCTGAAGGAGCACACCGGCCTGGCCCCGGCGCTGATCGCCGAGGTGGCACGGGTGAAGATCGCCATGGCCGGCCTGCCGCCCGACGCCGGCACCAAGCATCCGGCCCAGTTGTCGGGCGGCATGATCAAGCGCGCCGGCCTTGCCCGCGCCCTGGCACTCGACCCCGACATCCTGTTCCTGGACGAGCCGACGGCCGGCCTCGACCCAATCGGTGCTGCCGCCTTCGACACGCTGATCCAGGGCTTGCAGCGCAGCCTGGGGCTGACCGTCTTCATGGTCACCCACGATCTGGACAGCCTGACCTCAATCTGCGACCGCATCGCCGTTCTGGTCGACAAGAAGATCCGGGTGGGCACCCTGGCCCAGCATCTGGCCGATCCCCATCCCTGGATCCACGATTATTTCCACGGACCGCGCGGCCGCGCGGCCCTCGACGCCAAAGAGCGCAATCAGGCACGACGCTACGAAGAAGAAGACGCCAAGCGTCTTGCGAAAGGGTAGGGGCACGTCATGGAAACCCGCGCCAGCTACATTCTGGTCGGCAGCTTCGTGCTGGCTCTGGTCGCCGGCCTGCTGGTCTTCACCGCCTGGATCGCCAAGGTCCAGCTCGATGAAACGCGCGAAACCTACCGCATCTATTTCACCGGCTCCGTCACCGGGTTGCAGCAGGGCAGCCCGGTGCGCTACCGCGGCGTGCCGGTGGGAACGGTGTCGGACATCCGGCTCGACCCTGACAACGTGACGCGGGTGCGGGTGACGATCATGGTGCAGAACGGCACGCCGATCATGTCCGATTCCATCGCTTCGCTGGAACTGCAGGGGATCACCGGCGGCGCCTATGTCCAGATCTCCGGCGGCAATGCGGGGGGCAAGCATCTGACCGCCACCGATGCCGACGGCGTGCTGACCATCCCGTCGCGGCCCAGCTCGCTGACCGCGGTGGTCGACAGCGCGCCGCAGCTGGTCAGCCGGTCGCTGGAGGTCATCACCCGGCTGGGCGATCTGTTGAACGGCGACAACCAGAAGGCCATCGGCGACATCCTCGCCAACGCCCGCACCGCCAGCGCCGAACTCGCCCGGACCAGCGCCGGGCTGGAGGAGACGATGGCGCAGGCGAGGCGGACGCTGAGCGGCTTCGAGGCGTCCGGCCCGCAGTTCGACCGCACGATGGAGCAGGCGCGCGACACGCTGACGAGCGTCGACACCGCCGCCAAGAGCGTGACCGGCGAGACGCGCGAGCTGATGCGGTCGCTGAAACGCAGTTCCGACACCCTGAACGGCATGCTGGCCGAGAATCGCGAACCGGTGCGCGACTTTACCGCCACGGGGCTGTATGAATTGACGTTGCTGATCACCCAGCTGCGCGATCTGTCCGGGCAGCTGTCGCGGGTGGTCACCCGGATCGAGAACGACCCGTCGAACTTCCTCTTCGGCGGGACGCGGCAGGGCGTGGAGGTGCGTGGGAAATGAGGCGGGTGACGACGGTGCGGAGCGGGTTTGCAAGGGCCGCCGTGCGCGGGATGTGCGGGGCGGCGCTGCTGCTGGGGCTGGCTGCCTGTTCGACGCTGAACCCGACGGCGCCGCATCTCTACACCCTGACCCCGCGGGCCAGCGTCGCCGCCGGCCCGAAGGCCGACTGGCAGCTGCTGGTGGAGACGCCGGCGGCGGCGGCCGGGATCGACACGCCGCGCATCGCGCTGGCCCGCTCGCCGACCTCGCTCGACTATTTCGCCGACGTGTCCTGGGCCGACCGGGCGCCGAACATGGTGCAGGGGCTGATCGTCCAGACCTTCGAGGACAGCGGCCGCATCGTCTCGGTCGGGCGCGACACGGTGGGGTTGCGTTCCGACTATGTGCTGAAATCGGAACTGCGCGATTTCCAGGCGGAATACGCCACGCCGGGCGCCGCCATGCCGGACCGGGTGCATGTTCGGCTGTCGGCCAAGCTGGTCGCCATGCCGCGCCGGACCATCGAGGCCGGCGAGACCTTCGAGGCGTCGGCGCCGGTGCGCGGCCGCTCCTTTACCGACGTGATCGCCGCCTTCGACCAGGCGCTGGGGCAGGTCACCGGCGAACTGGTCGGCTGGTCGCTGTCGCAGCGCGTCCGTCCATCCGGCAGCTGACGGGCGGGAAGCGCAGGCGGGGCTGCAACCGCAGGTGCGACGTCCGAAAAGACCTTGCCACGCCCGCATAGCCGCGTACGTAATGGGGATGTTCGCGCAGCGCAGGATCGGGCGATGACGGATTTGTCGGACGTGTCCCGGGAAGAGTTGGAGGCGATGGCCGAGGCGGGACGCGAAGTACGCCTGTGCCAGCGTGTTCTCGCCAAGACCGGCGACACGGTGGTGGGCGAGCTTCTGCGCGGCCACGGCACGCTGTACGAGTGGAAGCATTATCCCCCGGGCGACGTCTACGACGCCGAGTTCCATGCCCAGTATTATTACCACTGCCATCCCGAAGGCGAGCGGCCGCAAGGCGAGCATGGCCATTTCCACACATTCCTGCGCCCGCACGGCATGCCGCCGGGCCTGCGGCCGGCGCCGCTGGCCGATTTCGTGGCTCCGAACAACGACAACGACGCGCTGTCCCACCTGATCGGCATCGCCATGGACGTCGCCGGCCAGCCGGTGCGGCTGTTCACCACCAACCGCTGGGTGACGGGGGAGACCTGGTACAAGGCGGACGACGTGATCGCCATGCTCGATGCCTTCGAGATCGATCACGCCCGGCCGTCCTGGCCGGCCAACCGTTGGATCACGGCGATGATGCGGCTGTTCCGCCCGACCGTCGTCGCCCTGCTGCGCGACCGCGATGCCGCCATCCGGGACTGGGCCGAGGGCCATCCCGATGCCTATGTCTATGAGGACCGCGGGCTGGAGGTCGCCTCTCAACGCCACATCTCGGTGGAGCAGCAGATCGCCGAGGTGGCCCTGCACCTGCGCGGGACACGCCGCCGCGGCTCCATCCTGCCGGAACCGCCGAGCTTCGTCGAAATCCCATGATCGGCGTCCCGGCCGTTGGGCTTATGACCGCAGGGCGTTAAGGAAGGTTCAACCGTTTCGGAAGATCCTGAACGGGTGGACAAGTCTCCGCCCACACCCGCGCGGGTTTTGCGTTCCGCGTCCAATATGGAGACGGACCAGGGCAGGAAGGGTCCGGGACCCATGAGTGACGATTTCAAGTCGGGTCATCTGACCCAGCAGGACGTGGCGCGGCTTCTGGCCGACCCGTCGCCGAACAGCCGGACCGATCTGGCCGCCAAGCTGTCCCAGCAGTTCGACAGTCCCGAGCTGTCGCAGGCGGAGCGCAAGCTGGCGGAGGACATCATCCGCGTCATGGTCAAGGACACGGTCCTGCGCGTCCGCCAGACCCTGGCGGAGAACCTGAAATCCAGCCCCTCCCTGCCGCGGGACGTCGCCCTGACCCTGGCCCGCGACGTGGAGGCGGTGGCGATTCCGGTGCTGAGCGTCTCCACCGTGCTGACTCCGGCCGATCTTGTCGAGATCGTGCGCTCCGACGCCGACGCCAAGAGCACCGCCATCGCCCAGCGCCCGACCGTGCCGGCCGCCGTCGCCGACGCGCTGATCGAAAGCGGGTCCGAACGCGCGGTCGCAGCATTGGTCGCCAACGAGGGGGCGGAACTGGGCGAGCAGAGCCTGGGACGCGTCATCGACCGCTTCGGCGCGAGCGAGGCGGTGCAGGACCCGCTGGTCCACCGCTCCAGGCTGCCGATCACCATCGCCGAACGGCTGGTGGCGGTGGTGTCGGAACGGCTGCGCCAGCATCTGGTCTCTCACCATGAACTGCCGTCGAAGGTCGCGTCGGAGCTGATCCTGCAGAGCCGCGAGCGGGCGACCGTCGCCCTGTTCACCGGCGAAAGCGACGAAGGGGCGCTCGACCGTCTGGTGACGCAGCTTGCCCGCACCGGCCGCCTGACGCCGTCGTTGCTGGTCCGTTCGCTGTGCACCGGCGACATCGCCTTCTTCGAGACGGCGATGTCGCGCATGGCGAATGTGCCGATGACCAATGCCCGGCTGCTGATCCACGATGCCGGCCGTTTGGGGCTGAAGTCTCTGTACGACAAGGCCAAGCTGCCGGCCGCTTTGCTGCCGGCCTGCCGCATCGCCATCGACGTGCTGAAGGAGACCCCCTATGACGGCGAGCCGGGCGACCGCGAGCGCCACCGCCGCCGTGTCATCGAGCGCATCCTGACGCAGTATGAGGATCTGGCGCCGGAGGATCTGGAGTTCCTGCTGGCGAAGCTGGGCGACATGATGCAGCCGGAAAACGCGGCGGCGTGACCGACCCGACCTTTTTCTCCGGTCCGGCCCAGCCGGCAGGCGGTGGTCCGGCCGACACCGTCCGCCGGCTGGAATCCCGCATCGCCGAACTGGAAGCCGCCCTGCGCCAGAGCGAGGCGCGGGCCGGCGAAGCACGATTCCGGTCCTTGTTGCGGACAGCGGCCAGCATCATCCTGGTTCTGGGCGACGACGGCCGCATCGTGGAGGCCAACCGCGACGCCGAGCGCGCCTTCGGGCTGGAAGCCGGCAGCGCCATCGGCCGTCTCTGGGCCGAGGCGATGAGGGAGCAGCCGACCGGCCCCTTCGCCGCCCAGCTTGCCGTCGCCGCGATGGGCACGGAAGTCCGCAACTTCGAGCAGGTGCTGCGCGAGCAGGACTGCATGAGCGAGCGGGTGCTGCTGTGGAACCTGAACCGCCTGCCGAAAGGCGATGGCGCTTCCGCCGGCATCCTGTGTGTCGGCCAGGACATCACCCGGCGCAAGCGGGCCGAACTGGCCCTGCGGCAGGCCCGTGACGAGCTGGAGATGCGGGTGGCCGAGCGCACCCGCGCGCTGATGCAAGAGGTTCAGGAACGCCGCCGCGCCGAGCAGGCGCTGATCCAGGCCAAGGAGCAGGCCGAACTGGCCAACCGTGCCAAAAGCGAGTTCCTTGCCAACATGAGCCATGAGCTGCGCACGCCGCTGAACGCCATCATCGGCTTTTCCTCGATGATGGAAAGCGAGATCGTCGGGCCGCTCGGCCATCCCAAATATCTCGACTATGCCAAGGTGATCGGCAAGTCGAGCCAGCATCTGCTGGCGGTCATCAGCGACATCCTGGACGTCGCCAAGATCGAAGCCGGCAAGCTGGAAATGCATCCACAGCCGATGGATGTCCGCGATGCGGTGGAAAGCTCGCTCCTGCTGATCGCCGAGCGGGCGGAGGAGGGGGGGCTGGCCCTGTCCCAGGACATTGCTTCCGACACGCCCCACCTGCTGGGCGACCCGGTGCGGGTGAAGCAGATCCTGCTGAACCTGTTGAGCAATGCGGTGAAGTTCACCCCCGCCGGCGGCAGCGTCGCCCTGCGGGTCCGTCCGGAAGGCGACCGCATCCTGATCGAGGTTGCGGACAGCGGGATCGGCATGAGCGCGGAGGGCATCGCCATCGCCCTGCAACCCTTCGGTCAGGTCGACAGCCAGCTGTCCCGGCGGTCCGGCGGCACCGGGCTGGGCCTGCCGCTCGTGCGATCCTTCGTCGATCTGCTGAACGGCACGCTGGACATCCGCAGCCGCGAAGGGGAAGGCACGACGGTCAGCGTGCGCCTGCCGACGGCGTTGCCGTACGACGGGGAATAGCCAGAGCCCGGAACAATCAGGGAATGACATGTCTGTGATACAGGGACCGGCGGCGCAGGACGGCGACCGGAACGATGTTCCGTTGTCGGTCGCGGTTGTGTTCGGAATTTCCGGGGTCGATCCGCTGGAGTGGGATGCCTGCGCCGCCGGCAAGGGACCGTTCGTGAGCCATGCCTATCTGAGTGTGCTGGAAGAAAGCGGCCTGGCTGGCCCGGACATTGGCTGGCGTCCAGCGCATATGATTGTGCGGGAGGCATCTGGCCGGCTGGTTTGCGTGGCTCCCCTCTATCTGCGCGACCGTTCCACGGACGAATTCTGGCCGGATCGGGCTTGGGTCGACGGCTATCAGGCTTCGGGTGGGCGCTATTTCCCGAAGCTAGTCATGGAGATTCCCTACACGCCGGTGACTGGGCCGCGCATCCTCCTGCGGAAGGGGGCACCGTCCGGCACAGTTGATGCGCTGATCGACGCCCTGCGGTCGCTGGCCCACATGCATGGACTGTCGTCCATCCATGTCGGTTTTCCCGACGAAAAGGACCGGGCCTGTTTCGAGGCGGCGGGATGGTTGACCCGCCATGCCGTCGATTACGAGTGGCGGAACGAGGGATATCGTGACTTCGCCGATTTCGCCGCCGCCCTGTCGAGCCGCCGGCGCAGAGTGATGATGTGGGAGCGCCGCAAAATCGTGGCGAGCGGGGTGCGGTTCCGCGAGGTGCCGGGCAGCCGGATCGCAGAGGCCGATGTCGCGATTTTTCTGGACTTGCTGAGCGACCTTCATCTCCGCCGGGGGAAACGTCAGGCACTGACCATGGATTTCCTTCTGCGGCTCTGCGCGGCCCTGGGCGACGCCGTGACGCTGACCTTTGCCGAATCAGGCGGCGTTGCGATCGGTGGCTTGATGTCGGTGGAAGGGGACGACTGCCTCTATGTCCGGACCTGGGGGGCGAGAGAGGAAGCGCGCTTCGTTCATTTCGAAACCTGCTATTACCGCAGCATCGAACAGGCGATTGCCCATGGTCTCAGCCGGGTGAATGGCGGGCGCGGCGGTCCGCACAAACTTGAACGCGGTTTCCTGCCGGTTCTGACTCATGCCTGCCACTGGTTCCTGCACACCAACATGCGCGGCGCGGTCGCGGAAGGGCTGGAGCTGTACAACGCAAAGGCTCTCGCCAAATTCGCGGAGGCGAAGGCCCACTCCCCTTACCGGCAGCGGGATGGCCGATAGACGCTTGCACGGCATGGTGAGGCGGGCCACCTTGCCTCTTTGAATGGAAGACTGGCGGGGTGGGACATGACGGTAAGCCGCGACGATCTTAAGACGCGCATCGGGCAGGCGCTGGGCGAGGCGAAGGCCGATCTGGTCATCAAGAACACGCGCTTTCTCAATGTCGTGACCGGCGAGATCGCGGAGGGCGACATCGCCGTCTGTGGCGAGGTCATCGTCGGCACCTACGAGTCCTGATGATGGGGTGGAGGAGATCGACGGGCGTGGGCTGACCGTGGTTCCCGGCTTCATCGACACCCATGTCCATTGCGAGTCCACCTGCGTCACCCCGCAGGAGTTCGACCGCTGCGTCCTGCCGCGCGGCACCACCACCGCCATCTGCGACCCGCACGAGATCTGCAATGTGTTGGGTGAGCAGGGGCTGCGCTATTTCCTCGACAGTGCAGGCGGCACTGCGCTCGACCTGTTCGTGCAACTGTCCTCCTGCGTGCCGGCGACGGAGCTGGAAACGTCGGGCGCCCGGCTGGAGGCGCCGGACCTGATCCGCCACATGGACCATCCCCGCGTGCTTGGGCTGGCGGAGTTCATGAACTTCCCCGGCGTCTTCCACAAGGTGGACGGGGTGCTCGACAAACTGGCCGCCTTCGACGGGCGCCACATCGACGGCCACGCCCCGCTGGTGTCGGGAAAGGAACTGAACGCCTATCTCTCCTGCGGCATCCGCAACTGCCACGAGACGACCAGTGCGGATGAGGCGATGGAGAAGCTGCGCAAGGGCATGCAGGTCCTGATCCGCGACGGGTCGGTGTCGAAGGACGTCCATGCCCTGGCCGAGGTGATCACGCCGGAGACCTCCCCTTTCCTCGGCTTCTGCACCGATGACCGCAACCCTCTGGACATCGCGGAAGAGGGGCACATGGATCACCTGATCCGCAGCGCCATCCGCCTCGGTGCGCCGGTCGCCCATGTCTATCGCGCCGCCACCTGGTCGGCGGCGCGCGGCTTCCGCCTCTATGACCGCGGGCTGGTGGCGCCGGGCCATCGCGCCGACCTCGTCCTGCTCGACGATCTGGAGGACTGCGCCGTCAACCGGGTCATCCGCAACGGCAAGATCGTCGGACCACACAGCTTCGACGGCCGGCCGGCGGTGACGCCGGTGGGGCTCGCTTCGGTGAAGCTGGAGCCGGTGACGGACGAGGATTTCGTCGTGCCGGCCGGCGGGTCGGTCCAATCGGTGATCGGGCTGGAGCCGGGCAGGATCCTGACCGAACACCGCCGGGTCGAGGTGCCGGTGGTGGGCGGCCGGATGGTGGCCGATCCGTCGCGCGACTTGCTGAAGATCTGCGTTTTCGCCCGCCATGGCAGCAACCGCAACATCGGCCGCGGTTTCGTCCAGGGCTTCGGCATCGCGGAGGGGGCGCTGGCGTCGTCTGTCGGCCATGATAGCCACAACATCTGCGTGGTCGGTGCCAGCGATGCCGACATGCGCGTCGCGGTCAACCGGCTGATCGAGCTTCAGGGCGGCTTCGTCGCCGTGCGCAACGGACAGGTGGTCGGCGAACTGGCCCTGCCGCTGGCCGGGCTCATGAGCCTGGAGCCGTTCGAGACGGTGGAGGTGAGGCTGCGGTCCCTGCGCGCCGCCGTCCGCGCCATGGGTTGCCCGCTGGCCGAGCCCTTCCTGCAACTGGCCTTCCTGCCGCTGCCGGTCATTCCGCACCTGAAGATCACCGACCGCGGTATGGTCGATGTCGACCGGTTCGAGCTGATTGCCGCCTGAGCAGGCGGTTTGCCCAGGAAATCGGCAAAGGGCTGAAGGTTGGGCGGAGATGGTCGGTACGGAAGTCGGGAGCCTGCCCATCTGACGGACGCCCTCTCCGCTTGTGGGAGAGGGGCGGGGTGAGGGCGCGCAAATACAGGGTTTCCATCGGCCTATCGGTTGCCACCTCCCTCACTCCAATCCCTCTCGCACAAGCGGAGAGGGGCCGTCATTCCGGCGGGAAACGGCCGAAAGGTTTATACAATTTGGTGGCGGCGCTCTGGCACGAGCTTTGCCACGACAACACATACTTCGTTGTCAGTCATCGAGCGAGCCCGACCCGCCATGACCCATCTGGCCCCGATGATCCACCCGTTGCACAGCCTGCTGCCGGTCCGGCCGCCGGAAACCGTGTCGATGCGGACGCGGGACGGCGTCAGGCTGGACGCCGACCTTTACCGGCCCGATGCCGCGGGGACCTGGCCGGTCCTGCTGATGCGGGTTCCCTGCGGCCGTCGTGTTGCCTTGACCAGCCATTACGCCCACCCGCGCTGGTACGCGGCGCGCGGCTATGTCGTGGTGGTGCAGGATATGCGCGGCTGCGGCACGTCCGACGGCCGGTTCCGACCCTTCGAGGCGGAACGGGAGGACGGGGCCGACGCCATTGCCTGGGCAGCGTCCCTGCCGGGATCGTCAGGGGCGGTGGCGATGTATGGCTGCGGCTATGCCGGCATGGCGCAGTGGCTGGCACTGGCAGAGGCGCCCGCGGCCCTGCGGGCGGTGGCGCCGGCCTTCGCCGGCTGGGACGTGTTCTCTGACTGGGCTTACGAGGGCGGGGCCTTCCGGCTGGCAGACGCCATGAGCTGGGCCCTGCGCACCGCCGCCGACGCGGCAAAGCGGGTCGAGGACGGCACCGGCCACCGCGTGCTGTCGGATGCGGCGCGCAGCCTGCCGATCGACGATGAGATCCCGTCACGGCCGCAGGCCCTGCGCGACTATGCCCGCTACACCCATTACGACGACTGGCTGACCAACCCGGTGCCCGGCCCGGCCTGGGCCGCGCTGTCGCCCAAGGCCATGCAGGACGCCATGCCGACCGATGTGGCGGTCCTGCAGATCGGCGGCTGGTACGATCCGCGGCTGGCCGGCATGCTGGATGCCCATGACCGTCTCAAGGCACGCGGGCGGGCGCCGGTGCGGCTGGTGGTCGGCCCCTGGGGCGCTGACGGACCGGCCGCGGCACCTGGACAGGCTCCGTCTCTCGACATGCTGCAGCTTGCCTGGTTTGAACGGGTGCTGAAGGGAGAGGCGGCCGACCGCGGCGGTCCGGTCCGCCTGCATGACGTGGAAGCGGGACGCTGGCACGACCTGTCCGACCTTCCGGCGGCCGAGGCTGTCCTGCATCTGTCCAGCGACGGCCTCGCCAACCGGCAGGGCGGTCGGCTGGAGTTGGAGATGCCCGAAATGGAGGCACTCGACGTGGTGGTCCACGATCCGCGCACGCCGGTGCCGACGGTGGGCGGCCATGCGGTGCCGGACGCTTGCGGCCGCCCCGACCGCGCCGCCGTGGACCGCCGTCCGGATGTCGCCACCTACACCAGCCTGCCGCTGGACGAACCGTTGACACTGGCCGGGCGGGTGGCGCTGGAGGTGTGGGTGGAGGCCGATGCTCCGTCCTTCGACGTCAGCGCCGTGCTGTCGGTGGTGCGCCCCGACGGTCAGGTTCTGCCGCTGACCCAGGGCCATGCCCGGGTGGAACCGGGCGACCCGACCCGGCCGCTGACCGTGGCCATGCGGGCGACCTGCGCCACCCTGGCGCCGGGATCGGCCTTGCGCCTCAGCCTTGCCGGATCCTGCTTCCCGGCCTATCCGGTCAATCCTGGCACCGGGGCGGAACCGGGCGAGACCCGCCGGGTCGATGCGTTGCCGATCACAGTGCTGATCCACAGCGGTCCCGACCGGCCGTCGCGCCTGCGCTTGCCTGCCGGGCTGTCCGCTTAAGGCATCTCGTCCCCGGCTGTGTCCTGGCCGGCGGCCTCCAGGCAGAAGTCGAGGCTCTGCGACAGGAAACGCAGCATCAGGTCGCGGAAGGGTGTCTTGTCGCCGACCGACCAGGCCCGCTCGACAAGGTCCAGATAGAGGCTGCGGTCGTCGGTGCCGATCACCACCGGCGGATAGCCGGCACGGTTCAGGATCAGGTTGCACAGGAGCAGTGCGGTCGCCCGGTTGCCGGCATCGAAGGGACGGATGGCGCTCAGCCGGTGATGCGCCTCGAAGGCGGTGTCGGGGCCGGCATCGGACTTGCGCATCCAGGTCGACAGTGCCGACATCGACACGCGCAGCTTGGCCGGATCCGGTGCGGTTTCCGCCGGGTCGTCCTTGGGTGCCGCATTGCGGTATTTGCCGGCGTCGTCGTCGATCCCGCGATAGAGCACATTGTGAAAGGCGGTGACGGTGCGCTCGGTGACCGCCCCCGACGGCTCGAAGGACAGCCGTGCCATCAACTCCAGGGCGGCGCGGTGGTTCAGGACAAATCGCTGTTCCTCCACCGCGCGGTGGCGCAGGACGCTGCCGCGCTCCAGAATGGCCTTAACGTCGGCGCGTTTGAGCGGATAATCCTCCAGCGCCGCTGCGGTGGCGGTCAAATCGAGTTCGAACCGGTCGGCGATGCCGTGGACGACCTCCTGCGGCAGGGGGCGTGCGGCGTCCAGCGCCCGTTTCTTCTCCGCGATCTCGTCGAGCAGGGCCATCGGTCACTCTGTCGCTTTGGCAGGGGAGGGGGGTGGCGCACCGCGCATCTTGCCGCGCCCCCTGCGGGGATTTGCCGCTTGGACTGGCACGGTTGCCGGTTTTAGGATCCCTGTCAAGATGTCCACAACCCTGCCATGGCCGGCCGCAACCGCTTGATTCCGCGGGATGCACCTGCAATTGCGGGATGCGAGGGGGGAGATCGCTGCGATGAGCTATGTCGTCTGGGACCAATCCATGAGCGTCGGCGTGCCCGTGCTCGACGACGAGCATCGGCGGCTCCTCGACCTGTTCAACGGCCTGCTGGAAAGCGGCATCACACCCGCCAACCGCGAGGAGCTGTCCAGCCTGCTCGCCAGCCTCCGCGACTATGTCGCCGTCCATTTCGCACGGGAGGAGGCGATGATGGTGCGCTGCGGCTATCCCGACCTGGACGGCCACCTCGCCGCCCACCGCTATTTCGCCGACGAGGTGGAGAAGCTGGCCCGCGACTTCGAGGGCGACAACCCCACCATGCTGCGCGTGGACCTGATCCTGCTGCTCAAGGACTGGTTCGTGGAGCACATCCAGCAGACCGACAGCCAGTACAAGCCCTATGTGGGGGGACTTGCATAAGGCGGGGCAATTCCCTCTCCCCCGAAGGAGATAGGGGGCTTTTCACTGCTTCGCAGCGGCTTTCTGGTCGGGCATGCCCTTGTCGAGCTTGGCCTGGATGGCTCCCTTGTCGGTTTCCTCGTCGGCGCTGCGCAGCGCGCGCATCCACTGGAAGCGGGCCTCGTTCCGGCGGCCGGCGCGCCAATAGGCATCGCCGAGATGGTCGTTGATGGTCGGATCGCCCGGCTTCAGTTCGACCGCGCGTTCCAGCTTGGCGACCGCCGCTTCGTAATCGCCAAGCGTGTAGAGCGCCCAGCCCAGGCTGTCGACGATGTAGCCGTCGCGCGGGCGCAGTTCCACCGCGCGCTCCACCATCGCCCTGGCCTTGGGCAGATTCTCGCCGCGGTCGATCCAACTGTAGCCGAGGAAGTTGAGCAGCGACGGCTCGTCCGGTCGCAGCTTCAGCGCGGTTTGCAGGTCGGCTTCGGCCTGCTGCCACTGCTTGGTCTTCTCGAAGCACATCGCGCGGGCGTAGAGCAGCGGCCAATGCCGTTCCTGCGGGGTGCCGATCCGCTCCAGCGCCGTGGTGTAGGCGGGGATCGCCTCGGCGTAGCGCTTGGAGTAGCGGTAGATGTCGCCGAGCCGGGTAATCGCGTCGGTGCGCTCCGGCCGTTCGGCGGAGAGATCCTTGAGGATCGCGATGGCCTCGTCGTTGCGGTCCATGCGGGCGAGGCTGTCGGCCTCGCGCATGCGGGCGGTCCAGCCCAGCAGCGGATCCGTCTCCAGCCGCTTGTAGGCGGCCAACGCCTCCTCGTGATGGTCGCGCGAGGCGGTGATGTCGCCGATCAGCAGATGGGCCAGGGCGAGATCATCGCGCAGATGCAGGGCGATGCGGCCGAACAGCAGGGCCGGCTCGTCGGCATTCTCGTGGTGCAGCGCACTGCCCAGGTCGAACAGCGCTTCCGCCAGACCGGACCGGGCATCGGGGACCGGGCGGGCTTCCGACGGCGCGTTCGCCATGGCGGCCAGCGCCGGCTCCACCAGCAGCCCGTCGGGGTTGTTGCCCTGGAAGGTCTGATAGAGCTTGCGCGCCTCGTCCTTGCGGCCGGTGCGAGTCATGAAGTTGCCGACGATCTGCACCACCCGCAGCGGCGCGTCGGTATCCGTCACCTTGGCATAGCGGGCCGCCGCTTCGTCGTTGCGGCCGGCAAGATCGAGGATCAGCGCGGCATGCAGGTTGTAAAGCGCCTCGAAGCCCTTGACGTCGGACAGCGGCTGCAGGGCCGCCAGCGCCTCGTCCGTCTTGCCGCGGGCAGTCACCAGCCACGCACGGGTCAGCGGCGTCAGGAAGCGGCCGAGCCCCTCGGACGGCAGCCGGGCGGCATAGCTGTCGGCCTCGTCCAGCTTGCCCCTGGCCAGCGCATCGGCGGCCAGCAGGGTCAGTGCCATCTGCGGCTCGCCCTGGTCGCTGAGCAGCCGGTTGGCATGGTCGATCGCCGCTTCGATCCGCCCCTCGCCCAGCCGCAGCAGGAAGGTGCGGCTCAGCAGGGCGGGGTCGTCCGGGTCGGCGGCCAGCGCCTGGGCGGTGAAGCGTGCCGCCGCGGTCCAATCGTCTTGGTGCTGGGCATAGCGGCCGGCCAGATAGCTGCCGGTGGCCGATCCACCGCCATCCGCACCTTGTCCCTGGCCCGCACCGGGGCCGGCGGCAAGGACGGGCGTCAGGGTGGTCCCGGACATCAGGATGGCCAGGGAAACCGGCAGCAACCGGCGTCGGAACCTCGTCATGCTCTCGTCACCTCGTTTTCCGAGTCGGTATCCCATCATCTTCGGCAGGGCACGGGCAAGAGACTTTCGCACGCGTCCCCTTTTCGCACCTGCTAACGCCAGTCCCGCCGCACCTGCTCGATCCGTTCCGGTCGCAGAATGTCGGTGGCGTGGGCGTCCATATGCGCTCGCAAGTCTTCCGGCATGCCCGGCGACAGTCTGGCGCCCTCCACCGACCAGCGTGCCATCCAGGACAGGGTACGCAGCCAGGTCAGCCGGCGCAGTGCCTTCAGCCAGGGCAGCACCTCGTCGGCGAGGTCGCCCGGCACCGCCATTGCCCAGGCCGCGACGAAGGTGTCGATGTCTTCCGCGGCCAGTTCCGCATTCACCGCCGGGTCCCATCTGGTCGAGGTGTAGAGGCTGGCATGGGCAAGGTCGCTGGCCGGATGGCCGTATTGCAGCTTCTCCAGGTCGGTGAACCACGCCTTGCCGTGGTCGTCGACCAGGAAGTTGCCGGGATGCACGTCCACTCCGACGGCGGTCAGCGGCATCGGCGTTTCGGGCGGCGGCAGGAGGTCGCCGACACGGGCGGCGGCAAGCTCCTCCGCGATCAGGACGCGGGCCTCGGTCGACAGGGGGGCATTGTCGAACCATGCCGCCTGCCGTTCGACCTGGGCCAGCAAAGCGGCGACCGGATCGGGCGGGGCGGGCAGCGGTTCGTAGAAGTCCGGCGGTGCCATGCGGTGCAAAGCCGCCAGCGCGCGGGCGATGGCCGGCATGTCGCCGGGCAGGACGGGCGTGCGCCCCTCAACCTCGCCCACCACCAGGGCGCCCAGCGGCAGCCCCTCTCCGGGCGGCAGCAGGCCGACGAAGCGCGGGGTGTGGCCCGACATCTCCGCCCGCCGGAAGGCGGCGGCCTGCCGGTCCAGCGCCGTCCAGGCATCGAGGCCAAGCTGGCTCCAGCGCGGGATGCGGGCGACCAGACGCCGGCCGCGCAGGCGGACATGGTCATGGGCGACGCCCTTCAACGGCATCGGCTCCAGCGCGTCGGGGGAGAGATCGGCGAGGCGCGGCAGCCGGATCAGGGCGGCGTGCAGCGCCTCCATCGAAAAGCCCAGGGGTTCGCTCACGCCATGTGCTCGCGCAGGCGGGGCATCAGCTCCACCAGATTGCAGGGGCGATGGCGGTTGTCGAGCTGCCAGACCAGGATGTCGTCCCAGGCGTCGCGGCAGGCGCTGGGCGAGCCGGGCAGGGCGAAGATGTAGGTGCCGTTGGCGACGCCGCCGGTCGCCCGGCTCTGGATGGTGGAGGTGCCGACCTTGGCATAGCTGAGATAGCGGAACAGCTCGCCGAAGCCGGGGATCGCCTTCTCGTACAGCGCCTCGACCGCCTCGGGCGTCACATCGCGGCCGGTGACGCCGGTGCCGCCGGTGGTCAGGACCACGTCGATCTGCGGATCGGCGATGAAGGACTGCACCTGGGCGCGGATCGCGGCGATGTCGTCCCGGACGATGGTGCGGGCGGCGACCCGGTGGCCGGCCCCGGCGATCCGCTCCGCCAGCGCATCGCCGGAGCGGTCGTCGGCGGCGCTGCGGGTGTCGGACACCGTCACCACGGCGATGTTCACGGGAAGGAAGTGGCGGCTCTCGTCGATCTTCGGCATGGCGGCAGGCGTGTCCTCATGTCGGTCCGGAGCCCGACATGGGCGCCGGCGGTCAGGGTATCGGGCTGGCCTCTCCCCGCTCAGCAACCGTTTCCACCGGCACCGTCACTGGCGCCGTTTCCACCGGGTCCGCTGCCGCCGCGACAGGCAGGCCGGCAGCCGGGGGGGCGCCTTCGCCGCAGGCTGCGGATCGGGACGGGAGGCGACCTGGGGTGGACGACCGTCCATGGGAACATAGGCCGGCCATTTCCCGTCGGCGACGGCGGTGAGCGAGGCGGTCTCCTGGCCCAGCCGAAGCTGGTAGATCCAGAAGTTCGCCATCACCTTCTCCACATAGTCGCGCGTCTCGCCGAAGGAAAGGCTTTCGATGAACAGCAGCGGATCGGTGATGTCGCTCAGATCCCGCCGCCAGCGCGCCAGCGTGCCCGGCCCGGCATTGTAGGCGGCCGTCGCCAGGAACATGTTGCCGTCGATCTCCGGCATGCCCAGCAGTTCCGAAAGGTAGCGCTGGCCAAGCTCCATGTTGCGGGACGGGTCGAACAGGGCGTCGCGGTTGGCGTCGTCGCTGCCGATGTCGGCGTTGCGCTCCCGCACATGCTGGGCGGTGCTGGGCAGGATCTGCATCAGCCCCGTCGCTCCGGCGGAACTGACCAGCCGCGGGTCGAAGCGCGATTCCTGCCGCATCACCGCGAAGACCAGCGCGCGGTCGACCGCGAAGCCGTCGCGCGGCGTCCAATGGGGCAGCGGGTAGAGTGCGGCGGCATAGGGGGCGCCGTCCGGACCGGCCACCGCATTGCCGAGCCGCAGCGCCAGCGAGGCCACCCCGGCGCGGTCGGTCAGCGCGACCATTGCCTGTTCGATCAGCGGCTCGCCCTGCGGGTCGATACGTTGCAGCTCCAGCCCCGCCAGTTCGCGCTGACCGGCCTGGAGCAGGGCGATGGCGCGGGATCCCGCCGGCTTGGCCGCTACCGCCGCCAGCTGCCGCCCGGTCAGATCCGGAGCCTGCCAGCGCACGTCGCCCAGACTGCCCAACGCCTGCAGGGCGATCAGGCCATAGAAGGTGTGGGGGTAGCGGGCGGCGGCGGCCAGATGCTCCGCCGCCTCTTTTTCCTTGCCGGGCTTGCGGGCCAGCGCGCGGGCAGCCCAGTAATCGGCCGCGGCGGCCTTCCAGGGATTGCGTGGGCCGGCGGCGGCCATGCCGGTGAAATGGCGGGCGGCACGGTCGGTCTGCTTCAGCCGCCAGGCGGCCAGACCGGCGATCCAATGCGCCTCCGGCAGCATGTCGCCCGACCGCGCGGCGCTGGCCGAGGCAAGCGTCAGTGCCTGGGCCGTCTCGCCGGCATAATAGAGGGACGCCGCGATGCGGGCGCGGGCGGCGTCATACTGAACGGTGTCGAGCTTGCCACCGAACTCGTCCTGGCCCAGCAGGCTCAGCGCGCTGTTGGTGCGGCCGGAGCGCAGCAGCTCTTCCACCCGCGCCACCGCCGCACGGTCGCTGCGGGCCCGGGACACGGTGCGGCTGCGCGGGGCGACGGTGACGCTGTCGTCCTCGTCCTCCTCGTTGCTGGCAACGGTGCGCAGGCCGCCCAGCCGCTCCAGCGACCCGACGAGGCGGACGCGTTCTTCGCCGCGCGGCGGCTTCGGCGCCCGCTGGCCGGCGGGCTGGCGTTTCTGGGCCAGAGTGTAGACGCGCTCCGCCCCGGCGAGGTCGCCGTAATCCTGCATCCAGCGGGCGAGTTCCTCGTAGCCGGCGCGGCGGTCGGGGTGGAGATAGCGCTGGCGCAAGACATAGCCGATCAGCCGGCGGTCCTTCAGCTTCGCCATCTCGGCATCTGCGGCATCCCACTCCGCCCGTTCCTGGGCAGCGAAGATGCGGCGGTAGCGGGCAGCATCCTCCTCGTCCAGCTGGACGGCGCGGGCCGTCTCGTCGACCGCCAGCAGCAGCGGCGCGCCGGCGGAGGCGGGGGTATCGTCCACGACCGCGGACGGCGACGGACCGTCGGCCGGGTTGCCGGATGCCGCGGAATCGGCAGCGGAGGAATCGGGGGTGGCGGTTTCGGGGAGCCCCATCGCGGGATCGACCGGCGCCGGATCGATTGGCGTGTCGGCGAAAACGGGGCTGGCGGGGTCAGGCACGGAATCCCCGCCGGGCGGGACGACGGCGTGACCGTCCGGCGCGTGGATGATGAGGGCGGCGCAAGCGGGCCGGAACCCGACCGCACCGTCGGGTCCCAGGGTGTAAGCCACCGTGAGACCCAGCACCCCCAGAAGGTTCCGCCGCAGCGGGGCCGCGCTCGCGACCCGGTATGCTGCACTGCAAAATATCCGGAGCATGGCTTCGGGATACATCACGCCGGCGCGAACCGCAAGCAACGGATTCGCTCGGAATGTGTCGGCTCCGGTATTCGCCAGATGTTACAACGCTTTAACAGAGATGGGAAAAAGGCTCTAGCCCGTTGGGAAAATGCCTTTCGGCATGGTCTGGCCACATTTGTGCTGCGCGGCGATCGCAATTATACGAACGATTTCGGCAGCCCTGTGACATCCCATTTTCTCTTTCGATTACTTGATTCCTTCTTCGGCGATCTTTTGCTGCAATGCAAGCATGTCCCGCCACGCCTCCCGTTTTGCGATAGGGTTGCGCAGCAGGTACGCCGGATGCAGCATCGGCATCAGCGGTACGGAAGTCCCGGCGACCTCGTAGGTCCGCCACTGCCCGCGCAGGCGGGTGATTCCCTCCGCCCGGTTCAGCAGGGTCTTGGCCGAAACGCCGCCGAGCGCCACCAACAGCTTGGGCCGCACCAGCTCCACATGCCGCTCCAAGAAGGGCAGGCAGGCGGCGATCTCCGCCTGGGTCGGGCTGCGGTTGCCGGGCGGGCGCCAGGGCAGGATGTTGGAGATGTAGACCGCGCTGCGGTCCAGCCCGATCTGGGCCAGCATGCGGTCCAGCAGCTTGCCGCTGACCCCGACGAAGGGCTTGCCCTGCCGGTCCTCGTCCTCGCCCGGCGCCTCGCCGATCAGCATCACCTGTGCCTGCGGATTGCCGTCGGCGAAGACGGTGTTCATCGCCGTCGCCTTCAGCGGGCAGCCGTCGAAGCTGCGCAGGGCCGCTTCCAGAGACTCCAGCGTCTGCGCCTCTCCGGCCCGGGCGCGGGCCTGGATGCCGGCCTCGCTGGCGCCCAGCGGCTGGTCGGGCGAAGCGAAGAGGGTGGTTGCCGGACGCGCCGCCGCTGGGGCCGGCGCCCGAGTCGGGCCGGCGCCGCGCGCCGCGTTGGGAATGGCGTTGAGCCCTGGGGCATGGCCGGAAGCGGCGCTACCGGCCATGCCTGCGCCAGCGGACGGTGCGCGTGCCACCGGCCGGGCGGCGAGGGCGGCCCAGTCGGTCGGCTCGTCGCCGATGGCCTCGTCGCAGCCGATATCGGCATGCCAGCGCAGCGCGTCGAGGATGTCGCATACGTCAATCATTGTTTGACCTTACCACAGATCGTGTGGTCTTACATGTCCAGATACCCAATTTGGGTGCGGCGCAAACCGTGTTACAAGCACGCGCCCGCAAAAAGACCATAGGGCGTCCCGAGGGAAACAGTACCAAAACAAGACGGTGGGGGAGTGTGGTGATGGAACGCGAACCGCGCGAGGTCATGGAATACGATGTTCTGATCGTCGGCGCCGGCCCGTCGGGCCTGAGCGCCGCGATCCGTCTGCGGCAGCGCGCGGCCGAGACCGGGCAGGAACTCAGCGTCTGCGTGATCGAGAAGGGGTCGGAGGTGGGGGCCCACCTGCTGTCCGGCGCCGTTTTCGAACCGCATGCGCTGGACGAGCTGATCCCGGACTGGAAGGAAAAGGGCGCCCCCCTCACCACCAAGGCGCGCGAAGACCATTTCCTGTTCCTGACGGAAACGAAGGCCTACAAGTCGCCTTTCGCCCCGCCGCAGATGAACAACCACGGCAACTACATCATCAGCCTGGGCAATCTGGCCCGCTGGATGGCGACCCAGGCCGAAGAGCTGGGCGTGGAAATCTACCCCGGCTTCGCCGCGGCGGAAGTGCTGTATGACGACAAGGGCGCGGTGAAGGGTGTCGCCACCGGCGACATGGGCATCGGCAAGGACGGCGAGAAGACCGGCAACTACACGCCCGGCATGGAACTGCATGCCAAGCAGACCATTTTCGCCGAGGGCTGCCGCGGGTCGCTGACCAAGACCCTGTTCGAGCGGTTCGACCTGCGCCGCGATTGCCAGCCGCAGACCTACGGCATCGGCATCAAGGAGCTGTGGGAGGTCGACCCGTCCCAGTCCAAGCCGGGCCTGATCGTCCACACCATCGGCTGGCCGATGGACCCCAAGACCTATGGCGGGTCATGGCTGTATCACATGGAAGGGAATCTGGTGTCGGTCGGCTTCGTCGTCGGCCTCGACTACTGGAACCCCCACATGAGCCCGTTCGAGGAGTTCCAGCGCTACAAGACCCACCCGGCGATCCGCCCGACCTTCGAAGGCGGCCGGCGTCTGTCCTATGGCGCCCGCGCTTTGTCGGAAGGCGGTTTCCAGTCGATCCCGAAGCTGACCTTCCCCGGCGGCCTCCTTATCGGCGACGGTGCCGGCTTCCTGAACGTGCCGAAGATCAAGGGCAACCACACCGCCATGAAGTCGGGCATGGTCGCGGCCGAGGCGGTGTTCGACCACCTGACCGGCGGCGCCGACAACGGCCCCGAGGTCATCGCCTATCCGGAGCGTCTGAAGCAGTCCTGGGTCTGGCCGGAGCTGTACGCCGTCCGCAACATCCGCCCGGGCTTCCAGAAGGGCCTGTGGGCCGGTCTGGCGAATGCCGCCTACGAGACGGGGCTGAAGGGCAAGTCGCCCTGGACGCTGAAGCACCACGCCGACCACACCACCCTGGTGAAGGCCAGCGAGGCGCCGAAGATCGCCTACCCCAAGCCGGACGGCAAGGTCAGCTTCGACCGGCTGTCCTCGGTCTACCTCTCCAACACCAACCATGAGGAAGACCAGCCGCCGCATCTGACGTTGAAGGACAAGTCGGTCCCGATCAGCGTCAATCTGGCGCTCTACGATGCGCCGGAGCAGCGCTACTGCCCGGCCGGCGTGTACGAGATCGTCCGCAACGACGACGGCAGCGATCCGCGTCTGCAGATCAACGCGCAGAACTGCGTCCACTGCAAGACCTGCGACATCAAGGACCCCACCCAGAACATCAACTGGGTCGTGCCGGAAGGCGGCGGGGGGCCGAACTATCCGGGCGGCATGTAAGAGGCTTCCGCCCTCCTCCCTCCCACGGCTTCGCCGCAGGTCGGAGGGGGCGGGTGCATGCGCCGAAGCCACATGCAGATGGATGACCGGCACCACCCCGCGGGTGCCGGTTGCGCCGCGCGCCACTCCTATCTATAAGGCAAGTGGTAACCTCTCTGCGACGGCGCGATGATCGTTTCCTGTCCGACCTGTTCGACGCGCTACACCCTGTCCGACGAATCGATCGGGCAGGATGGCCGGAAGGTTCGTTGTGCCCGCTGCGGCCACACCTGGTGGCAGATGCCCGACCGGGCGGAGCTTGAGCCGGTCATTCCCGATGCCCTGACAGAACTCCGGCCCGCAAAGCCTGCAAAAGCGGCCAATGCCGCTGGAAAAGCCAAGATCAAGCCACCCAAGGCCCCGCGTGCCAAGCCGTCCCGCAGCACCGTGGTTGGTTTTGCGGTGTTGGGGCTGCTGGTCGCCGGTTCCGCCGCCGGCGCCTATTTCGCCCGCGATGCCATCGTCCGCAGCTGGCCGCCCGCGGCATTGCTCTATGACGCCATCGGCATGCCGGCCGAACAGCCGGGTTTCGGGCTGGAGCTGCGCAACATCCGCTCGGAACAGAAGCTCGAAGGCGGGAAGACCGTCCTGCTTTTGGAGGGGGAGGTCGCCAACAAGACCGACACCGAGCGCACGCTGCCGCCGCTGCGCGTCAACACCTTCGGTCCGGAGCACAAGCTGCTGCAAAGCTGGGCCATCGAGCAGTCGGCCGAAACGCTCGGCCCCGGCGCCGCGGCTGGATTTCGCCACACCCAGCCCGATCCCGGCCCGGTGACCGAAGTGACGATCACCTTCGGCGGTCCGCCTCCCGGTCTGGAGCCGCCCGCTGCCGAGAAACCTGCCGAGAAAACCCCGGAAAAACCGGCTGCTGCGAAGCCGGCTCCCGAAAAGCATGCGGCCCCGGCCAAGGGCCACTGAACCGGATCGGGGCGGCACTCTTCACCGCTCCGGAATGCCGTATTTCCGCAGCTTGTTGGCGATCATGGTGTGCGAGGTGTTCAGCCGCGCCGCCAGCTTGCGGCTGGATGGGAAGCGGGGGTAGAGCCGCCGCAGCAGCGTCCGCTCGAACCCGTCCACCGCATCCTCCCAACTACCGGCATCCTCTGCCGGCAGTTCGGCTGCTTGCATGCCGGCGCCGGCCAGCTCCAGATCGGCGGCATCCAGCGTGCCGCCGTCGCTCATCGTCACGGCACGGAAGATGACGTTCTCCAACTGCCGAACATTGCCCGGCCAGCGGTTGGCGAGCAGCGCCGCCGCCGCCGCCGGGGTCAGCCGGCCGGGCGGGCGTCGGGCCTGCGCCGCGGCGCGGGCGATGAAATGGCGGGCCAGCAGCAGGATGTCCTGTCCGCGGTCGCGCAGGGGCGGGACGTCCAGCGTCAGCACGTTGAGGCGGTAGAACAGATCCTCGCGGAAGCTGTGGTCGGCGACCATTGCCTCCAGCGAGCGGTGGGTGGCGCTGATGACGCGGACATCCACCTTCTGCTCGCGCTCGCCGCCTACCCGGCGGAAGCTGCCGTCATTGAGGAAACGCAGCAGCTTGGCCTGGAGATAGGCCGACATCTCGCCGATCTCGTCGAGGAAGACGGTGCCGCCATGGGCCAGTTCCAGCAGGCCGGGCTTGCCGCCGCGTTGCGCCCCGGTGAAGGAGCCGGGGGCGTAGCCGAACAGCTCGCTCTCCGCCAGATTCTCCGGCACGGCGGCGCAGTTCAGTGCCAGGAATGGCTTGTCCCGGCGCGGGCTGGCGCGATGGCAGGCGTGGGCGATCAACTCCTTGCCGGTGCCGGTCTCGCCCAGGATCAGCAGCGGCGCCTCCATCGCGGCGACGCGTGCGGCGCGTGCCTTCAGCGCCCTGACCGGCGGCGATTCACCGAGGATGCGGTCGAAGCCGCCCTCGTCGAAATTCTGGATGGCGTCCAACCGCTCGCCGAGGCGCGACGGGGTGAACAGGGTGATGACGGCGCCTGCCGCCTCGACATCGACGATGGGCGTCACCTCCAGCAGGAAGGGCTGGCCGTTCAATGTGACCTCGCGCCCCGACATGCGGAAGCCGCCTGCGGTCAGCTCGCTCGTCAGGCCCGGTTCGCCGAACAGCACGCCGAGATCGAGGCCGGCGAGGCGCGACTCCGGCAGTCCGGCGACCTGGGCGGCGGCCGCACTCGCCACCACGACACGGGCCGCACGGTCGACCGCCAGCACCGGGTCGGGCAGGGCGGCGAGCAGCGCATCCAGATGCAGCCGCCGCCGCGTGCCCGGCAGCATGTCGATGGCCGCCACCGACCGTACCCCTGCAATGCCCTGCAGCGCGTCGGACAGGGCGGGCAGGGCCGCCGGATCGAGGCCGGGGGCGTCGATGTGGATCAGCGGCGGGTCGACCTCGACCCCGACCACATTGAGCCGGCGCAACGCCAGCACGGCGAGGATCTCATGGGCGATGCCGACGCGGTCGGTGAAGGTGACTTCGATGCGCATGGGCTTGCCGGTGGCAATGGGGACGACCGGCACTCACTGTACACATATCGTTACGCCGTATCAAAATCTTTACACCGCTTCAAACCGTTGATCTTCAACATCTCAGACCGGATAGACCGCCTCCCTGTAAACATATCCATACACCCCATCACCCGCTGGTCCGGCTGCATTGCAGCAAATCCGCCATTTCCAGGATTGGCATGGTGTTTGCGATCCATTCATCCAAGCGAAGTCATCCATCCCTAGGGGGAGCCAGTCTCATGCGCGTGATCGTTCTGGGCAGCGGCGTCATCGGTGTCACCACCGCCTATTATCTGGCGCGCGCCGGGCATGAGGTGACCGTGATCGACCGTCAGGCCGGTCCGGCGCTGGAGACCAGCTACGCCAACGCGGGCGAGGTGTCGCCGGGCTATTCCGCTCCCTGGGCGGCGCCGGGGTTGATGCTGAAGGCCGCCAAGTGGATGATGATGAAGCACTCGCCGCTGGTGATCCGGCCGAAGCTGGATCCGGCGATGTGGTCCTGGTGCCTGAAGCTGCTGGCCAACGCCAACGAGGCGAGCTACCAGCTGAACAAGAGCCGCATGGTCCGCGTCGCCGAATACAGCCGCGACTGCCTGAAGGCGCTCCGCGCCGAGACCGGCATCACTTATGACGAGCGCACACAGGGCACGCTGCAGGTCTTCCGCACCCAGAAGCAGATGGACGCCGCCGGCTACGACATGGCGGTGCTGGAGCGCTACGGCGTTCCCTACAGCCTGTTCGACCGCGACGGCCTGACCTCGGTCGAGCCGGCTCTGGCCCATGTGAAGGACAAGCTGGTCGGCGCGCTGCATCTGCCGGGCGACGAGACCGGCGATTGCTTCCAGTTCACCAACAAGCTGGCCGCCTATGCCGCCAAGCGCGGGGTGGAGTTCCGCTACGGCGTCTCCATCCGCGGGTTGGAGAGCGACGGCCGCAAGATCACCGGGGTGCTGACCGACCAGGGCACTCTGACCGCCGACAGCTACATCGTCGCCATGGGCAGCTATTCGCCCAAGCTGGTGAAGCCGCTGGGCATCGACCTGCCGGTCTATCCGGTGAAGGGCTATTCGCTGACCCTGCCGATCACCGACGCCGCCCATGCCCCGGAATCGACGGTGATGGACGAGACGCACAAGATCGCCGTTACCCGCCTCGGCGACCGCATCCGCGTCGGTGGCACGGCGGAACTGTCGGGCTTCGACCTCAGCATGCGCGCGAGCCGCCGCGGTCCGCTGGACCATGTGGTCAGCGACCTGTTCCCGAAGGGCGGCGACCTGTCGAAGGCGGAGTTCTGGACCGGCTTGCGCCCGAACACCCCGGACGGCACGCCGATCCTGGGGACGACCAATGTCCGCAACCTCTACCTCAACACCGGTCACGGCACGCTGGGCTGGACGATGTCCGCCGGTTCCGCCCGCGTGCTGGCCGACGTGGTCAGTGGCCGCCAGACCGAGATCGACATGGAAGGCCTCGGCGTCGACCGCTATGGCCGCAAGCCGTCGGTGGCGGTGTCGCGCCCGGCGGCGGTGCGTCCGGCCTGACCTGGGCTGGCCTGACCCTGGCCTGCCTGATTTGAATATGTGACCCGCGCCGCACGGCGGACGCGGGTCATCGCCAGCTCGAGAAGGGCGGCGTCGGTGATCTCGGCCCCATCCAGCCGATGTCGCCCACGCCGCCCTTCGCATTTCTCCACCCGGTGGCCGAGGCGCCTGAGATGCAGGATCGCCTCGTAGAGGCGGGTTGGCGGTTCCGCTGTGGGACGGGCCGTCACGGATGGACCACCAGGACGACCAGCCTCTTCGGCCCGTGGACGCCATAGGCCAGGGTCTGCTCGATGTCGGCGGTCTTGCTGGGACCGGACACCAGCAGCACGTTGGTCGGCATCGCCTGCGCCCATCCCTGCTCGCGCATGGCTTGCAGGAAGGTGTCGTAGAGGGCATCCGCACGCAGCAGCGCGATGTGGATGTGCGGCACCAGCGACAGGGTGCGCGGTTCCTCGACCGTCGGCCATAGGATCAGGCTGCCCGTCTCGGCGATGGCGCCGCGGGTGGTGGTCAGGCCGGCTTCGATTGTGTCGAACAACTGGGGTTTGAGGTCTTCCAGCGGGCGGTCGTAGGGGATCAGGGCGGTGGAACCCGTGCCCCACCCCTCGACCAGCCGCGTCCCCGCCTCCGTCGCCGGCGCATAGACCAGCGACCCCACCCCTTCGCGCGCCAGGAACTCGCGCAGCACCGCCGGCCAATCGGCCTCGGTCGCGTCGAGAAACTCGGTATGCACCGCCTCCATCAGGCGGCGGATGCGGGGCAGCCGCTCCTCCTCCGCCCAGCGCTTCGCCTCGATCGGCGCGAAATCCGAGGCCGGCGGGGTGAGCGGGTGGGCGTCGCGCGTCCTGCGCAGTTTCGTCAGGATCGAGTTGCGGGCGTCAGACATCGGGAACCCCCTTGGCGCGGGCGAGGTCGTGCAGGGTGCGGCCGGCAAAGCGCGGCTTGGTGCGGACGTTCGTCCACTCTTTCAGCATCGGCAGAGACGACGGCGCCGCATTGCCGAGTTTGCTCATCGCCAGCGTGGCGACGCGGTAGGCGGTTGGCGAGGCGTTCATCGCCGCCCAGCCGCTCCATACCATCGCTTCCGTCCGGCTGGCCTTGGCGCCGCCGTCCTTCACCGCACCGCTGGGCTTCACTGCCTCGACCCGCAGCCGTCCCATGATCTCGACAATGGGGATCTTCACCGGGCAGATTTCGACGCAGGCGTTGCACATGGTGCAGGCATGGGGCATGGCGCCGCGCTTCTCCAGCCCCTCGATCTGTGGCACCAGGATCTTGCCGATGGGGCCGGGATAGGGGGCCTCATAGGCGTGGCCGCCGACCTTGGTGTAGACCGGGCAATGGTTCATACAGGCGCCGCAGCGGATGCAGCGCAGCGTGTCGCGCAGTTCCGGGTCGGCGTAGATGCTGGAGCGGCCATTGTCGAGGATGACCAGATGCACCTCGCGCGGGCCGTCCTTCTCGCTTGGCCGGCGTGGACCGGAGATCATGTTGACGTAGGTGGTGATCGGCTGGCCGGTGGCGGAGCGCGGAAGCAGGCTGATGACCGGCGTTACGTCCTCCAGCTTTTCCACCACCTTCTCCAGCCCCATGAAGGCGATGTGGACCGGCGGCACCGTGGTGCACATGCGGCCGTTGCCTTCATTCTCGATCAGGCAGAGGGTGCCGGTTTCCGCCACCGCGGCGTTGACGCCGGACATGCCGACATCGGCGGCCTGGAACTTGGCGCGCAGAACCCGGCGGGCAAGGTCGGTCAGGTAGGCCGCGTCCTCGCGGCTCTCAGCGTCCTTGATCTTGCGCTTGAACAGATGGGCGATCTGCTTGGTGTTCAGGTGGATCGCCGGCATGATGATGTGCGACGGCATGGTGCCGTCAAGCTGCACGATGTATTCGCCGAGGTCGCTTTCCAGCACCTCGATACCGTCCTTTTCGAGAACGGCGTTCAGGTGCATCTCCTCCGTAACCATCGACTTGCCCTTGACCACCAGCTTGGCGTCGACCCGGTGCAGGATGTCGAGGGCGATGGCGTTGGCCTCCGCAGTCGTGGCCGCCCAATGGACGGTGATGCCGTTGCGGGTGCAGTTTTCCTCCAGCGTCTCCAGCAGTTCCGGCAGCTTCGACAGGGCGCGCAGCCGGACCGAGGCGGCCAGCGCCCGCACACCGGTCCATTCGCCGGCATCGGCGAACTGCGCGGCGCGCTTGCTCATCAAGCCATCCATGGCACGGCGGAAATTGCCGCGCAGCTGCGGGTCGGCCAGCGCCGTGCGCGAGGCGGCGGCGAAATCCGGTGCGTTACCGTCCATGGATGCGCTCCTTCAGGAACTCGGCGATGTGCTGGCCGCGTGCGGCCTTGGCGCCGGCCTCCAGCGCGCCGGTGATGTTCAGCAGGCAGCCGCAGTCACCCGACACCACCCGGGCGGCGCCGGTGCCCTCGATGTCCGCCACCTTGTCGCCGACCATCGCGGCCGAGATCTCCGGATGGCGCACGGCGAAGGTGCCGCCGAAGCCGCAGCATTCCTTCTCCCGCTTCAGCTCGACCAGCTCGACATTGGCGAGCTGGCGCAGCAGCGCCTTCGGTTCCTCGACCACGCCCATCTCGCGCTGGGCATGGCAGGAGGCGTGCCAGGTGACGCGCACCGGCTCGCCCTTGTCTGCCAGCCGGACATCCAGCGCATGGACCAGGAACTGGGTCAGTTCCCAGACGCGGGCCGCCACCTGCACCGCCTTGGCCTCGTCCGGCTCGCCGTGGAACAGGTCGGGCCAATGCTTCTTCATCATGCCGGCGCAGGAGCCCGACGGCACGACGATGGGATCGTCGCCGGGGAACAGGTCCAACTGGGCGCGGGCGACCTTCAGCGCGTCGGCGCGGTAGCCGGAATTGTAGGCGGGCTGGCCGCAGCAGCTCTGCCCCTGCGGGAAGACGACGGTCAGGCCCTGCGACTGCAACAGCTCGATCCCCGCCATCCCGGCATCGGGAAAGAACAGGTCGACGAGACAGGTGCCGAAGTAATAGACGCGGGCGGGCTTGGGGATCGCGGACATCGGGCGCTTCCTCAGGAATAATCTTGTCGGCGGGCGTCGTTCAGAAGGCCGGTTCGGCCACCCTCGCCTTCTCCTCCACCTTCGCCGTCGCGCAGGCGTCGACCAGATAGACGATGGAGCGGTAGGGCACGCCCGCCTTGTCGGACAGGCCGATCTCGCAAGTGCGGCTGGTGGAGTAGCCGGACGCGCAACCCTCCGGCACCGTGGCCGGCAGGTGGCGGAGCGCATGGGCGTTCAGTTCCGGCGTGGTGAAGCCCTTGTCGCCGGCGAAGCCGCAGCAGCCGACATCGGGCGGCACCACCACCGTCTCGGCGCAGGCCTTCGCCACCGCGGTCAAGGCGCCGTCCAGGCCCATCCGGCGGGTGGAGCAGGTCAGGTGCAGCATCACCGGCTCGGCCGTCTTCGCGATGTCCAGGCGGGGCAGGGCGAACTCGCCGAGGAACTCCGCCACGTCGAGGATGCGCAGCCCCGCGTCGGTCAGCCGCTTCTTCAGCCGCAGGGCGCAGGGGCTGGTGTCCATCACCACCGGGTAGAGGCCGCCCCGGCTCGCCTTCGACAGCGCCGCCAGCATGGCGTCGGCCTTGGCGTCGGCGGCCTCGATCAGCCCCTTGCTTTCCAGCGGCATGCCGCAGCACTGGCCGTCAGCCGCTTCCGGATAGAGGATGCGGAAGCCGGCCTTGCGCATCACCGATTCGACGACCTCGGGCAGCGGGCGCTGCTGCGGATCGCCGACGGCCGGGCCCATGGTCCGGCTGACGCAGCTGGGGGCATAGACCACCGTCGGCACGTCGTCGTCGGTGATCGCCTCCGCCTTTGGCGAGAAGGTCGCGGCGGTCGGCAGGCTGCGCGGCAGCGAGGGCAGTCCTCCGCCGGTCAGCACGCGGGCCGCGGCTTCGGCCACGCCATGCCCGAGCGTGCGGCGGGCAAGATCGGCCAGACGCAGGCCGGTGCGGGCGAGGCCCAGCGTCCCTTCCATATGGTCGGCGACCAGCGCGCCCGCCTTGCGGGCCACGGCGCCACGGCGCTCGCCGCGCATGGACTTGATCAGAAGCCCGGTCTCGATCCCCACCGGGCAGGCGGTGGCGCACAGGCCGCAGGCGGCGCAGGTGTCGATGCCCTGGTAATCGTAGGCGGCGCCGATCTCGGCCAGACGCCCGGCATCGTCACCGGCGGTCTCCAGCCGCGCCATCTCGCGCCGGCCGACGATGCGCTGGCGCGGCGACAGGGTGAGGCGGTGGGACGGGCAGGTCGGTTCGCAGAACCCGCACTCGATGCAGGTGTCGACCAGCGGGTCGGCCGGCGGCAGCGGCTTGAGGTTTTTCAGGTGGGCCTGCGGGTCGCCGTTCAGGATGACGCCCGGATTCAGCAGCCCGTCGGGGTCGAAGAGATCCTTGATCTCCTTCATCAGCCCATAGGCCTGCGGACCCCATTCCATCTCGACGAAGGGAGCCATGTTGCGGCCGGTGCCGTGCTCCGCCTTCAGCGAGCCGTCGTAACGGGTCACCACCAGTTCCGCGACATCGTCCATGAAGCGGCGGTAGCGGTCGATCTCCGCCTGGGTGTCGAAGGCCTGGGTGAAGACGAAGTGCAGGTTTCCTTCCAGCGCGTGGCCGAAGATGATCGCCTCGCGGTAGCCGTGGCGCTCGAACAGCGCCTGCAGCTCGCGCGTCGCCTCGGCCAGCCGGGGCAGGGGGAAGGCGACGTCCTCGATGATGACGGTGGTGCCGGTCTGGCGGATGGCGCCGACCGCCGGGAACAGGCCCTTGCGGATCTTCCAGAAGCCTTCGCAGGCCTTGGCGTCGGTGGTGAAGCTCGTATCGCCGATGGTGACGTAGCCGGCCAGCACCGCGGCGATCTCCGCCACGTTGGAGTCCAGCGCCGCGGCGCTCTCGGCGCGGGTCTCCACCAGCACGGCCGCCACCTCGGGGCCGAAGCCGCGGATCTGCGGCGGCATGCCCGGCTTGTCCTGGATGGAGCGGAGCGAGGCGCGGTCCATCAGCTCGGCGGCGTCGACCGGGGCGGCCTTCAGCAGGGCCACCGCGCGGCAGGCCTCGGCGATGTTGGGGAAGAACAGCAGCGCGCTGGCCTTGTGCGGATGCTCCGGCACGGTGCGCAGCGTGATGGCGGAGATAAAGCCCAGCGTGCCTTCCGACCCGATCATCAGGTGCTGGAGGATGTCGACCGGGTCCTCGTAATCCACCAGGGCGTTCAGACTGTAGCCGGTAGTGTTCTTGATGCGGAACTTGTCGCGGATGCGGGTCGCCAGCGCCTCGTCGGCGCGGGTGCGGGATCCCAGCGCCGCCAGCCGGTCGAGCAACCCGCCATTGCTTCGCTGGAAGTCACGGCGGCTGGCCGCATCCGCGGTGTCCAGCACCGTGCCGTCGGCCAGCACCAGCCGCATCGACTCCAACGTGCGGTAGCTGTTCTGCGCGGTGCCGCAGCACATGCCGCTGGCGTTGTTGGCGGCGATGCCGCCGATCTTCGCCGTGGCGATGGAAGCCGGATCGGGGCCGATCTTGCGGCCCAGCGGGGCGAGGCGGCGGTTCGCCTCCGCCCCGATCACGCCGGGTTGCAGGGTGACGGTGGCTGCGGCCGGGCCGATGGTGCAGCCCCGCCAGCCGTCCCCCAGCACCACCAGCACGCTGTCGCTGACCGCTTGGCCCGACAGGCTGGTGCCGGCGGCGCGGAAGGTCACCGGCACGCCGTGCCCGCGGGTGATGCGCAGCAGCCGCACCACCTCCTCCTCCGTTTCCACCAGCGCCACGATCTTCGGGATCAGCCGGTAGAAGCTGGCGTCGGTGCCGTAGGCCAGCGTGCGCAGCGGATCGGTGACCAGCCTTGCCTGCGGGATGACGGGCTGAAGCTCGGCCAGCACACGGTCGTAAGGGGCGGGCAGCATTGGCGGCGGCTCCTGCTTGGGGGAGGAGGACGTGGAAGTGGAGGGATCGGCCGCTGAGCGGCCGATCACCACAGGCCGCTTAGCGGCCGATGACCATGGCGGTGAAGGGCCAGAGATAGGCCTGCGCCATCACCAGCAGGCCGACCAGCGCGGTCAGCGCCAGCGAGTGCCAGATGACGAAGCGCAGGATCTTGCCCTCATGTCCATGCCACTTGGTAGCGACGGCGGCGACGACGATGCTCTGGGCATCGATCATCTTGCCCATCACGCCGCCGGAGCTGTTGGCGGCGGCCATCAGCGTCGGCGGCAGGCCGAGCTGTTCCGACGACACCTTTTGCAGGCTGCCGAACAGAACGTTGGATGCCGTGTCCGACCCGGTCAGCGCCACGCCGAGCCAGCCCAGAAAGGTGCCGAAGAACGGGTAGAGGAAGCCGGAGTTGGCGAAGGCGAGGCCCAGCGTGGTGTCGAGGCCCGAGTAGCGGGTGGTGTAGCCGAGCGCCAGCATCGCCGAGATGGTCAGCAGCGAGTTGCGGATGGCGTAGAGGGTGCGGCCATAGGTCTTCACCATCTCGACCGGCGAATAGCCCATCAGGAAGCCGGAGATGACGGCGGCGATGAAGATGCCGGTGCCGGTAGCCGACAGCCAGTTCAGCGTGAAGACGGCGGCCTCCGGATGGGCCTTGGCCACCACCGGGGGGACGCGCATCACCATGTTGTGCAGGCCGTCGATCGGGAACTTGAAGATCGACACGCCGTCGAGGAACGCCTTGACCTCCGGGATGCCCCACAGGAAGACCAGCACGCTGAGGATCGCCCAGGGCATCCAGGCGCGGCGGACTTCGGCGGCGCTGTAGCCGTGGCTGCGGCGCGCCTCGCCCTGGACCACGGCGGCGCCGACACCCTGCGTGAGCGCGGACGCCCCGCCGGCGGTGTGCCAGATCGCCTTCGGGTGCCAGACCTTCAGGAACAGGGTGACCGAGACCAGCGAGACGATGGCGGCGGCGACGTCCACCAGCCAGGGGCCGTGGTAGTTCGACACCAGATATTGCGGCACGGCGAAGGACACGCCGGCGACCAGGATGGCGGGCCAGATCTGGATCATGCCGCGCCAGCCAGCGAAGGCGACGATCAGCCAGAAGGGCACCAGGACCGAGAAGAAGGGCAGCTGCCGACCGATCATCGCCGACAGGTCCAGCAGCGGCAGGCCGGTGACCGCCGCCAGCGCCAGCACCGGCGTGCCGAGCGCGCCGTAGGCGACCGGGGCGGTGTTGGCGATCAGCGACAGGCCCGAGGCTGCCAGCGGGGTGAAGCCCAGACCGATCAGCATGGCGCCGGTCACGGCGACCGGGGTGCCGAAGCCGGCGGCACCCTCGAAGAAGGCGCCGAAGCAGAAGGCGATCAGCAGGAGCTGGAGCCGGCGGTCGTTGGTGATGCCGGTGATGCTTTCCTGCAGGATCTTGAACTGACCGCGCTGCTCGGTCAGGTGATAGAGGAAGATGATGTTGACGACGATCCAGCCGATCGGCAGCAGACCGTAAGCCGCACCCAGCAGCGCGGTTCTTCCCGCCATCGCCACCGGCATGCCGAACACGGCGACGGCCACCGCCAGCGCGGTCGCCAAGCCAGCCAAGGCCGCGCGGTGCGCCTTCATGTGGAAGATGCCGAGGCCGCCCAGCATCACCAGGACCGGCAGCGACGCGAACAGCGTCGACAGCCAGATGTTGTTCATCGGGTCGTAGACTTGCGACCAGCTCATCGTCAGGGGTCTCCTTCTCGGGGAGTGATGTCGGTCCGAACGGTGTCCCGAGAGAGGGTTGGCCTTGTTTTGGCCGCACTCGACCCTGCCCGCGCCTGGAGGACGGCGCGGGAGGAAGGCCGGATGTTCGGCAAAGCTGAGGCGTTCACCGCCGCCGGGGTCTTGCGGCCCCGATGCTCGCGGTGCGGATGCGCCCTTGCGGGTGCTGGTCCGTCCTGTCCCGGTACGTTGTGGATGCACTTTCCGCCCCGGCCGGTTTGGGGAAAACCCCTTGCCATTCCGGCGGCGATGGACATCTCTTATCCATACGGTGCGTGTTGGATAAAATATTTTACCAGACTGTGCAATGGCTGAATCGTTTGTCAGCCGACCAACTTTGGTAGGGGGGTGCGACCCTGCCGTTCGCCGCCGCTCTGGACGCCTGTTCCGTCCATCGCTATTGAAGAGGGTCGGGACGTACAGGGAGAGGCCGCCCACCCAATGCAGGGGACGATCAAACCGGCCAAGCTGGCCGACGCCATTGCCGAGCATCTGGAACGGCTGATCCTGGAAGGCGCACTGCGTCCGGGGGAGAAGCTGCTTGCCGAACGCGAACTGGCGGTGAAGCTGGATGTGTCGCGCCCGTCGCTGCGCGACGCCATCGCCAAGCTGGAGGAACGTGGTCTGCTGGTCAGCGGGCGCGGCGGCACCCATGTCGCCAGCTTCCTGTCGCAGATCGCCGATCCGCTGATGACGCTGATGCGCAACAAGCCGGACGCGTCCTTCGACTATCTGGAGTTCCGCCGTTCCATCGAGGCGGCGGCGGCCGGCTTGGCGGCCCAGCGGGCGACCGATCTCGACCGCGACGGCATCCGCGAGATCGTCGCCCGCATGCAGGCCGCCCATGGCAAGGACGACAGCTCCGAAGAGGCGGATTCGGACGCCGACCTGCATCTGGCGATCTACGAGGCGGCGCACAACGTCGTCATGTTGCACATCATGCGGACGCTGTCGGACCTGCTGCGCAACGACGTGTTCTACAACCGCACCGACCTCTATTCCCGGCCGGGCGTGCGCGAGTTGCTGCTGCAACAGCATCTGGCCATCGCCAATGCGGTGCTGGACGGCGACGCGGCGGCGGCGAGCGCGGCGGCGGAGGCCCATGTGGAATTCACCTTGCAGACCCTGCGCGAGATCCGCGAGCACAATGCCCGCGTCCAGGTCTCGCTGCGGCGGATCGGGCGGACCGACCTGATCGACAGCGGGGTGTAGAGGAGCCGGACCGCTCCGGATCTCTGCCCGGCGGGGCGTCATGGCGAAGGCACTGTGTCTGTGGGATTGCCCTGACTGGCGGCAAGCCCTTGGCCGGGTTACACTGTGGCTTCGCTCAGTGTCGCCGCCTGCCCGACTGGACTTGCCTTATCCACTCTGCCCGAGTGCCGCCCTTGTCTTCCTTGTCCACTTCCTCGTCCTCTTCCAAGAAGCGCCGGATCCTGCTGATCGAGGATACGGTCCCGCTCGCCAAGCTCTACATCGAGTTCCTGCGCGCCGATGCGCACGAGGTCGTGCATTGCACCCGCGGGGGCGAAGCGCTGGACGCGGCGGCGGCCTCCCCGCCCGATGCGGTGATCCTCGACCTGAAGCTGCCGGACATGGACGGGCTGGAGGTGTTGCAGGCGCTGCATGCCCGCGACGCAAGCGTGTCGGTGGTCATCATCACCGCCCATGGCTCCATCGATCTGGCGGTGGAGGCGATGAAGCTCGGCGCCTTCGATTTCATCGTGAAGCCCTTCAACGCCGACCGGCTGAACCTGACCCTGCGCAACGCGCTGGAGCGCCGGACCCTGGCCCGCATGGTGGAGGGATACCGCAAGGATCTGGACCGCGGGCGCTTCCATGGCTTCATCGGCAGCTCGCCCGAGATGCAGGCGGTCTACCGCACAATCGAGAGCGTGGCCGCCAGCCGGGCCAACGTCTTCATCACCGGCGAAAGCGGAACCGGCAAGGAGGTGGCGGCCCAGGCCATCCACCGCGCCAGCCCCAGGCGCGACGGTGCCTTCGTCGCGTTGAACTGTGCCGCGATTCCCAAGGACCTGTTGGAATCGGAGATCTTCGGCCATGTGAAGGGCGCCTTCACCGGTGCGTCCGGCGACCGGCCGGGTGCGGCGCTGCTGGCCGACGGCGGCACGCTGTTCCTGGACGAGATCTGCGAGATGCCATTCGACTTGCAGAGCAAGCTTTTGCGCTTCGTCCAGACCGGCACGGTCAACCCCGTCGGCAGCGGCCGGGAGGAGCGGGTGGACGTGCGCTTCGTCGCCGCCACCAACCGCGATCCGCTGGCGGAGGTGCAGGCCGCCCGTTTCCGGGAGGATCTCTACTACCGCCTGCACGTCATCCCGCTGGCCCTGCCGCCGCTGCGCGACCGCGGCGACGACGTGATCGAGATCGCCCGCTCCTTCCTGTCCGACTATGCGCGGGAGGAGGGGAAGGCGCTGGCGGCCTTCACGCCGGAGGTGGAGGCGAGGCTGCGCGCCCATGACTGGCCGGGCAATGTGCGGCAATTGCAGAATGTCATCCGCAACGTCGTGGTCCTGAACGACGGGCCGCAGGTCACCCTCGACATGCTGCCGCCGATGGCCGGCCCGGATGGCTCCGCTGCCGCCTGCACCGCCTGCGGTTCGCCGCCCGCCGACCTGCCGGAAGGGGACGACGCCGTGCAGCCGTTGTGGCAGGTCGAGAAGGAGATGATCCGGAAGGCGCTGCGGCTGACCGGCGACGATGTACCGCGCGCCGCGCTGATACTGGAGATCAGCCCCTCCACCATCTACCGCAAGCTCCAGCAGTGGCGTATCGCCGACGGCCGCAGCGCCGGGGAGACGGCTGCGTGAGTGCGGATCCGGTCGGGGGGCCGGTGCCGGCGGCCCTGCCGCCCGATGAGGGCGGCCGGCTGGCGGTTCTGCACTCCTACTGCATCCTCGATACGCCGCCCGAGCCGGGGTTCGACAACATCACCCGGCTGGCCCAACATTTCTTCCGGACCCGCATCGCGCTGGTGTCGCTGATCGACCGCGACCGCCAGTGGTTCAAGAGCCGCGCCGGGCTGGAGGCGACGGAAACCCACCGCGACTTCGCCTTCTGCGCCCATGCCATTCTGGACGACGGCGTGCTGGTGGTGCCCGACGCGACCAAGGACCGGCGGTTCGCCGGAAATCCGCTGGTCACCGGCGACCCCCACATCCGCTTCTATGCCGGTGCGCCATTGGTGGCGGACGGGCGGAAGCTGGGGACGCTGTGCGTCATCGACGACAGGCCCCGTGACAGCTTCGATGCCCGCGAGGCGGAGACGCTGGCCCAGCTCGCCCGGCTGGTGGTGGACGAGATGACGCTGCGCCGCGAGGTTACCCGGCGCGAGCGGGCGGAAGCTGAGCTGCGCGACCGGTCGCGCCTGCTGAATCTCGCCGAGGAGATCGGCCAGTTCGGCCACTGGTACATCGACTTCGTCACCGATGCCCGCCGCTGGTCCGACGAGGTCTATCGCATCCTGGGCCTGCCGCCGCAGCAGCAACAGCCGACCGTCGAGCTGTCGCGCGCCTGCTACCACCCCGACGACCGCAAGCCTCTGGCCGATCTGGTCGAGCGCGCACGGAAGACCGGCGAGGGGTTTTCGATCGAGGCGCGCGTCATCCGGCCCGACGGTTCGCTGCGCCATGTCTTCGTCCGCGGCATGGCCGAATGCGGCGACGATGGCCGGCCGGTCGGCCTGCTCGGTGTCGTCCAGGACATCACCGAGGCCAAGCGGGAGGAGGCGGAACTGCGGTCGAACCGCGAGCTTCTCGACCTCACCGTCCAGGCGACGCGGGACGGCATCTGGGATTGGAATCTGGAAAGCGGCGGGATTCGGTTCTCCCCCACCTGGAAGGAGCAGCTCGGCTACCGCGACTGCGAACTGGCAAACAGCCTGGACATGTGGGCCGGCCTGATCTTCGAGGAGGACCGGATCGCCGCGCTGGAGATGGTCCGCGCCTACAATGCCGGGCTGATCCCGAAATTCGAGGCGGTGCAGCGCTTCCGCCACAAGCAGGGCCACACCGTCTACATCCTCAGCCGCGCCATCCACATCCGCGACGCCGAGGGGCGCGTCGTGCGCATGGTCGGCGCCCATACCGACATCTCGCGCGACAAGCTGACGGAAGAGGAGCTGAGGCTCGCCAAGCAGACGCTGGACGATGCGATCGAAGCGGTGCCGGAGGGGTTGGCCTATTTCGATGCCGACGACCGGCTGATTCTGTGCAACGAGCGCTATCGCGAAGCCCATCCGCTGACGGCGCCGCTGATGGTTCCCGGCCGCCCGTTCGAAGATATTCTGCGCGCCGCCGTGGCGAACGGCGAGTTCGCCGGCAATCCGGACGGGCCGAACGATGAAACCTGGATCCAGGCCGAACTGGCCCAGCACCGCAACCCCAGTGCGCCGTTCGAGCGGGAACTGCCCGACGGCCGCTGGATCGTGGTGGCGGAGAACCGGACCAGCAACGGCTCGCTGGTCTGCACCCGCACCGACATCACCGAGCGCAAGCGCTTCGAGGCGGAGTTGCAGTGCCAGGCCGCCGACATGTGCGCGCTGGCCGAAGGGCTCGACGCCGCCCGCGAGGAGGCCGACGCCCTGCGCGCCCGTGCCGAGGCGGCGACCCAGGCGAAATCGGAATTCCTGGCGGCGATGAGCCACGAGATCCGCACGCCGATGAACGGCATCCAGGGCATGACGGAGCTGCTGTTCGACACACCGCTGACCGACGAGCAGCGCCAGTTCGCCCAGGCCATCCGCAGCTCGTCCAATGCACTGCTGACCATCATCAACGACATCCTCGACATCTCCAAGCTGGAGGCCGGCCGCGTCACCATCGAAACGCTGCCCTTCGACGCCGCCGATCTGGTGGAAGGGGTGGTGGAACTGCTGACGCCTCGCGCGCACGAGAAGGGGATCGAGATCGGCTTCTACATCGATCCGCTGCTGCGCCGTACCCTGCTGGGCGATCCGACCCGCATCCGGCAAATTCTGGTCAATCTGGTCGGCAATGCGGTGAAATTCACCGATCAAGGCTCCGTCGCGGTGGAATTGGAAGTGCTGGACGTCACCGACGCCCATCTGGTGATGCGCATCACCGTGACGGATACCGGCATCGGCATCCCCGCCGAGGCGATGCCGACCCTGTTCAACAAGTTCCAGCAGGTGGACGGCTCGATCACCCGCAAGTTCGGCGGCACCGGCCTTGGGCTGGCAATCTGCCGCCAGTTGTCGGAACTGATGGGCGGCAGCATCGCGGTGGAAAGCAGCCTTGGCATCGGCAGCCGTTTCCTTGTCGACCTGCCGCTGGCCCTGTCGGAAGAGGCGTTGCCGCCGGCCGAACAGCTGCTGGCCGGTCGCAGCGTGCTGGTGGTGGACGATCTGGCGGTGAACCGCAGGGTGCTGGCCTCGATGCTCGACAGCCTGGGCGCCCGGCCGACCTGTGTGGAAAACGGGGCCGACGCGCTGGAGGCGTTGCGGCGCCGGGCGGCCGGCGGCCATCCCTTCGACGTGGTGCTGGCCGACCAGACCATGCCCGGCATGGGCGGCGACGTGCTGCTGGCGACGGTTGCCGGCGACCCGGCACTGATCGGGACGCGGCGCGTGCTGATCGTCACGCTGGGGCCGGCGGTGCGCGGCGAAAGCGGGCCGGCGCCCGGTCTGGCCCATGCGACCCTGAACCGTCCGCTGCGCCAGAGTTCGCTGGCCGCCTGCCTGACCGGGCTGTTGGCCGCCGCGTCTCCCGCCGCATCTGCCGCTCCTTCGGCCGAAGCGAAGGTGGAGGACCCGCCCCGCCGCGGCCGTATCCTGCTGGCGGAGGACAACCGCACCAACCAGCTGTTCGCCACCACCCTGCTGCGCCGGCTGGGCTACACGGTGGAGGTGGCGGAGGACGGCGGGCAGGCGGTGGCGGCGGCCTGCCGCGGCGGCATCGATCTGGTGCTGATGGATGTGCAGATGCCGGGAATGGACGGGCTGGAAGCCGCCCAGGCGATCCGCGCACGCGGCGGCGCGCTGGCCGGCCTGCCCATCATCGCCCTGACCGCCGATGCCATGCCCGGAACGCGCGAACTGTGTCTGCGTGCAGGCATGAGCGACTATCTGACCAAGCCGATCAGCCGCGCCGGCCTGCTGTCCGCGCTGGATCGCTGGATCGGCACGGCGGAGCCGCCGGCCGTTGCGGCGGAGGCAGGCATTGGGAGCGATCGGGGCAGCGCCGCCGGGAATGATGATGGCAGCGGCGGGGATGGCGAGGCGCTGGATGGGGAGGTGCTGGACGATCTGGTGGAAACGGTGGGCGCCGACAGTCTGGCGCTGATCGTCGACAGCTTCCTTGAGGATGTCTCGCACCGGCTGGAGCGGCTGTCGGCGATGGATGATGCCATGTCGGCCGGCACCGTCGACCTGCGCGCGCTGGCCCAGGAGGCGCACGACCTGTCCAGTCTCGCCGGCAGCTTCGGCGGCATGGCGGTCATGCACATCGCCTGGCGCATGGAGGTTCTCTGCCGCAACGACGACAGGGATCAGGCGGCCCGGCTTCTGCCGGTCCTGTTGCGCGAGGCCGCCCGGTTGGAGCGGAGCTTGCGCGAGCGCACCGGCGTGCCGCGGCCAGTGGCGTGAGACCGCCGGGCTGAAGCCGGTGCGCCGGGACCGTCCGTGGCCGGCGTCAGCCGGTGCCGGGCTGGGTCGAGCCGTCGGTGTCCTCCGCCCGTTCCCGCAGCTCCTTCGACGACAATCCGGCCGGGGTGGCGTCCTGCAGCGTGCCGTCGCCCGGCGTCTTCGTCATGTCCTCGCGCGGGGAGCGCTCGCCGGCCGGGGTCTGGTCATGGGTGTCCGCGCCGGATTTCGCATCGGATTTCTTCGGCTGGGGCATTCCTTCGGAGGGGGTGCGCGTTTGAGGCGTGTCGGTCATGATGTCCTCTGCTATCTTCTGCCTCTACAATCTTCCGGAGGAGTCAACGACCAGGACGGGTGCGTGTTCCGCGTCCGGCCTATCCTTCGGAGGGTTGAAGGAAGACGTCCCCGTCCAAGGGGACCGGGAGAAGACGGCGTGGCACCCCGCAGGGTGTCGAAGCGCGCAGTCCCAATGCGTGCCAAAGTCGGGCCAACCACCAAGGTCCGGCAGCGGAGGCCGCGAGCCGCCGCCCAGCCGGCCAGCAAGGAGTGTGAAAAGGTCATGGAAGCGAGCAAGCACACGCCGCATGGCGATGTGACCCAGGTCGGCACCGTCACGCTGACCGACGACGCCACCGGCAAGACTCTGAAGCTGCCGCTGCTCGGCGGGTCCACCGGTCCCAACGTGATCGACATTCGCAAGCTCTACGCCGAAACCGGCTATTTCACGTACGATCCCGGCTTCACCTCCACCGCCGCCTGCGATTCGGCCATCACCTACATCGATGGCGACGAGGGCATCCTGCTGCACCGCGGCTATGCCATCGCCGACCTTGCCGAGAATTGCGATTTTCTTGAGGTCTGCCACCTGCTGCTGAACGGCGAACTGCCCGACCCGCAGCAGAAGGCCGATTTCGAGCGCACCATCACCTACCACACGATGGTGCACGAGCAATTGGCCAAGTTCTACAGCGGCTTCCGCCGCGACGCCCACCCGATGGCGATCATGTGCGGCGTCGTCGGCGCCCTGTCGGCCTTCTATCACGACTCCACCGACATCTTCGATCCGGTGCAGCGCAAGATCGCCGCGCACCGCCTGATCGCCAAGATGCCGACCATGGCCGCGATGGCGCACAAATACACGGTCGGCGAGCCGTTCATGTATCCGCGCAACGACCTGTCCTACGCGGAGAACTTCCTCTACATGACGTTCGGCACGCCGTGCGAGGAATGGAAGGTCGATCCGGTCCTGTCGGAAGCGATGGACAAGATCTTCATCCTGCATGCCGACCACGAGCAGAACGCCTCGACCTCCACCGTCCGCTTGGCCGGCTCGTCGCACGCCAACCCGTTCGCCTGCATCGCGTCGGGCATCGCGGCCCTGTGGGGCCCGGCCCATGGCGGCGCCAACGAGGCCGTGCTGAAGATGCTGGAGCAGATCGGCTCGGTGGAGAACATCCCCGAGTTCGTCCGCCGCGCCAAGGACAAGAACGACAGCTTCCGCCTGATGGGCTTCGGCCACCGCGTCTACAAGAACTACGATCCGCGCGCCAAGATCATGCGCGAGACCTGCTATCAGGTTCTTGACCGGCTGGGCATCAAGGACGAGCCGCATCTGGCCATCGCGATGGAGCTGGAGAGGATCGCCCTGTCGGACGAATACTTCATCGAGAAGAAGCTCTATCCGAACGTCGATTTCTACTCGGGCATCATCCTGAAGGCGATGGGCTTCCCGACCAGCATGTTCACCGTGCTGTTCGCTCTCGCCCGCACCGTCGGCTGGATCAGCCAGTGGAAGGAGATGATCGAGGATCCGGCCCAGAAGATCGGCCGTCCCCGCCAGCTCTTCACCGGCCACGCTGCCCGTCCCTTCGTCTCCTTGGACAAGCGTTGATCCCACATCATCGGACGTCCCCTCGTCGAAAGGAGAGGGGCGCACCGTGACCCAATCGCTTCAACTGGGCCTGTCGGTCGCCATCGTGGCGGTGACCGGCGGGACTCCGCGCGTCGTGACGGTGCGCAGCGGATTCACCGTGCCGGACAACCACCGGCGCGGCGACGAGCCGTTGCCGCATCGCGACGCTCTCCCCGGCGCGCCCTTCGAGCCTGAGCGTTTCCGCACTCTGCAGGAAGGCGTCCGCGCGGTGGCGGAGGGGTTGTCAGGTCTGGCGCTCCGTTATGTCGAGCAGCTCTACACCTTCGGCGACCGTTACCGCGACCCGCACGAGCTGTTCGGCGGTCCGCGCTCGGTCGTGGTCGGCTATCTGGCGCTGGTCAGGGACGGCCCCCTGGGCGGCGGCGGCTCGGCCGAATGGCGCGACCTCTACGACCATTTCCCATGGGAGGACTGGCGCGACCAGCGCCCGCCGCTGCTGGATGGAGTCATCGCCCCGGCGCTCGGCGGCTGGATCGCCTCGGCGCCCGACGAGGAGACCCGGCTGCGCCGGGCCGAGCGTGCCCAGATGGCCTTCGGCCTGGACGGTGCCGACTGGGACATGGAACGCGTGCTGGAGCGGTTCGAACTGCTCTACGAGGCCGGGCTGGTGGTTGAGTCCTTCCGCGACCGCGACCTCGCCGCCCGGGTCGACCCGTCGGTGTCGACCGGCGGGCCGATGCCGCGCGCGCTCGGCCGGCCGATGGCGCGCGATGGCCGGCGCATCCTGGCGACCGCGCTGGAGCGGCTGCGCGGCAAGCTGCGCTACCGCCCCATCGTGTTCGAGCTGCTGCCGCCGACCTTCACCCTGCACCAGCTCCAGCTGGTGGTGGAGGCGCTGTCGGGCGAGCGGGTCCACAAGCAGAATTTCCGCCGCCTGATGATCAGCGGCGGCTTCGTGGAGCCCACCGGCCAGTATGAAAGCCAGACCGGCGGCCGGCCGGCCGAGCTGTACCGCTTCCGCCGTCAGGCCATCCACGAACGCACCAGCGCCGGTGCGATTCCGTCCGCGGACGGATGAGGGGAAATCCTCCGGAAACGTCGACGCGCGGCATTGGGCGCAGTTGTCAACGGGCGGCTGCAAGGGGATACTGGTGGAACCGTTTTAAACCCGGACCATCCTTGTCCGGAAATTCCATTCTCGGAAAATCAATGTCGCACCGCATCCTGATTGCCGACGACCACCCGCTGATGCGTACCGCCTTGACCCAGACCATTGGTCAGGCGATTGCCGGCGCCGTGATTCTGGAAGCGTCGCGGTTCGAACAGATCAAGCCGCTGCTGGACACCGGGGAGCCGCCGGACATCATCCTGCTGGATCTGCACATGCCCGGCATGAGCGGCCTGATCGGCCTGATGATGCTGCGGTCCGAACATCCGGCGATCCCGGTGATCGTGGTGTCGGCATCGGAGGATCCGGTGACGATCCAACGCTCCATCGACTATGGCGCCTCCGGCTTCGTGCCCAAGTCGGCGCCGAACACCCAGATCGTCGAGGCGATCCACGCCGTGCTGGACGGCGAGCTGTGGCTGCCGGAGATCAACGGCGGCCCCGAAACCGAAGCCCCCGACCCGGCCCAGCGCGCCGCCACCCTGACGCCCCAGCAGCTCCGCGTCCTGGCCGGCATTGCCGAAGGCAAGCTGAACAAGCAGATCGCCTATGAGATGAACGTCGCCGAGACGACGGTGAAGGCGCATGTCACCACGATCCTGCGCAAGCTGGGCGTGCTGACCCGCACCCAGGCCGCCGTGCTGGCGAGCCAGTTGGCGCTGTCCGCCGTACCGCCGCCACCGGTGGAATGAGGAAAATATGCTGATCATGGTTGCCGGTCCGTACAGTACCGACGGTGCCGATACCCTGAAGCGCGCTGCAAATCTTACCGTTCTGAATGAGGCGGCTCTTCAAGTCTTTCGCCGGGGGCATATTCCAGTAATTGGCGTGAATGCCGCCTTGCCGATCATCGCCGTTGCCGGAGAGACGGCTTATGACGAAATCATGATGCCAGTGTCATTGGCCTTGGCCGAGCGTTGCGATGCATGCTTGCGGGTCGGTGGCCCATCGGCCGGGGCTGATGCCGAGGTGCAGCGTTTTCGGAGGCGGGGGCTTCCGGTCTACAGCAGCCTTGATGACATTCCATTGAACTCTGTTGGCAACGCAACCATGCCCTAACCATTCCTGTCCGTCGTGCTCCGGTGAACTAGAGGCGGGCGCACCGCATCGTCGATGGTACGCCCGCTGCCCTGGTTTCAATTCCTGGCCGTCAAACCCGGCGGGCGCCAGTGTGGATTATCGTGCCGACATGCTCGCCGCGCAGTGCGGCGGTCAGCCGTCCCGGAACCAGGCCGTTCACCAACTGGACGCGGGTGATGTGGCGGGCGTTCGCCAGCACCTCGACGAATGCCCGGTCCACCGGCAGGGGACCGTCATGGGCAGCCAGATCGGCGGCCGTGATCTCCGGCAATAGACGGGCCACTGCACCGTCCGCACCGTCGGGATCGGTGCTGTAAATGCCGTCCACATCCTCGACGATGGTCAGGCTGGCGGCCCCCAGCGCGTCGGCCAGCAGGAAGGCCCCGGTGTCGGCCCGGTGGGATGGAATGCGCGAGGTCGGGAATTCGTGATGATGATAGGGCGGGAAGGCACTGCCCACCACCGCGCGGGCGGCCGACAGATGGACGGCCAACTGGCTGGCGATGGTCGGATGCTCCACATAGGAGACGCCGTCCGGTGCCAGCAGCGAGGCCAGGATATGGCCGTTCTGTCCGGCCTCGCTCGCCGCCAGCGGCGCCAGCGAGCCGACCGGCAGGCCGAGATCGAGCCCGACGCTGTAGAGATGGCGGGCACGGATGCCGGCACCGGTCAGGATCAGCAGGCGGTGTTCCGGCAGGATGCGGCGGATTTCCTCGACGACCGGCAGGATCGCGTCGCGGCCGCGGTCCATGATCGACCGGCCGCCGATCTTCACCACATGCAACCAGGGCAGCAGCGCAATCGGCCGCCCGCCGGCGACCGGACGGGTCAGGTCGTCGTTGAGCAGGGTCTGCCGCGCGAGCGGCGAGGCCACATGCTTGATGGTGTTGATGGTCTCGGACATGTCCCGCCTCCTCAGCTCGCGGTGATGATGGTGCCGACATGCTCGCCGGCGAGTGCGCGGGTCAGGTTGCCGGGCACCAGACCATTGACGATCTGCACCTCGCGGACATGGCGCGCGGCCTTCAGCAGGTCGAGCACCGGGAACTCCAGGATCGAGTCCTGAAGCCCCTTCGCCTTCATCTCCTCGACCGAAATCTTCGGAATGAAGGTCGCATCCTTGGATGTCTTCGGGTTGGCGGTGTAGAGCCCGTTCTCGTCCTTCACATAGATCATCCGCTTGCAGCCGAACTGTTCGGCGACCAGGAAGCAGCCGGCGTCGGTGCGGTAGGGCGGGATGACGCCGTTGGCCGGAGGACGCATCCACAGCGTGTAGGGTGGCATGCCGCTGAAGACCACCGCGTTCACCTCCGCCAGATAGAGCGGGACCACGGACAGGCCGGCGCCGTCAACGGCAGAGACGCCGTGCTTGGCGAGGAGCTGCCCCAGCATGGCGGCGTTCTGGTCGGCGACCGAGGCGCCGAGCTGCGACAGCACGCCTGCCGGCAGGCCGAGGCCGGCGGCGATGGAATAGAGATGCCGGGCGCGGGTGCCGGCACCGGTACCGATCAGCAGCTTGTGGGCCTTGCGCGCCGCCGCGATCTCGTCCACCAGCGGGTAGACCGCCGCCCGACCGCGGTCGATGACGCTCTGTCCGCCGATCTTGATCACCGTGGCATCGGGGAGGATGCGGAAGTCCGCCGCCGCTTCCGCTGTCGCCTGAAGCTCGGAATCGGTCAGCGGACGCTGCATCAGCAGCGCCTCAAGTTCCGCAGTCGAATGTGTCGTGGAGTTTGCCGCCGTGGGGTTCACCATGGAAGGGCAATCCTTTCGTTCCGTCATTGCACGTCAATGCATGTCGTCGGCACCGCCACTGCGTCCTTTTGCGGAACCGAGTCCTCCCGAAGGTTCCGGACGAAGCCGCAAGGCGCCTTCCCAATATTCGCATCCTGCCTGACGGGGCCTGTTCGGATCGTGGAGTCCGTTGACCGGAAGCTCCAAGGCTGGCCGTGACGGTCGGTGCTCCGGAATCGTATGGCTCCGTGCCTGAACCGTCAATAACCTGATTTTCCTTATGGTTGAATTCCTGCGCGTCAATCGCTCGCCATCCGCTGCCCTTCCGCGAGCAGCTGGCCCAGCAATGCCCGCAACGCACCCGGACGCACCGGCTTGTACAGCAGCCGGCATCCGGCCGTCTCGATGTCCTCGCGCACGGCGGCGTCGCGGTCGGCGGTGACGACGGCGGCGGGGATGTCGCTGCCCAGCGAGGCGCGCAGGGTCCGCAAAGCCTCCACCCCGGTCAGGCTGCGGTCGAGATGGTAGTCGGTCAGGATCACGTCGGGCGTCCGCCCTTCCAGCTTCGCCAGCGCGAGGTCGGGGGCGACGGCGGTGACGACGCGGCATGACCAGCTGGACAGCAGATCCTCGGTGGCGCGGGCGATGGCCGGCTCGTTTTCCAGGCAAAGGACCAGCACGCCGCGCAGGTCGCGGCCGCGCGGGCGGACCACGACGGCACGGGCGGCCACCGGCTCGTCGGTCAGCGGCACCAGCACGGAGAAGGCGCTGCCACGCCCGACCTTGGAGCGTACCTGCACCGTGTGGCCGAGGATGCCGGCCAGTCGCTCGACGATGGCGAGGCCCAGCCCCAGCCCCTTGCCGCGGTCGCCCCGATCGTCGCTGTCGTTGTCGAGCTGGCGGAACTCCATGAAGATTTCCGGCACCTTGTGTTCGGGGATGCCGGGCCCGGTGTCCCACACCTCAATGGACAGGAAACTCCCCCGCCGCCGGCAGCCCAGCAGGATGCGGCCGGTGCGGGTGTAGCGCACCGCGTTGGCGAGATAATTTTGGAGGATGCGCCGCAACAGCGTCGGGTCGCTGCGGACGGTGGCGGAGCAGTCGACCACCCGCAGCCCCAGCCCGTGGCGGCTGGCCAGCACGGTGAATTCCTCGCCCAACGGCTTCAGCAGTTCCTCGATCCGCATCGGCACCGGGTTCGGCTTCACCACGCCGCTGTCGATCTTCGACACGTCCAGCAGATCGCCCAGGATCGTTTCCACCGACCGCAGCGAGGCGTCGATCTGGCGGATGGCGCTGTCGCCGTTGCGTTCGGACAAGGCCGACAGGAACAGCCGGGCGGCGTGCAGAGGTTGCAACAGGTCGTGGCTGGCGGCGGCCAGGAAGCGGGTCTTGCCGCGGTTGGCACGCTCGGCCTCCGCCTTCGCTTCCGACAGGGCGTGGGTGCGCTCCTCGATGCGGCGTTCCAGCGTTTCGTTGGCTTCGCGCAGGGCGGCGGCGGCGCGGTGGCGTTCGGTGACGTCGGTGTAGACGGCGACGAAGCCGCCGCCCCCGGGCCGTCCGCCGGGCCTCTGCCCCGGCATCGGGTTGGTGGCGATCTCCAGCACCGTGCCGTCGGGCCGCACCCGCTCATAGACATCGGGCCTGTTGCGGCGGCGCGGATCGGACCGGCGCTCCAGCAGGGTCTCGATCTCGCCGTTGCGGCCGTACTCACCGCGCCGGGCGATCAGCCCGACGATGTCCTGCAACGAGGTGCCGACCTGGACGAAGCCGTCCGGCAGTTCCAGGAGGACGACGAACTGGTTGTTCCAGGTGGCGACGCGCCAGTCCTCGTCGAACACGGCGATGCCCTGGGGCACATTCTCCACGGTGGCGCGGAGCAGCTCGTGCTGCTTCAGGATGGCGCGCGAGGCTTCGTCGATGATCGAGCGCGCATCGGTGCGCGACAGCCGGCGGTCGGACAGCAGCCCAGCCACCACGACGCGGGCCGACGCCGACCCGACGGCGCCGGCGAGCAGACGCTCGGTCAGTTGGATCGCCTCGCCATCGGTGCGCATCAGCAGTGCTGTGCGCAAATCGCCGTCGGCCACGCCGGTGAAGCGGCGGAACGCGGCATCGGCGCGCGACTGCCCGACATAGCGCAGGGCCAGATCGTGCAGGTCGGCCAGCGTGGCGCCGCGCGGCCCATGCGGCTCGCCATCGGAGGCGCGGCGCAGGCTCATGAAGCGGGCGGCCTGCTGGCGCTCCAGAGTCGACGGACGGGTCAGCAGCGAGACCACGACGAACAGCAGGAGGTTCGGCCCCAGGCTCCACAGGGCGGCGTTGGTCAGCGGGTCGATGCCGGCGATGCCGGCGAGCGCCACCGGGCTGAGGCCGGTCAAGCCGAAGGGGCCCTCGCGCAAGGCGCTGGAGGCCAGCCATCCGGCATCGGCGAAGGACGGCAGCAGCATGGTGTAGGCCCAGCCGACGAATCCGGCGCAGATGCCGGCGAAGGCGCCGCTGCGGCTGGCGCGGCTCCAGATCAGCCCGCCCAGCAGGGCCGGGGCGAACTGCGCCACCGCGGTGAAGCTCATCATCCCGATGGTCGCCAGCGGAAAGGCCGGGCCGATCAGCCGGTAGCAGCCGTAGGACAGCAGAACCAGCACGATCACCGCCGACCGCCGCACCAGCAGCAGGATCCCCGCGGGATCGTCGCGCAGCCGCCGGTCGTCCGGGCGCAGCGCCATCAGCAGCGGGACGGCGACGTCGTTGCAGATCATGGTGCTGAGCGCCACCATCTCCACCAGGATCATGCTGGTGGCGGCCGACAGACCGCCGATGAAGGCGGCAAGCGCCAGCCACGGCCAGCCCTGGCTCAAGGGGATGGACACCATGAAGGTGTCGGCGTTCGTGGTGCCGTCCGGGAACAGCATCAGCCCGGCCAGCGCCACCGGCAGGACGAAGATGTTGATGGCGACCAGGTAGGCCGGGAACAGCTTCGCCGACGACCGCACGTCGCCGCCATGGGTGTTTTCCACCACGGCCACATGGAACTGGCGCGGCAGGCACAGGATCGCCAGCCCCGACAGCAGGCAGGCCACCCACCAGTCGGTGCCGATGCTGTCCATCCGGATCAGCTCCAGAAAGCCCGGGTGGCGGACGGCGGCATCGAAGAAGGTCGCCGGGTCGCCGAAGACGGAAAAGGCGATGGCCCCGCCCACGCCCAGCGCCGCGGCCAGCTTCACCACCGATTCCGCGGCGATTGCCATCATCAGGCCGCGGTGATGTTCGTTGGCCGACACGCTGCGCACGCCGAACAGGATGGCGAAGGCCGCCATCAGCAGCGCCGCCATCAGCGCCGTCCCGCCCGGCATCTGGCTGAGGTCGGCGCCCAGCGACGCCCCGGCCAGGATCTCGAAGCTGACGCTGATCGCCTTCAATTGCAGGGCGATGTAGGGCAGCAGCCCGATCACCGCGGCGACGGTGACGAGTGCCGCGAGGCTGCGGCTCTTGCCATAGCGCGCCGACAGGAAGTCCGAGATCGAGACGACGTTTTCCGACTTCGCCACCCGGACGATGCGGGCCAGCACCGGCCAGCCCAGCCCGATCATCAGGATGGGTCCGATATAGATGGGCAGGAAGTAGAAGCCGCCGGTCGCCGCCCGCCCGACCGCGCCGTAGAAGGTCCAGGACGTGCAATAGACGCCGAAACTCAGGGCATAGAGCCAGGGTGTGCGCCGCTCGCTGCCATGGGTGCCGGTCCGGTCGCCGTACCACGCGATGGCGAACAGCGACAGCAGATAGGCCAGCGACGCGGCCAGGATGAACCAGCTTTCCATGGGGCTTTGCGCCTCCGGTTTTTGATTTTCGCTCCCTGCGGGCAACAGCCTATCACAAACCCGTCATTGTCGCCGCGCTTGCAATCCGCATCCGCTTTCCACTTTTGGCGGGACGCAAAAGGATGCGGCCGGTGGAGCGGGGAGCAAAGGGAGCCGCCCGACCGCCCGCCCGGCCGCGTCGGGACACTTCCTCTCCTTTGGTGTTCTTCCTGCAAGGCTGCAAAGCCTTTGGTCGAACACGAAAAGGTGAAGGAGAGTCCGAATGGTTTCGGTCAGCGCCGGTTCCCAGTCCAGCCTCAACACCGACGCGCTTGATGTGACGAACATCCAGGGCGGCACGATCACCGGTGCCACGCCCGACCAGCTCGTCATCACCTATCCCGGCAACCGGTTCACCGATTTGCGCGGCAATTTCACCTACGATCCCCTCACCAAGGCCCTGACCGGGGGCACCATCACCAGCGTCACCAACGCGAGCAATGGCGTTCTCGACGTGGCGGTGTCGGATCTGAACCTGCCGGTGGCGACGGCTCTGAACTGGGCGAGCACCGGCACCAGCCCGGAGGCGATCCGCGCCGCCCTGCTGGGAAGCAATGACAGCCTGTCCGGGTCGAACCTGAACGACACGCTGCGCGGCTATGCCGGCGACGACACCATCAAGGGCGGCATGGGCGACGACCTGCTGGATGGCGGCAGCGGCGTCAATGTCATCGATGGCGGTGACGGCAGCAACGACACGGTCGTCCGCCACGCTTCGCTGGCCGACAGCGGTGCCGTCAAATATAATGGCGAGATCTATGTGATCGACGCCAACGGCTATGACCGGCTGACCAACGTCGAGTTCATCCAGTACACCGACCAGACGGTGGCCGGCGCCTCGGCCCCGGTGTTCGATGGCCTGTCCTATCTCGCCGCCAATCCGGACCTTGCCGCCGCCTATGGGATGGACAGCGAGGCCGCCTTCGACCATTACCGCTCCTTCGGCTGGAGCGAGGGGCGGTCGCTGACCTTCAACGCCGCTGGTTATCTGGCCGACAACCCCGATCTGGCCGCGGCCTTCGGCACCAACACGGCCGACGCCACCCGCCATTACATCGAGACCGGCCGCAACGAGAATCGCCGGTTCGATTTCGATGCGGAATCCTATCTGGCCGCCAATCCCGACCTGATCCAGGCCTTCGGCAACGACCCGACGGCGGCGGCGCTGCATTACGCCACCATCGGCCGGACCGAGGGGCGGAGCCTGGGCTTCGACGCGCAGTCCTATCTGGCGCGCTACCCGGATCTGCAGGCGGCCTTCGGCAGCGACCTGCAGGCGGCGACCGCCCACTATGTCGCCGAGGGCTATGAGGAAGGCCGCGTCGCCTCTCCGCTTGCCCCCGCCGCCGGTGCTGCCTTCGCCCTGGACGACGCGGCCCAGCGCAACGCGACGCTGACCATCGCCTGACGGCGAGCGGGCAGGCGCTCTCAACGGCAAACGGGCGGAGGGTCATCCCCTCCGCCCGTTTTCCTTGTCAGGCGTCGATGCGGCCGCGGTCAGTCGTGCTGGTAGATGTCCACGTCCTTGGTTTCGCGGACGAACAGCAGGCCGATCACCAGGGTCGCCGCGGCGATGATGATCGGGTACCAGAGGCCGGAGTAGATGTCGCCGGTGGCCGCCACGATGGCGAAGGAGGTGGTCGGCAGGAAGCCGCCGAACCAGCCGTTGCCGATGTGGTAGGGCAGCGACATCGAGGTGTAGCGGATGCGGGTCGGGAACATCTCCACCAGCATCGCGGCGATCGGGCCGTAGACCATCGTCACGTAGAGGACCAGCACCGTCAGCAGGGCGATGACCATCACCGTGTCGATGCGGGCCGGATCGGCCTTGGCCGGATAGTTGGCGGTCTTCAGCGCATCGCCGAGACCCTTGTCGAAGGCGGCACCGGCGGCCTTGGCGTCGGTCGGGGTGGCGGCGGTGGCCGGGCCGTGGCTCAGCGACACGGTGGTGTTGGCCTGCGGCACGGCCGTATAGCTCGGGATGACCGTGCTGCCGACCTTGATCGACGCCACCGTACCGGCAGGCGCCACCTCATTGGTGTAGGGAATGCCGCGCCTCACCAGGGCGCTCTTGGCAATGTCGCAGGAGCTGGTGAACTGGCTGGTGCCGACCGGGTTGAACTGGAACGAGCACTCGTTGGGATCGGCGAGGACCACGACCGGCGCGGTGGCGATGGCCTCCTCGAGCGCCGGGTTGGCGTAGTGGGTGATGCCCTTGAACAGCGGGAAATAGGTCAGGCAGGCGAGAAGCAGCCCGGCCATGATGATCGGCTTGCGGCCGATCCGGTCGGCCAGCGTGCCGAAGATCACGAAGAAGGGAGTGCCGATCAGCAGGGCCGCCGCGATCATCAGGTTGGCCGCCTGGGCATCGACCTTCAGCGTCTGGGTCAGGAAGAACAGGGCATAGAACTGGCCGGTGTACCAGACCACCGCTTGGCCGGCGACGAGGCCGAACAGGGCGAGCAGGACGATCTTCAGGTTCTTCCACTCGCCGAAGGATTCGGTCAGCGGCGCCTTGGAATGCTTGCCTTCCTCCTTCATCTTCTTGAAGGCGGGCAACTCGTTCAGCATCAGCCGGATCCACACCGAGATGCCGAGCAGCACGATGGAGATCAGGAACGGGATGCGCCAGCCCCAGGCATTGAAGTCCTCCGGCGACATGGCGACGCGGCAGCCCAGGATGATGAGCAGCGACAGGAACAGGCCGAGCGTCGCGGTGGTCTGGATCCAGGAAGTGTAGTTGCCGCGGCGGCCGTGCGGCGCATGCTCGGCGACATAGGTCGCGGCTCCGCCATACTCGCCGCCGAGCGCCAGCCCCTGCAGCAGGCGCAGCCCGATCAGGATGATCGGGGCGGCGATGCCGATGGAGGCGTAGTTGGGCAGGATGCCGACGATGAAGGTCGACAGGCCCATGATCAGGATGGTGACCAGGAAGGTGTATTTGCGGCCGATCATGTCGCCGAGGCGGCCGAAGACCAGGGCGCCGAAGGGACGGACCGCGAAGCCTGCGGCGAACGCCATCAGCGCGAAGATGAAGCCTGCGGTCGGGTTGACGCCGGAGAAGAACTGCGCGGCGATCACCGCGCTGAGCGATCCGTAAAGATAGAAATCATACCACTCGAAGACGGTCCCGAGCGAGGACGCGAAGATGACTTTCTTCTCCTCGCCCGTCATCGGTCGGACGGCGTCCGATGTCGAAGCCGCATAGGCCATGGTCTTCACCCTCCCAAGTGAATAATCCACAACTTTGGTCGGTTTTCTGGCATGCGGGGCCTGTCGGTCGCGTGATTTGATGACCGAGCCCGCGCCTTTGTTATGTCACTGATAGTTGCGTGCACGAACAGTGCGCGTCACCCCCGACCATGGTCGGGGGTATCGGGGGCACGGTAATGGGTTACGCTAATCTTTTGGACGGATACCGGGCTTACTGGAACACGGGCGCGTAGAGCAGCCCCCCTTGGGTCCAGGGCCGGTTCAGGCCGCGATCGAGCTTGAAGGGCGAGCGGCTCCCGAGATTGCGTTCAAAGATCTCGCCGTAATTGCCGACCTGCACCACCGCCTGATAGGCCCAGTCCGGCCGCAATCCCGCTTTCGCCGCGACCTCCGGCATGCCGGACAGCAGGCGGCGCATCTCGCTGGTGCCGGTGATGCGCTGGAAATTGGCGTTGGCACCGGACACCCCGGCATCGTCGGTCAGGAACAGGGCGAACATGGTCCAGCGAACCGCCGCCATCCAGTTGCGGTCGCTGTTCGGCGTCAGCGGGGCCAGCGGCTCGCGCGAGGCCGGGGACGATGGGATGTCGGCGATCTCCACCGCGTCCTGCGGCGTTTCCAGCATGTGCAGCGCCGTGGTCAGCAGCGCGCGGTCGGCGCTGATCGCCGCGCAGTCGCGGCTGAGGAAGGCTTCCAGCGTGTCGGGCCAGCCGGGAAAGCTGCGCAGCTTCCAGGGCCGCTTGCCGCCGCCGATCAGGGTTTCAAGCTCGGCCTGGGTGGTGGTTCCGGCCGGCACGCAGACCGTGAGGTCGCCGTCCAGCGCCGAATGGCCGTCCGGCAGCCGCCATGCGGCGATCCCCTGCACGTCGTAGAAGATCGGCGGCCCGAAATCGACGGCATAGGTGGCGTCGCGCGTCAGCGTCCAGGATGTCTGGGCGAAGGAGACGTCGACCTCGCCGGTGGCCACTGCGGCGAATTCCTGCGGCTTGGACAGACGGCGGATTTCTATGGCGTCGGCCTTGCCCAGAACCGTTGCGGCCAGCGCCCGGCACAGGTCGACCATGAAGCCGACCGGGCGCCCGCCATCGTCGTTGGCGGCGAAGCCGGGATTGAAGGACACGCCGCAGCGCACGACCCCGCGCCGTTCGATCTCGGCAAGGACCGGGCGGTCACCGTTGCGTGCGGCGACGTCCGGCTGCGCCGCGGCGGTTCCGGCGGACAGCAGCGGTTGCAGCGCCAGCAGCAGGCCGACAGTGGCGGCAACAGGCTTCGACCCCATCCTTCTCCCCTTATCCGACGGCCGCGCTATGATACGCTGCCGGCGCCGCCACGCAAACGATGCGCGGCCGAGGGAAGCGGGAACGGGCATGGCGGGCGACAGCAAGGCGGGGCCAAGCGGTTCCAAATCGGGCGGTTCGGGATCGGCGAAGGCCGGGGTGGTCAGGATCGGTGTCGGCGCGCGGTTGTTCGGCGCTCTCGCCTTCAACGGTCTGGTCGCCTTCCTGATCGGGCTTGGCGCCTACATCGCCTTCGACGGGCTCCATGCCGGCATCACCAAGGTCACATCCGAGCAGTTCCCGGCGGTCGTCGCCTCCGCCAAGCTGGAGCGCCAGCACCAGCGGATCATGCGGACCCTGGAACAATTGGCCCTGTCGCAGGAAAATTTCGGACGCGAAACGATCAAGCAGGGGTTGGCCGACCAGTTGGACGGCTATGACCGGCTGCTGGCGGAGATGGACTCCTCCGACGGCCGGCAGACCCAGCGGATCACCGGACTGAAAGTACAACGCGACGAGATTCTGCGACTGCGCGACGCCATCGACCGCGGCGTGACCGCCCGCATCACCGCCCGCCGCGCCCTCGCCGAACGCAACCGCGACGTGCGGCGGATGGCCGATGCCCTGGCCGAACCGGCCCTGCGCGGGGTTGACGATGCCGGCGTACAGCGCTGGCTGGCGATGGCGGAACGGTTGCTGTTCCTGATCGCCTCGGTCCATCAGGCGGAGAACAGCTTCGCGCTCACCCGGCTGGCCGACAGCGCGGTGGCGCAACTGTCGGCGCTGGACGGGTCCGCCCCGGTCGGTCCGGCGGACGGCTCAGGCGACAATGTGGCGGACCGGCTCGCCCGGCTGGCGGAGGGCATGCGCTCGGTGGTGGAGGGCGACCGCTCCGTCTTCCGCCAGCGGCAGGCGGAGTTGCAGGCATCTGAGATGCTGAACGGGCTGGTCGACCGCGCCAATCAGGTGTCGCTGGTCAACACCGGCCTCAACACCGGCATCTTCGTCGAGCAGACCAAGGCGGCGGAAGAGAGCCGCCAGCAGGTGATCGAGGTGTCGACCACCTACACCCGCCTGTTCTTCGCCTCGGTCGGTGTGGTGGTGCTGGGGATGGTGCTGTCGGTGCTGTATGTGCGGCGCAAGGTGCTGGCCCGGCTGTGGGCGGTCAGCGAGGCGATCCGCGACCGCACCGGCGGTGGCCGGGCCGAAGTGCCGGTGACCGGCGCCGACGAGATCGGTGAGCTTGCCCGCGCCCTGCGCTTCTACATCCAGGAGACGGAGGACAAGAGCGAGGCGCTGCGCCGCAACGAGCAGTGGCTGCGCACGGTGCTGGAGGCCGCACCGGTCCCGCTGGTGATCTCCGGCCGCGCCGATGGCCAGATCCGCTTCGTCAACCGCCGCGCCGCCGACCTGTTCGAGGTGGACGAGGCCGGTGAGTTGCTGGGCCGCCCCGCCGCCAGCGTCTGGTACGTCCCGCAGGTGCGCGACGAGTTCGTCCGCGACGTCTTCACCAGCGGGCTGGCACTGGATGTGGAGACCGAACTGGTGACCCGCTCCGGCCGTCGGCTGTGGGGCCTGCTGTCCGGCATCGCCTTTGAATTCCAGGGCGAGGAGGTGCTTCTGAGTTCGGTCGTCGACATTACCCGCCGCCGCGAGGCGGAGGAGCTGCTGCGCCGGACCCAGGCCTTCCTGGACGCGGTGATCGACAATGTACCGAGCGTCCTCTATGTGCTGGACGGCGACAGCGGCCGTGTCGTGCTGTGGAACCGGGCGGCGGAGGATTGCTTCGGCACCCGCCGCGCCGACATCGAGGACCGCACGCTGGCCGAGGTGCTGGGTCCGGAGACCGGGCGGGCGCTCGCCGGCGGCGATCCGGGATCCATGCGCTCGCTGGGGGTGGAGGAACTGGTTCTTCCCCGCAACGGCGAGAACACCGTCTTCGCGTTGCAGCGCCATCCCTTCGAATGGTCGGGCGACGGGCGCTGCCGCATCATCTGCGTCGCCAACGACATCACCGCGTCGCGCCGGGCGCGTGAGGAGCTGCGCCAGGCCAAGGACCGGGCAGAGCGCGCCGACGCCGCCAAGACGGAGTTCCTCGCCACCGTCAGCCACGAGATGCGCACGCCGCTGAACGGCATCCTCGGGCTGTGCCGGCTGCTGCTGACCGGGCAGCTGCATGCCGGGGAGCGCCGCTATGCCATGTCGATCATGCGCTGCGGCCATGGGCTGCTCGATCAGGTCAACGACATCCTCGACCTGCGCAAGATCGAGGACGGCAAGCTGGACCTCGACCCGGCTCCCTGCGCCCTGCTGCCGGTGCTGGAGGAAGTCGTTGCGACTGTGGAAGGACTGGCGAACGAGAAGGGGATCTACCTCGACCTCGACATCGCGCCGGAGGTTCCGCAACTGGTGGTGGTCGACCGTCAACGGTTGCGGCAGATCCTGGTGAACCTAGTCGGCAATGCGGTGAAGTTCACCGAGCGCGGCGGGGTGGTTCTGCGCGTCGACATCGAACCGGGGCCGGAACGTTCCGGTGCCGGAGAGATGCTGCGTCTGGCCGTGCGCGACACTGGGATCGGCGTGCCGGCCGACCGCCGTGCCGCCATCTTCGAGAAGCTGGAGCAGGCCGATCCGACCATCGCCCGGCGGTTCGGCGGCAGCGGGCTGGGGCTCGCCATCGTCCGCCACCTGCTGGACGCCATGCAGGGCAGCATCCGTGTCGACAGTGTGGAGGGGCTGGGCAGCGTCTTCACCGTCACCATCCCCTTGCTGCGGGTGGAGGAGCCGGCGCTGCCGGCGCGGCCCGGACGGCTGCTGCCAATCAGCCGGGTGCGGTCGCTGGCCCTGCTGCTGGTGGAGGACGACGCGATCAACCGGGAGGTGGCGCTGGGGTTGCTGTCCGACGCTGGCCACCGCATCACCGTTGCCGAAACCGGCGAAAGCGCGCTGGAACTGGCGACCCGGCGGCGTTTCGACGCCATCCTGCTGGACATCCGCCTTCCCGACATCGACGGGCCGGAGGTGGCGCGCCGCATCCGTGCCCTGGAGGATTCCGACCGTGCGGCGGTGCCCATCGTCGCGGTGACCGCCAACGTCTTCGCCGCCGACCGCGCCCGCTATATCGCCGCCGGCATCGATGCGGTGATCGAGAAGCCGATTTTCCCGGAGCGGCTTATGCACCTGCTGTCGAACGCCGTCGCCCCGCGTGCCGACGATGAGGAGGAGCAGCAGGTTGGGATGAGCTTGGCGGAGGCATCGCCCCGCCCGCGGGTGGTCGAGGACGATGTGAACGAGGAGATTCTGGAACGTTACATCCGCTCCCTCGGTCCCGCCCGCTTCGCCACCATCCGCGGCCTACTGCTGGAATCGGCCCAGGAGGGGCTGCCCCGCCTGACCGCCGCCGACACCCCCGACGACGAAATCGAGGACATCGCCCACCGCCTTGCCGGTGCCGCCAGCCATTTCGGCCTGACCGCCTTCGTCGGGCTGATGCGGGCGGTGGAGGACGGCATGCGCGAAGGCCGCCGGGTGGAGGCGCAGGACCTGGCCGTAACCGCGGAATCGGCCTTCAGCCGCGGCTTGGCCGCAATGGACGCGGTGCGCGGGGTGCTGGAAGGGGTTTGAGGCGGGGGTTCGCTCCCCGCCTCATGCCGGTTCGCTCACGCGCCCTTGGCGGCGCGATAGGCGTCCATCAGCTGGCGGCCGGCGGCGAGGATGCCCTCGCGGTCGCCCTTCTTGACCAGCGTTTCATCGACCAGCTTGCCGCCGGCGCCGACGCAGGCGACACCGGCCGCGACATAGGAGGCCACGGTGGTGGCGTCGATGCCGCCGGTGGGGACGAAGCGGACACCGGGGAAGACCGACTTCAGCGCCTTGATGTGCGCCGGACCGACGGTGGAGGCCGGGAAGATCTTGATGGCGTCGGCACCGGCGGAGATGGCGGCATGCACCTCGGTCGGGGTCAGGGCGCCCATCAGGCAGGCGACGCCATGGTCGCGGCAGGCGGCGGCCACCTTCGGCACGACGCAGGGCGACACCACATACTTGGCGCCGGCCTTCACCACGTCGGCGACGGCGGCCGGGGTCAGGACGGTGCCGGCGCCGATCAGGGCGCCGCCTTCCGCCGACAGCTCCTCGATCAGGCCGACGGCGCCGGGGGTCGTCATGGTGATCTCGAAGGTGCCGTAACCGGCCTCGCGCAGCCAAGTCACGGCGGTGCGCGCCAGATCGGCGGAGCTGTTGCGGATGACCGGAACGACGCCGTAAGCGACGAGCTGGTCCAGGATTTCATTCGGGGTCTGCGTGGTGGACATCAGGATTCCTCGGTTTTTCTTCGGGTGGCGGAAGACGCGGAGTTTGAAACGGAAGCCGGCCGCTCCGGCGCGCGGTGATGCCCGGCCAGGACTGCCTTGATGCGGGCCAAGCGGCGGTCGAGGCCGGGCGGAGCCTGCAGGCCGACGGCGACGGTCAGCACGTCGATCAGCGCCAGCTGTGCCAGACGGGAGGCCATCGGGGTATGGACCGCGGTGTCCTCGTCCACATCGACGGTCAGGCGGATGTCGGCGCGTTCGGCCAGCGGTGTCGCCGATGCGGTGATGGCGATCACCGTCGCTCCGCCGTCGCGGGCGATGGCGGCGACGTCGAAGATCTCGTCGCTGGTTCCGGTCTTGGAGATCGCCAGCAGCGCGTCGCCGGGGCCGAGCGTCGCGGCGGCCATCGCCTGGAGATGGGCATCGGTGCTGGCGGTGACCTGCGGCAGCAGCCGGAACAGCTTGTGATGGGCGTCCAGCGCCACCGCACCGGACGCGCCGACGCCGACGATCTGCACCCGCCGCGCCCGTGCCAGCACCCCGGCCGCCTTTTCCAACGCCAGGGCGTCGAGCCGGCCCCGCAGGCGGACCAGCGCGTCGATGGAGCGGTTCAGCACCTTCTCAGCCGCACTGGCGACGCTGTCGCCGGGGGAAAGATCGCGCACCAGCGGTGTCGGGCGGTCGCCGGCCTCCTCCCGCGCCGCCGAGGCGGCGAGATGCTGGGCCAGCGCGATCTTGAATTCCTGGAAACCGCCGAAACCGGCGGAGCGGCAGAAGCGCAGGACCGACGGTTCGCTGACCCCGGCCTTGCCGGCAAGCTGGGCCAGGCTGTCGCGCACCGCCGCACCGGGATCGGCCAGAACGCTGCGCGCCACCGCGGCTTCCGCGCGGCGCAGGCTGTCGAGGGAGGAAGCGATGCTGTCCAGCATGGGAGGACCGGAGTGGCTGCCGAAGGGGCAGCGAAGTGAGGCGTATCGGAACCGAATGTAGTTTTACTACAGTCAGGCCGCTTTGTCGACCCATCTGTGAAGCAATGCTACAATTCGTTCGCTCCCCCCTTTACTTTCCACGCCGTCCGGGCAGGATCGGCCAACACCGCCGTCCTGTCGGAGACAACCTCCTTATCTGGAAAGGTTTTTCATGAAACTGCTGCGCTACGGCCCGCCGGGCCAGGAAAAGCCGGGCCTGCTGGATGCCGACGGCCGCATCCGCGATCTGTCCGCCCATGTCGACGACATCGCCGGCGCCACTCTGCTGCCGGACGCGCTCGACCGGCTGCGGGCCATCGACCCGGCCTCGCTGCCGCTGGTGGAGGGCAACCCGCGCCTCGGCCCCTGCGTCGGGCAGGTGGGCAAGATGGTCTGCATCGGCCTGAACTTCTCCGACCATGCGGCGGAAACGGGCATGGCGGTGCCGCCGGAGCCGATCATTTTCATGAAGGCGACCAGCGCCATCGTCGGCCCGAACGACCCCATCGAACTGCCGCGCGGCTCGGAAAAGACCGACTGGGAGGTCGAACTGGCCTTCGTCATCGGCAAGACGGCCAAATACGTCTCGGAAGACGAGGCGATGGACCATGTCGCCGGCTATTGCATCGTCAACGACGTGTCCGAGCGCGCCTTCCAGATCGAACGGCAGGGCCAGTGGACCAAGGGCAAGAGCTGCGACAGCTTCGGCCCGACCGGCCCCTGGCTGGTGACCTGTGACGAGATCGAGGATCCGCAGGCGCTGAAGATGTGGCTGGAGGTCAACGGCCACCGCTATCAGGACGGCACCAGCGCCACCATGGTCTATGGCGTGCGCTATCTGGTGTCCTACCTGTCGCGCTTCATGAGCCTTCAGCCGGGCGACATCGTCTCCACCGGGACTCCGCCCGGCGTCGGCATGGGCCAGAAGCCGCAGGTCTTCCTGAAGGCCGGCGACGTGGTGGAACTGGGCGTCGAAGGGTTGGGCACCCAGCGCCAGACGGTGGTCCAGGGCTGACGCCACTTCGGGGCTGAGAAACGAAAGGCCCCTCTTCCCCGCGGGGAAGAGGGGCCTTTCGCTGGCATCATGCCGACCTCACCTGACTGAGGAAGCGGTCGATCTGCTGCTGGAGGCGGCCGGTCTGGCTCGACACCTCCTGGGCGACCGACAGGACTTCCTGGGCCGACTGGCCGGTCTGGCCGGCGGCGGTCCGCACCTGACCGATGTTATGGGAAGCCTGAGCGGTGCCGCCCGCCGCCTGCTGGACGTTGCGGGCGATCTCCGAGGTGGCGGCACCCTGCTCCTCCACCGCCGCGGCGATGCTGGCGGCGATGTCGTTCAGGCGGCCGATGGTTTGGCCAATGCTGCGGATGGCGCCCACCGCCTCGCCGGTCGCCTGCTGCATGGCGCCGATCTGGCCGGCGATCTGCTCGGTGGCCTTCGCCGTCTGGCTGGCCAGCTGCTTCACCTCGCTCGCCACCACGGCAAAGCCCTTGCCGGCTTCTCCGGCACGCGCCGCTTCGATGGTGGCGTTGAGCGCCAGCAGGTTGGTCTGGCCGGCGATGTCGGAGATCAGGTCCAGCACGGCGCCGATGCGGCTGGCCGCGTCGTTCAGTTCACGCATGGTGCTGTCGGTACGCTCGGCCTCATTGGCGGCCTTGGCGGCGATGGTCGCCGATTCGGTCACCTGTCGGGCGATCTCGCTGATCGACTGCGACAGCTCATGCGCGGCCGAAGCGGCGCCATCCACGTTGACCGACGCGGTCTCCGCCGCTTCGGCGGCATTGCCGGCCCGGCGCGAGGTGTCGTCGGCGGTCGCCACCATGCCGGCGGCGGTCTGGTGCATCTGGGTGGCGGCGGCGGACACCGTCTCCACCACCGTCTTGACGCCGTTTTCGAACTGGTCGGCCAGCGACAGCATGGTCTGGCGGCGTTCGCCCGCAGCCCGCTGGCGTTCGGCCTCGGCGGCGGTGCGGGCGGTCTCCACCTCGCGCGCGGTGTCGCGGAAGACCAGCAGCGCCGTGCCCATCTCCGCGATCTCGTCCTTGCCGGTCAGCGCGATCTCGGCATCCAAATCGCCAGCGGCGATGCGGTCCATGCCGGTCTTCAGATCCATCATGCGGCGGATGACGATCCGGCCGATATAGAGCCAGACCACCAGGATCGACACCAGGATGCTCGCCACCGCGACGGCGAGCTGGGTCAGGCGGCTGTTGTCCAGCATGCGGGTGGTGGCGGTACTGGCCTCCGCAATGCTGCTCTTCTGGCCCTCCACCAAGGTGGAAATGCCCTTGGCAAGGGTGGTGGTCAGGGCGTGGTTGCTCTCCAGCAGCTGGGTGAAATAGCCCTCGATGGTCAGTTCCTTTTGGCGCAGGGTGACCATGGAGTTTTCGCCGATGGAAAAGCCGTTCAGCAGTTCCGCCTGCTTGGTGGCCACGGCGGCCAGCCGTTCCGGCAGTGTCTCCGCGTTGTTGGAAAGCCCGGCGAGCGACACGCCCACCCGCGTTTCGATGATCGCCAGCCGCTGGTCGTCCCTGGTGGTCGACGCCTCCATCAGCATGTTGCGGATGTTGGCGGCTTCCGCCGTGACGATGGCCAGCGGCTTCTTCTGCGCCATCACCTTGTTCAGGGTGTCCGCCGCCTCGCGCATCGCCGCAGGGGCGGCATCCGGCTCCGCCAGGGTGGAGCGGGCCTGCTCCTCGTCATTGTTGAGGACGGAGGTCCAGGGGGCGGCGAATTTCTGGATTTCCGCTTCGGCCGCCATCACCTTCGGCATCATCGCCATGCGTTCGGCGCCGAGCGCCACCCGTTCGGCAGCCGCCTGGTCGAGTTGCGCCAGATTGCCGAGCAGCCCCTGCGATGCCTCCTCGATTGCGGCAAGCTGAGCACCGGCGGAACCGGTGGCCCGCAGCCGGGACAGGCGTACGTTGAACTCATCCTTCGCGGCGGCGATGCGGGCGGAGACCGCCTCGCGCGCGGCGGCGGTGTCGGCGGAGGTCAGGGCCGGGGCCAGCGCCACCAGCCGTTCGGCCTGCTGCGCCACCGCCATGCCCTCGGTCATCGCCGGCACCGCTTCGCCGACGATGGCGTCGATGGTGGTGCGCACGTTCGCATAGCCGATCAGCGCCACCGCGGCGGCGACCAGCGTGCCGGACAGCACCACGCCGATGGCGATCATCAGCTTGGCGCGCAGTCCGGAATACCATGCACCGCCCTTGGCGGGTGCGCCGTGGCGCGTCATGCTCTGGCTACCCTTCGACATCCCATCCTCCCCCTTCGGTGCTCGGACACCGACGCTCCATAAATCATTGCGGCTGGCCGTTCCGGCTCTCGCCGCACCTTCATTCCACCGAACCTGCCTGCGACGGTCGCGGGCGGTTGGCGGGCGATGTCGCAGAAAAGGAACAATTGCAAATAATTTGACCGTTCCGTGACTAGGAAAGCGCCAAACCGCTTAAGAAAGAAATAAGGAGAATCCACGATTCTTCCGTGATGGCCTGCGAAACATGCCGCAGCGCAATGATCGGCCAGTCGGGCCCCGTTTGGATTTCACTAAAAGCGCGCATTGCCTGGCCGTCGCAAGCCGGAATGATGATCTAGGCCGGTCGTCGGCATATATAAAACTAGTGATATAACAGATTTACTCACAACCGGCGGGCGCATGCGGCCCCCATGGACCTTGCGGTCCGCCGGACCGGCAGAAAGAAGGCCGGCCTTCGGAAAGGCCGGCCCATCCAGTCGGAGGCAAGGCGGTGTCGGCGGTGCGTCAGGCGAGCGCCTCGCGCGGGCCGAAGAACTCATGCACGATGGCCGACTCCGGCAGGCCGAGCGCGGTCAGCGCCTTGACCACCGCAGCCATGAACGGCTTCGGACCCACGACATAGGCGGCGACCCCCGGCTCCTGCGGCAGCAGCTTGCCCAGCCGCTCCTCGTCCAGCAGGCCGACCATGTGCGGCGTGTCGCCCGGCTGCGGGTCGGCATAGCAGTAGACCGGCTTCAGCGCATCGTGCAGGGCGGCCAGCTGGTCGACCTGCCGGCGGAAGGCATGGACCGAGCCGTTGAGTGCCGCGTGCACGTAGATGACCTTGCGGCCGGCGGCCAGCGCCTGTTCGGCCAGCGGCAGGGCGGGGGTCTGACCGACGCCGCCGGTGATCAGCAGCAGCGGACCGGCGCCCTCGCGCAGCACGAACTCGCCGGCGGGCGGATAGACGTCGATCTCGTCGCCGACCTGCACGCGGTCATGGAGGAAGCCGGAAACCAGCCCCTGCTGTTCCCGCTTCACCGAGATGCGGTAGTCCTTGCCGTTCGGCGAAGCCGACAGGCTGTAGTTGCGGTGGACGGTCTCGCCGTCGATGGTCAGCCGCAGGCCGAGATACTGGCCGGGGTGGAAGTCCATTACCGTCCCGCCATCGACCGGTGCCAGCCGGAAGGAGGTGATGACGGCACTCTCCGGCGTCTTCTCCGCGATGCGGAAGCGGCGGGCGCCGCGCCAGCCGCCGGTCAACGCCGCCTTGCGGGCATATTCCTTCTCTTCCGCGGCGATCAGCAGCTCCGCCAACTGCCAATAGGCGGCACCCCAGGCGTCGGCGACCTCGGTGGTCACAGCATCGCCCAGAACCTTGCCAATGGCTTCCATCAGGCAGGTGCCGACGATCTTGTACTGGTCGGGGGTGATGTTCAGCGAGACGTGCTTCTGCACGATCCCATCCACCGCCGGACCCAGCACCTCAAGCCGGTCGATGTTGGAGGCATAGGCGATGATGGCGTTGGCCAGCGCTTCCGGCTGGGCGCTGCTGCGCTGGTGGCTCTGGTTGAAGACGGCGCGCACTTCGGGGAAGCGCTCGAACATCAGCGGATAGAAGGTGCCGGTGATCGTGTTGGCGTTGGCGGCGACGACGGGAGCGGTGGCCTTGATGACGGCGATCTGGGCAGGCGTCAGCATGGGAGGGGGCAATCCTTTTGCGCGTCACGATGTCGCAATCAGATGGCAAGCCCTGTGCCAAAGCGACGCAGCGCGGAAATCCGCGCTGCACGGAAGCTGCGTTGTCAAAGTGACTGCGCACGGTATGATGTCGGATGGACAACGATGCGGTCATTTCGACACTATCGCTCCCGCTGGAAGAGGCTGGAGCGCTGGTGCAGGCGCTGGACGATCCGGCACGGCTGTGGCCGTTGCTGCTCGACCTGATAGCGCGCCATCTGCCTTGCGATGCCTGTGCGCTGCTGCGGCGTGACGACCGCGGCGGAACCGGTCGGGCGGGGGAGGGGCTGCTGGTGCCGCTCGCCACCCGCGGTCTCAGTCCCGACACGTTGGGGCGGCGCTTCGAGCTGGAGGAGCATCCCCGCCTGAAGGCGATTGCCGAGGCTGGCGGCGGGCTGTTGCGCTTTCCCGCCGGCTGCGAGCTTCCCGACCCCTATGACGGGCTGATCCCCGACCTGCGCCAGCGGCTGCATGTCCATGACTGCGTCGGTGCGCCGCTCGGCGTCGATGGGCGGCCGTGGGGGATGCTGACCCTGGATGCGCTGAACGAGGGGCGTTTTGAAGGGTGGGAGGGAGCGATTGCCGCCTGGGCCCGGCTCGCCGCCGACCTTGCGGCGGCGACGGAGCGGCGTGCCGCCCTGGCTGGCGATGGCGGCACCGCCCTGCGGATTCTCGACGATCCGCCGCAGGGCCTCGACTTCGATCCCATCGGTGTCAGCCCGGCGATGGCGAACCTGCTGACGGAGATCGACACCGTGGCGGCCAGCGACCTCGTCGTGCTGGTGCTGGGCGAAACCGGGGTGGGCAAGGAACTGGTGGCGCGACGGCTGCATACCCGGTCCCCTCGCGCCGCCGGGCCGCTGGTCCACGTCAACTGCGCCGCCCTGCCGGATGCGCTGGTGGAAAGCGAACTGTTCGGCCATGTGCGCGGCGCCTTTTCCGGTGCGGTGGCCGACCGGCGCGGCAAGTTCGAGTTGGCCAACGGCGGCACCCTGTTCCTGGACGAGGTCGGCGAGTTGCCGCTGGCGGCGCAGGCGAAGATGCTGCGGGCCTTGCAGAACGGCGAGATTCAGCGCGTCGGCTCCGACCGTCACATCACCGTCGATGTGCGGGTGATCGCCGCCACCAACCGCGATCTGGCGGCGGAGGTACGCGAGGGACGCTTCCGCGCCGACGTCTATCACCGGCTCAGCGTCTATCCGCTGCGAGTGCCGCCGCTGCGCGACCGCGGCACCGACATCCTGCGGCTGGCCGGCCTGTTCCTGGAGCGCAACCGGGCGCGGCTGGGCCTGCGCAACCTGCGCCTGTCGGTGGCGGCGGAGCAGCGCATGCTGGCCTATCCCTGGCCCGGCAATGTGCGTGAGTTGGAACACGCCATCGGCCGCGGCGCCATCCGCGCCCGCGTGGCCCGCCCGACGGACGGCGGGGTGCTGACCCTGACCCCCGCCGATCTGGGGCTGGAAGAGGAGGGGAGCGCCGTGATGGCGACGATGTCCGTGCAGCAGGCTCGCCCGACGGAGCAGCCGACGTTGCCGGACCTGCCTCAACTGCCGCTGCGCGATGCGGTGGAGGAACTGGAGCGCCGGATGATCCGTGAGCATCTGGCCCGCCATGACGGCAATTGGGCGCAGGCGGCACGGTCGCTTGGGCTCGACCGCAGCAACCTGTTCCGCCTCGCCCGCCGGCTGGGGCTGCGGGAATGAGCAGGGAGGGGTTGTCCTGGCACGCGGACATCGATGCGCTGGTCTTCCGGCCGGCCGGGCACGGCGGCTGGTGCGCCGTTCACCGGTTGGCCTTCCGTGCCTTGCTGGACCGGCGGGAACCGACGCCGGAAGACTGTCTCGCCTTTGCTGCCGCCCACCGCGCCTCGTTCGAGGCTGCGGCCGCGGGCAAGATCGCCCGGCGCGGCTACGGCGCCGCGGCCAGCCTGCATCTGACCAGCCGCGATGTCGCCCGCCTCCTCTAGAACCCCATCTGCCGCGGCATCCACAGCGCCAGATCCGGCCAGACGATCACCGCGACGACCACCAGCAGCATGGTGACCAACGGCCACATCACCCAGCGCAGGGTGCTTTCCATCGTGCAGCCGGTCATCCGGCAGGCGACCATCAGGTTGACGGCCATCGGCGGGGTGAACTGGCCGACGGCGATCATCAGGGTCAGGATGACGCCGAACCAGGTCAGGTCCCACTTGTAGGCGGTGGCGATGGGGATCAGCAGCGGCAGCAGGATGATGAAGATCGAGATGCCGTCCAGGAAGGTGCCGACGATGGTCAGCAGCACCACCAGAAGGGCCATCACCCCATATTCGCCCAGCCCGGAATGGATGATGGCATCGGCGATGGGGTCGATCACCGACAGGGTGCTCAATGCCCAGCCGAACACGCTTGCAAGCGCGATCACCGTCAGGATGATGGCGGAAATTTCCGCCGCCTCGACCAGCATGGAATAGAGATCGCGGAAACGGATGGTGCGGTAGACCACCATGCCCAGCAGAAGGCCGTAGGCCACGGCGATCACCGCCGCTTCCGTCGGGGTGAAGATGCCGAGACGCAGGCCGCCCAGGATGATGACCTTGGCGAACAGGCCCAACGACGCGTCCCACAGGCTGCGCCAGAAGGGCGGGCGCGGCTCGTGCGAGAGCTTGGAACCGAGATTGTGTTTCCGTGCCAGCCAGAAGACCGGAATGATCAGGGCAAGGCCGGCGAGCGTGCCGGGGATGATGCCGGCAGCGAACATCGAGGTGGTCGGGGCGGCCGGAACCAGCACGCTGTAGATGATCAGCGCGACCGACGGCGGGATCAGGATGTCGGTGGCCGCCGCGGCGGCGATGACGCTGGCGATGTAGGGGCGGGGATAGCCGGCGCGGATCATGCTGGGGGCCATGACGCCGCAGACCGCCGCGGCGATGGCCGGACCGGACCCCGAAATGCCGCCCATCATCATCGCCACCACGACGGCGATGACCGCCAGCGCTCCCTTGCCCTGGCCGACGATGGCGGTGGCGAAGCGCACCAGCTTCTGCGCCACGCCCGACCGGTCGAAGATGGTGCCGGCCAGTACGAACATCGGGATGGTCAGCAGCGGATATTTGGCGATGCCGGTATAGACGCTGGTCGGCACCGAGATGACGCCGAGATGGGCGAAGGCGATGGCGGCGGTGCCGGCCAGCCCGAGGGCGGCGGCGATCGGCACGCCCAGCACCATCATCACCAGGAAAGAGCCGAAGAGCAGGGTGGTGATCACGGCTCGCCCTCCGGGATATGTCCGGTCTCAAGCGGCTCCGTGCCCTTGTGGATGCGCACCATGCGGCCGACGGTGCGGGCCAGCACCACGAACGACAGGACCGGCAGGCAGATCGTGTAGATCCATTGCGGCAGACCCAGCGCCGGCGAGGTCACCTCGAACCGGTAATCGTCCCAGGTGGCCCAGGCGCCGTAAACCGTCAGCAGCCCGTACATCAGCGCGACGCAGGCCATGGCGAACTGCTCGGCCCGGCGGCGGTTGACGGGCGACATCTTGTCGGTGACGAAGGTGATGCGGATATGCCGGTCCTTGACCACCGCGGCCGACGCGCCGAGAAAGGTCAGGATGACCATCAGCGCAATCGAATACTCCTCGGTGAAGGCGAAGGAAACGTCGGTCAGGTAGCGCACCACGACGTTGGCGAAGGTGATCAGGGCCACCGCCGCCATGGTGATGGCGACCAGCACTTCTTCGATGCCCAGGGGGACGCGGGGTTTCGGCACCGGCCGGACGACGGTGGGGTCGTGATCGCTCATATTGCCAGGGTCCAGATAAAGGGAGCGGGATTATTCCCTTCACCGGGCAATCAATGCAAGAAACGATCTCCCGCCCGGATTACTCCGCCGGCATGCCGGCCATCCCCTCTTCGCAGAGCGTCTCTTTTGACAGCGGGATCCGCAGGGTGAAGACGCTGCCCTCGCCCAGCCGGCTGTCCACCGTCACGGTTCCGCCATGCAGTGCTGCGATGCGGCGGACCATGTTCAGCCCGACACCGCTCCCCGCCGCCGTCCCGGTGTTGGACGCGCGGAAGAAGCGGTCGAACACCCGGTTCCGCTCGCTGTCCGGAATGCCGATGCCCTGGTCGGCAACGGACAGCGCCAGCCACGGTCCATCCGCCTCTTCCTCTTCCCGGACCCGCAGCCCGACCGGCGTGCCGGAGGGGGAGTATTTCAGCGCGTTGTTCAGCAGGTTGTGGACGCACAACTCCAGCATCGGACCGTCGCCCACCACCCAGTGCGGGCAGCCGTCCAGATCCAGTTCGATGCGTCGGCCGGGTGCGGCGTCGCCCTGGGCCGAGGCGGCGGCGCGCAGCAGGGCCGGCAAGGCCAGCCGGTCCCGGCGCAACGCAAAGGCGGGATCGTTCAGCCGGTCGTCGGCAAGGCAGGTTTCCAAGATGTTGATCTGCCGGCGCACGGCGCGTCGGATCTTCTCAAGCCGCGGCAGCATGCCGGGGGCCTTCACCTCCGCATCCATCAGCAGAAGCTGGGCCGCCCCATCGATGATGGCGAGCGGCGTCTTGAACTCGTGCGCCGCCATCGACAGGAAGCCGTTCAGCGCCCGCTTCGCCTCCTGCTCCGCCATCAGCCGCTCTTCCGCCTCCAGCCGGGCGAGGTCGAGGCGGCGCACGGTGTCCTCCAGCCTCATCTCGGCCCGGCGGCGGTGGGTGACGTCGCGCAGCATCAGCAGGCAGCCGACCTCGCGCCCGCCGCTGCCCGCCGTCAGCGGCACCCAGGTCACCTCGAAGCTGCGCGGAGAGCCGCCGCAGTCCAGCGTCAGCGGACCCGGTACAGTCGCCGGCATGGCGCCGACCATGGTGGACAGGGCGGACAGCCCGGGCAGGTCGGCAAGCCGCCGTCCGATGGCGGCATGATCGCCGGCAAGCGCCTGTGCCGCCGGATTGGCTTCCACCACGGTGCCGTCGCCGTCCAGCACCAGCACCGGATCCGGCACCGCGTCCAGCAGCGCATCGCGGGCCACCGGCAACAGCTCGAAAAGGCGACGCCGGGTGATCAACCAATAGAAAATCCCGTCCATCATCAGGAAGCTGAAGGCGGTGGGGTCCAGGTCGAACAGGGTCAGGTTGCCGAAGACGTAACCGGCATTGGCGGCCCACGGGACGGCCATCACCACCAGGAAACCCAGGTAATGGGTGCGGTAGGCCGGCGTCGCCCGGTGGATGCCGCTGGCGGTGACGACGATGCTCATCACCATGAAGGCATAGATGTAGATGGTGACGGCGTAAAAAAGCAACCCATGGCTGTAGACCAGGGCGGCGCCCGGCTCCGCGCTGATCGGCTGGATGGCGGTGTAGAACAGGTGGTGGACGTCGTTGGTCAGGGCCACCGCCCAGGTCGCCAATCCGATCGTCACCAGCACCAGCCGCCAGCGTGCCGGCAGCTCCCCCCTGGTGTAGGACCAGAGGAAGAACGCCCACAGGCTCGGTGTGCAGACAATGCCCAACCACGCCATTTCCGCCCACAACAGCTTGTCGGCTGGCGCCGGCACCATGCTCTCGACGGCGACGGCCGTCGACCACCAGGCGGCTGACAACTGCATCAGCACGAAATCGGTGCGGCCGGGGAAAGCGGGAAGGGTCCAACTGCGCGCTGCGATCCACAATGTGGCGACGACCGCGGCCAGAAGCAGGGCTGACGGAAGGGTCATCGCGGAGCGTGCATGGGTCGGGGCTTCGGCCGTGGTCGTTGCGGCAGATGGGAAGTGCAGAGAATGAACCTTTCCGCCGAAGCTGCGCAAGCTTCTCCGCCAAAAAGGAAAAGCGCGCCGCAATCGGCGCGCTTTCCCAGCCGGGCTGTTTGCCCGGACCTCACCGGATCGTGGAGCCGGTCACTCCTTATTCCTTGTTGCCGCCACTGTTGCCGCCGCCACCGTGGCTGTGCTCGCCACCCTTCTTGCCGGCCTCGGACGCACGTTCGGGATCGTTCTTGAAGCTGCCGCCCGACACCTGGCCGCCCTTGTGGCCGGCTTCGGCCGCGCGCTCCGGATCGTTCTTGAAGTTGCCGCCGGAGTGCTGGCCGCCTGCGCTGCGCCCTTCGTTCTGGTTCGCCATGATGTGTTCTCCATCCTGTGTGATGATCGAAAGGTCGTCACCGTGCGGAACCGCAACGGTGCAGATCAGAACAGGGCGTCGGTGGGATGGTCGCGCCGCCCCCGCCATCGGTTCAGTGCGGCCTTACCGGAAGTGGCAAGCCCCAGCCGGTTGCGGATTCGGACGTAGGGGCCGATAAGGTAAGCCTGCTCTGACATGGAACGGGGACGGCGGGTGTGAGTGATCGGGAGCGGTTCTCCGAGGTGGGGCAGGGCGACGCGGCGCTGCTGCGCAGCCGGGCGATTCCCTCGCTGTTCGAGGCGCTGGAAACCCAGTCCGAAGGAACTGTGGCGGTCGACCGCCACGCCCGGGTCGTGTGGATCAACGAGAAATACGCCCGGATGCTCGGTATCTCCGACCCCGCCGAGGCCATCGGCCGCGAGGTGGAGGAGATCATTCCCCATTCGCAGATGCGCCAGATCCTGGCGACCGGCCAGCCGATCCTTCTCGACCTGATGCTGTTCGGGACCCAGCGGCTGGTGGTCTCGCGCTTTCCGCTGACCGACGATGCCGGCACGGTGATCGGCGCCGTCGGCTTCGTTCTCTACGACAGCCTGCACCGGCTGAAACCCCTGCTGGCCGAATTGTCGCGGCTGGAGGCGGAACTGGCGGCGACCAAGCGCCGGCTCGACGAGGGGCGGCAGCCGCGTTACACGCTGCAAAGCTATGTCGGCGACAGCCCGGTCTGCCTGGAGGTCAAGCGCAAGGCCCGTCTCGCCGCCCGCACGGATGCACCGATACTGCTGCTGGGGGAGACCGGCACGGGAAAGGAACTGATCGCGCAGGCCATCCATGGCCTGTCGGCGCGCAGCGGACGGTCCTTCGTCGGCGTCAACGTGGCGGCGATCCCCGAAACGCTGCTGGAGGCGGAGTTCTTCGGCGCGGTGCCCGGCGCCTATACCGGGCTGGACCGCCGCGGGCGCGAGGGGCGCTTCAAGACCGCCGACGGCGGCACGCTCTTCCTGGACGAGATCGGCGACATGCCACTGGGGCTCCAGGCCAAGCTGCTGCGCGCCCTGCAGGAGCAGGAGATCGAGCCTCTGGGCTCCGACCGGCCGGTGAAGGTGGATGTGCGGGTGATCGCGGCGACCAACGTCGATCTGGAACGGCGGATCCGCGACGGCCGCTTCCGCTCCGACCTCTATTACCGTCTGAATGTGCTGCCGATCCGCCTGCCGGCCCTGGCGGAAATGGGCGGCGGCCTGGAGGCCATCGCCGAATCCATCCTGCAGGAGATCGCCGCCCGCACCGGACTTCCCCTGCGCGGCCTGACCCCGGAGGCGGTCGAGACCCTGGGCCGACATCGCTGGCCGGGCAACGTGCGCGAACTGCGCAACGTGCTGGAGCGTGCCTGCCTGCTGACCGACAACCGCCGCCTGACCGCCGCCGACCTTGCGGAGGCCTTGCCGGATCTGGGTGAGGCCGCTCCGCTTGAACGTCCTTCCGTGCCGACCGGCACGGCAGTCCGGGCGGAACCGCAAGCGCTGCCTCTGCCGGACTATGACCGGGCCTTCGACGAGTTCGAGCGCGGACTGCTCGGCCGGGCGCTCGCGGCCAGCGGCGGCCGTGCGGTGGAGGCGGCACAGGCGCTCGGCATCTCCCGCGCCGCCTTCTACAAGAAGCTCGCCCGTCTGGGGATGCGCGCCGGCGGGTGAGGCCGGCGCGCATTCAGTTCAGACAGGTCAAATCACACCGGCAACTGCTTCATCGCCGCGACGGCGGTCATCACGCCGCGGATCTCGGCCAGGCCGCGCAGGCGGCCGATCATCGGGTAGCCGGGGTGGGTCGGCTTGCCGACGTCGTCCAGCAGCTCGTGGCCATGGTCGGGGCGGAAGGGCAGGCGCCAGTTGTCGTTGCCGGCGTCCTGGCGGCGCTTCTGTTCCTCCAGCAGGGTGGTGACGACCGACACCATGTCGACGTCGCCGCCCAGATGGTCGGCTTCCTCGAAGGATTCCGTCCGGATCCTTGGCGACGTTGCGCAGATGGACGAAGTGGATGTCCTCGACGAAGCGCTTCGCCATCGCCGGCACGTTGTTCGTCTGTCCGGCCCCCAGCGAGCCGGTGCAGAAGGTCAGGCCGTTGTTGGGCGACTTCACCGCATTGATCAGGTGGTCGAGGTCGTCCTCGGTGCTGACGATGCGGGGCAGGCCGAACAGCGGGCGGGGCGGGTCATCGGGGTGGATCGCCATGCGGATGCCGACCTCTTCCGCGGTCGGGATCACCTCGCGCAGGAAGCGGGCCAGCGTCTCGCGCAGGCCGTCGGCGCTCATGCCGTTGAAGCGCGCGATCATCTTGCGCAGGCCGGGGATGTCGTAGCGGTCGTACGCACCCGGCAGGCCGGCCATGATGTTGGTCAGCAGCTTGGCGCGGTCGCTTTCCGACGAGCGGTCGAACCATTCCTTGGCCTTGGCGAGAACCTCCGGAGAATGGTCCTCCTCGGCACCCGGACGCTCCAGCATATAGACGTCGAAGGCGGCATGTTCATGGGCGTTGAAGCGCAGCGAGGTGCCGCCGCCCGGCAGGGCCGCCGCCAGTTCCGTCCGCGTCCAGTCCAGCACCGGCATGAAGTTGTAGCAGATGGTCGTCACGCCGCAGGCGGCGAGGTTGCGCATCGACTGACGGTAATTGTCGAACAGTTCGGTCAGGTCGCCTTCGCCGATCTTGATCGCCTCATGCACCGGCAGGCTTTCCGTGACCGTCCAGCTGAGGCCGAGTTCCTTGTCGGACTCGATCATCGCCTTGCGTTTCTGGATTTCCTCCACCGACCAGACGACGCCGTAGGGGATGTGGTGCAGGGCGGTGACCACGCCGGTGGCGCCGGCTTGGCGGATGTGGTTCAGCTTGATCGCGTCTTCGGGACCGAACCAGCGCCAGGATTGTTCCATGGCTGCGAACTCCTTGGATAGAGAGGGGGCTTTGGAAATCTGGAAAAATCAGCGGAAAAGCAGGCTCGGCAGCCACAGAGACAGGGCCGGGATGTAGGAGACCAGGAACAGGATCAGGATGTTGCAGAGGAGGAAGGGCCAGATCGCCTTGGTGATGGCCCCCAGCGAGATCTTCGCGATGTTCGCCGCAACGAACAGGCAGACGCCGACCGGCGGGGTGGTCAGGCCGATCATCAGGTTCAGCACGGCGAAGGTGGCGAAATGGATCGGGTCGATGCCGACCTGGGTCGCCACCGCCAGCAGCGGCGGGAACAGGATGATCAGCGCCGCAATCGTCTCCATGAAGGTGCCGACGATCAGCAGCAGGATGTTGATCAGCAGGATGATCAGATACTTGTTGGTGGTCAGCGCCAGCATCGAGGCGGCGATGGCCTGCGGGATCTGCTCGCTGGTCAGGATCCAGCCGAAGACGTTGGCGAGGCCGACCAGCAGGATCAGCCCGCCCGCCCCGATGGCGCTTTCCAGCAGGATACCGGGCAGCTGGCGCAGCTTGAAACCCTTGTAGACGAACAGACCGATGACGAAGGCGTAGAGAGCCGCGACGATGGAGGCCTCGGTCGGGGTGAAATAGCCGCCGACGATGCCGAACAGGATGATCGCCGTCATCAGCAGCGCCCAGAAGGCGCCGCGGCTGGCGCGGACCAGCGCGCCGAAACCCTGCCACGGCTCACGCGGGTAATTGCGAACCCGCGCCAGGATCCAGACCGTCAGCATCATGCCGAGGCCGAGCAGCACACCAGGGATGGCGCCGGCCATGAACATCTTGCCGACCGACAGGCCGGTCAGGGTGCCGACGATGATCATCGGCACGCTGGGCGGGATGATCGGGCCGACGGTGGAGGCGGCGGCGGTCACGGCGGCGGCGAAGGGGGCGTCATAGCCGGACTTGCGCATCGCCGGGATCATCACGGCGCCGATGGAAGCGGTTTCCGCCACCGCGGTACCGGAGATACCGGCGAACACCATCGATCCGGTGACGTTGGCGAGGCCAAGGCCGCCGCGGATATGGCCGACCAGCCGGTTGCTGAACAGCACGATCTGGTCGGTGATGCCGCCGCCGTTCATCAGGTTGCCGGCCAGCACGAAGCCGGGGATGCAGAGCAGGACGAAGCTGTCCATGCCCGCATACATGAACTGCGGGACCACGGCGAGGTCGATGTCGCTGCCGACCAGATAGACCGCCGACGCGCCGCCCAGGGCGATGCCCACCGGCGCGCCCAGGATCAGCAGGACGGCGAAGGTGACGAACAATGCGGTGACCATCAGACGGTTTCCCCATGGCTGGGCGGCGCGGAGTCGCGCCCAAGCCCGGCCAGCCGGGCAATCGAGAAGAAGGCAAGCGAGACCGGGATGATCAGCGTCACGACATAGACCCAGATCATCGGGACGTTGATGGACCGTGCCCGCTCACCCAGGCTGCCGACGACATAGTCCCAGGCACCGGGGATGATCGCGACGGCGAAGACCAGGATGGCCACGTCGACCAGCCGGGCGACGGCCCATTGCATCGGCTTGGGCAGCAGCAGGATGAACATGTCGACGTTCACCAGCTCGCCGCGCAACAGCGCGAGGCCACAGGAGAAGGCGACGAGATGGACCAGCGCGAAGCGGGCCACCTCCTCGGTCCAGGGAGGCGAGGGAAAGCCGGGAATGCGGCCCAACACTTGGATGGTCACCACGACGATAAGGACGCCGATGGCCGCCAGGGTTCCCCAACGGCAAAGGGCGGAGACGGCCGACACCAGGGCGGCAAAGGCGTTGCGCATGGAAGGACTCTTGCGGTTCGGGAGAAGACGGGCGCCCTCTCCCGGGACGGGAGAGGGCCTTGTCTGCCGCTCACTTCACCGCGAGGATTTCGTCGTAGATCGGCTTGATCTCCGGCGACAGCGCCGCGACGACGGCCGGACGGCCCTTCTCGGCGAAGGCGGCCTTGTCGACGGCGATGAACTCCATGCCCTTGGCCTTCAGGTCGGCGGCCAGCTTGGCCTCGTCCTCGATGAACAGCTTGCGCTCGGCGGCTTGGGCAGCCTTGGCGGCCTCCATGATGGCGGCGCGCTGTTCGGCCGGCAACTTGTTCAGCTTCTTCGAGCCGCCGACCAGATAAATCCAGCTGATGACGTGCTCCGTCTGGTTCACGTATTTCTGGACCTCGTAGAAGCTCGCCGACTTGATCAACGCCAACGGGTTCTCCTGCGCCTCGATGGTGTCGTTCTGCAGACCGGTGAACACCTCCGAGAAGGCCATCGGCGTCGGCTTGGCACCCAGCCCCTGCCAGAAGGACACGAACAGCGGCACGTTGGGGACGCGCATCTTCAGGCCGTTCAGATCGTCCGGCGACTTGATCGGGCGCTTGCTGGTCAGGTTGCGCGGGCCGCGGGCGAAGTAGGTCAGCGGGACCAGCTGGGTCTTCTGCTCGATGGCGTCGGCGATCTTCTTGCCCGGCTCGCCGGTGACGACCTTGTCGAGGTGATCGAGATCGCGGATGGCGTAGGGAACGGCCAGCAGTGCGGCGGCCGGCGCCCAGTTCTGCAGGGACTCGCCGGTGATGGTGAAGTCGATGGTGCCGAGCTGGATGCCCTTGATCAGGTCGGTTTCCTTGCCGAGCTGCTCGTTGGGGAACACCTTGACCTCGACCGCGCCGTTGGTGCGCTTGGCGACTTCCTCGGCGAAGACCAGCGAGGCCTTGTGCCAGACATTCTCCTCGTTGGCGAGGTGGCCGAGCTTCAGCGTCGTCTTGGCCTGGGCGCGGACGATGGCCGGGGCGGCGATCCCGCCCAGCAGCGTCGCACCGGCGGCGATGCCGGCGCCGAGGCCGATGCTCTTGGCCAGCGTGCGGCGCGAGATCGGGGTCTTGCTGTTCATCCTGGTGTCCCTCCATTTTGGGCGGATCGGGTCCGCCGTTGCTTCGATTGGTGGCTGCCCTCGGGCACGCGATCAGCTTTCGAAGTCGAGCTGAACCTTGATGGTGCTGGACGGGTCGGTCTCGATCAGCGAGAAGGCGCTCGCCGCATCGGCGATCGGGAAAACCTGGGTGATCATCGCCGCCGGCTTCAGCTTGCCGCTCTCCAGCCATTCGATGACCTGCGGCAGCAGGCGGCGGTTCAGGCGCGAGCCGACCAGCGTCAGCTCCTTCTTCACGATCTCCTGCTGGCTGATGTTGCAGGGGGCGGGAGAGAAGCCGAGCAGGCCGATGCGCGCCGCCGGGCTGGCGAGGCGGCAGGCCTCCTCCAGCAGGGCAGGCACGCCGGCGCCGTCGATCACCACCGTGGGGCCGAGCCCGTCATTCTCGTCGCGCACCGCATCGGGAACCGACACCCGCGACGAGTTGAGGACGACATCGGCGCCGAACTCCTTCGCCCGCTCCAGCCGCTTGTCGTCGAGGTCGGCGACGATGCAGCGGGCGCCGTGCAGTTTGGCGACCTGCACAATCGTCAGCCCGACCGTGCCGGCGCCATAGACCAGCAGCGTGTCGTCGGCGGCGATGCCGGTGCGCGACAGCACATTGGCGGCGATGGACAGAGGCTCCGCCAGCGCGGCGATCGAGATCGGCAGGTCGGACCGCACCTTGACCGCATTGGCGGCCGGCACAACGACATGGTTGCGGAAACCGCCGTCGCGGTGGACGCCGAACACCTCCAGATTGGCGCAGACATTTGTGCGCCCGGCCCGGCAGGCATAGCAGCGGCCACAGGACACCACCGGATCCACCACCACATGGTCGCCGGCAACGACGTTGGTCACGCCATCGCCGACCGCCTCGACCGTGCCGGCGAACTCGTGGCCGATCACGCGCGGATAGACCGCGAAGGGGTTGGAGCCGTGGTAGATGTGCAGGTCCGACCCGCAGATGCCGGCACGCTGGACGCGCACCAGCACCTCGCCGGCCTTGACCGGCCCTGCAGACGGGGTGTTCTCGGGACGGAGCGCCAGCACATGCGGCTTTTCAACGGTCAGGGCAACCACGGGACTACTCCCTACTGAAGAGAAAGCGGTGAAACGGGATCAGGCAGACGCGGCCACGACGGCGCGGGCGCCTTCGGCGAACAGGCGCTTGAGCGCGACGGTGACCGGGGCGGTGAAGCGCTGGTCGCGCGGCAGATCCTCGCCGAACACAGCGGTCAGCCCGAGCAGCGCCTCGGCCAGCCGGTCGGGATCGCCGGCCGTGGCGGCTGCGATCTCCGCCAGCTTGGCAGCCAGCGGATCGCGCACGTCGATGGGCTGTCCCTTCTCGTCGGAGCCGGCGACGTAGCGCATCCAGGCGGCGACGGCCAAGGCCAGCCGGTCGATGGGCAAGCCGGCGGCAAGCCGGTCGCGGATCGGGTTCAACAGCCGCTGCGGCAGCTTCTGCGTGCCGTCCATGGCGATCTGCCAAGTGCGGTGGCGCAGCGCCGGATTGCGGAAGCGGGCGATCAGCGCGTCCTTGTACTGCTCCATATCCGCACCGGGCGGCATGTGGAGCGTCGGCCCCGTCTCGCGGTCCATCAGGTTGCGGACCAGCGTGGCGAAGGCGGAATCGGCCATGGTGTCCGACACCGTCTCGTAGCCCGCCAGATAGCCGAGATAGGCGATGGTGGAGTGGCTGCCGTTCAGCAGCCGCAGCTTCATCGTCTCATAGGGATGGACATCGGCGACCAGTTCCACCCCGACCGTCTCCCAGGCCGGCCGGCCGGCGGGGAAGCGGTCCTCGACCACCCATTGGGTGAAGGGCTCCGTCACCACCGGCCAGGCATCCTGCACACCGAGCGCCTGCGAGACGCGGGCGCGGTCGGCCTCGGTGGTGGCGGGGACGATGCGGTCGACCATGCTGTTCGGACAGGCGACGGTCTCGGCCACCCAGGCGCCAAAGGCCGGGTCACGCAGTTCCGCGAAACGGCGCAGGATGCGGGCGACGGTGTCGCCGTTGCTCGGCAGGTTGTCGCAGCTCAGCACGGTGAAGGGCGCCAGCCCGGCAGCGCGGCGGCGGGCCAGCGCCTCGGCCAGGAAACCGATGGCGGTGCGCGGCTTGTCCGGGTTGTCCAGGTCGTGGCGGATGTCGGGATGGCTCTCGTTCAGCGCGCCGGTGGCCGGATCGTGGCAATAGCCCTTCTCGGTCACCGTCAGGGTGACGATGCGCACCGACGGGCGGCACATCCGCTCCAGCACCGCTTCCGGGTCCTCATGCGCGACCAGCAGGTCCAGCAGGCAGCCGATCACCCGAAGCCGCTCCCCCTCCGCATCGCGCACCGCGACGGTGTAGAGCCCGTCCTGCGGTTCCAGCGCGTCGCGGGTGTCGGGGCTGCGCAGGCTGACGCCGGCGATACCCCAGGGCCCGAACTGCCGTTCAAGCAGGGCGTCGGTGTAGGCCGCCTGATGGGCGCGCTGGAAGGCACCGACGCCGAGATGGACGATCCCGATGTCGAGGCCGTTGCGGTCGTAGCCGGGCCGGGCCACCGTCGCCGGCAGGGCGGACAGGCCGGAGGCGCCGAGGCGCCGCGACGGGGCGCCGGACGGAGGGACGGTGGACGCAGGCGATTGCATGGAGAGCATTTCCTTCCAGGCGAGCGGTTGGCTCACATTCTTGTATGGTAGTATGTCAAGAAGCGCAGAGAAGGGCAACCCGGATTGTCATCCTGTCGAACCATATAGCCCTGCTACTGCCGTCCTCCCTTGCGGCCAGCACTGGACAGGCGGCGGCGGTCAGCGCAGGGCGGCAACCCGTGACCGGCCGCTGTTTCTGGAGGCGGTCTTCGCTGCCGGCGGGGCTCCGGCCTCCTCAAGGGTGAACAGGTCGGGGAACTTACCTTCCAGTTCGGGCAGCGAGGTCAGGATCTCGCGCAGATGCAATCCCATCGCCGCCTCCGCCTTGATCGGGTCGCGAGCGACGATCGCCTCCAGCACCGCCTGATGCTGCGAGATCAGGCGGCGGATCGGCGTGGCATAGGGAACGCTGAGATAGCGGACGCGGTCCATCTGCGCCTTCGTCTCCTCGACGATGCGCCAGGCATAGTCGCACTCCGCCCCGATGGCGATGGCGCGGTGAAAGGCTTCGTCCAGTTCCAGGAAGCGCACCGGCACCGGTTCGTCGGCGATGTCCCACTGGGCCTTCAGATTGTCGCGCAGCTCGGCGATGCCGGCCGGCGTGATGGTCTCGCAGGCCTTGCGCACCACGGCGGTCTCCACCGCCTCGCGCACGAAGCGCGCGTCCAGCACCTGCTTGACCGAGATTTTGACGACGAAGCTGCCGCGTTGCGGCCGGATGGTGAGGAGGCCGGCTTCGCTCAGCTTGATGAAGGCCTCGCGCACCGGCTGGCGGCTGACGCCGAGCTGGTCGGCGATCTCCTGCTCGGACAGGGCTTGGCCGGGGCGGAACTGCATCGTCACGATGGCTTGGCGCAGCACCCGGTACACGCGCCGCGCGATCGGCTCGCCGGATTCCACGTCGATCTTGTTCAGCATCGGCACGTCATGGTTTATGGCGCCTCGAAACCTGCCCGAAGGGCCGGAGCGGATGACTGGTCTATCAGGATACTACCATACCAAGCGGTCGGCAAGAGTATTTCCCGCCAAACCCTCTTGGCCCAAGGCGGGTTTCTCAACGAAAGCTCACCCGGATCAAAGAGACCCCTCCAGAGTTCCACAAACAAACTGCCGGCCAGTACCGACGGAAATTATGGGAACCCCGTTCAGGATCATGATGTTGGCAGTGCATCCTTGAACGGGGCAGGCATGGACAGTGGACCTATGCCGCCGGACGCTTGCCGCGGCCGACGATCTGGGTCGGATTGACGAAGCGCAGGGCGACGATCAGCCAGACCAGCGTGGTCACCATATAGATGACCGCCATGGCGTCGATCGACTGCACCGCCCGGACGCCGGAGGCGAACACAGCGTAGTAGAGCGCCACCACCAGGGTCTGGCTGCCGGGCCCGGAGACCAGGAAGGTCAGCTCGAACATGCCGATGGTGCGGACCAGCACCAGAAGCAGCGCCGCCAGCACACCCGGCATCAGCATCGGCACCAGCACATGGACGAACATCTGGAAGATGTTGGCGCCGAAGACGCGGGCCGCCGCCTCGGTGCGCGGGTCGATCTGTTCGATGAAGGGGATCATCACCAGCACCACGAAGGGCACGGTGGGCACCAGATTGGCCAGGATGACGCCGGTCAGCGTGCCGCCCAGCCCCGCCTTGTACAGCACCGTCGCCAGCGGGATGCCGTAGGTGATGGGCGGAACCAGCAGGGGCAGCAGCAGCAACAGCATCACCGCCCGCTTGGCCGGAAACTCGCGCCGCGCCAGCGCATAGGCGGCCGGGACACCGAGCAGGCCAGACAGCAGGACCACCGCCCCGACCGCCTGGAAAGTGACCCACAGCACGTCGCCCAGCTGGAACTCGTCCCAGGCGGCGAAGTACCAGCGGGTGGTGAAGCCCGCCGGCAGCCAGGTGCCGAGCCAGCGGGTTCCGAAGGAGGAGGTCACCACCGAGGCGATCAGCCCCATCAGATTGATCAGAAACAGCCCGATCACCGCCCAGACGGCGAAGACCCACAGGCGGGACATGATGGATTTCTGCATTGCCGCCTCTCCTCAGCCTTTGGCGCCCGCGGCGGGGCCGCGGTAGAACAGCGAGCGGCAGCCGAGAACCGCGACGACCACCAGCAATTGGACCGCCCCCATGATCATCGCGATGGCCGAGGCCATGGAGTAGTCGTACTCCTCGAACGCGGCCTGATAGGCGGCGATGGAGATGACGCGCGTGGCGCCGGCCGGATCGCCGACCAGCACCGCCGACGGCAGCACCGAATAGGCCTGGACGAAGGACAGACAGAAGGTGATGGCGAGGCCGGGGATCAGCAGCGGCAGGAAGACCTCGCGGAAGCGGGCGGCCGGGCCGGCACCCAGCGTCGCCGCCGCATTCTCCAGCGACGGATCGATGCCGGTGACGTAGGACAGCGTCAGCAGGAAGGTGAAGGGGAAGCCGGTCAGCACCAGCGAGATGAAGACGCCCCAATAGCCGTTCAACACGGAGATCGGGGTGGACAGCAGCCCGGCCGCCATCAGGGCGCGGTTGAACCAGCCCTGCGGCCCGAAATAGAACAGCATGCCTTCGGCCACCAGAACGGTGCCGAGCGTGATCGGCAGCACCAGCAGGGTGGTCAGCAGACGCTGGCGCCGCATCAGCCGGACGCGGAAGGCGATGGGGATGGCGATCAGCAGGTTCAGCAGCGTCACCGGGAAAGCCAGACGCAGCGTCTTGAAGATGGTGCCGTAAAGGAAAGGATCGCTGAAGAACCGGGCATAATTGCCGAACAGCGATCCGTCCTTGGGCTCGAAGGACAGCATCAGCCCGTAGAGGAACGGGTAGATGAACAGCCCCAGGATCAGCGCCACGCAGGGCAGCACCAGCAGGGTCGCCCCGTCGATGCCGCGGGCGGCCAATCGCTGGCGCAGGGTCGGCCCCTCGGCGCGGCCTTCCAGGACGGCGCTCATCGCGCGTCTCCGAACACCAGCACGCGGCCGGCATCGGCGCCGAGCCGGACGGCGGCGCCCCGCTGCAACGGATAGGGGGAGGCGAAATGCAGCTCGGTGCCCGAAGCGGTGACGCCGACACCGTGGAAGCCGCGCCCGCGATACTCCACCGCCTCCACCCGCACCGGAATGCCGCTGTCGGTGCCGGTCGGCTCCAGATCATCGGGGCGGATCGCGGCGACTGCCGCCTTGCTGGCGGAAGCGGCACGCATCCGGCCGCGGATCACCGTGCCTTCGATGTTCAGCAGGGCGTCCTCGCCCTCCATCCCGACCAGTTCGCCGTTGACGCGGTTGCGGAACCCCATGAAGTCGGCGACATCGAGATGGGCGGGCAGGGCGTAAAGCTCCGCCGGTGTGCCGACCTGCCGGATGGCGCCGTCGCGCAGGACGACGATGCGGTCGGCCAGCGACAGCGCCTCTTCCTGGTCGTGGGTGACGTAGATGGTGGTGGAGCCGAGGGACTGGTGGATGCGGCGGATTTCCTGGCGCATCTCCAGCCGCAGCTTGGCGTCCAGGTTGGACAGCGGTTCGTCCATCAGCACCAGCGGCGGCTCGACCACGATGGCACGGGCGATGGCGACCCGCTGCTGCTGGCCGCCCGACAGCTGGCCCGGCAGCTTCTCCGCCTGCGATTCCAGCCGCACCGCCGCCAGGGCGGCATCGACCCGCTTCTCCAGTTCCGGCTTCGGCACGCTGCGCATGCGCAGGCCGAAACCGATGTTCTTGCGCACGGTCATGTGCGGGAACAGGGCGTAATTCTGGAAGACCATGCCGAAGCCGCGCTCTTCGGGCCGCAGCACGTCGACCCGCCGGTCGTCGAGCATGATGCGCCCGCCGCTGACCGGCAGCAGGCCGGCGATGCAGTTCAGCGCGGTCGTCTTGCCGCATCCCGACGGGCCGAGCAGGGCGATGAACTCGCCCCGTTCGATGGTGAGGTCCAGCCCTTTCAGCGCCGTGAAGGCGTCGAACTCCCGCCTCACTCCCTGAAGGTGCAGTTGCTTGAAGGTGGTGGCTCCGACGGTCATTCCGGGGTCCTGTGGCTGGATGGGGCGCTGTCTTCGGAGGGGCCCGCCGCCCGCTGCCGGGCGGAGGACCCCTCCGTTTCACGTCGTCGGCTGGAGCGCCGTCATTTGCCCTTGCGCCCGCCGATCTCCTCGTCCCAGCGGCGGAAGGCCTGCACCAGCTTGTCGGCGGCGAGCGGCAGTTCGATGGGGTGGTCGGCGATCAGCTTGTCATAGGATGGGCGGCCGAACTCGGCGATGGCGTCCTGGCTCTCCTTCGGCGCCATGGCGAGCGTCACGCCCTTCACCGCCGGGCCCGGATAGAAATAGCCCTCGTCATAGGTGTAGGCCTGCTGCGCCGGGGTCAGCAGATGGTTCATCAGGTCCAGGAGGACGGCGAGCTTTTCCGCCGACACGCCCTTGGGGATGCACATGTAATGGGCGTCGGCGACCCAGCGGAAATTCTCCACCGCGAAGACCTCGGCCGACTTCGGCACCACGCCGAGCACCCGCGGGTTGATGTCCCAGCCGGTGGTCGACACGATGATGTCGAGCGATCCTTCGCCCAGCGCCTTCATGGTCGGCGTGGTGCCGCCCGGATAGGCCTCGATGGTCTCGCCCAGCTCGCGCAGATAGGCCCAGGTCTTTTCCCAGCCGTTGACCGGATCCTTGGGATCCTTGTCGCCCAGGATGTAGGGCAGCCCCATCAGGAAGGTGCGGCCAGGACCGGAGTTGGCCGGGCGGGCATAGGCGAAGCGCTTCGGATTGGCCTTCGCCCAGGCCAGCAGTTCCGCGGCCGTCTTCGGCACCTGCTTCACCCGTTCCGGCGCATATTCGAACAGCGGGCCCGACGGGTAGTAGGTGACGACCACGCCCTGGCCTTCGGCGAGACCCTGCATGCGGGCGGCCGGCTCCAGATAGATATCGGACAGTTTCGGCAGGTCGCCGGCGCGGTCCGGCAGCAGATTGACCCACAGCTTCTGGTCGATGCCGGCGGACAGCACGTCGGTGCCGGTCAGGACCAGATCGATGTCGACCCGGTTGGCGTCCTGCTGCGCCTTCAGCTTGCCGGGGAGTTCCGGCGCCGGCGCCTTGGAGAAGACGATGCGCGAAGCCCAGTCGGGCTTGGCCTTGCGGTAATTCTCGATGGCCTTCTGGGTCAGCGCCAGATTGCCGGCGACGTCCACCACATTCAGCGTGACCGGGCTCGCCGGCTTCGGCAGGGCTGCGAACACCGGCCGGCCGGTCGCCAGGAGTCCGGCGGTCCCGGCGGACGCCGCGAGGAAGCCGCGTCGTGAAATCCCGTGGTCGATCATAGGTTTCCTCCCGTTTGTGCGTGTTTTGAAATTGCGGTGGTTCGAGCTGCGGCGGACATACTGAAGCGGCCGGGAAGCCATGGTTGGCGGCCTGACGGAACCGGTCGGAGAGCAGGATCGCGGAAGATGCGGATAATTCGTTCCTATGCCAAATGCTAGTATGGTAGTCCCGGCTCCGCAAGCGGAAACTCGTATGGTAGTAGCTTGTCGTGTCGTGTAGGGCGGGGGAGCGCGCAAGCCCTTGTCCGATGACCGTTGACTGTCTTTGCCTCCTGCACTGGACTGTCGCCACAATGTCAAGCTGTGGAAACGACCGCAGGTCGACGTATGAGCGTTCCAAATTCATCTGCCGATATGCTATGGCTTGATATCGGTTGAGGTCCTGTCTCGCTTCGATAACAGAACCTCAAATCCAGAAGGTTTGTCGGTGGAGAATTTTAAAGAGAGGTCGAGGATATTTTGATAAAATCGAAAAGATATAAATAAAACATGAGAATATTTCTGTTTCTTATTTAAAATATCCCAAAAATTAAGATAACTAATTTTCGCGAGGGTGATATCATATTTTTCCGCGCGCTCCATATTTAATTGATAGAGCAGGGGGAATCTTGATGGTTTGGATGGGATAGAATGACAACGATACCGAAATTATTCCAAGAAAAAATAGATGGCTCCCTTGGAAAACTGAAGGCCATACTTGAAAGAGTAGAGCTAAAAATTCTTTTCTTCACGGAAAACAAATTCTTGTTTCCCAGTGATTTTGACGAAGACTTTCGCGAACATTATTATAAATTAGAAATTTCCAGTGATGGATCAATCTTTGATGATCAAAAATTTGATTTCGATGTCGTAATTCTGTGCGGACATCTAAAGAGCGAAGAGATATTTTCCTGGAAGTTGCAAAACATGCCAAGGCAGCCGTTTGTTGCGCTTTGGACATGGGACAATCATCATGAGCCCATCCTCAACAACCGGGCGGCTATGATCGCCGATGCGGTATTCCCTGCTCATTGGTTCGCGCATGAGGACATGGCAAATGCAGCCACCCTCATAGCGCCGCATCTTCCGCTTTGCATAACGCAATGGAGCAGTGTCTTCCTGGCTTCGATGGAAGAGAAGATCGTTTCCGCGGGGCGGTGCGATAAACTATATGGCGGTTTCTTCAATCATGCGGATGCAAAAGAGAGAAACGGATTGATCGCGTCATATCGGGATCGATATCCTGATGATCATGTGTTCACTCTCGGACTCGACAAAAGATCTGCGTATTTCTCATTCAGCCAGGAACAGAGGCTGCTCGACTGGGCTTCCTACAAGGTCAGTGTAATTCTTCCATTGAAAAATGATATTTCACAACGGTTGTTCGATGCTCTGGCATGTGGTCTGATCCCCATCGTTCCACCTGAGTTTCCCGATCTTGATCTGGTGATTCCACACCATGATCAACACTCCTTGCCGATCGTCCGGATGGAAAACTATTCCGTCGACGGTATTGCGGATGCCCACACCCGCGCCTTGACGCTGTTCGACCGGGACGGCAAGCAAGGTGTGGTGCGCCGGCATCGGTTCGCTCGCGACAATCACGGATTGCGCAACAGAATAGATCGGCTGGTCAGTCTGTTCCGTCCGGGCACAGCGATCTCAAGAGTGTGGATCGACTTCGAGCGCGGAATCCACATATACTTGACATGATTTGGAACGGTTACTACAAGAAGCAGCATGTCTCTCGGTAAAAGGCATTCTATTATTGGGGCGAATGTACAGTCTTCGGGTCAGCAGGCTGCGTAATTTTCTTGGCGGCATGCTTCCAACCGACCTCCTGCACGCAGCATCGGCTTTTCCATGATCATTCTCCTGACGACCCCGGACCATCAATACACACTTCGCAGCATTGCCGAAGGCCAGTTCGGCGTGCCGGTTCCGGACATCAAAAGCCTGAGTTACGACCAGGTTCTTGCGGCATCCACCTTGCCGAGAGCCACCTATATTTTCGCGGATCTCGAGCGGCTTTCGACATCCCGCCTGAGACGGGCCGCCGACCTGTACCGGAAATTGCGCGATCTTGGCGTGCGCTGCTTGAACGACCCTGCCTGCGCGATGAGCCGTGTGGAGCTTCTGACCAATCTCAACGAAAAAACCGGCAATCCCATCGAGGTCCATCGGGCGGACATGCGTCCGAGGCCGTCGCGTTTTCCCGTCTTCCTGCGCCTTGAAGACGAGCATGAGATGCCGTCGGATACGCTCTACTACAGCCAAAGCGAACTCGACGAGGCTCTTGCCGTGCAACGCCGGGATGGGGTGCCTTTGCGCGGCCTTCTCGTTCTGGAAAAGGTCGATGCGACGTACAACGACACCCTGTGGGCCAAATGGGGCAGTTGGCGGATTGGCGAGCGGATCGTCGTGGAGCACATCGCCGTCGAAGACCGGTGGATGGTCAAATATGGCCGGCATGACTGTCTTACGGAAGGCATCGTCTTAGACGAATTCGATGCCGTATCGACCAATCGGTTCGAGCCTTTGCTCAAGCCGGCGTTCGAGATCGCCGGGATTGAGTATGGCCGCGCGGACCATGCCACCACACCGGATGGGACGGTGGTGTTCGAGATCAACACCAACCCGTTTCTCGGCAACTATGTGCCGGACCCCTGGCTGAAACGCCGTGACGCTCAAATGCTGGCGAGACGGCGTTGGAGCGAGGCGATGCAGGCGATCGACACGCCGTGCTGACTGCCGGTCGAGAATGCTTCCACTATGGACGGGCATTGCGGGGCCATGGCGAACCATGGCCCACAACTTCAACCTGTGTGCGCAAGGCAAATCAGGTTGAAAAACGGCGTTATCAAGAAAAAAGCGGCGAAGGGGGCGGCGGCGGCGGGGGCGGACCAAGAGGCGCAGCGGTTTCGATGGAGAAAGTCATGCTTTCCATTCCTACAGTTATAGGGCGATTTCAAACGAAGGCTGAGCGGAACCACCCTTCGAGGCAAAGATAATCATAGCTCCAGGCGTTCCCGTCAAGATTGTGTCTTTTGGATCGGGCGGAAATTTTGGCGGCGTTCTCGTCACGCAGGCATGTCCCAATCCGCAACGTCGGGCTTTACGGGGTGATGGATCATGTTGCTCCGGCCGAAGCCGTTCGGGTCCTCGGCAAAATAACGCGGACAGGAGGGGCGCCAGATCAGGGTGCCCGGTCGCAGGCATTCGTCCTGCGGGGTGTTCTCGTAATTGGTTCCGCGCCGGGATGGCGGACAGAGCGGCCCCTGCCCACCGATGTCTTCGACGGTGAAGCCACCGGCGAATGCGACGGTCGGCAGGGTGAACTCGTAATGGCCGCGCCAGCCGGCGATGGACATGATCAGCCCATAGGTCCGCGCGAAATGGCGGGACAGGCGCATGATCGGGTGAAACGCCCGGTGGACGTGGTCAGGACTGACCGACCCCGGCATCGCTGCCGACTGCCAATAGTACCAATCGCGACTTGCGGCGAGCGGCTGGACGGTCGTCGTCAGCAGATCGGACGCGTTCCGGCTGAACTGATCGAAAAGCTGCGCCCAGTCGCCGGAATAATCGACGTCGTATTCGACGATCCACACGAAATCGGCATCAAGGGACAGGACACAGGGAATGATCGCCACGTCCAGATAGCCCCGTTGCACGCCGCCATGCGCAGCCATCTCCCGATAGCGGGCCGGCATGCAGGACTCGGGCGGCCGATAGGCGAAATCGACTTGCGGTTCCGCCCGGTTGTCCGGATTGAACATGAAATGCCAGTCGATCATGTGCCCGGTCTGATCGACGAGACGCTGGAAATGCCGCTCGATCCGTTCGGAACGGACATGACAGACGAACAACCCGGCGACCTTGAAGGGAGGAACGGGTTTCATCGCTTGCCTTGGCTCTTCGGTCTGTAGGTCGGCGCAACGGGAACAGCGGGCGCCTCGGAATGGCACCGGACCATAGTATGGTTCGGGCGCCGGCCATTGAAAGGATTTCATGGGCTTGGCTCCGGCACACCGCCCATTCGAGTCGTGTCCCCAAGCTGGGGAGGGAGATGGACAGAGATGGGATATGCGACGTCGCATTTCACAGCGCTGCGACTTATGGAAATTATCTCGCACCAGCACACGGACGGTTGAAACTTCCGACAGAATCGGCATGCTGTCGCCGATGGTCTGACCACTTCGCGTGCAGGGGGCACCTCCTGCCCGAAAAATGATCATCCTCGTTCGCGCATCGACCCGTATCCGTCCATCCTCGACCAGGAAACCGTCGCCCATGTCCGCCATCCTGCTGCAGGAAAGTTCCGAGACGAAGGACCAGCCGCTCCGCGAAGACATCCGCCTGCTGGGGCGCATCCTGGGCGACACCGTCCGCAGCCAGGAAGGGGAGGCGGTGTTCGACATCGTCGAGCGCATCCGCCAGACCTCGATCCGCTTTCACCGCGAAGAGGACCAGGGCGCCCGCAAGGAGCTTGAGGCGATCCTGAACAGCCTGTCCCCGCCGCAGACGGCGCGGGTGGTGCGGGCCTACAGCTTCTTCTCGCACCTCGCCAACATCGCGGAGGACCAGCACCACATCCGCCGCACCCGTGCCCATGCGCTCGCCGGGTCGGCCGCGCGCGACGGCACCATGGCCCATGCGCTGGACGAGGCGGCGAAAGCCGGTGTCACAACCCAGCAGTTGAAGGAGTTCTTCGACGGCGCGCTGGTCAGCCCGGTGCTGACCGCCCACCCGACCGAGGTGCAGCGCAAGAGCATCCTGACCGTGCAGATGCAGGTCGCCAAGCTGCTGGCCGAGCGCGACCACGGGCCGATGACGCCGGAGGAGGAGGACACCAACCTCGAATCGCTCCAGCGCGCCGTGCTGACGCTGTGGCAGACCGCGATCCTGCGCGCCACCAAGCTGGCGGTGACGGACGAGGTGGCCAACGGCCTGACCTTCTACGACTACACCTTCCTGCGCGAGATGCCGCGCTTCTATGCCCAACTGGAAGACCATCTGCGCAAGACCGACCCGTCCTGGACGACGACGGAGCTGCCGTCCTTCCTACGGATGGGCAGCTGGATCGGCGGCGACCGCGACGGCAACCCCTTCGTCACCGCCCCCGTGCTGCGTCAGGCGATGCGGATGCAGAGCACCCGCGCCCTGCAATTCTATCTGGACGAGCTGCACACGCTGGGGTCGGAGCTGTCGCTCAGCACCCGCGTCATCGACGTGTCGGAGCCGCTGCGCCAGCTGGCCGAGCGTTCGCCCGACCCGTCGCCGCACCGCAAGATGGAGCCCTACCGCCGCGCCATTTCCGGCATCTATGCGCGGGTCGCCGCGACGCTTCGGACGCTGGACGGGCTGGAGGCGCCGCGCCACGCCGTGGGCGACGCGCCGCCCTACCAGACGCCGGCTGAGTTCCGCGCCGACCTCGAGATCATCGACCGCTCGCTGACCGTCAACGGCTCGGCGGCTCTGGCGAAGGGCCGGCTGCGTCACCTGCGCCGCGCCGTCGACCTGTTCGGCTTCCATCTCGCCAGCATCGACCTGCGCCAGAACTCCGACGTGCATGAGCGTTCGGTGGCGGAGCTGCTGTCCTTCGCCGACGCCGACGTCGATTACACGGCGCTGTCGGAGGACGAGCGGATCGAGATCCTGGTGCGCGAGCTGGACACCAACCGCCCGCTGGCCTCCGGCTACGCCGACTATTCCGAAGAAACCAGTTCCGAACTGGACATCCTGCGCACCGCCGCCGAAGCCCGCGTCCGCTTCGGCACTGATGCGGTGGTGAACTGCGTCATCTCCAAGACCGACGGCGTGTCGGACATCCTTGAGGTCGCCGTCCTGCTGAAGGAAGCCGGGCTGCTGCGACCGAAGGACAAGGCGCTGGAGCTGAACATCGCCCCGCTGTTCGAGACCATCGGCGACCTGCGCAACTGCGCCGCCACCATGGACCGGCTGCTGTCGATCCCGGTCTATCGGCGCTTCCTGGAGAGCCGCGGCAATCTGCAGGAGGTGATGCTCGGCTATTCGGACAGCAACAAGGACGGCGGGTTCCTCACCTCCGGCTGGGAGCTGTACAAGGCCGAGATCGCGCTGGTCGAAGTGTTCGCCAAGCATGGCGTGCGGCTGCGTCTGTTCCATGGCCGCGGCGGCTCGGTCGGCCGTGGCGGCGGTCCCAGCTATCAGGCGATCCTGGCCCAGCCGGCCGGCGCCGTGCAGGGCGCCATCCGCATCACCGAGCAGGGCGAGGTCATCGCCGGGAAGTATTCCAACCCGGAGGTCGGCCGCCGCAACCTGGAAACGCTGGCGGCCGCGACGCTGGAAGCCACGCTGCTGCACCCGGAATCGGCCGCCCCCTGCACCGACCAGTTCCTCCAGACCATGGAGGAACTGTCGGAGCACGCCTTCAAGGCCTATCGCGGGCTGGTCTACGAGACCGAGGGCTTCGAGAAGTATTTCTGGGAATCGACGGTGATCGGCGAGATCGCCAACCTCAACATCGGCAGCCGCCCGGCTTCGCGCAAGAAATCGACCAGCATCGAGGATCTGCGCGCCATTCCCTGGGTGTTCAGCTGGGCGCAGTGCCGCCTGATGCTGCCGGGCTGGTACGGCTTCGGGTCGGCGGTGAAGGCCTATCTGGCCCAGCATCCCGACGGGATCGAGCGGCTGCGCGCCATGCACCGCGATTGGGGCTTCTTCAGCACGCTGCTGTCCAACATGGACATGGTGCTGTCCAAGTCGAACATCGCCATCGCATCGCGCTATGCCGGGCTGGTGTCGGACCCGGCGCTGCGCGACGCCATCTTCACCCGCATCCGGGCGGAATGGCAGGACAGCATCGACGCCCTGCTGGCGATCACCGAACAGTCGGCCCTGCTGGAGAAGAACCCGCTGCTGGCGCGGTCGATCCGCAACCGCTTCCCCTATCTGGACCCGCTGAACCATGTCCAGGTCGAGTTGCTGAAGCGTCACCGCACCAGCGACAGCGGCGAGCAGATCGCCCGCGGCATCCATCTGACCATCAACGGCATCGCCGCCGGCCTGCGCAACAGCGGCTGATCTCCCGCCGTTTTCTTGCCGCAACGCAGCGGCGGGCGACGTTCCGCCGCATGGTTTCCGACAAAAACGCCCTTCCTCCGCCGCGAGGAAGGGCGTTTTATGTTTGCGGACGAACGGCTTGGTCCGTCTTGTCCTTTTCTTGTGCGATGCACGATCAACTCTTCGGCATCGCAAAACAAAACTCGGCCGTTGGTGTTGAGGCCAAAATAAGTCACGACAGATCTGCCGAAAATCACAGTTGATCGTCGGTGAGTATTTTGATACCTCATGCCTCCCCGAGAGGAGAAATGGTATGACCACTCAGTCACAGCAGCAACAGATGGCCCAACCGCATCAAGAGCGGACGGCCACCGGTACCCAGGGCAACCGCGGCACGCAGGGCGGCGCCACCGACACCCATGAGGAATTCTGCGGCGGCGCCTGCGGTGCCGGTGCCGGCGCCGCGGTGATCTGGCGCCCGATCACGGTCGGGACCCGGCGCTGACCAGCGACGGTCTCCGCATGAGAAAAGCCCCTCTCCGCTGACGGGAGAGGGGCTTTTTTCTTTCGGTTCTGTTTTTGGCTATTTGCGGTCCCGGCGGCCCGGTCAGCCCGCCCGCATGCGGTTGACCAGACTGTCGACCTGCGAGCCCAGCGAGCGCACCTCATCCGCGACGGTGGAGGAGGCGGTCAGCACGCGGGTGGCGGACTCGCCGGACTCAGCGGCGGCGCGGGCGACGCTGTCGATGTTGCGCCGGACATGCTGGGTGCCGTCGGCCGCCTCGCCGACATTGCGGGCGATCTCGCGGGTGGCCGCACTCTGCTGTTCGACCGAGGCGGCGACGGTGGCGGCGATCTCGTTGATCTCGCGGATGGTGCCGGCGATGGAGCGGATCGCGTCCACCGCATCCTGGGTCACCGCCTGCATCGCCTGGATCTGGCTGGAGATCTCCTCCGTCGCCTTGCCGGTCTGGTTGGCGAGGCTCTTCACCTCGCTCGCCACCACGGCGAAGCCCTTGCCGGCCTCGCCGGCGCGGGCCGCCTCGATGGTGGCGTTCAGTGCCAGCAAATTGGTTCTGGCTGGCGATGTCGTTGATGAGCTGCACCACCTCGCCGATCTTGTTGGCCGACTGCGACAGGCCCTCCACCGTGCGGTCGGTGCGCTCGGCCTCGGTCGCCGCCTTGCGGGCGATCTGGCTGGATGCGTGGACTTGGCTGCCGATCTCCTGGATCGAGGCCGACAGCTCCTCCGTCGCGGCGGCGACCGCCTTGACGCTGCCTTCGGCCTGCTGGGACGTGCTGGCGGCGGTTGCCGCCTCGCCGGTGGTGGCCTCGGCGTTGCGGCTCATCCGCTGGGCCATGTCCTGCATCTCGCCGGCGGCGCGGGCGACGCGGTCCAGCACGCCGCGCACGCTGCTCTCGAAGTTCTCGGCCATCTCGACCATGGCACGGCGGCGCTCGCCGGCGGCACGGCCGCGTTCGGCCTCGGCCCGCGCATTGGCGGCCTTCGCCTCGTTGGCGGTGTCGCGGAAGACCATCAGGGCGCGGGTCATATCGCCGATCTCGTCGGAGCCGGCAGGGGGGATCGGCGCGTTCAGGTTGCCGGCGGCAATCGCCCGCATGGCATCGGACAGTTGGCTGAGGCGCGCGACGATGTTGCGGCCGACCACGAACCAGGCCAGCGCCGCAGCGCCGATCAGGCTGCCGACCGCAAACAGGATCAGCATCTTACGGCCGGCCGACAGGGCGTCGGTGGCCCCGGCGGCGGCAGTGTCCGCCTCCTGCTTCATCGCGGCGATCTGGCCGTCGACCATGCCGGCGAACTGCTGGGCGATCTGGCGGTTCTCCGCCAGCACCTTCTCGTTCTCCGCGGCGGCGCCGAGTTCGGAGCGGCGCAGCTTGAACAGGCTGTTGTCGCCCTTGCCGAAGCCGGCCAGCAGCTCGGCACTCTTCACCAGCTTCGGCAGCCCGTCGTCGCCGGCTGCCTGAAGTGCCTTCAGCCGCTCCTCCATCGCCTTGGCGGCGGCCGTGAAACGGGTTTCCAGCATGGCGAGCCGGTCGGCGCTGGGCGCCTGCGTCGCTTCGTTCAGCGCACCGACGGTGGCGGCGGCGTAGGTCGACAGTTCCAGATATGTGCGGAAGCGGGCCAGACCGTCCCCCAGCAGATCCTGCATCGAGTCACGGGTCTGCGACCGGATGTTGACGCTCGACAGCTTGATCTCGGCCTTCAGCCGCATCAGCGGCGATTCCATCTGGTCCAGCAGAGCGGCCTGCCGGCGGGCGGCATCGGCCAGGACATCGGTCGTCTTCTGGCGGATAGCATCGCGCTCGGCGCTGCCGGCCGGCAGTTCCAGCGCCTTGCGGCGCATGTCGAAGACGCCGTCGGCGCCGTCGCCCAGCAGGAAGAAGGCGTCCAGCCCGTCGGAGGTCTCCTTGCTCAGCCGGCTGCCGATCTGGGCGGTGGCGCTGACCATGCGGGCGGCCGCTTCCAGATAATTCTGCTGGAACTGGGTGACGGCGAAGGCGGTTTCGGCACCACCGGTGCGCGTCAGCGCTTCCGATGCGAGCCCCAAGTCGCCACGCACCTCATACATCGTGATCAGCGAGCGGATAGCATCGCCCAGCGAATTCATGTCACGCTCGGTGCTGCTGTCCAGCGTCTCGCCCTTGCCGCGCAGCGTGGCGCCGGCCCGCTCGGTCAGCGGAGCGAGGTTGGCGAGGAAGGCGTCGTAGGACTTGGCCAGATCGACCGCTATTGTCTCGCGCGTGCCGCGGACGGACAGGCGCAGGTTGGCGGCGGCGTTGCCGCGTTCCAGCGTCGCGATCAGCCCCTGGGTCTTGGCGCGCAGTTCGCCGATCCGCGGATCGCCGGACCGGTGGGTGGCCAGTTCCTCCACCAGGGCGCCCAGCGCCTTGCCGTTGCCCATGATCTCGCCATAGACGCGCTCGCGCTCGCTCTGGCTTTCGGCGGCGGCAAGCACCGGCGCGGCAGCGGCGATGCCGCTGCTCTCGCCGGACAGGCGCTTCGCCAGCTCCATCTCCGGCAGGCCGGTGCCGACGATCTGCGTCAGCGGCCGTTCCACCGCCGAGAAGGAGGTCAGCCCGACCATGCTGGCGGCGACCGTCATGCCGGCCATGCCGGCGAAGGCGAGCAGAAGCTTGCCGCGCACGCCCAGCCTGCGGCCGCCTGCGGCACCTGTTGGGTGGTGGGGCACGGTGGTATCGTCGCGCGCGTTCATCGTCATATGCGTCCTGCTCCCCGGAAAGTGCGTCTAGGCCGGGCTTTCCACCCATTCTGCCCAATTCGTTGGTTCCCGCCGGCTGCGGACCGCTCCCCCACTCCCAGGGATTGTTCCGACCCACACTGCTTGGCCGCCCAACCATACCGCAGTGTGGTTGACAGATCCTTACGGGGGAACTCTCATTTTCTGCCTTTGCCGGTCATAATCCAATCGTCAAACCCTGTTCGGATGGTGAACTTAACATGCGTCATTATGACCATCCGCAGCCCACCAACGTTATAGAGTCTCTTCGCGATCACAGCTGCATGATAGTCTCGGACTGGAAGTCATCGACGATGGGGAGAGGCATGCGGGTCTGGCAATCGGCGTTTGCACCCCCGGGGGCGGATTCTGTCTCCGCGGACCGCCGATCTCGTTCTGGTTTTCGGCTCCATCGACATCTTCGACAGTCCAGGCTTCGCCAACCGGCTGGCTGCCGCCTACCCCGAGGCGATAAGGGTGGGATGCAGCACGGCGGGTGAGATCGCCGGGGACAGCGTCCTCGACGGTTCCTGCATCGCGACCGCCATCCGCTTCGACAAGGGCACCGCGGTCTTCGCCACGGAGGCCGGCATCGCATCCTCCGACGACAGCCAGCGCGCGGGCGAAGCGCTCGGGGAGGCGCTGACCGCCCGGCCGGGCCTGTCGGGGGTGCTGCTGTTCGCCCGCGGCGTCGGCGTCAATGGCAGTGCGCTGATCGACGGGCTGTCGTCGCGCCTGCCATCCGGCGTGCCGGTATCGGGCGGGCTGGCCGGCGACGGCGGTGCTTTCGTCCGCACGCTGGTGCTGGGACCGTCCGGCGTGTCCGACGCGCGGGCGGTGGCAGTCGGGCTGTACGGCGATTCCGTGCATCTCGGCCTCGGTTCCGTCGGCGGGTGGGAGCCGTTCGGGCCGGCGCGCAAGGTGACGAAGGCGGTCGGCAACCTGCTGCTCCAGCTGGACGGCGAACCGGCACTGAACGTCTACAAGCGCTATCTCGGCGATTATGCCCGCGACCTCCCGGCATCCGGGCTGCTGTTCCCCTTCGAGCTGCTGAACGGCAACCATGATTCGGTCGGGCTGATCCGCACCATCCTCGGCATCGACGAGGCGGCTGGCGGGCTGATCCTGGCCGGCACGGTGGAGGAAGGCTTCTATCTGCGGCTGATGCATGCCAGCACCGATGGGCTGGTCGACGGGGCGGAGCAGGCCGGCGCGATCGCCTCCGCCGCCAGTGCCGGCGCACTGACGGTCGGCACGACTGCCGGAATGGCTGCCGAGCCAGCCGCCGAAGCGGCAGATGGCCGGTTCGCCCTGTTGACCAGCTGCGTCGGACGCAAGCTGGTGATGGGCGACCGGGTGGAGGAGGAGGTGCAGGCGGTGGCCGACCGGATGGGGGCCGGCACCGTGCTGGCCGGCTTCTATTCCTATGGAGAGATCGGGCCGATGCGTGATCTGGTCGATTGCCGGCTGCACAACCAGACGATGACGGTTGCTCTGCTGACGGAACGCTGACCGCATGCACCGCCTGCTGCAAAGCCAGTTCAAGCGGGTGCTGGGCCTGCCGACCGCCGAGGCGGCAGACTCCGTCCTGGCGGAGTTGAAGGCGCTCGCCGGCACCGCCGGTCTGTCGGCGGAGGCGGCGCGGATGCTGGAGACGCTGCCGGCGCTGTTCACCCGCATTGGCCAGAGCTATGAGCAGGCGGACCGCGACCTGACGCTCAGGGCACGCAGCCTGCAGCTGAGTTCGGAGGAGCTGGCCGACACCAACGAGCGCCTGCGGCGCGAGGCGGCGGCGCAGGCCCATGCCATCCGCCGGCTGCGCGGCATCGCCAACAGCCTGCTGCGGGCGGATGGCCGTCCCGAACTGCCGGATGCGGCCGACAGCAGCCCGACCGACAGCCTGGAACGGCTGAGCCAGCTGATGGCAGGGCTGGTGGAGGAACGCTCCGCTGCGCAACGGGCGCTGGAACAGCAGAAATTCGCGCTCGACCAGCATGCCATCGTCAGCATCACCGACCACCGCGGCATCATCACCTACGCCAACGACAAATTCTGCCAGATCAGCGGCTTCCCCCGCGAAGAGTTGCTCGGCCGGTCGCACCGCATCGTCAATTCCGGCCACCACCCCTCCGGCTTCTTCGCGGAGATGTGGCACACCGTCATGGACGGGCAGGTCTGGCACGGCGAGATCTGCAACCGCACCAAGGCGGGCGAGGAATACTGGGTGGCGGCGACCATCGTCCCGCAGCTGACCGCCAACGGCCAGCCGCACCAGTACATCGCCATCCGCACCGACATCACCGAGCGCAAGCGGATGGAGGCGGAGCTTGAGGACAGCCGCCGCTTCCTGCAAAGCATCACCGACAGCATGGGCGAGGGCGTCTTCTCGCTGGACCGCAACGGCTTCTGCACCTTCCTCAACCCGGAAGCCGAACGGCTGCTCGGCTGGTCGCTGGAGGAGTTGCACGGCATCACCCTGCATGATGCCGTGCATTACAAGGACGGGCAGGGGCGGCCGGTCGCGGGCAAGGACTGCACCGTCCTCAACACCGTCCGGCGCGGCGAGATCCACCGCTCGGAAACCGATCATTTCGTCCGGCGCGACGGCACGATCTTCCCCATCGCCATCACCGCGGTGCCGCTGCGCGAGGATGGCCGCATCGTCGGCTCGGTCACCGTCTTCCAGGACATCACCGAGCGCCAGCGCATGCTGACCGCTTTGCAGGAAAGCGAGGAACGGCTGACGGTGGCGCTGGACGCCTCCATCACCGGGCTGTGGGACTGGAACCCGGTGACGGACCATGCCTATTTCTCCGACCTCTGGCTCGGCATGCTCGGCTATGCGCCCGGCGAACTGGCGGGAAGGGGCGCCACCTGGCTGGCACTGCTTCACGAGGGCGACCGCGACCGCGTGCTGGCGACACTGGAGGATCATGTGGCCGGCCGCGCCCCGGTCTATGAGGTCGAGTTCCGCATGCGCCACAAATCGGGCGCCTGGGTCTGGATCCTGTCGGCCGGCAAGGTGACGGACCGCGACGCCGACGGCCTGCCGACCCGCATCACCGGCATCCACAAGGATGTGACCGACCGCAAGCGGACCGAGGACGAGCTTGCCCGCGCCAAGGAGGAGGCCGACCGCGCCAACCGGCAGAAGAGCGATTTCCTGGCCAACATGAGCCACGAGATCCGCACGCCGATGAACGCGGTGATCGGCCTCAGCCACCTGATGATGAAGACGGAGCTGACGCCGCGACAGCGCGATTACCTCGACAAGATCCATGCCTCCTCGCGCAGCCTGCTCGGCATCATCAACGACATCCTCGATTTCTCGAAGGTCGAGGCCGGAAAGCTGACGATCGAGGCGATCCCCTTCCACATCGGCGACGTGTTGCAGGAGGTGGCGACCGTCGTCCTGCCCAAGGTGCGGGAAAAGGGGCTGGAACTGATCGTCGACCTGCATGGCGGCGTGCCGGGCACGCTGGTCGGCGACCCGTTGCGGCTGGGTCAGGTCATCCTGAATCTCGTCTCCAACGCCGTGAAGTTCACCGAACGGGGCGAGGTGGCGGTGACGGTCGGCGGGCGCATCGGCACCGCCGACGATTACCGGCTGGAGGTGGAGGTCTGCGACACCGGCATCGGCATGTCGCCGGAACAGGCCGCCGCCCTGTTCCGCCCCTTCACCCAGGCCGACAGCTCCACCACGCGGCGCTTCGGCGGCACCGGCCTGGGGCTGGCGATCTGCCGGCAGCTGGTGGAGCTGATGGGCGGAACCGTGTCGGTGGAAAGCCGGCCGGGCGAGGGCAGCATCTTCCGCTTCTCCATCCGCTGCCGGGTCGCGGCCGGCGACACCACCGACGACCGGCTGCCGCGCGACCTGATGGACCGCCGCGTGCTGGTGGTCGACGACAGCGATGCCGTGCGCTCGATTCTGACCGACATGCTGGAACGCTTCGGTCTGACCGTCGAATCGGTCGGCGACGGCTTGTCGGCGCTGCGCCGGCTGGAGGAAGGACAGACCGGCATCAGGCCGCCGGTGGAGCTGGTGGTGCTGGACTGGCGCATGCCGGAACTGGACGGGGTGGAGACGCTGCGCCGCCTGCGCGCGTTGCCGGGCGCCCAGCCGCCTGTGGTGATGACCACCGCCTACGGCACTGACGGGGTGCAGGGGGCGCTGGACGGCGCGCTGAAAAACACGAGCGCGGCCGGTCCCGACCGGCCGGTCACCGCCGTGCTGGAAAAGCCGGTGACGCCGTCCGCCATGTTCGATTCGGTGATGATGGCGCTGGGCGGGGCTGCGGCCCGGCCCGGCGAGTCCGCACGCCGCGTGCACGATCCGGCCCAGTCGACGGAGCTGTCGGCGCTGGTCGGGCGCAGCGTGCTGCTGGTGGAGGACAATCTGGTCAACCAGCAGGTCGCCTGCGGCCTGCTGGAGCTGGTCGGCATCGAGGCCACCGTGGTCGGCAGCGGCGAGGAGGCCCTGCAATGCCTGCGTGAGGTGAAATTCGACCTCGTGCTGATGGATGTGCAGATGCCGGGGCTCGACGGCTACGAGACGACGCGGCTGATCCGGCGAAAGCTGGAACTGTCGAGCCTGCCGATCATCGCCATGACCGCCCACGCCATGGCCGGCGACCGCGAGCGCTGCCTCGATTCCGGCATGAACGACCATGTCTCCAAACCGATCGACCCGGAGACGCTCTACGCCGCACTCGCCCGCTGGCTGAAGCCGGTGCGCGGGATCGGCGGCGCCGCCGCGGCCACCACCGGGAATGCCGCAATACCGGCGGTCTCCGCGGTATCGGCCGCCCAGGCGCTGCCCGAGAGCCTGCCGCCGCTCGATCTCGCGGTCGCCCGGCGCAATGTGAACGGCAACCTCGCCCTGCTGCGCCGGATCCTGATCGATTTCGCCGCCACCCATGAGGCAGAGGCGGTGCGGCTGTCCACCGCCGTTTGCGAGGACCGTTGGAAGGACGTGCTGCGGCTGTCCCACACCTTGAAGGGCACGGCGGCCACCATCGGCGCCATGGAGCTGTCCGGTCTGGCGGGCCGGGTGGAGGCCGGCGCGATGACGGTGCCGCCGGCTGTCGAGGACGGCCTGCTCGACCGGCTTGCCGACGCCCTTGCGCGGGTGGTGGAGGGAATCGGCAGCCTCGGCCGGCCGGTTGCGGACATCACCCCGATGCCCGAACCGCCGGCATCGGCCAGCCTTCCGCGCGACATGCTGCGCGCGGCGCAATCGCTGTCCGACCGGCTGGGCGGCCTGCTGATCGCCGGAGATCCGGAAGCGGGCGATCTGGCCGATGCGCTTGCTTGCCTGCTGGCCGGCAGCCCGGTGACGTCCCTAGCCGAGCGTGTAAACCGTCATGCGGGGGCCTTCGATTTCGACGACGCCTCCACCGCCCTGACCGAACTGCGCGAACGCCTGCGCGATTTGAGAGAGACCGCGACATGAGCCTGCCGCCCCCGGTCGGACAGCCGAACGGCGACAAGCCGCGCATCCTGATCGTCGACGACGAGCCGATCAACCTGAAGGTCATGGCCGATCTGTTGCGCGACAGCTACGGCCTGATCGTGGCGAAGGACGGCCCGCAGGCGCTTGCCCGTCTGGCCGGCGACCCGCTGCCCGACCTGATCCTGCTGGACGTGATGATGCCGGGCATGGACGGCGTCGAGGTCTGCCGGAGGCTCAAAAGCGACGCCCGCACCCGCGGCGTGCCGGTGATCTTCATCACCGCAATGGGGCAGGTCCATGACGAGACCCGCGGGTTCGAGGTGGGAGCCGTCGATTACATCACCAAGCCGATCTCCCCGCCGGTGATGCTGGCGCGCGTCCGCACCCACATCGCGCTCCGCGAGGCGCAACGCGCGCTCGCCGACCAGAACAGGCAGCTGGAGGATCGTGTGGCGGAACGCACCCGCGACCTGCTGCGCGCCCAGGACGCCACCATCCGCGCCATGGCCTCGCTGGCGGAAACCCGCGACAACGAAACCGGCAACCACATCCGGCGGACCCAGAACTATGTGCTGGCGCTCGCCCTCCATCTCAGCCGCGACCCGCGTTATGCCGGCCAGCTGGACGAGGAAACCATCGAGCTGCTCTACAAATCGGCACCACTGCACGATGTCGGCAAGGTCGGCATTCCGGACTCGATCCTGCTGAAGCCGGGAAAGCTCAGCGACGACGAGTTCGAGGTGATGAAGACCCACGCGGCCCTGGGGCACGACGCCATCTTCGCCGCCGAAGGGCAGGCCGACCTCGCCATCGCCGGCGGAAGCTCGTTCCTGCGCATCGCGCGGGAGATCGCCCATGGCCACCACGAGCGCTGGGACGGCACCGGCTATCCCCAGGGCTTGGCGGGAGAGGCGATCCCGCTGTCGGCCCGCCTGATGGCGGTCGCCGACGTGTACGATGCGCTAATCAGCCGCCGCTGCTACAAGCCGCCCTTCCCGCACGAACAGGCGGCCTCCATCATCCGTGAAGGCAGCGGCAGCCATTTCGATCCCGCCGTTGTCGACGCCTTCAACGCCCTGGAGGACGAGTTCACCGACATCGCCAGCCGTTACAAGGACGAGGAGTGAGGATCGCGCACCATGTGGCGCCTATCCTCAGAACAGCTCGATCTCGACCTCGCGCCGGCCGATCACCGCAGCCTCCTGGCCGTCCGAGTCCAGAATATGGATCGGATCCCCGTCGCAATCGTCCGACATCGCCTGGGCGATCTCAAGCAGTTGAAGCGGCAGCCGCATCCGGCCATTCGACGACCGGTTGGCGCGGCAGGGGGCGATGGTGACGGTGATGGCCATGGATGGTGTTTCCGTTTGAACTGAACCGCGACCAAGGGCGCAAGGCTCATACCAAAGCAGGACGGTAAAGCTCTCGATCAGGGAAAGACCTTATGCGTGTGAAGGACTGTACAAGCACGCGGCCGTGATCGGCCCCGTCCACCGCTCACGGATCGCGCACCTGTTAACCCAGGCCTGTTAACCATGGCTCGGATCGTCTGGAGGAGACCATCCATCGACGCCGCAGTCTGCGACGCAATAGGCAATCGCAGACTGCGGAATCGCGGGCCGGACCGGACTTGGCCCGCAACCGTGGACTCAGATCCAGGAATCGTCCCCGCCGCTGCCGCCATCGTCGAAGGACGGATCGTCGTACGATGCATCGTCGGCCGGCGGCGGATCGGGCACATAGGCGGCATCCTGTGCCGTGTCGCCGCCCGCATCGCTTTGCAGACCCTGGTCGTCGCCGTAGTAGTTGTTGGTGATCACCGTCTCGTTGATCGTTTCGCCGGCCATCGGCTGTGCCATCGCCGTACCGAAGGGGCCGGGCGAATGGTGCAGCAGGGAGGAGATGGCGCTCGCCGCCAGCATGCCGCCGGCCACGCCGGCCGCCGTCTGCGCCGCACCGGCGAAGAATCCGCCACCGCGCGGCGCCATGCCCGGCTGCGGGACGGGGGAGGGACTGTATTGCTGCTGCGGATATGCGGCACCCGGCGCCGCTCCCCACGGGCTGCGGCCGGCGGCCGGCTGTTGCTGCGGCTGCCCCTGCGGCGCCTGCGGATAGGAGGGGGCAGGGGAAGGTTCGGCCCCACGGCCCCACGGGCTGCGTCCAATGCCGAGCGCGTTCGACAGGAAGCTGCCGCCGGACTGGGCCGGCTGGGCCGAACGCTCGCGCATCTGGCGTTCCAGCTCCTCGATCCGGGTCTGTGCCGCGGTCAGCGCCTGCTGCTGCACCAGGACGGTCTGCGCCATGTAGTAGGACGACAGCGGCTGGTCCTGCACCGACCGGCGGATGAAGTCCTCCGCTTCGGCGTCGCGCGGCTGGGAGGTCTGCTGGGACTCCACATCGCGCAGGCGACGGAACAGGTCGGACAGAAGCGTGCGTTCCTCGGGGGTCATCGACGTCTCCTAAGACATGGCGCCCATCGCAGGCGGACGCCGCCCCTACATGTGGAGTCGCCATCCCCCCGAGGACAAGTCCCTTGTGAGGTATCCCCGCCTTGAGGGACTGTCCCGCCCCACAACACCGTGCCGGTCATTTAGTTTCGCGTCTTAAGCAATATTGCGCAAAAATCCCAGCGACTTGCCAAAGGTTCCGAAGCTGGGTCTTTGGATGGTGGATTGCTGGGCTGACCATTGTGGGAAGTGGGCGGCTATATCGGCTATGGCGTCGCGGAATTAACATATGACATTGACGGGGGTGCCTTTTTTCCCATCGATAGGCCACATTTGTGATGCGACCGCCCGGCGGCGCCGGTTGAGAAGCCGAGACCAAGATGAACAGGCGCCGAGAGATGGTGGAACTGACCGACCTGGAGCGCGATGCGCTGACCGAGTTGGTGAATATGGGGGTCGGCCGCGCCGCCACCCATCTCAGCCGCATGGTCAACGACCAGGTTCTGCTGTCCGTGCCGACCGTGGACATCGTCAGCCGGCAGGAGGCTTCCGATTTCCTGGCCGCGCGCGAGCGCAGCGGGCTGGTGGCGGTGGAGCAGCAGTTCCAGGGCTCCTTCGACGGCCGCGCCATGCTGATCTTTCCGGAGGCCAACAGCCTGGAACTGGCCCGTGCGGTTCTGGGCGGCGACCTGACCCTGGCGGAAATCGTCGATCTGGAGCAGGACGCCCTCGCTGAGATCGGCAACATCATCCTCAACGGTTGCCTGGTCGTCGTCGCCAACGCGCTGAAGGACCGGCTGACCATCTCGCTGCCGGCGGTGCTGCGCGGCGATGGCGCCAACATCCTCAAGGACAAGGTCGGCAGCGGCGATGAGCTGGTGCTGTTCCTCTACATCGATTTCACCATCCGCAGCCGCAGCATCCGCGGCTACATCGCCCTGCTGATGGGGGTTTCGTCCCTCCAGTCCCTGAAGCAACTGATCCACGCCTTCATCGAAGGCATCGCCGCCGAAGAACCCACATCCGCTGGAACGTCGTCTCATGGCTCCCAGATTGCCTGAACAACCCACCTGGGCACTGGATGTCCTCGGCGCGCTGGATGCCGGCATCCTGCTTCTGGACCGCCATTGCCGCGTTCTCTACTGGAACGGCTGGATGGAGCAGGCCTCCACCCTGACGGCCAGGGAGATCCTCGGGCACGACCTGTTCGACGCACTGCCCAACCTGCGGGAATCGCGTCTGCACATCGCCGTGCGCGATACGCTGGCCACCGGCGCACCCGGCGTCCTGTCGCACACGCTGAACCCCATGCTGTTCCCGCTGCGCCTGCCGGACGGGCGGCGGATGGTCCACAATGTGGTGATCCGTCCCCTGCCGTCGCACGCATCCTCGCCCCATTCGCAATCCGCGGGCAACGAGGCGCGCTGCCTGATCCAGGTGACCGACGTGACCGCGTCGGTGAACCGCGAACGGGTGCTGCGCGAACAGCGCGACGCGCGCTATCGCGCCATCGTCGACACCGCCCCCGACGCCATCATCACCACCGACACCCGCGGCATGGTGCAGTGGATGAACGGCACCGCCACCCGTCAGTTCGACTATCGGCCGGACGAGCTGATCGGACAGAGCGTCGCGGTGCTGCTGGGCGAGGATGCTCCCGACTGGATCGCCATGGCGGAGGGCAGCGGGCCGGGTGCCGCCGGCATCGATATGGCGGCGCCGCCGGTGGAGCTGTCCGGCCGGCGTCGCGACGGCAGCCACATCGACCTGGAACTGTCGATGGCTCGCTGGGAATCGGAAGGGCGCAGCTTCATCACCGGCATCCTGCGCGACATCACCGAACGCCGCCGCACCCGAGAGGAGCTGCGGACCAGCGCGCTCGCCATGCGCCAGCTGGCCGAGCAGACCAAGGCGACGCTGGACGCACTGCCCGCCTTCATCGCGGTGCTCGACCGCTCCGGCCACATCGTCTCGGTCAACCGCGCCTGGGGCGAAGCCGGGCCGGAAACGACCTTCCTCGGCCAGGGCTGCATCGTCGGCGATGATTATCTCCACCATTGCGGCCGGGGCGAAACCGTCGACCCGCGCGCCGACACCGTGATGGACAACCTGCGCAGGCTGCTGAGCGAAGGCGGGCCGCCGGTGTCGGCGGAATATGTCACCAACAACCAGCATTGGTTCCGCTGTCTCGCCGCCCCGATGCCGGCGGGCCCCTTCGGCGGCACCGTGCTGATGCACATCGACGTGACGGAGATCAAGTCGATGGAGGCGGCGCTGCGCAAGCTGGTCGGCCAGAAATCGACGCTGCTGCGCGAGGTCAACCACCGCGTCAAGAACAGCCTGCAGCTGGTGTCCAGCCTGCTGACCCTGCAGACGCTGAGCCTGCCCGACGAGGGGGTGCGGGTGCATTTCCAGGATGCCCGCAGCCGCATCGAAGCGATTGCCCGCGTCCACAATCGCCTCTATCAGGCCGACCAGTTCCAGACCATCGAGTTCGGCACCTACCTGAACGAGCTGTGCGAGGATCTGGCGCGCGCATCCGGCGGCGACAGCATGTGCGACATCGTCGTGCGGTCGGACGTGGTCGACCTGCCCATCGACCATGCCGCCCCGCTCGGCCTGATCGCCAACGAACTGATCACCAACGCGGTCAAGCATCGCGGCAACGGTGCGGCACGGGTGACGGTGACCTTCCGGCGCGAAGACGAGAAGCTCGCCCTGACCGTCTCGGACCGCGGTCCGGGCCTGCCGTCCAACTTCGACATCCGCAAGAGCCGCAGCCTCGGCATGCGCCTGATCTCCAGCCTCGCCGGCCAGATCCGGGCCAGCGTCGACATCGACACCACCGCCCAGGGCACCACCTTCCGCATCGAGCTTGCGGTGCCGGACGAGGTGCCGCTGCTTGAGACCTCTTCGCCAGAGGAGATCTCGGGATGAAGATCCTGCTGGTTGAAGATGAGGTGCTGATCGCGCTCGAACAGCAGCTGTATCTGGAGAATGTCGGCCACAGCGTCATCGGCCCGGCAGTCACGGCCGTGGAGGCGGTGGAAATCGCCGCGGACGACAAGCCGGATCTCGCCCTGGTCGACGTGCATCTGGGAATGGGCACCAACGGCATCGACGCCGCACGGGGACTGACCAAGCTGGGTGTGCCTTGCCTGTTCATCACCTCCTTCCGCGACGAGCTGAAGAAGGACGGCCCGCTGACCGGCATCGGCTGCCTGCCCAAGCCCTTCACCGAAAGCGGCCTGCTCGCCGCCGTCGATGTCGCCCGCGCCATCCTGGCGGGGGAGACGCCGCGCAACGTGCCGCAGACGATGGAACTGTTCGTGTGAGAGCGTCTGCGTCTGCCCGGTGCCTGTAGAGGCGCCGGGCAGACTCTACCCCCCGATCCGCCGGACCGGCTCCGGCGCCGATTGCTGCTCGAACAGACGGCGATAGAGCCCACCCGGCCGGTGGAGCAGGACGGCGTGGCTGCCTTCCTCCACCACCCGGCCCTGGTTGAAGACCAGGATGCGGTCCAGCGTGCGCACGGTGGACAGGCGGTGGGCGATGATGATGGCGGTGCGGCCCTGCATCAGCCGCTCGATGGCCTCCTGGATCAGCGCCTCCGATTCCGAATCCAGGCTGGAGGTCGCCTCGTCCAGGATCAGGATCGGCGCGTCGGCCAGGAAGGCGCGGGCCAGCGCCACCCGCTGCCGCTCGCCGCCCGACAGCTTGACGCCGCGCTCGCCAACCAGCGTCGCATAGCCCTTCGGCAGGCGGACGATGAAGTCGTGGGCGTTGGCGAGTTTGGCGGCCCGCTCGATCTCCGCCATCGACGCGCCGGGGCGTCCGTAGGCGATGTTCTCCGCGAGCGTGCGGTGGAACAGGATCGGCTCCTGCGGTACGATGGCGATCTGGGAGCGCAGGGAGTGCTGCGTCGCCCCCGCCACCTCCTGCCCGTCGATCAGCACCCGGCCGTCGGTCACGTCATAGAGGCGCTGGATCAGCCTGACGAAGGTGGTCTTGCCCGACCCCGACGGCCCGACCAGCCCGACCCGCTCGCCCGCCTTGATGGTCAGCGACAGGTCGCGGTAGAGCGGTGTGGTGTGGCCGCCATACTGGAAGGTGACGCGGTCGAAGCGCACCTCGCCCGCCCGGATGCGGATCGGGGTGGCCTCCGGCCGGTCCTCCACCCCCAACGGCTCGGCATGGATCGCCACCAGCTCCTCCATCTCGTTGACCGAGCGCTGGAGGTGGTTGATGTGCATGCCGATGTCACGCAGATAGCCATGCACGACGAAATAGGTGGTCAGCACATAGGCGACGTCGCCCGGCGTCGCCTGCCCGCGCCACCACAGCCAGAGCGCCGTCGCGACCACGGCGCTGCGGATCAGCAGCAACACGACCAGCTGCACGGTGCTGTGGCGGGTGTGGCGGGTCCAGGTGCGGTGGGTGCGCCGGCTCCATTTGCCGACGACGCCGGACAGGCGGTCGTCCTCGCGCGGCTCGGCGCCGAAGGCCTTGACCACGGCGTTGCAGCCGATGGCGTCGGCCAACGTCCCGCCGAGTTTGGTGTCCCAGGCGTTCGACAGCCGGGCGGCCGGCGCGATGTAGAGGGTGGAGAACAGCACCGTCATCGCGATGTACACTGCGGTGCCGAGCGCGATCACCAGTCCCATCGCCGGCCAATGCAGCCCCAGCGTCACCATCGTGCCGATCAGCACGACCAGCGACGGCCACAGCGCCAGCAGCAGCGTGTCGTCCAGCGTGTCGAGCGCCCACATGCCGCGGGTGATCTTGCGCACCACAGATCCGGCGAAGCTGTTGGCGTGCCAGTCGGTGGAGAAGCGCTGGATGCGGTGGAAGCTGTCCTGGCCGACATCGGCCATGATGCGCAAGGTGAAGGGGATGACGCAGCTCCAGGCGATGTGGCGCATCACCACCATGCCGACGCCGAGTGCCACCATGGCGCCGAAGGCGGTCAGCGCCGCATGCAGTGCGGCGTCGCGGTCGCCCGGCAGCAGGGTGAGGGCATCGACCAGCCGGCCGGCGAACAGCGGCATGAAGACGTCGGCCAGCGTCGACAGGGCGATGGCGCCGGCAATGCCGACGGCCAGCGGTGTCTGGCGGCGCCAGTGACGGAAGGTGAAGGCCAGAACGCTGCGGATGGCGTTCGGCCGCGGGGTGCGTTTCGACTGTGCCATGGGAATCCAACCGGGGCAGGGGCCGGCCATGCGGGCGGCGGCGCCGTTGGGAGAAATGCGAACAGGTGACGGTGCGTGGCTTCAGGCAGCCGGCGCGAAGGCATTACGTGGCGGTCATCGCCCTCTCTCCCTCGGGGAGAGGGAGGGGACCCACGAAGTGGGGAGGGTGAGGGGGATGCCTGGCGGGACATTGCGATAATCCTCGCAGTGCATCCCCCTCACCCTGACCCTCTCCCCGGGGGGAGAGGGGAATTGGGCCTGTGCGCTTTACCGTCACCGACCCTTCAAATTGGTCTGGCGCGGCTTCATGCCGGACGGCTTGCCGCCAGCCCCAGCGGCCGGCTTCGCCCCCGGCGCCTTGCCAACGGGCGCCTTGCCCACCGGCGGCACCACGCGGCGGCCCTGGCCGGCCTGCTGGGTGAAGAAGGTCTTGCCCCCCTTCTCCCGCGGCTTGGCGGTGGCGCCGACCGGTTGCCAGCCCGGGATCAGATGCTCCTCGCCCGGACCGATCAGATCCTCGCGGCCCAGGCGCTTCAGCGCCTCGCGCAGGATCGGCCAGTTCTCTGGATCGTGGTAGCGCAGGAAGGCCTTGTGCAGGCGGCGCTGCTTCAACCCCTTCGCCGACGAAACGATTTCCGATCCGACGCGGCGGACCGGCCGGAGCGGGTTGCGCTCGCTGTGGTACATCGCGGTCGCCAGCGACATCGGCGAGGGCAGGAAGGTCTGTACCTGATCCGCCTTGAAGCCGTTCCGCTTCAGCCACAAGGCGAGGTTCATCATGTCCTCGTCCGTGGTGCCGGGGTGGGCGGCGATGAAGTAGGGGATCAGGTAGAGCTTCTTCCCGGCCTCCTTCGCGGCCTTGTCGAACATCCGCTTGAACTCGTCGTAGGCCCCCATGCCGGGCTTCATCATCTTGCCCAGCGGCCCCGGCTCGGTGTGTTCCGGCGCGATCTTCAGGTAACCGCCGACATGGTGGGTCACCAGTTCCTTCACATATTCCGGATTACGGACGGCGAGGTCGTAGCGCAGGCCCGACGCGATGTGGATCTTCTTCACCCCCGGCACCGCGCGGGCCTTGCGGTAGAGCTGGACCAGCGAGGAATGGTCGGTGTTCAGGTTCTTGCAGATGTCCGGGAAGACGCAGGACGGGCGCCGGCAGACCGACTCCGTCTCCTTGTCCTTGCAGGCGAGGCGATACATGTTGGCGGTCGGCCCGCCCATGTCGGAGATGACGCCGGTGAAGCCCTTGGTCTTGTCGCGGATATGCTCGATCTCGCGCAGGATCGACCCTTCCGACCGGCTCTGTATGATGCGCCCCTCATGCTCGGTGATCGAGCAGAAGGAACAGCCGCCGAAGCAGCCGCGCATGATGTTGACCGAGAAGCGGATCATCTCCCACGCCGGGATGCGCGCATCGCCGTAGGACGGATGCGGCGCGCGGGCATAGGGCAGGTCGTAGACGCCGTCCATCTCGTTGGTTTCGAGCGGGATCGGCGGCGGGTTCAGCCAGACGTCGCGGTCGCCGTGGCGCTGGACCAGCGCGCGGGCATTGCCGGGGTTGCTCTCCTGGTGCAGCACGCGGCTGGCATGGGCATAGAGCACCTTGTCGGCCGTCACCTGCTCGTAGCTGGGCAGCCGCACCGCCATGCGGTCGGCACCGGCGGCGCGCGGCGACACCGGCGCGGACGGATCGTCGATGGAGCTGCTGTCCACCACCGTCCAACCGTCCGGCAGGGACGAGCGCATGATGGCGGTGCCGCGGATGTCGGTCATCGCCTTGGGCAATTCCCCCGTCAGCGCACGCTGGGCAATCTCGATGATCGCACGTTCGGCATTGCCGTAGACCAGCATGTCCGCCTTGGAATCGACCAGGACGGATCGGCGGATCTTCTCGCTCCAATGATCGTACTGGGCGATGCGGCGCAAGCTGGCCTCGATGCCGCCGAGGACGATGGGAACGTCCTTGAAGGCTTCGCGGCAGCGCTGGGAATAGACGATGACGGCGCGGTCCGGCCGCTTGCCGCCCTCGTCGTTCGGCGTGTAGCTGTCGTTGTGGCGCAGGCGGCGGTCAGCCGTGTAGTGGTTGACCATCGAATCCATGTTGCCGCCGGTCACGCCCCAGAACAGCCGCGGCTTGCCCAGGATCTTGAACGGCTCCGCACTGCTCCAGTCCGGCTGGGCGATGATGCCGACCCGCAGGCCCTGCGATTCCAGCAGCCGGCCGATGATCGCCATGCCGAAGCTGGGATGGTCGACATAGGCATCGCCGGTGACGACGATCACGTCGCACTGGTCCCAGCCCAGCCGGTCCATTTCCGCGCGCGACATCGGCAGAAAGGGCGCCGCCTTGGGGCGCACGCTGCGGTCGGGGCGGTGAGTGAACAGGTTGGGGGCCGCGAGCATCGCGTTCTCCGGGTCTCGATCAACAATGCGGATGGATAAGCCGACAGTCTTACCTTGTCGGCCGGCAAATTCCCACCGCTGATAACGCAGCGGAGCAATGGGACATTGTGCGGGGTGGCGCGACAGCTATGTGGGACGCCCCACAGCCCGTGCAAGGGGCGTGGCCAGGGGGATGACCAGGGAGCCGACCGGGAGACAAGGCGCGCGTGTGGGCACGGGAGAGGGCAGGGCGCGGTGGAGAGTCAGGCGGCAACGCCGCCCGTTTCACCCGTCCGGCCGTTGCGCCGTGCCACCACCCAGCCGATCAGCGCGCCCATCAGCATCACCAGGGCCGCGATCAGGAAGGCGGCGCCCGGATGCGGGAACAGCGGATCGCTGCCGACCGAGGCGGAATAGACCGTGCCGAAGAAGACCGGAGCCAGGATGCCGGCGACGCTCGCCACGCTCATGTTGGCGCCCTGCAACTGGCCTTGTTCGGATGGGCTGACCCGCTGTGTCATCAACGACTGGATTGTCGGCATCGCCAGCCCCCACAGCGCGTTCGGCACGATGGCGAAGGCGAACCAGCCGCCATCCGGCGCTAGCCCCATGCAGGCCAGCCCGAACGCCCCACCGAACAGGCCGACGACCATGGTGCCGCGGTCGCCCAGCCACTTCACCACGCGCGGCACCACCAAACCTTGCATGACCATGTCGAGCGCACCGACCATCGACAGCAGAAGACCGACATCCCAGGCGCTCCAGCCATAGCGGTGCGCGGCATAGAGCACAAAGACGGCGGGAAAGATCTGGTGGGAGACATGCAGCATGAAATTGACCATCGCCAGACCCGACAGTTCCGGGTGCGAGCGCAGCAGCTGGAACGCTCCGAACGGGTTGGCCCGGCGCCAGGAAAAGGCCATGCGGTTTTCCGGCGGAAGCGATTCCGGCAACACCACCAGACCATAGAGGAAGGCCAGTCCACTGAGCAGGCCGGCCCCCCAGAAGGGCGCCCGCGGCGAGATCTCGCCCAGCACTCCGCCCAGCAGCGGTCCGGCGATGAAGCCGGCACTGAAGGCGGCGCCGATCAGGCCATAGGCGCGCGCCCGCTGCTCCGGCGGCGTCACGTCGGCCATATAGGCGAAGACCGTGGTGAAGCTGGAGGAGGTGATGCCGGCAACGGCACGGCCGAACACCAGCCACCACAAATTCGGCGCCACCGCCATCAGCACATAGTCTGCCGCCAGCCCCAGCGCCGACAGCAGGATCACCGGCCGCCGGCCAAAGCGGTCCGACAGCGACCCGATCACCGGCGAGGAGAAGAACTGCATCAGCGCCCACAGCGCCACCAGCGCACCGTTGATGGTGCCGGCCTGCGCATCGGCCCCGGCGAACTCCTCGATCAGCGCCGGCAGCACCGGAATGACGATGCCCATCGCCACGATGTCGAGTGCGGCGGTGACGAGAATGAAGGCTATCGCGGCCTTGCGCGGACGAACGGACGACATTGAAAACCTTTGGAATCAAAAAATGCAAGCGTCCAAAAGGGACGCAGGCGGACCCCGGCCGGAATGGGCGGGCCGGACGGCATCGCGAAGTGGGGCGGATCATAGAGGAAGCGAAGGCGATTTGGAAGCGGAATATTTCCGACTTCGGATGATTTTTCGCGGCGGGCTATCAAAGCGCTGACATTGCCCTTACATGCGCTTACAAGAGAAAAACACATAAGTTCGATTATGGAAATTTCCTGAACGGTCGGCTAAACCTCCAGGGCTTCATAGCCTGCCGAATCCTGATTGAGGGAGAAACAAAAAAGCTCCTGTCACCATCCGGTGACAGGAGCTTTTCGCGCTTGCCGAACACGGCGCAGCCAGCGTCAGCCGAAGCGGCCGGTGATGTATTCGGAGGTCTTTTCCTTGGTCGGATTCGTGAAGATCTCTTCCGTGTTCCCGAACTCGATCAGCTCGCCCAGATACATGAAGGCGGTGAAGTTGGAGATGCGGGCCGCCTGCTGCATGTTGTGGGTCACGATGGCAATGCAGTAGTCGGACCGCAGCTCGTCGATCAGCTCCTCGCACTTGGCGGTGGAGATCGGATCGAGCGCCGAGGTCGGCTCGTCCAGCAGCAGGACCGACGGCTTCACCGCGATGGCGCGGGCGATGCACAGGCGCTGCTGCTGGCCACCGGACAGGCTCATGCCGTTCTGGCGCAGCTTGTCCTTCACCTCGTCCCACAAGGCGGCGCGGCGTAGCGAGAACTCCACACGCTCGTCCATGTCGGCGCGCGACAGCTTCTCGTACAGCTTCACGCCGAAGGCGATGTTGTCGTAGATCGACATCGGGAACGGCGTCGGCTTCTGGAACACCATGCCGACGCGGGCGCGCAGCAGGTTCAGGTCCTGCTTGGGCGACAGGATGTTGACGCCGTCCAGCATGACCTCGCCGGTGGCGACCTGCTTGGGATAGAGGTCGTACATCCGGTTCAGGATGCGCAGCAGGGTCGACTTGCCGCAGCCCGACGGGCCGATGAAGGCGGTGACCTGGCGGTCGTAGAGCGGCAGCGAGATGCTCTTCAGCGCGCGATAGCCGTCATAGAAGAAGTCCAGGTTGCGGACGGTGATCTTCTCGGGCAGGCCGGCACCGGCGATGGCACGGTCGGCGGCGGCGCCGGCCATCATGCCGGGGGGCATCGGGTGGCTGCCGTGGGCTTGGCTGTTGGCGTCCATGTGGGTCATCGTCATGGTTACTTTCTCGTCGTGCCGAGACCGGCCAGCAGCCGGGCGCCGATGTTGAGGAGCAGGATGGCGACCGTGATCAGGAGCGCGCCGCCCCAGGCCAGCTGGCGCCAGTCCTCATAGGGCGACATCGCGTACTGGAAGATGACCACCGGCAGGTTGGCCATCGGCGCGTTCATGTCCGCGCTCCAGAACTGGTTGTTCAGGGCGGTGAACAGCAACGGCGCGGTCTCGCCGCTGATGCGGGCGACGGCCAGCAGCATGCCGGTGATCATGCCGTTGCGGGCGGCACGGTAGGCGACCATCGTGATCACCTTCCATTGCGGCGCACCGAGCGCGGCGGCGGCCTCGCGCAGGCTGTTGGGCACCAGCTTCAGCATGTCCTCGGTCGTGCGGACGACGACCGGGATCACCAGCACCGCGAGCGCCATGGCACCCGCCCAGGCCGAGAAATGGCCCATGCGGATCACCAGCACCTCGTAGACGAACAGGCCGACCATGATCGACGGCGCGCTCAGCAGCACGTCGTTGATGAAGCGCACCACCTCGGCCAGCTTGGTGTTGCGGCCGAACTCCGCCAGATAGGTTCCGGCCATGACGCCGACCGGGGTGCCGACCGCGGTGGCGACCGCGGTCATGACGACGCTGCCGAAGATGGCGTTCAGCAGGCCGCCCTCGCCGCCCGGCGGCGGGGTGTTCTCGGTGAACAGGCTGAGGTTGATGGCCGACAGCCCGTTGTAGAGCAGCGTCCACAGGATGGCGACCAGCCAGAAGAGGCCAAAGCCGGCGGCCCCCAGCGCCAGCGACAGCGCCAGCTTGTTGGCGATGCGCCGGCGGTGATACAGCCCGCCGATGGGGGTCGCCAGCGTCGCGGAATTGGACATCGTCATGGGCCTCAAACTCCGGCCTTGCGCTGCAGGCGCAGCAGCATCAGCTTGGCGATCGACAGGACGGCGAAGGTGATCAGGAACAGGATCAGGCCGAGCGCCACCAGCGAGGAGGTGTAGACGTCGCCAACCGCCTCGGTGAACTCGTTGGCGATGGAGGCCGAGATCGTCGTGCCCGGCGCCATGATCGAGGAGCTGATGCGGTGCGCGTTGCCGATGACGAAGGTAACCGCCATCGTCTCGCCCAGCGCGCGGCCCAGCCCCAGCATCACGCCGCCGACGACGCCGGTGCGGGTGTAGGGCAGCACCACGTTCCACACCACCTCCCAGGTGGTGGCACCCAGCCCGTAGGCGGATTCACGCACCATCGGCGGCACCGTCTCGAAGACGTCGCGGGTGATGGAGGTGATGAAGGGCAGAACCATGATGCCCAGGATCAGGCCGGCGGTCAGGATGCCGATGCCGTAGGGCGGCCCCATGAACAGGTTGCCGATGCCGGGGATCTGGCCCAGCGTATTGATCAGGAAGGGCTGGATGGTCGACTGCATGAAGGGGGCAAAGACGAACAGGCCCCAGATGCCGTAGATGATGCTGGGGATCCCGGCGAGCAGCTCGATGGCGACGCCGAGCGGGCGCTTCAGCCAGGCGGGGCACATCTCGGTGATGAACAGGGCGATGCCGAAGCTGACGGGAATGCCGACAGCCATGGCGATGACCGACGTTACCAGCGTGCCGTAAATGGGGGCGAGCGCGCCGAATTCCTCCGACACCGGGTTCCAGACTTCGGTTCCGACGAAGCCGAAGCCGAACGCGCGGAGTGCCGGCAGCGCGCCGTCGATCAGGGAAACCGTGACGCCGCCCAGAATCAGCAGGACGAGCAGCGCGAATGCGAGGGTGGCGTTGCGGAAAGCCGCATCCTGCAGGCGCTGGCGGCGGGCCCGTCGGGCGGTGGAGGCGTGTGCGTCGGTCAAGGTCAGCGCGATCTCGGTCATGGCCGCTCCGTGAGGCGTGCGGTGGGGACGGCGCAATTTCCGTCCCCTCCGGCGATCATGCCCCCGGGCGCGCCAACCAGCGGCCCGCCCGGGGTCGGTTGGCCGTCGTTACTTGGCCGACGCGGTCCAGACCGGCTTGCCGTCGGCCTGGATGGTCTGCGACCAGGTCTTCTGGACAAGCGACACCACGGCGTCCGGCATCGGGACATAGTCCAGCTCGGTCGCCATCTTGGAGCCGTTCTTGTAGGCCCAGTCGAAGAACTTCAGCGCTTCGGCCGAAGACGCCACGTCCTGCGGGGTCTTGTACATCAGGATGAAGCTGGCGCCGGTGATCGGCCAGCTCTCCGCACCCGGCTCGTCGGTCAGCAGGACGTAGTAGCCCTTGGCATTGGCCCAGTCGGCGTTGGCGGCGGCAGCCTGGAAGGCCTCGATCTTCGGGGAGACGGTCTTGCCGTCCTTGTTCTGCAGATCGAGATGGGTGATGTTGTTCTGCTTGGCGTAGGCGTATTCGACGTAGCCGATCGAGCCGTCCGTCTGCTTGACCATGTTGGCCACGCCCTCGTTGCCCTTGGCGCCGATGCCGGCCGGCCACTGGACGGAGGTGTTGGCGCCGATCTGGGTCTTGAACTTCGGGCTGGTCTTCGACAGGTAGTCGGTGAACAGGAAGTTGGTGCCCGACCCGTCAGAGCGGTAGACCGGGGCGATGGCGGTGTTCGGCAGGTTGACGTTGGGGTTCAGCGCCTTGATCTGCGCGTCGTTCCACTTGGTGATCTCGCCCATGTAGATGTTGGCGAGAACGGTGCCCGACAGCTTGACCTCGCCGGCCTTGATGCCCTTCAGGTTCACGACCGGAACCACGCCGCCCATGATCATCGGGAACTGGATCAGGCCGGCCTGCTCCAGCTCTTCCGGCTTCAGCGGCATGTCCGACGCGCCGAAGGTGACCGTCTTGGCCTTGATCTGCTTGATGCCGCCGCCCGAACCGATCGACTGGTAGTTCAGGCCCGTGCCCGTCTCCTTCTTGTAGGCGTCGGCCCACTTGGCATAGATCGGGTACGGGAAGGTGGCGCCGGCGCCGGAGATGTCGGCGGCCGAGGCGACCGAAATCGGGGCGACCGACACGGACAGGACGGCCAGGGCACCGAAGGCAGCGCAGCGAACGAACGCCGAGGTCATGGTTTTCACGGCTAAACTCCCGATAGGTTTGGACGGTTTGGTTGGGTTTTTCGGAAAAGCCCGGCCTTGGCCGGATGTCGGAACCCGCCTTCTTCGTCGCGGTGACCATAGCCGCCGCCGGTGACGGGTTTGTTTTGTTTACGTGTCAGTTTTATGAAACCGACCCGTTCGAGACTGGGAACGCGAAGTCCTGGCAAGGCTCATCGCGCGGCCCGGATTTCCTGGAGGAACAGATGCACGGCGGAGCCGAGGTTGGTCGCCTCGTGCGACAGGCCTTCCGCCACCAGCAGCACGTCACCGGCTTGGGTACGCACCTTGGCCGCGGCCTCGGACAGGCCGGCGACATGGTCCGACGCCGCCTGGGTGCCGACCGCCACGCGGTGCGAGCTGTCGACGATGCTCGACGTGATCACCGCCTGCTCCTCCACCGCTGCGGCGATGGCCGAGGCGTTGGATTCGATGCGCTGGACGCTGCCGGTCATGGCCGCCACCACCTCCGCCGTCTCGCGGCTGGCCGCCTGGGTCGCGGCGATCTGGCGGGCGATCTCGGCGGTGGCCTGGGCGGTCTGGCCGGCAAGGGCCTTCACCTCTCCGGCGACCACGGCGAAGCCACGGCCCATCTCCCCTGCCCTCGCCGCCTCGATGGTGGCGTTCAGCGCCAAGAGGTTGGTCTGGCCGGCGATCTCGTCGATCAGCCCGACGACGGTGCCGATTTCTCCCGCCGTGCTCGACAGGTCGGCGACGGTGGCCTTCACCTGCTCCGCTCCGGCGGCGGTGTCGCCGATGATGCGGGCCGATTCGCCGGTGCGCTTGCTGATCTCGGCGATGGACTGGGAGATTTCCGAAGCGGCGGTCGCCACCTGCTGGATGCCCGCCGCCATCTCGCCGGACAGCTGCATCGCGGCCTCGGCGCGGTCGTTGGCGTTGGCGGCGATGTCGGTCAGCGAGCGGGCGCGGGCGGCCATCTGGCGCGCGGCCTCGGCCAGCGTTTCGACGCTGCTCAGCACGTTGCGTTCGAACTGGTCGGCGATCTCCAGCATGCTGGTGCGGCGGGCCGACGCGGCGTTGCGGCGCTCGATCTCCACCTTCTCGTGCGCCTCTTCCATGGCGCGGGCGTTGGCGATGAAGACGAACAGCGCGCGGGCCATGTCGGTGATCTCGTCATTGCCGTCGGCCTTCTGCTCGACCGTCAGGTCGCCGCCGGCGACCCGGCGCATGGCGTCGGCGAGCGCCTCCATCCGGCCGACGACGCGGCGGCCGACATAGAGCGAGACGATCAGCCCGGCCAGCAGCACGCCGGCGGTCGCCAGCAGGATCTGAACCTGATTGGTGCGTTCCAGCGCCTCGTGGGCGGCGGCGGCCCCGTCGGCGGTCGCCTTTTCCGCCGCCTGGACCAGCCCGTCGACCATGGCGGTGAGGGTGGCGCCGGTGCTGCGATTGCTGTCGATCAGCGCGGCATTCTCGGCATAGGCCGCCAGCTCGCCGGCCCGCAGCGCCAGGATGCCGTCGTTGCCGAAGCCAAGGTCCAGCAGCCGCTCCGCCAGCCGGCGGACCTCCGCCCCCAGATCGTCGCCTGACGCGGCCAGGGTGCTGCGGATCGTTGCCGCCAGCGGGGCCAGCGTGCGGCGGGCGGCAGCCAGACGGGCCGGCGTCTCGGCGTTGCCGGCCTCCGCCAGCTTGCCGGCCAGCAGGTTGGCGTCGGCCATCAGGCCGCTCAGGACGGTGTAGCGCTGCTGCGCCGCCGGGACCGTGTTGGTGGACAAATCCTGCATCCGTTCGGCGATCGCATTGCCGGCCTCGGCGATGCGGCCGCGCGAATTCAGCATCAGCGGCAGCATGCGGGCGTTGGCGTCGCGGTCCAGCCGGACGATGTCGTCGACGCTGGCGTTTAGCGACTCGGTCAGCTTTTGCCCTTCCGCCTCCGGAATCCCGGGGCTCAGCTGACGGACGCGGCGGGTGTAGACGCTGGCATCGCCATCGCCGAAGGCGGCCAGCTCGTTGATCGTCGCCACCACCGGGGCCGCAGCCTCGCTCTTCGCCAGCGGACGCAGTGCGCCCTGCAGGTCGGACAGCGCGGAGTCGAAGTCGGTGGAGAGCGACATCACCTTGGACCGGTTGGTCTCGAAGGCGCCGATCAGCAGCGATTTTGCCAGGGCCGCTTCGGCACCGCGCAGCTGGAACAGCGGGATCACCGTCTGCCCCAGTTCGGCGCCGATCACCGCGGAGGATTCGGAGGTCGCCTGCACCATCGCGGAAATCGCCTGGGCCAGCTGTTCGCGCGAGGCCTGCATGTCCGGCTTCAGCGCGGCGAGCAGACGGGCATGGGCATCGCTCAGCTCCGCCAGCCGGCCGCTGCGCTGCTCCTGCAAGGTCAGCCGCCGTCCGGTCGCCGTCCCCAGCGCATCGATGGTACCCAGCAGCGAGCGCGCGGTTCCGGTCAGGTCGGCGACGCGGGCCGCATCGCCACCAGCATGGCCCTGTCCGCCGGCCAGCTGGGCGAGCTGACCGTCCAGCGCCCGGCGCTGCTCGCCCGCCGCATTGCGCAGCCGGACCAGATCCTCCTCCGACGAAGCGGCGTCGATCAGCGGCCCCAGCGCCAGCACCCGCGCCGTGGTGGTGGCGAGGCCATGGGCGGCGCTGAGCACCGGCACCTGGGTGCCGGTGATGTCGGCGACATGGCCGCGGACGGCGCCGTAGGACATCCAGCCGACCACCGCCGCGATGCAGGGCAGTGCCGCCACGGTTCCGAAGGCGATCAGCATCTTCGACTTGATGCCGGACCGCCGGCGCTGGTCGATAGGCTTTGCCATATGGGCCACCCGTGGCTTGGAGGTTGTCCGTACCGCGCCCGCGGTTCTCCGCAAGCCGGCCGGTGCCATGGGTAGCCCTTCTGGTTGGATGAATCGGTGACGGTTGGATGAAGTTTTCGCTACGCACAATCGAAAGATTGCCGGAGGCCGGAAATCATCGGTCGCGCAGGCGGTCATGGTGAATCGAACGTAAACAGCGCGTGAAACGAACAGCGGCGCCCGACTGGGCCGGACGCCGCGTTACTGCACGCATACCGCGTAGAATCTGGAAGGAATGCCGCCGTTACACCGGCGGCGCCGTCCGACGCAGGCTGTCCCGGTCAGAGGCCTTGGTGAACCAGGCGGTGAGCGCCGGGCGCCCCACGCGCCAATCCTCGTGCCCGAACCGGAAATCGAGGTAACCGAGCGCCACCAGCACCGACAGGATGCCGATGGTCGCCTCACCCTCCAGCGACGCGGCCTCCGCCTCCAGCAGGTCGAGCGAACGGGCCACCGCCTTACGCTGGCGTTCCATCCAGTTGGCCGATTTTTCGCCGTCCGGACGCATGGATTCCAGCCGGCGCAGGATGGCGGCATCACAGATGCCGTCGGCGACGGCCTGCTGGCGCAGCGCCGTCCAACGGGCCGGGCCGGCCGGCGGGAACAGCGGCGCCCGGTCGCCCAGCGAATCGAGATACTCGACGATCACCGGGCTGTCGAACAGCGTGGTGCCGTCCTCCAGCGTCAGGGCGGGGACCTTGCCCAGCGGGTTGTCCGTCGGCAGATCGGTGTCGGCCGACCAGGGATCGGTCGTCACCCGCTCCACCCGGTCCTCCAGCCCGCGTTCGATCAGGACCATCATCACCTTGCGCACATAGGGCGAGGTGGGGCTCCAGCGCAGCTTCAACATGGACGCTCCTTCCGCATTCGATTGGTTGTCGGCAAGCTTCACCCGCGGAAATGGTCCTTGCGCCGGCGCAGTTCGGCGAACACCTCCACCGACGGGGCGCCGGTCATGCCGATGGCGGCCTGGACACCGGGATCGTCGGCGCGCAGGAAGGGGTTGGTGCGCCGTTCCATGCCGATGGTGGTGGGAAGCGTCGGCCGGTTCCGCTCGCGCAGTTCCGCAACCTCCTCCATCCGCTGATGCAGGGCGGCGTTGGCGGGATCGACGGTCAGGGCGAAGCGGCCATTCGACTGGGTGTATTCGTGGCCGCAATAGACCAGGGTCCGGTCGGTCAGCGCCCGCAGGCTTTGCAGCGACTCCCACATCTGCGCCGGCGTGCCTTCAAACAGACGGCCGCAGCCCAGCGAGAACAGCGTGTCGCCGCTGAACAGGGTTTCCGCCGCCTCGAACCAGAAGGCGATGTGGCCGCTGGTGTGGCCGGGCACGGCGAAGACGCGGGCGGTCTGCTCGCCGAACACCGTCCGGTCGCCGTCGCTGAGCGCCACATCCATGCCGGGGATGCGGTGGGCGTCGGCACGGGCGCCGACCACGCTGGCGCGATAGCCCTCCTTCAGCGCTGCCGCTCCGCCGATATGGTCGTCGTGATGATGGGTCAGGAAGATGTGGGTCAGGGACCAACCGCGCCGATCCAGCTCGGCCTGCACCGGGGCAGCGTCGCCGGGATCGACCACACCGACCTTGCCGGATGCCGCGTCACGCAGCACATAGATATAGTTGTCGGCGAAAGCCGGAACGAGAATGACCTCCACGGCAGCGGACTCCCTGCTGTTGCGATACGAAACCCGTGTTACGCTTGGGATACCATGTACACAGATATCGTCGATCTGAGGGAGTTCTACGAGTCCGGATTGGGGCAGACGGCCCAGCGGATGATCCGGCGGCGCATCCGCACCATCTGGCCGGACGTGCGCGACCAGATCGTTCTCGGCGTCGGCTACACCACACCCTACCTGCGACCCTTCATGGGCGAGGCCGACCGGGTGGTGGCGGTGATGCCGGCCAGCCAGGGAGTCAGCTTCTGGCCGGCGGAAGGGCCCGGCATGGTGGCGCTGGGCGACGAGGCCGACCTGCCCTTCGGCGACAACACCATCGACCGCGTGCTTCTGGTCCATGGGCTCGAGGGCACCGAGCAGCTGCGCCCGATGATGCGCGAGATCTGGCGCGTGCTGGCCGGCGGCGGCCGGGTGCTGGCGGTGGTGCCGAACCGCCGCGGCCTGTGGGCGCGCGCCGACTGGACGCCCTTCGGCCACGGCTTTCCCTATTCCGCCTCGCAGCTGAAGCAGGTGCTGCGCGACACCATGTTCGTGCCGGAACGCACCCGCCACGCCCTGTTCATGCCGCCGCTCCGCTCGCACTTCCTGCAAAAGACGGCACCCGCCTGGGAAGAGGTCGGCGGGCGCTGGTTCAAGGCCTTCGCCGGGGTGACGATGATCGAGGCGTCGAAGCAGATCTTCGCCGGCGTGTCGCGCCGGGCGGCACAGCAGCCGGTGAAGCGCCGGCTGATCGTGCCGCTGCCGGGCGGTGCGGCCCCCGCCGCCAGAAGCGGCACCCCCCGCACCACCATCGCCGGCGGCGACTCCGTCGACTGCCAGCAGCCTTATCCGCGCGTCTGACGCAGCGCGTCGGTGACGCGGCCGGCGAGACCGCTGCCCAGGCTGCCGGCCCGCTCCGCGATGCCGCGGCTCAGCGCGGTCAGCTCCTCAAGATTGCGGGTCACGCCCCCCAGCGTCTGTTCGGCGTCGCCGATCCGCTGTTCCGCCGCCATGGCGTCCTGACGCGAGCGGTCGAGCGACCGCGCGACCTCCGAGGTCAGGGTCGCCTGCTCGTCGATGGCGGCGGCGACGGTGCCGTTGATCGCCTGGATCGAGCCGATGGTGGAATGGATGCGGCCCAGCGCCTCGTCCACCGCGGCGGTTTCCTTTTGCAGATTGGCGACCTGATCGGCGATCTGCTTGGTGGCGTCGGCGGTCTGGCGCGACAGCGCCTTCACCTCGTTGGCGACGACGGCAAAGCCGCGCCCGGCCTCTCCCGCCCGCGCCGCCTCGATGGTGGCGTTCAACGCCAGCAGGTTGGTCTGGCTGGCGATGGCATTGATCAGCTTCACCACGCTGGCGATCTGTTCCGCGGCGGAGCGCAGCGAGTTCATCACTGTGGTGGCGCGGTCGCTGTCCGACGCCGCGGCAAGGCTGATCTCGCGCGCCTTGCTGGTGTCCCCGGAAATCTGGTCGGAGGTCGAGGCCAGCCGGTCGAGCATGCCGGCGATGGCGCTGACCGAGCCATCCACGGCACGCGCCGCCCCCGCGGCGTCGGCGGCCTGCCGCAACCCATCCGTCCCGGCGGAGCGGACGGCCGCGACCGCCGATTCCAGCTTGCGCCCGGCATCGGCCAGTTCGGTGGCGAACCCGCCGACCTCGCGCTCGACCCGTTCCGACAATTCGCGCATCAGGGCGACCCGGCGGGTTTCCGCCGTTTCGGCCCGCAGGGTCGCCAGCACCCAATGGCGCGCGAGGCGGGCGAAGCGGCGGGCCTGATCGGCCGGCGCCGCGATGGCGAGCGCCCCGACCCGTTCCCCGTCCAGCTCGATGGCGATGGCATAGCCTTCCCGCATCGTGCCGCCCGACTTGGCCGCCTCATCGCGGGTGACGGCACGCTCGTCCAGCCGGCGGGCCACGATGTCGCCGGCGACCGGATGGCCGGTGCCGATCCGCTCCCGCGCGGTTGAGGCGATGACGGCACCGCTCCTGCCGGCGATGGAGACGACGGAGTCCAGTTCCCGGCCGATGGAGTCGCAAAGATCCTGTGCGATGGTGGCGCTGATGTCCAAGACGCTTCTCCCCTTCTTCCCGTTTATGGTTTTCAATTGGAGTCCTGCGGCACCACCCGCCATGACGGGGCATGCCGGCCACCCAACTACCGCGTTGCGAGCACCTCTTTCGCCCGTACGCAATGTTCAGACAGTACACACAACATTTACGAACGAAGAGTTGAAAGAATGACGCAGCCGACCGTTCTGGTGCTTCCCGGTTTGGGCAACTCCGGCACCGATCATTGGCAGAGCTGGCTGGAAGGCCGTCTGCCGGCCCTGACCCGCGTCGATCTGGGCGATTGGGATGCGCCGGAGCCGGACCGCTGGGTGGAGCGGCTCGACGAGGCGGTGCGTGCCGCGCCCGGTCCGGTCGTGCTGGTCGCGCACAGCCTTGCCTGCATCCTCGTCGCCCGCTGGGCCGCGGCCAGCGACAGGACGGAAACGGTCGCCGCCGCTTTGCTGGTCGCCCCGCCCGACGTCGAATCACCCCAGACGGTGCCGGCCGAGGCCTGCCGCTTCGCCCCGGCGCCGACCGATCCCCTGCCCTTCCCGGCGGTGGTGGTCGGCAGCCGCAGCGACCCCTACTGCACCGCCGCCCGCGCCTGCGGCTTCGCCGCGCTGTGGGGCGCCGACTTCATCGACGCGGGCGAGGTCGGCCACATCAACGGCGCCAGCGGCCATGGTCCCTGGCCGATGGGTGAGACGCTGCTGAAGGACATGCTGGCCCAGATCTAACCTCCCCTTGCCGCTGCGGGCGAAAGGGTGCGACACAGGAGCGTCGTCGCGCGCCCGCCAGCGGATTGGAGCTTATGACCGGTCTTCCCATCGTCGAGGCCGCCCCGGCCAAGCTGAACCTCTACCTGCATGTCACCGGCCGGCGCGCCGACGGCTATCACGAGCTTGACAGCCTCGTCGCCTTCGCCGAGTTCGGCGACAGCATCGCCCTGACGCCGGGTGCGGCACGGGTGGCCCTGCGCGGTGCCGACCTGCCGCCGGCCGGCCCGCGCCTGGCCATCGCCGGTCCTTTCGGCCCGGCCCTGATGGGCGAGTCCCCCGCCAGCAATCTGGTGATGCGCGCCGCCCATGCCCTGGCCGTCCGGCTGGGGCGCGAGGCCGACGTGATGATCGCCCTGACCAAGGCGCTGCCGGTCGCATCGGGGATCGGCAGCGGATCGGCGGACGCCGCCGCCTGCCTGCGGGCGCTCGCCCGGCTCTGGGGAGTGGCGCCGGACGACGCGGCGCTGTTTGCGGTGGCCGCCGGGCTGGGCGCCGACGTGCCGGTCTGCGTCGCTGGGCGAAGCTGCTATTTCGGCGGCATCGGCGATGAGTTGGACGAGGCGCCGGACCTGCCGGAAACCCATGTGGTCCTGGTCAACCCGAATGTCCCGGTGCCGACCCCGGCGGTGTTCAAGGCGATGGCCGCCGCCCGCGCCAAAAGCGGCGCCGGTTTCTCCACCCCTGCCCGCTTCACCCGCAAACCGGCCGACGCGGCCGACCTCGCGGCCCTATTGCTGGAGCGGAACAACGACCTGACCGCCCCGGCCCTGACGGTGGCACCGGTGATCGCCGAGGTGCTGGCGGCGCTGGAGCGCAGCGCCGGCTGCCTGCTGCCCCGCCTGTCCGGCAGCGGCGCCACCTGCTTCGGTCTCTACGCCACGGCGGCGGCGGCCGACTCCGCGGCCAAATCCATCGCCGCTGCATCGCCTGGCTGGTGGGTCAGGCCGACCCGGCTGCTCCCAACCCCAGCCGGCGCCCCCGCCCTGCCGCGCGGGATCGTCGCCGATCCGGCGGCGGCCGTCCCACCGCCTCCGGTCCCCTTCCCCGACACCGGCGGCTGGGGCGTGGGCTGACGAGCGCTTACGCCCGCATGTAGCCCCAGCCGTCCGCCTGCGCCTCGGCGATGTCGAGGACGCCGGCGGCGACCACCGTCAGCCCCTCGGCGGTCCGGCCGGTCTTCGCCAGCGTGTTGCCGCAGACCCGCAGGAGCCGGTCGGTCTCCGCATCCGGGCTGTCGAGGGCCGCGGCGACCGCACCGGCATTGACGACGATGCGCACCTCCGCATCCGGCCGCGCCTTCAGCAGGTTGCGGGCATTGTTCCGCGCCCGCTCCAGCGCGGCCGGGGTGGGGGCGTGGATGACCAGCCGCAGGGGAGATGCCATGTGCGGAGATGCCATGTCCGTCACTTCTTCTTTGCCGCGTCATGGAAGGTGAAGTCGAACAGCGCATCGACATCCACCGGTTCGGTGATCTGGGCCAGCGATTGCTGGAAGGCCTGCATCCGCTTGGTGGAGTCCAGGATCACCCGCGGGTCGTCGATGAAGGTCGTCGCGTCCGAGGTCAGCGCCGCCCGCATCACGTCGCGTTCGACCAGTCCCTTGCCGATGATGTCGGTCACCAGTTCCGCCGTGCGGTCCGGATTGGATTTGGCGAAGGCGGTGGCGCGGATGTGCAGCTTGACCAGTTCGGCCACCGCGTCGCGGTTTTTGGCGATGGCGTCCTCCGTCACCACCAGCACCGCACCCGGCTGCTTTGGGAACATGCTGCCGGCCTTGGCGATGATCGCCGCATCCTGGAGACGCGACTGCACCAGCGTCAGGATCGGCTCCAGGATCGACGCGCCGTCGATGGCGCCGGTCAGCAGAGACTGCTGCAAGGGCTGTTCGCCCATGCCGACGATCTCGATATCCTCCGAGGGGATGCGGGCGATCTCCGCCATCCAATAGCGCAGCACCGTATCCGGCACCGATCCGGCGGGCAGCGAGCCGATCTTCGGCCGCCGGCCGTTGGCGGCGCGGAAGGCCTTGACCCCCTCGGCCGGGCTGGCGGCGCCGGCCATCGCCTTCACCAGCGGGCCACGGCCGATCAGCGCCACCTGATCGATGACGTTGGCGGCGACGACCTTCAGCTTCACCCCTTTCGAGCGGGCGATCATCGCCGGTCCGATGCCGACATAGGCGACGTCCAGCGTCCCGGACGCGAGCGCCTGGATCATCGCCGGCCCCGACTGGAAGCTGGTGGTTTGCAGCGCAAGACCGGCATCCGCCGCCCAACCCTCGCCCGTCAGCACATAGAGCTGCGTCATAGGGATGATCGGGATATAGCCGACCCGCAGGCCGGTCGCCGCGAAGGCCGGCAGCGACGCGGCAGCGGCGGCGATGCCCAAGGCCGCCGCGCCCAGCAGAAGCTCGCGCCGGCTGACGTCGGGAGCGGTCGGACGGTCGGAATCGGTGAACTGGCTCGGGTTGGTCTGCGGCATGACGGTCTCCTTTTGCCGCGCCAACCTAGTAGGGCCAGCCGCAAATTTCAATTCACGGCCGGTCCCGACAGGAGGAACCCCGAATCAACACTGCACATTTGTTTTACCGTCAGGCCGGCAACCGGCGACGGACCGGGCGGATCAGCCACAGGTTCAGTGCCAGACTAACCAACGCTGCGCCGCCGATCACCCCTGCCATCGGCATGGCGGTGCCGTCGGCCATCAACCCGACCGCCCAGCCCGACAGCGCGCCGGTGCTGAATTGCAGCATGCCGGCAAGCGCCGACGCGGTGCCGGCCATCTGCGGGAAGGACTGCAACGCCCCGGCCATGGAATTGGCAAAGCAGAATCCGGTCACCGACATGAACAGGAACAGGCAGCCGACCAGCCCCCACAGCCCGCCCCAGCCGCTCAACACGCAGGCGACGAGCAGGATGCCGGTTGCGGCGGCCAGCCAGACGCCGATCCGCAACATCACGTCCGAGCCGAAGCGCATCACGGCGCGGCTGTTCAGCGTGTTGACGATGATCATGCCGACGATGTTCAACCCGAACAGGAAACCGTAATTCTCCGGCCGCACGCCGAACAGCTCGATGTAAACGAAGGGCGAGCCGGAGATGAAGGCGAACATCCCCGCATAGATGAAGGACGATCCCACCGCATAGCCCAGGTAACGGCGGTCGGTCAGGAGCTTGCGGTAGGCTTCTCCCAGCACCATCGGGCGCAGGCTGGTGCGCCGCGAGTCGGGATGGGTTTCCGGCAGGCTGGCAAGCGCCAGCAAGGCGACGATGCCGAAGGCGGCCTGCGCCCAGAAGATCCAGCGCCAGTTCGCCCACACCAGGATCTGGCCGCCGATCAGCGGCGCGATGATCGGGGCAGCCCCCATCACCAGCATCATCATCGACAGGACGCTGGCCGCCCGGTCGCGCTCGAAGACGTCGCGGATCATGGCGCGGACCAGCACCGGCCCGGCGCAAGCCCCCACCGCCTGCACGAAGCGCCATGCCGCCAGATGGCCGACATCGACGGTCATCGAACAGCCGACGCAGCCGATGGCGTAAAGCAGGATGCCGGTCGCCACCGGAATCCGCCGGCCGAACCGGTCGCTCAGCGCCCCCCACAGCAGCTGTCCGACGCCGAACCCCAGGAAGAAGGCCGACAGCGTCCACTGCACCTGGTCCTGCGCCGCATGCAGGTCCCGGCCGATCGCCGGCATACCGGGCAGATACATGTCGGTGCCCATCGGCCCGAACGACATCAGCACGCCCAGTGCTGCGATGAAGAACGGGCTTTCGGCAGGCGAACGGGAACGGACGGCGGCAAGGCGCGCGAGCATCGGGAAATCCGGATATGAAGGAATGGGGAGTCGGCCGGACGGAATCCGCAGCTTTCAAGCTGATCCCTTCATTGCCCGACGCAAAGTCCTGTCTCGGCATGGCAGCGTTGAGCAAGCCGCGACGTAACGCCGCCGCGACAATCTGGGTTCAGGTCAAATCACCGCGGTTACGGCGCAATAAAATTCTGGTTCGCTCCAGTAATCCATGCCTAAAATTGAACCCGGTTCACAGGCTTCCACCCAGCCAGAGGCCGCGCCATGCCGCACCCCACCCGCCGGTCGGTCCTGTCCCTCGGTGCCGCCGGCACCGCCCTGGCGCTGCTTCCGCACCACGCGCATGCGGCAGCCATCCAGTCCACCCAGCCCGCCCTCGTCCCTGGGCTGGTCTATGCCGCCGGGCAGAAATTCGACAAGAGCTTCAACGAGGGCGCCTTCACCGGGGCGGAGCGGTTCAGGAACGCCACCGGCATCGCCGTCACCGAATATCTGCCCTCCACGCCCGTGCAGTTCGATCAGGGCGCGGCCTCGCTGCTGCGGCGCGGGGTGACCGATCTGGTCGCCATCGGCTTCTACTACGCGACACCGCTGGCGCGGCTGGCCCCGGCGCACCCGGCGGTCCGCTTCACGCTGATCGATGCGGTGGCGGAGGGACCGAACATCCGCTGCGTCACCTTCAAGGAGCAGGAGGGATCCTTCCTGGTCGGCGTGCTGGCGGCGCTGGCATCGAAAAGCGGGACCGTCGGGTTCATCGGCGCGCTCGACATCCCCCTGATCCGCAAATTCATCGCCGGTTACGAGCAGGGCGCCCGCCATGCCCGCGGCGACATCAAGGTGCTGGTGAATTTTGTCGGCACCACGCCGGCCGCCTTCAACGATCCCGCCAGCGGGGCCGAGGTGGCGCGCAGCCAGTTCCAGCGCGGCGCCGACGTGGTGTTCGCCGGGGCCGGCGTCTCCAACTTCGGCATCTTCGCCGCGGCGAACGAGGCAAGGCGGCTGGCCATCGGCGTCGACAGCAACCAGAACTACCTCTATCCCGGCTCCATCCTGACCTCGATGCTGAAGCGGGTCGATATGGCCGTGGAATCGAGTTTCGAGGCTGCCCGTCAGGGCCGATGGAGCGCCGGCACGGTGGCGCTCGGCCTTGCCGAGTCGGCGGTCGATTATGCGCTCGACGAAAACAACCGCGATCTGGTGACGACCGCGATGGTGGAGGCGGTGGAGGCCGCCCGCCGCGGCATCATCGCCGGCCGCATCCCGGTGGCCGACGGAAGCTGAGCCACGGCTATGCCGGCGCCTCGAACGGCTGCCAGCCACGGGCCCCGGTCAGGTCGGCGCCCTTCAGCGTGGCGAAGCTGGTCTTGATCGCGGTCAGGTCGGTGCCGCGCAGCACCACGCCGGCAAGGCTGGCGTCGCGCAGGTCGGCGCCGTTCAGCCGCGCCTTGGCGAAGCTGGTCGGCCACAGCCGGCTGCCGTCGCCGCTGAGATCCACCCTGCGGAACTTGGCGCGCCACAGCTTCGCTCCGGCCAGATTGGCACCTTCCAGATTGCAGCCGGACAGGTCGGCGCTGGTGAAGTCAGCATCGCGCAGGTCGCTGTAGGACAAATCGGCCATCATCAGCTTGGCGCCCGAGAAATCGGCCCCGCGCAGCCCGCAGAACCGCATCACCGCCCCGCACAGCAGCTGGTTGGCAAAGTTGTAGCCGCGCAGATCGACCCGCTGGAGCTGGATGCGGTCGCCGCCCTTGCCGAACTTGTCGACCCAGATCTGATGCTCGGCGATCAGCTCGCTCATCCGCGCCGCGGTGGTGGTCAAGCCGGTGCCGTCGACATCGATGCCGTGCCGCTCCAGCGCCGTGCGCAGCTCGTCGTTCAGCCGGGCGCCGCACATCAGCACGCCGTCCAGCGTCGTCTTGCGCATGGTCGCCCCGGTCAGGTCGGCCCCGATCAGGATGGCGCCGCTGAGGTCGCTGCCGGTGAGGTCGGCGCCGGACAGGTCGCTGCCGCTGAAATCGCACTGCGCCATCCGGCAATCAGTCAGCACCGCCTCGGACAGGGTGCAGCCGACGAAGGTGGTGGTGCCGTCCGTATTGCCGGCCGCCCGGAACTCGCCGCTGTCCAGGACCATGCCGCGGCGGAGGTCGGCGCCCTGGAGGTTGGCATTCTGCAGCCGGGCGCCATCCACCCTGGCGCCGCGCAAATCCGCCCCCTGCAACTGCGCCCCGGTCAGGTCGGCCTTCGACAGGTCGGCGCCATACAGATCGGCCTTGGACAGCAGGGTGCCGACCAACCGCGCCCGTGTGAGACTGGCACCGGTCAGCTTGGCGCCCGACAGGTTGACGCGGTTGAGGCCGAGCCCGGCCAGATCGTAGAAGCTGAGGTTGGCGCGCCGCCCTTTCCCTGCCGGGTCGCGCAGAAGCCATTGCTGGTGGCGTACCAGCGCATCGCGAACCGCCCGGAGGTAGCGTTCATCCATCATGCGGCGCGTCGTTGCCCCGGCATTTCCGTCCCGGACACACTGTCCCGGACTGTTGGCGTGCTGGATCTACCGAAACCGGTTGAATTCCGGAAGATGCCAGCCGTCGAACCTTCGCCCGATCGGCAAGAATCTTTTGTTGCATGGACATTTCCGGTCCGACATAGGCCGGCCCGCCGGTCACGACCGCGTGATCGATGCCTCCCCCGGCTTGGGTAGGGGGAATGGCGACCCAATATACTGGGCTCAGAACATCGATCATCTGCATGGGAGACCGGCGGCATGCCCGAATCGGACAAGACAGCATCGGCCAAGAGCGAACAGGAGTGGAAGCAGGACCTGTCGCCCAACCAGTTCAAAGTTCTGCGCGAGCACGCCACCGAATATCCGGGCACCAGCCCGCTGAACGACGAGAAGCGCCACGGCGTCTACCGCTGTGCCGGCTGCGGCCAGCCGCTGTACGCCAGCGACACCAAATACGAAAGCGGGTCGGGCTGGCCCAGCTTCTGGGAGCCGCTGCCGGGAGCGGTCGAAACCTCCACCGACTACAAGCTGGCCTACCCGCGCACCGAAGTCCATTGCGCATCCTGCAAAGGCCATCTCGGCCATGTCTTCGACGACGGGCCGCGGCCGACAGGCAAGCGCTATTGCATGAATGGCGTCGCCATGAGCTTCGAGCCCGAGGAAAAGTCCGACTGACCGGCAGAACTATGACCGGCCGCCGGCTTTCCTTCGACGGATCGGCGTTCGGTCATAAACCCTAATGAAAAAGGCGGGTTTGCCCCTATTTCGGCTAAAAATGACAACCCCGACACGGAGCGCGATGGTATGATCCGCTCCGTGCGACGGGTTGTCGCGAGGGCATCGCCGCCCTTCGCCGGTCGTGGCACCATGCGTCGATGGACAGACGCAGGCATTCGGTGCGGCTGGCGGAGGGCGAATGGTCATTTCGGCCGAATTCCTGGGGATGCTGCTACTGATCGCCAGCGCCGCCGCGCTCGGACTTTCCATCGTCGTCGATGTCGGCCGCGTCAGCGCGGAAAAGACCCGCGAGGCGATAAACCAGCGCCAGTACGACAAGAAACGCGCCGCACTCGCCGAATGGCGCCAAAAGACGGAGCGCAAGCGCGTCGATCTGACGACCCTGCAAGCCCGCCTGACCGAATTCAACGGCCGGCGCCAGAAGGCGTTGACCGAGTCGCGCGCTCTGGAATTCTCCAAGATCGAACTGGTCCACGAACTGGGCGACCAGGACAGCGACGGCGACATCTATTGGGCACAGCTGGCGGTCGGTCCCAATTTCAACGAGCTGGACCGCAAGGAGATCGTCTTTTCGCGCCAGATTTGGGAATACCGCAACGTCTCCCACATCACCGCTCCGTCCGCCGAACAGGCCCATGCCACGGTGCGGAGCAGCTTTTCCCAGCGCAACGGCGTGATCTGCTCTCCCGTGGTCCCCCTGGCGCTCGCTCCCGACCCCGAGGTCGAGGCTGACGCGGCATGATCGGGGATCGCATGAGGGGAACGGCGCCATGACCGGCATGATGCTGTATTTCGCGCTGGGCCTGATGGTGCTGACCGTCCTGTCCAACCGCTACTGGCGCCGCCAGCTGGTCGTGACGCGGATCGCCATGTCCAAGCTGAAGGAGAAGGTGGAGGACGTGACCAAGGAGGTCGCCGACGTCGCCTCCGACTATGCCCAGCTGGCGCACCATTATGCGGAGATGGAAAAGCGCGTCCAGAAGGCGGAGATCGACATGCAGGCGGCCATTCTGGAGCTGGACCAGAAGAAGTCGGCCCCGATGCAGCGCTACGTCGTCTTCGACCGGAACGAGCCGCGCCCCGGCCGCTTCTGGGAGGTCGCGGTGCGCTGCCAGCCCATCGGCGTCAGCCTGTCCGACCAGCGGGGATACCGCGGCTGGACCGGGGTGCGCCGCTTCCTGCTGATCGCCGATGGCGAGCGCGAGGCCCGCGAACGGGTGGCCGCCCGCTATCCGCGCAAGGCCGGTTTCGAAATCGTCGAGGTTGCGGGCTGCCGCATCAACGGCCTGACCGTCAACCGGATTTCCGAACTCAGCACCTTCCGCAAGCCGGCCAAGCCGGAGGAAGAAGGCGCGGCGCCCGCCCGCCCGCAACGCCGGACCTCGCCCGCGCAGTCCTGAGTCCGTCTCTCCTTTCCAAACACCCTTTCCCAGTGGTGGCTGCGCCCTATCTGCTGTCGGGCCATGCCAAGATTTGCCCTGAAACGCCCAAAACCGAACCGTTGGGTTTTCGCCCCTCTCCTGCTCATGCCGTTTCTGGGCGCCTGTTCCGGCCCGCAGATCGTCGACGCGCTCACTCCGCGATCGGGCTACACGGTCACGACCGACCTGCCCTTTGCGGACGATCCGCGCCTGCGCCTGGATCTCTACCGGCCCGACCGGCCGGAGCCGGGGGCACCGACGGTGGTGTTCTTCTATGGCGGCAATTGGGAGGCCGGCGACAAGGGCATGTACCGATTCGTCGCCCAGGCGCTGACCAGCCGCGGCTACAGCGTCGCCATCCCCGACTACCGGCTCTATCCGCAGGTGCGCTACCCGGAGTTCCTGCGCGACTCCGCCGCGGCGGTGGCCTGGGTCCGGCGCCACGGCGCCGAATATGGTGCCCAGCCCGGACCGGTTGCGGTGATGGGCCATTCCGCCGGGGCCTACAACGCCCTGATGCTGGCGGTGGACCGGCGCTGGCTCGCCGGACAGGGGCTGGACCCCGCCCGCGACCTTCGCGCCGCGGTGGGGCTGTCCGGCCCCTATGATTTCCTGCCCCTGCAGAGCGACATGCTGAAAGATCTGTTCGGCCCGGAGGAGACGCGGCCGGACACCCAGCCGATCGCCCATGTCGCCGCCCCGCTGCCGCCCCTGTTCCTCGCCACCGGCACCGCAGACGAAACGGTCCTGCCCCGCAACAGCCGCAATCTGGCGGCCAAGGCGCGCGAGGGCGGCGGAAGCGTGCGCACGGTGGAATATGACGGTATCGGCCACATCCGTATCGTCGCCGCCCTCGCCGCACCCTTGCGCTGGCTGAACCCGGTGCTGGACGATGTCGATGGTTTCCTGAAATCGCTGCCGGAAACCGGAAGCTGATCAATCCACCGCGGCCTGGAACATGTATCCCATGCCGTGGACGGTGACGATTCGGGTGGGGTCGGCAGGGTCGTGTTCCACCACCCGGCGCAGGCGGCGGACCAGCCGGTCGATGGAACGGTCGTACGGCACCGAGTCGCCGCGCAAGGTCAGATCGAGAAGGTCGTCGCGGCTCAGCACCCGCCCTGGATTCTCGACGAAGGCGGCGAGCAGCTCGAATTCGGCGGAGGTAAGCCGGGCGTCCTCCCCATCGGGACCGCGCAGCCGACGCTTGTCGAGATGAAGCTCCCACCCGTCGAACCGCTTCACCCGCCCGCCGGCCGGTCTGGTCGGCTTGGCGATGCGGCGCAGCAGGCTGCGGGTGCGCGCCAGGATCTCGCGCGGCTCGAACGGCTTGGTGATGTAGTCGTCGGCGCCCAGTTCCAGCCCGATCAGCCGGTCCATGCGGTCGGACCGCCCGGTGATCAGGATGATGCCGATGTTGGAGGCAGCCCGCATTTCCCGCGTCACCGCCAGACCGTCCTTGCCGGGCAACCGGATGTCCAGCAGCAGCAAGTCGATGCGCCCCCGCGCCAGCAGCGCCGACAGCTGGTCGCCGTCCCGCGCCAGCATCACCCGATAGCCCTCCCCTTCCAGGTAGGCCTTCAGGGTCTCGCGGGTGATGGGATCGTCGTCGACCACCGCGATGGTGTGCATTGTCCCCCGTACCGGACTGAGACGGGTGGCGGATTGTCTGCCACACCCAGCACCGAAACTATCGGTTCCGGCAATTTGACACAAGCTGGAGAGTAACGGAACTGCGACGGGCAGTGGCAGATTGTTCCGCCCCGCCACAGTGGCCGATAGGGACAATTGCGGGCGATCTTGCCAGAAGGTCGAGACAATGCCACATTTGTCCCCATGACAAACTGGACCCCGAACCTGGAGGGCCGTCCCGGCCCGCTCTATCGCGTCATCGCCGACGCGCTGGCCGACGACATCGCGGAGGGCGTGCTGCCCACCGGCACGCGGCTGCCGACGCACCGCGACCTCGCCTTCCGCCTCGGCGTGACGGTGGGAACGGTGACCCGCGCCTATACGGAGGCCGAGAAGCGTGGGCTGATCGGCGGCGAGGTCGGCCGCGGCACCTTCGTCCAGGGACAGCGTCCGCCAACCACCCCCCTGCCGCTCGGCTGGCCGCCGGCCGGGGAGATCTCGGCGGGCCCCGCCATCGTCAACATGACCACGGTCCATCCCGAACACGCCGTGGCGGTGCAGACCTTCGGCCAGACGCTGTCCGCCATCGCGGCATCGGGACATGCGGCGAAACTGATCGGCTACGGCCCGCATGCCGGCCTGCCCGACCATCGTGCCGCCGCGGCGGCCTGGCTGGAACGCCAGCACCGGGTCAAGGCGACGCCTGAGTCGGTGCTGCTGACCACCGGGGCGCAGAACGCGCTGGCCGTGGCGCTGGCCGCCGTGGCCCGCCCCGGCGACGTCATCCTGGCGGAACGGCTGACCAACATCGGCACCAAGGCGCTGGCCGCCACCCAGGGCTATCATCTGGAAGGCGTCGCCATCGACGAGCATGGTCTGGTGCCCGACGCGTTCGACAGCGCCTGCCGCCGGCTGGGGCCGAAGGCAGCCTATCTGGTGCCGACCCTGCAGAATCCGACGGCGGTCGTCATGCCCGCCGCCCGCCGGCGCGAGATCGTCGAGATCGCCCGCCGCTATGGCGTGATCCTGATCGAGGACGACGTGTTCGGCTTCATGGTGCCGGATGCCGTGCCGATCCAGACCATGGCCCCCGACATCACGCTCTATGTGTCCAGCGTGTCGAAGAGCCTCGCCGCCGGCCTGCGGCTGGGCTTCGTCGTCGCCCCGGCGGAACTGCGCACCCGTGTCGAGACCGCCATCCGGGCCCTGCAATATTCCGCTCCCGCCCTGCCGGCGGAGGTGGCCGCGCGCTGGATCCAGGACGGCACCGCCGACCGCATCGTCGCCACCCAGCGGGAGGAGGATCTGGCGCGCCAGCGGCTCGCCAGATCCATCCTGCCGGCCGAGACCGTCTATGGCCACCCGGCGGCCCAGCATCTGTGGCTGGTCCTGCCCGAGCCCTGGCGGCGCGAGGACTTCATCGGAGAGGCGCGCCGCCGCGGGGTGATCGTCACCGGTGCCGACGCCTTCGCCGTCGGCCGCGCCAGTGCGCCCCATGCGGTGCGTGTCGGCCTGTGCATGCCGCGCAGCCGCGACGAGGCCGCCCGCGGCCTGCGCGCCCTTGCCGATGCGATCGACGCGCCCGCGGCGGCGATGTTGTCCATCGTCTGACCGGAGTGCAGGCACCGCGGCGGCGACATGTGAACACCGATGGGAAAATCCTGCCGCCCCTGCCGGTCCAAACCTGCCGCCCGGCACCGATGAGCCTGCCATAGCCCCTGTCAGGTCAAAGGCTTAGCTCTGGCCCGCATCCTGCACACCCCTCGATTGTCATTTCCTGACGGGAATGCGGAACGAGGGGAGCGCACCATGGTCAGCCTGTCCAGTTACGCCGATGTCGGCAGCATGGCCCAGAGCCTGCAGCAGTCGATCGACGCCGCGGTCAAGCGCGTGCAGCAGCAGGCAACGGGCAATGGTGGTGCTACCGGCAAGGTCCAGGAGTACGAGCAGACCGTCAACAAGTCGGCGATGAACGCCGCCCCCTTCGCGACGGGCATCGGCACCCTGATAAAGGACACCAGCCGGCTGAACGTCTTCAGCTCGCTGGCCTCCAACGATCCGGCAGATTTCTACAAGTTCAACGTGCCCACATCCGGCGCCGTGACGCTGGGGACGGTGGGCGATGCCGGCGTCCGGCTTCAGCTGATGGACCGTGGCGGCAAGGTCATCGCCGACAGCAACAAGGATGCCGGCGCCAGCTATGACGCCTTCCAGAAGCTGAAATCCGGCCAGATGACGCTGGACAAGGGCGACTACACCCTGCGTGTCGCCCGCGACAAGGACGTGCCGGTCAAGGATGCCAAGAGCTACGGCGTCCAGCTGCGCATGGGCAACTACAGCAAGGACTACGACACCATCGCCAAGCAGCCGGCCAAGGGCGACAACCCCTTCGGCGGCAACACCAAGCTTCAGGGCCTGGCCTCGATCCTGGGAGCGGGCAGCGCCTCGCTCAACCCCTCGGCGATGCTGCTGGGCGGGTCCGGCGGCAGCTATGGCGGGCGCGGATCGCTGCTGAACGCGATCCTGTGATCGCAGTAGGCGTCAGGCCAGACGGTCGCGCCCCGTTTCCTTGACCAGCAGAACCGCCTGGGTGCGGCTGCCGACGTTCAGCGCCTTGAGCACACCGGTGACGTGGGTCTTCACGGTGGACAGGTTCAGGCCCAGCCGCTCGCCGATCTCCTGGTTGGACAGGCCTTGGGCCAGCAGGTCCAGAACCTCCAACTGGCGGCGGGTCAGCCCGTCGAAGATGCTGGGGGCCACGGCACGCGGGGTCCCGGCGACCGCGTGGGCAGGGGCGCCCGGCATACCCAGCACCGGCGGCACATAGGATCCGCCGGCCATCACCAGCCGCAGGATGTTCACCACCAGCACGTCGTCGGTCGATTTCGGAATGAAGGCCCGGACGCCGCGCGACAGCACCGCGCGCATTTCGTCCGGCGACTCGATCATCGAGAAGATGGCAACCGGAACCGGCGCCACGCGCTTGACCAGCGCCTCGACATCCTCCAGCCCGCCGAGACCCGGCATGCGCAGGTCCATCACGATGAGGTCGAACGCGGTCCCGCCGTCCTGCATCGCGCCGTCGAGGATGGCGTTCAATTGGCTGAAGCTGGTGGCGGCCACCACGGTGGCCTGCTCGTCCAGTTCACCCACCAGATGGGTCAAGCCGCTGCGGACGATGGAATGATCGTCGGCGATCAGAACCTGCATGTAACGTCTCGGACCGGAGATGCCTTGGGTACCGTATCGTCATACGCTGACGCAACGGTCCGCGCTACCTCCTTCGCACATCCGGCACCTTTGTTCCATTGCCGCGATGCTTGGAAGGATTGCAGGCGCCTGCGGGGGAGAGGCCGCCGCCCCTCCCCCCGTTTGCCGTTCAGGAGATCTTGATCATGATCTGGGCACGGCGGTTCGACGGCTCGCGCACGTTCGGACCGGTCGGGACCATCAGCTGGTTCTCGCCGACACCTTCGATGGAGATAATGTTGGCCGGCGTGCCATGCTTGATCATGGCCTGCCGCACCGCCTCGGCGCGGCGGAGCGAGAGCCTCTGGTTGTAGGACGGCGCGCCCGAGGTGTCGGTGTGGCCGATCACTTGGATGCGGACGGCACGCGCACGGCTGGCACCGTCGGCGGCATCGGCGATGATCTTGTCGGAGTTCGGCGTGATGACCGCCTTGTCCCAATCGAAGAACACCTGATACTCGCTCTGCGGCTGGGCGGCCATCGGCGGGGCTGCCGGCGCCGGGGCGGCGATGGGGGTCGCACGCTCCGGACCACCGAAGGTGTAGCGCAGGCCGGCGAGGATCGTGTGATTGCGGTACTCGCCCTTCGAGGTCACCGGACCCAGCTCGAATTCCGGATCGACGGTGGCGAAATACCGGTAATCCAGCGTCAGCGCGACATTGTCGTTGATCGCATAGGATGCGCCGACGATGCCCTGATAGGCGAAGACCCAGTCGCGGTCGCTGGCGCCGTTCAGCGACTGCTTGACGCCGGCGATACCGGCACCGGCACCGATGTAGGGGGTGATCGGCAGGCCGATGTTGATGTCGTACAGCAGGTTGCCCATGAAGGCGACCGAGCTCATCTTGCCGCCCAGATTGTTCAGGCCGGGGGTGGCGCTGCTGGTGCCGTCGACGCTGTTGCGCCACCGCCAGGCGGCCTCCAGCTCGGCGCGCAGGCCCATCGCGGTGGCGTAGCCGACCGACAGGTCGCCGATGCCGCCGATCTTGAATTCCTCCTTCAGGCCCAGGCCGGGAGCCGGATAGCTGCTGAGGTCCGCATCCTCGGTCCAGTTCACGCCGGCGCCAGCACCGACATAGAAGCCTTCCGTACCGGCGAAAGCGGCGGTCGGGACGGCCAGCGAAGGAAGAGCGACGGTCAGTGCCGTGCCCAGCAAAATCCCACGCATCGTCATGTTCTTGTTCCCATCGTTGACGGCGTTGGTCGATCGGGACATCCCGGCCTGCGGTGAAATGCGTGACAGAACGGGCTCCGGCCCCGACAATGGATTCCGCACCTGCGGCTTCCAATCCCGCCGCCTCACGCCCATTTTCCCTGTTGCAGATTTGCCTCAGCCGCCTCAGAGGCATTTCCTCGCGCGATAACAATAACTTGGACAGAATCCCCAATGCCCTCTACCCCGGACGGTTCGGTTGATTACCCCCTCTGCACCACTCCCGAGCCCGGCGGCTGGCAGGAGGTGACGCCCGGCGTGCTGTGGATCCGGCTGTCCCTCCCTTTCCAGCTCGACCACATCAATGTCTGGGCACTGGACGGCGGCACGGTCGGCTGGACGCTCGTCGATTGCGGGCTCGGCGATCCGCGCAGCCGCGCGGTGTGGGAAGTGCTGCTGCGCGATGCGCTGGGCGGGCGCCCGGTGGAGCGGGTGGTCGTCACCCATTTCCATCCCGACCATATCGGCGCCGCCGCCTGGCTGGTGGAACGGACCGGCGCCGGCTTTGCCACCTCGCTGACCGAATGGCTGTTCGCCCGCACCCTGTCGGCCGGCACCGATGCCGCCACCGACGCGGTGGTCGAGCAGTTCTATCGCCGCTGCGGCCTGGAGGAGGATACGCTGCGGTCGCTGCTCGCCCGCAAGGGGGCCTACAGCCGCGGCGTGCCCGCCGTGCCGGCGACGCTGAACCGCCTGCGGGCCGGCGACCGGCTGCCGGTGGGGGACCGCCACTGGACGGTGATCGGCGGCAGCGGCCATACGGCGGAACCGGTCAGCCTCTACCGGCCGGCCGGCGGCGGCAGCCCGGACCTGCTGATTTCCGGCGATCAGATTCTTCCGCGCATCAGCCCGAACATCAGCGTCTGGCCGTCGGAACCGGAGGCCGATCCGCTCGCCGACTATCTTGCCAGTCTTGAGGGATGGAGCGTCCTGCCGGCGGATACGCTGGTCCTGCCCTCCCACGGCCGTCCCTTCCGCGGCCTGCACCGGCGTGCGGAGGAGTTGGCTCTCCACCATGGGGAGCGGCTGGCCGAGATCGAGACTCTGTGTGCAGCCCCCCGGACCGCCGCGGCGGTGACGCGGGCGCTGTTTCCGCGCCCACTCGACCCGCAGCAGATGCTCTTCGCCGTGGGCGAGGCGGTGGCTCACCTCAACCACCTGATCCGCAAGGGGCGGCTGGAGCGGACCGCCGGACCGGCTGGCGAGCCGGCTTCGCTTCCGCCGGCCGACCTCTACCGCCAGCCGGCAGCCATCACAGCGGCCTGACGGCAGTTATTCGGTGACGATCTCGAACTCGTGCGGATCGAGCAGCGTCGCCACCGACAGGGTCTTCAACGTCTTCGGGTCGTCGGTGCGCTTCATCTGGGCATGCTGGGTGCCCATGCCGTCCTTGCGGATGGCGATCACTTCCCAATAGCCGCCGCTGGGGGACAGCTTGCGATAAATCTGTCCCTCGACCACCTCGCGCTTCCTGCGCATTTTCGTTCTCCAAAACCCGTCCCATGCCGGCGACCGTCACAGTCGCCGCGAAGGGCGCCATTGAAGCACAAAACCCCCCTGCCGTGGCGAGTGTCCGTTCGGTGACCCTTTGCCGATGACGCATTTGCGTTGTTGCAACGCAGCACGTCCGGAGCACCCCCGATGACCCTTTGCCGCAGGCCCCCTTCAGAGTGGAACAAAAGGCGCGGCTGTGAGTTCATAGCGGTCATGAACACCGATCTCGACGTGCTTGTCTTCGCGACCCGCCTGGTTGATGAACTGGGCGAAACCGCGATTCGAATGAGCCGCGTTCGTCTTGTCGAACTCACGGCCGCCAACCACACCCGTGCCGCCGCCTTCTGGCGGGAGGTGATGGGCACATGCGAACGGCTGCTGACCGAACGGTCGGGCCGGCGTGTGGCGACCGGGCTCTCCCCCCAGGCAATTGCTGCGGCGCAGCCAGCCATGGCCCAGCACCGCGTCGCCTATGTTCCCCGACCTATTCCCTGACCGGCTTGTTCGACAAGCCCGGTACTTCTTTGAACCATCAAAGAAAAAGGCCGGCACTGACGTGCCGGCCCTTTCTCGCGGAACGCAGATGCGTTTCGCTTACTTCACTTCGGCGTACTGACCGTTGTGCCACTTGTACCAGACATAGGCCGGGCTGGTGACGTCGCCCTTGGCGTCAAACCCGATCTTGCCGATGACGGTGTCATAGCTGCCCTTGCGCATGACGTCGGCAACCTTGGCAGCGTCGGTCGAGTTCGCCTGCTTCACCGCGTTCGCCCAGATCTGGAGAGCGGCGTAGGTGTAGAGGGTGTAGCCTTCCGGCTCGTAGCCCGCCTTGCGGAACTTCTCCACGACGGCCTTGGCGTCCGGCTTCTCGCGCGGATCCGGGCCGAAGGTCATCATGGTGTCCTCGCCGGCATCGCCGGTGATGGCCCAGTACTCGTTGGTCACCAGCGCGTCACCCGACACGATGATGGCCTTCAGGCCCTGGTCCTTCATCTGGCGGGCGATCAGGCCGGCCTCGGTGTGGTAGCCACCGACATAGACGGCGTCGATGTTCGCCTGCTTCAGCTTCGACACCAGAGCGGAATAGTCCTTCTCACCGGCCGTATAGGCTTCGTAGATGGCTTCCTTCTGGCCACCGGCGTTCAGCGCCTTCTGCGTCTCGTCGGCCAGACCCTTACCGTAGGCCGACTTGTCGTGCAGGATGGCGATGTTCTTGCCCTTGTACTTGTCCAGCAGGTACTTTCCGGCGATCAGGCCCTGCTGGTCGTCACGGCCGCAGACGCGGAAGACGTTCTTCAGGCCCTGCTCGGTCAGCTTCGGGTTGGTCGAAGCCGGGGAGATCTGCAGCATCCCTTCCTCGGCATAGACCTGACTGGCCGGGATCGACGAGCCCGAGCAGAAGTGACCGGCCACGAACTTCACACCGGCCTTGGCCAGCTGGTTGGCGACGGCCACGGCCTGCTTGGGATCGCAGGCGTCGTCACCGACCTCCAGCTTCAGCTTCTGGCCCAGAACACCGCCGGCGGCATTGATGTCCGCGACGGCCTGCTCCATGCCCTTCTTCATCTGCTCGCCGAAGGTGGCGTACTGGCCGGTGATCGGGCCGGCGGTGGCCACCGCGATATCAGCCTTGGCGGCCGTGGCGGAGAGCGCGGTCGCCGCGATCGCGGCGAGAAGGGACAGCTTGAATTTCATGGGTGTGCTTGCTCCCTGTTCTATGAAGTGGTCCCTGTTGCAACATACCCCCGGCCCTTTCGGGCCTTGCCGCCGGGTCCCCTCCGGCGGGTTCCAGAATACCATACCCCGAGTGGCGCACAGTGCGACAGTTTCGCGGGCACCAATCAGCCGTACGGTCTAATTCCTTATGTCTAGTGGTCCCTGCTCAACCGGCCCTGCTCAACCGGAGGTGCCGGTGCGGTCGCGCCAGGCAAACGGCCCGGCGCGCTCATAGAGCCAAGGATACTGGTTGACCATGCGGCGCGCGATGGCGATGCGATGTGCGGTGAGCGTGATCAGCCCGATCACGACGGTGTGGACGATGAAGCCCCACAGCGACAAGAGCTGCTCGCCGAACAGGCCCCAGGCCAGGAAGCGGTCGCCCACCCCCAGCAGCAGCGAGTAGGCCAGCACGCTGGAGACCGGCTTCCACCCCTCTGCCAGCGTCTGCCCGGTCAGCACGCCGCAGCCGCCGAACACCAGCACCGTCAGGAACACGAAGACCGGAACGGAGGAGCCGAGGATCGTTTCCATCTCAGTGTCCCCCTTCCAGATAGGCCGCGCGAACCTCCGGGTCGGCCAGGAGCTGCGCCCCGGTCCCCGTCATCGTGATCTTCCCCGTCACCATCACATAGGCCCGGTGCGCCAGCTTCAGCGCATGGAAGGCGTTCTGCTCGACCATGAACACCGTCATCTTCTGTTCCCGGTTGATCTCCTGGATCACCTGGAAAATCTGCTTCACGATCAGCGGTGCCAGACCCAAGCTGGGCTCGTCCAGCAGCAGAAGCCGCGGCTGGCTCATCAGCGCCCGCCCGATCGCCAGCATCTGCTGCTCGCCGCCCGACATCGTCCCGGCGCGCTGGTTGATGCGCTCCTTCAGCCGCGGGAACAGCGTCAGCACCCGCTCAAGCTCGCGCTCGAAGCTGCCGGGCTGCGCCACGATGGAGCCCATCTGCAGGTTCTCCAGCACCGTCATGCGCGGGAAGATGCGCCGGCCCTCGGGAGACTGGGCGATGCCGCGCCGCACGATCTCGTGGGTGGGCAGGTCGGTGATGTCCTCGCCCTCGAAGAACACCCGGCCCTGGCGCGCCCGCGGGCTGCCGCAGATCGTCATCAGCAGCGTCGACTTGCCGGCCCCGTTGGCGCCGATCAGCGAGACGATCTCGCCGGCGCCGATCTCGATGTCGATGCCCTTCAGCGCCTCGATGGCGCCGTAGAAGGTGTGGACGCCCGATACCTTCAGCATGGTTCAGGCTCCCTTCTGGCCGGCGGTGGGCGCGATGTGCAGGTCGGCGGCGACCTCCGGCGGCAGCGCCTCGTCCTCGTCCTCGCCCAGATAGGCGCGGATCACCGCCGGGTCGTTCTTCACATGCTCCGGAGTGCCGTCGGAAATCTTCCGGCCATAGTCCAGCACCACCACATGGTCGGAAATGCGCATCACCACGCTCATGTCATGCTCGATCAGCAGCACGCCCGTGCGGTGACCCTGCGGGGTCTGCACGTCGCGGATGAAGGTCAGGATCTCGGCCAGCTCCCCCGACTCGCGCGGGTTCAGGCCGGCCGCCGGCTCGTCCAGGCACAGCAGCACCGGCTCGGTGCACATGGCGCGCGCGATCTCCAGCCGGCGCTGGGCGCCGTAGGGCAAATTGCCGGCTTCCCAGTCGGCGAACTCGGTCAGCCGCACCCGGTCCAGCCAGTATTTCGCCAGCTCCACCGCCTCATGCTCGGCCTTGCGGAAGCCGGGCAGGCCCAACAGGCCGGCGATGGCGAAGCCCGACGCCCGCATCAGCTTGTTGTGCTGGGCGACGATCAGGTTCTCCAGAACGCTCATGCCGCTGAACAGCCGGATGTTCTGGAAGGTGCGCGCCACGCCCGCCAGCTGGGCGATGCGGTAGCCCGGCATCCGCTCCAGCAGGAACTCCTTGCCGGCGGGATGGCGCAGCGTCAGCCGCCCCACGGTCGGCGTGTAGAAGCCGGTGACGCAGTTGAACAGCGTCGTCTTGCCCGCACCATTGGGGCCGATCAGCGCGGTGATCTCGCCCGCCCGCGCCTCGAACGACACGTCGTTGTTCGCCACCAGACCGCCGAAGCGCATGGTCAGGTGTTCGACCGACAGAAGCGGCTTTTCAGTCATGACGGCGCTCATTTCGCGGCTCCCGCGGCGGGCTTTTTGCCGCCATGCAGGAGGATGGTCGGGTCGCGGTGGGCCAGCAGGCCGCGCGGACGCCACAGCATGATCACCACCATGCCGGCACCGAAGGCCAGCATGCGGTAGTCGGCCAGCTCGCGGAACGCTTCCGGCAGACCGATCACCAGCAGCGTGGCGACCACCACGCCGATCTGGCTGCCCATGCCGCCCAGCACCACGATGGCCAGGATGATCGCCGACTCGATGAAGGTGAAGCTCTCCGGGCTGATGAAGCCCTGGCGCGTCGCGAAGAAGGAGCCGGCGAAGCCGCCGAACATCGCCGCGATGGCGAAGGCCGCCAGCTTCATGTTGGTGCGGTTGATGCCGAGGGACGCGCAGGCGATGTCGTCCTCGCGCAACGCCTCCCAGGCCCGGCCCAGCGGCAGCTTGCGCACCCTGAGCGTGAACAGGTTCACCACCAGCGCCAGGGCCAGGATGAGGTAGTAGAGGAAGATGATGCGGTGGAGCGGCGAGAACTCCAGCCCGAACAGCTCGTGGAAGGCGGCCATGCCCTCGGCCGGCGTGCGGGAGAAGTCGGCGATGCCGAAGAAGCTCGGCCGCGGGATGCCGGAGATGCCGTTCGGGCCGCCGGTGAACTGGTACCAGTTGACCAGGATGATGCGGATGATCTCGCCGAAGCCCAAGGTCACGATGGCGAAATAGTCGCCGCGCAGCCGCAGGACGGGGAAGCCCAGCAGCACGCCGGAACAGGCGGCGAGCAGCCCTGCCAGCGGCAGGCAGAGCCAGAAGCTGAGCCCGAAATAATGGGCGAGCAGCGCGTAGCTGTAGGCGCCGACGGCGTAGAAGGCGACATAGCCAAGGTCGAGCAGGCCGGCCAGACCGACCACGATGTTCAGGCCCCAGCCCAGCATGATGTAGGTCAGCAGCAGGATGCCGATGTCCAGCAGCATGCGGTCGGCCAGCGGCGTCATCGGCAGGATGGCGGCGAAGACGACGGCGACCGGGCCGATGTATTTGCTGGCGTGCTGGACCTTCGCGGCGAAGCGGTCCATGCGCTTGTCGCGGTCGGCCTGGCTGAGCTTGGAGCGGCCGGTGGCGACCGTCATGGCGGCGCGGATGGCGATGACGCCGCCGCCCAGCACCAGCACGAGGCGCAGCACCTGGGTCGGCATCGGCAGCACCAGCCCGACGCCGGCGCAGGCCAGAGCCAGGATCAGCACCGGCAGAGCCATGCCCTGGCGGATCAGCCCGAGCCCGAGCCGGCCGAGGAAGACCAGCAGAAGGGAGGCGATGACTTCTTCCGGCCGGGCTTCGATGCCGAGACCGGTGGGGCGGTCGACGGTGCGCAGGCCCACCAGCGGCACGGTCAGCAGCAGGGCCACGAAGGCGGCAAGGCCGGCGTCCTTGACGGTGGCGGCCCAGTCGACGCCGCGCGCGGCGCCGCGTCCGGCGGAGAGGGTGTTGGAGTGCGTGGTCATGGCGCTTACACCTTCTCGATCTCGGGCCGGCCGAGCAGGCCGGTGGGCCGGAAGATCAGGACGAGGACGAGGATGGAGAAGGTGGCGACGTCCTTCCATTCGGAGCCGACATAGCCCGACCAGAAGGCTTCGATCAGGCCGATGACCACACCGCCGAGCATGGCGCCGGGCAGCGAGCCGACCCCGCCGAGCACGGCGGCGGTGAAGCTTTTCACGCCGGCCAGGAAGCCGATGTAGAAGTCGATGACGCCATAGATCAGCAGCACCATCATGCCGGCGACGGCGGCGAGTGCAGCCCCCATGACGAAGGTCAGCGAGATGACGCGGTCGACGTTGACGCCGAGCAGCCCGGCCATCTTCTTGTCCTGCTCGCAGGCGCGCTGGGCGCGTCCCAGCGAGGTGCGGTTGATCAGCATGGTGAAGCCGACCATGAGGACCAGCGTGATGATGATGGTGGCGAGCCGGACGTAGCTGACAGAGACGGCGCCGTCCATCAGGGTGAGGTTGCCGGGCAGGATGGGCTGCAGCGGCTTGGAGCGGGCGCCCTGGAGGATCTGGATGTAGTTCTGCAGGAAGATCGACATGCCGATGGCGGAGATCAGCGGCGCCAAGCGCGGCGAGGAGCGCAGCGGCCGGTAGGCGATGCGCTCGACCGTCCAGCCATAGACGCTGGTGAACAGCATGGAGGCGAGCAGCATGATCAGCAGCGCCAAGGGCACCCAGGTGATGCCGAGCGCACCGATGGCCAGGAAGGTGATCAGCGCCACGAAGGAGCCGATCATGTAAATCTCGCCATGGGCGAAGTTGATCATGCCGATGATGCCGTACACCATCGTGTAGCCGATTGCGATCAGGCCGTAGATCGCACCGAGCGACAAGCCGTTGATCAATTGCTGAAGAAAATATTCCATGTCCTCATCCCACCTTCAGCGCGGCGCAAAGGCAGGGTGCGGCGGCACGGGCACACTCGGCACACCGGTCTCGCAACAGCAGCCCCCCTGTCTGGTGCACTCTGTCTGGTGCAGCCCGTCCAGTCACCAAACGGAATGCCGTATCATCCGGAGTTCCGTCTATTGGTCTGACGGACCAAGATTTTTCCTGTTCGGAGGCGGCTCCCGCGATCCGGCCGGGCCGTCCGGCAAGTGCCACTCCTGACCTTTTCGGTAGTACCAGCCTGACGGATTTTTGCAAGACAGATTTGTGTTGTCCGCATGCGTCGCGGCGAAGAGAAAGGGCCGGAAACGCGAAACGCCCCACCGGCGGTTGCCGGCAGGGCGTTTTGCAAGACGACGCGGACCGTCAAGCCGTCAGCGGACGGCGACGGACTGCTTGGTCGGGACGGCGGCAACCTTCTGCTTCGGCTTGGCGGGAGCGGCGGCCTTGGCCGGCTTCGCCTTGGCGGTCGTGGCCTTGGGCGCTGCCGGAGCGGGCGCGGCCGAGGCGACGGCGAAGACCGGGTCGGGGTTGCTGACCACCTTCACGTCGCAGAGCGGGCGGCTGGCCAGATGCATCAGGCCGGCGTTCTTCTCGTCGCTGGTCAGGGTGCGAAGATCGTCCCCCGTCAGGTCCTTCGCGGCGACCGAACGGTCGACGAAGTTGGCGCAATATTGCGGGATGCCGATGGTGGCGGCGCGGCGGCTGATCTCGTTCGCCAGTTCGGTCCGGAACATGTCGAACTGGCGGGTGGCGTTGCCGCCGGAGCCAGAGCGCTTGTAGAAGTTGATCAGCGACGCTTCCGAACTGGACAGCAGGGCGCGGTTCTTGACCGAGAAGTCCTGGTACAGGTCGAACGGCTTCTTGTCCGGCACGACCGTGCGGCAGGTCAGGCCGACCACCATCATCTCGGTGTGCATGCGCATCAGCTGCTCGGCCGCATGTTCGGCGCGGTTGTAGCAGGCAGGCGTGGCCGGGACGCTGGACTTCGCCGGGCGCGCAGCCTTGGTGGCGGCCGGCTTCGCCGGCTCCTTGGCGGCAGCGCCGGCGGACGCCGGCAGGGCGAGCAGCGCGCCGAGGACGGCGGCGCCGGTCAGGGCTTTGAGGGAATGGCGGAGGGCGGCGCGCTGGCGACTCATCAGGGGCTCCGGTGGCGCGGTACGACAGGACGGGTTCGGGCGGGAAACTGCAGTGCCCGACAGTCGGCGACCTTCTACCCGAACGCCGTGACGGGTCAATGAGATTTGGCCGATGCTTGCGTTTTGTCCCATCGGCGCGTCGGGCAGGCAACGCCGGGTGACCGAAGGTTGCTCCCCTCCCGACGGAGGGAGCGTGCGTCGCTGGACGGGACCGGGCCGGCGACGCTATGGATTGGCGCAGCACAGTCGGACAGGTGACAGGGCATGGCAGCCACCGGATCGCAATCGGCCGGAACACAATCTGCCGGAACAGGGACCGCGGCAGAATACCGGAGCGGACACCGCATCGGCATCGATCTGGGCGGCACCAAGACCGAGGGCATCCTGCTCGACCGTCAGGGAAACCAGCTGGCGCGCCACAGAGTTCCGACGCCCAAGGGCGATTACGACGGCACCGTCGCCACGATCCGCGATCTGGTGGCCCGGCTGGAACAGGAAATCCCCGCTGGAAGCAGAGCGACGGTGGGGTTGGGCATTCCGGGCGCCATCTCACCCGCGACCGGGCTGGTGAAGAACGCCAACTCCACATGGCTGATCGGACGCGACTTCACGCGCGACCTGTCCCGGGCGCTCGCCCGTCCGGTGCGGATCGAGAACGACGCCAACTGCCTTGCGGTGTCGGAAGCGACCGACGGCGCCGGGGCCGGCTGCGGCGTGGTGTTCGCGGCGATCCTCGGCACCGGCTGCGGCGCCGGCATCGTCGTTCACGGCCGGGTGCTGGGCGGGCGCAACGCCATCGCCGGGGAATGGGGCCACAACCCGCTGCCCTGGCCGACCGACGAGGAGCGGCCGGGGCCGGCCTGCTATTGCGGCAAACAGGGTTGCCTGGAAACTTTCGTCTCCGGTCCTGCGGTTGCGGCCGACCATTTCACCGCAACCGGCGAAAGGCTGGACGCCGCGGCCATCCTGGTCCGCGCCGCCGACCCGTCGGCCGAAGATGCCGGGTGCGGGGCGACGGCGGACCGGCTGGTCGGCCGTCTCGCCCGCGGTCTGGCGGCGGTCGCCAACCTGCTGGACCCCGACGTCATCGTGCTGGGCGGCGGCCTGTCGAACGCGGACCTGCTGTATGACCGGCTGCCGGCGGCGATGCAGCCTTGGGCCTTCAGCGACCGGCTGGACACGCCGGTGCGCCGCGCCCGCCACGGCGATTCCAGTGGCGTGCGCGGTGCGGCATGGCTGTGGCGGCCCGGAGAGTTGCCGGCGGAGTAGCCGGTCCTTACTCCCGTCGCGCGGTTCGCGGCACAGGCGGAGCGTCGGCGCTGCGCGGTGCGGCCATTACGCGCTTGGCGGCCGCGGGATCCACCGGCGGCGGCGTCAGCGAATGGGACGCGGAGTAATGCTTGTCCGTCCGCTTCACGTCGGTGCCGTATCGCGCCATGCCGGCCCGGTCCTTGCCCGCCTTCGTCGCCCCCCAATGGGACGGCGCCGGGCCGGGCAGCGGCTGGGCCTGATCCAGGTTGCGCAGCAGCGGGCCGGTCGGGACCATCTGGTCGTACACCCAGGGCGCATATTCCTGCTTCTGGGCGTGGGCCGGCAGCGACAGCGTCATCACCGCCAGTGCGGCGGCGACGGCGGTCCGGATGGCGGTATCGGCAGAGAAGGCAACGCGGGTCATCGAACAGGCACCTTTCGTCCGGGAAAACGGATCGGAAGGAGCAGTCGAACGCAAAGCACCCGCGCCGTCCAATGCGGAGGCGCGTTACCCACCCCGGTCGCCGCATGCCCATGCGGGGCATAGGTCCCGCCTTGCGATACGGCGCCGGGGCTATTCCGTTGGGAGACCCCGTCAGGAGGCCGGCAGGCGGTAGAGCGTCAGGTGCAGGCGCTTTCCGGTGTTGTAGTTGAAGCCCGACAGCTCGGTCAGCGGCAGCGGCGTCACGGTGCCCAGGCTGTCGAGGAAGGCCGGCGCCTCGCGGTCCTCCACCAGGGCAAGCCCACAGGCGCGGTCCGCCGTCAGATGCGCGGCAGCGCCGGCACCATGGACCAGCTTGGTCGGCGTGCCGAGCAGGAAGACCAGGCTCGGCTCCGAATAGCCGGCGGTCGCCACCACGCTGTCCGGGCAGGGCCGGACCTGCGCGACAGCGCGGGCGGCCTGCCGGCTGACCCACACGCCGTCGATGCTCGGCAGCACGGCGGCATAGGTCCCGGCATAGAGCAGCGCCGCGGCACCGACCCCGGCGGCAAGCCCGGCCCGCCGCTCCCCACGCAGAAGAGAGCGCAGGGCGAGCGCGAAGAGGCCACCCACCGCCGGCACCAGCGCCATCCCGACCGGATCGATCCGGCCATCGACCAGCCAGGGGATCACCGCCACCGCCAGCGTCAAGGCACCGAAACCGATCACGCCCAGCGCCACCGCGGCGGCAACCAGCCAGCGGCGCGGCTTTTCGCGGCTGCGGTCGAAACCGTCGATCAAGGCCGCCGCGGCGATGGCGGCGATGGCCGGGAAGACAGGCAGGGTATAGTGCAGGAGCTTGGTCGGCACCGCCTCGAACACCAACCAGCTCGGGACGATCCAGGCGATGCAGAAGCGCACAGCATCCAGACGGCGGCGCGCCCACACCCAGGGAACGGCCAGCAGGGCCAGCAGCGACCAGGGGGCGAAGGTCACCCAGAAGGTGCCGAGGTAATAGCCGGGCGGCAGCCCCTTGCCCTCCTGACCGCCCGACACCTTGCCCAGCATGTCGTGGCCGACGGATTCGGCGAAGAAGGCGCCTTTGCTCTTGATGGCGATGGCGATCAGCCAGGGGGCGGCGATCGCGACGACGATGCCGATCCCGGCCAGCGGCTTCAACCGCTTCAGCCACCCGGCCTCGCGGTCCCACAGCGCCAGAACCAGCGCCGTGCTGCCGGACACCAGCAGGACCATCGGCCCCTTGACCAGCACGCCGATGCCGGCGGCGATCCAGAAGACCAGCGGAGCCACCCAGGCAGCGCGCCCGGCGGGGACCGGCCCACGGCGGCCGAGATAGAGCTGGGCGAGCACCGCCTGCCCGACCACCACAGTGGAGAGCAGCACGGCATCGGTCTTGGCCATCCGCGCCTCGACCCCCAGCACGACGCAGGAGGCCATCATCAGCCCGGCGATGAAGCCGGCCGGGCCGCCGAACAGCCGGGCCGCCGTCCAGGCGCTGGCGAGGACGGCCAGGATGGCGCCCAGGAACGAGGGGATGCGGTAGGTCCAGATGACCTTGTCGGCACCGACCGGAATTCCGCGCACAACATCGGCGGCAGCGGTCGCTGCGGTCTGCAGCCAGTAGATGCCGACCGGCTTCTTGTAGCGCGTCTCGTCCTGGAAGCGGATGTCGACATAGTTGCCGCTGTCCAGCATCTGCGACGATGCCTGGGCGAAGCGCGCCTCGTCCCGGTCGAAGGGCGGCAGCACCGTGAAGCCCGGCAGGAACAGCGCCGCGGCGATCAGCGCCAGCAGCGCATAGGCCCAGATCGGCAGGCGGCTGGCCGGCAGACGGCCTTGCGGCGAAGACGCTGCGGTCACGGCTTGCTCGGTACCGCGTCGCCGGTGGCCTGCGACTTCTTGTGCGACCAGACGAAATAGACGTTGCGGGCGTAGATCACCAAGCCCATGCCCTGCCCCAGCATGAAGACCGGGTCGAAGCGGTAGAAGGCATAGGCGAACAGCATGACGCCGCCGCCCAGCGAGAAGTACCAGAACATCTCCGGCACCACGCTGCGGCGCGCCTTTTCACTGGCGATCCACTGCACGATGAAGCGCATGGTGAACATCAGCTGGGCGAAAAAGCCGATGCCGACCCAGATCAGGTCGGTGGTGCTTTGCCCCTGGAACCACGCTGCGGCGCGCTCTAGCATCGTTGAATCCTGTACCGAATGGGTCGCTTGAGGGTCGATCGGCTTTAAAAGACGTCAGAGGCGTTCGGAGACCGGCGACATCTTCGTCCGCCGCTTCAGCCAGTAAACGCCCAGCAGATCGACCACGCCGATCAGCCCGCGCCGCCAGTTGTTGTATTTTGACACGCCGCGTTCGCGCGGACGATGGTTCACCGGCACATAAGCCACCGGGTGGCCGTGGGCGCGGAACAGCGCCGGCAGGAACCGGTGCATCGCCCCGAAGAAGGGCAGGTCGAGGAAGGCGTCGCGGCGGAACAGCTTCAGCCCGCAGCCACTGTCGGTGCAGCCGTCCTGCAGGAAGGACTGGCGGACGGCATTGGCGAACTTCGAGGCCCAGCGCTTCGATAGCGTGTCCTGCCGCTTCTTGCGCAAGCCGCCGACCAGCACCGGCGCTCCCGCCTCGCCCGTCGACACCAGAGCGAACAGTGCCGGGATGTCGGCCGGATCGTTCTGGCCGTCGCCGTCGAGCGTCACCACGAACTCGCCGCGCGCCGCCTTGACGCCGCTGCGCACCGCCGCACTCTGGCCGGAGCGCTGGACATGACGCAGCACGCGCAGCCGGCCGGCCTCGACCGCCGGGGCAAGACGCGCCTGGGTGTCGTCGTCGGACTGGTCGTCGACGAAGATGACCTCGAAACCGCCGACCGGAGCCAGTGCCCGCTCGATCTCTTCGAGCAGGGGCAGCACGTTCTCGGCCTCGTTGAAAACGGGGACAACGACCGACAGCCGCACCGGCTGGCCGCTCTCCGGATAAATGCTCACGGTTTGCCATCCCATTCGCCAAACGGGCGGCAAATTACTCTCGCGGCGCGGCGAACGGTAGCGGAAAAGGATGAGACGGAAGCGGGGCAGATCCCCGCTTCCGTCCGATATACGGATGCAGAGGCCGGACTACCCCTTCTTGCCACCGGTCTCGGGGACCAGGGGCAGCGGCACATACCGCAGGTCGCCGCCGCGGCTGACCAGCATCAGCAGGGTCTTGCGCCCCTGTTCCTTGGCCTTGGCGATGCGGGTTTCCAGATCGGCGGCGGTCGCCACCGGTTCCTGCCCGGCCTCCACGATGACGTCGCCGAGGTCGAGCCCGCGCTGCGAGGCCGCGCTGTCGCGGTCGACCTCCGTGACCACCAGACCGTCGACATCCTCGCCGATGGCGAAGGTTTCGCGCAGGCCGGGGGTCAGCGGAGCCAGCTTCAGGCCGAGCGCCGACTTGCTCTCCTCCGGCTGGGCGGACCGTGGCGCGCCGCTCGATCCCGACATCGCCAGCTGCTGCGGATCGTCGCGCAGTTCGCCGACGGTGACCTGGATCGACTGCTGCTTGCCGCCGCGCAACAGGGTCATCGGCACGGTGCTGCCGATCTGCGTGGAGGCGACGAGGCGGGGAAGCTGGCGCATCTGCTCCAGCGGGTCGCCGTTGAAGGCGGTGATGACGTCGCCCTGGCGCAGCCCGGCCGAGGCGGCGGGACTGTCGGGCGAGATGCTGGTGACCAGGGCGCCGCCGGCGCCTTCCACGCCCAGGCTTTCGGCGATGTCCGGCGTCACCCGCTGGACCTGGACGCCCAGCCAGCCGCGGCGCACCTTTCCGCCGTCCTTCAACTGGTCGATGATCGGCTTGGCCAGCGAGGATGGGATGGCGAAGCCGATGCCGACCGATCCGCCGGTCGGTGAATAGATCGCGGTGTTGATGCCGATCACGGCGCCGCCGGCGTCATAGAGCGGACCGCCGGAATTGCCACGGTTGATGGCGGCATCGGTCTGCAGATACTCGTCATAGGGGCCCTGCTGGATGTCGCGGGCACGGGCCGACAGGATGCCGGCGGTCACCGAGCCGCCGAGGCCGAAGGGGTTGCCGATGGCGACCACCCAATCGCCGACCTCCACCGTTTCGCTGTCGCCCCAATGGGCGGCGGTCAGCGGCTTGGCGCTCTCGACCTTCAGCAGCGCAAGATCGGTCGGCGCGTCCGACCCCACCAGCTTGGCCGGCAGCTTGGTACCGTCATGCAGGGTGACGGCGATTTCGGCCGCGTCGGAAACGACATGGTTGTTGGTGACGATCAGGCCCGACGGATCGATGATGAAGCCGGAGCCGAGCGCCATGCTGGGCAGCCCTTGCGGACCGCTCCCCTGCGGACCGCCGTTCGGCCCGCTTTCCGGCGAGCCGTTGCCCTGGCCGCCCCTTTGCCGGTTGCGGAACTCACGGAAGAACTGCTCCAGCGGCGAGCCGGGTGGAATGTCCATCCCCTCCGGCAGCCTGCCGCCACCCGCCGAGGGCTGGGGCGCCTGGGTGCTGGAGATGTTGACGACGGTGTCGATCTGCGTGCGGGCAAGGTCGCGGAAGGACGGCGGCGCGTATGTTCTGCTCGCCCCCGGCTGCGCCCCGACGGCGGGCGCGTCCTGGGCTGCGGCCGGCAGCGCCGGCAAAAACACAGCACCGGACAGCAACGCGCACAGCGCCGCGGCCGGAAGGCGTCGGAAGATCGGGTACGAACGCGGCACGGACGCATGCGGCATGGACGGTCTCCGCAGAAAACGGTTGGGCAAACGCCGAAGAGTCGCGACCAACGGCTCTTCAAAAGACCCTGGGCGAGAAACCATTGAATGGCGGGCCCCGGTCGGGTTTGTTCTGAAACTGCAAACACGCAACCCCCCGTCCGGGGTCCATCGCACTTTTCAAAAGTCCGGCGACCGGAAGATGCCGGCGGCGGATTCGTTCCACTCTGGGTTTCGGGCTGCCCGCAGTTTTTAAAACCGCAGGCCTTGCACCAAGCATCGTGCCCAGTTGTGACACCGGATACAAAATCACGATTCCGTGCAAAGTTATGCTGGCATTTTTGAGAAGAGTTTCCGATAGTCATCCATACCGAAAACATCGCCCGCCAGCGTGAAGCCTCGATGCTGCTGACGCACGCGCCCGCGTGGTCCCGCGTCTGAAGCGTGCGGTCCGGGTGGACATGCTGACGAATGACTGAAAATTCACTTTGGCAACCGAGCGATATAATGAACTCAGAAACCGGGAGCGAACCGGAGTCTCCCAAGAAGCGTGGGCGCATTCCTCAGTCGGCGTGGCCCCAAATTCTTGATCGCTACCGCAGCGGTGCAACCCTTTCGGCCATTGCGCGCGAATTCGAATGCACCCCCAGCGCCATCTCCTACATCATCAAGAAGGCGGAGGCCGCGAGCGGCCAGGGCGACGCCGTCTCCGGTGACGCGCAGGACGATGCACAGATCGCCGAGGCCGGCACGTCCGCCACGGCGGACACGGCGGGCGAAGCCGTTGCTCCGGTGACGGCGGCGACCCCGGAGACGCCGGCCGAAACACCGGTGGCCGCTCCTGCCGAACCCGCTCCGGCACCGGCTGCCGAGGCACCTGCCGAACCGCGCCGCGCCGCCGGCCGCACCGGCCGGACCACGCTGACCCGTGCCTCCCGGCCGGAACCGGCTGTCGAACCGGCCCCGGCCGAAGCACCGGCAGCGGCCCCGGCGCCAGCCCCGGCGCCGACGGAAACGCTGCGGCTGAACCGCCCGGACCCTGCCCCAGCGGCCCCGGCGCCCACGCCGGCTCCAGCCGCACCGGTGGCCGCCGCGCCGGAGGCCCCGCGGGCTCCCGGCCAGCCGACCCCACCGGTGGATGCGATCGAAGGCCGCCTGCGCGACACCGCCAAGGCCTGCATCTCCGCCTATCGCGGCTGGCGTCAGCAGCCGAGCGAGGCGACGATCCAGTCCCTGTCCGACACCGTGCATGAACTGCGCAAGGCCTTGGCCCGCGTGGAAATCGACATGTCGGCCAGCCGCCGCGAGGAACAGGCGATCCGCCCGATCCCGATCCCGGCGCATCGGGCTTCGCGCCGCCCGAACTGAGCGGACTTTTGAAAAAGCGGGTTTGAAAAAGCCCCTTTGAAAAGCCTCCGTCCCCCCGTGGGACGGAGGCTTTTTGTTGCCGCATTTGTTGCCGCGCCTCCGCTTGCGTTTTTCGCGCAAAAGGGGCTTGACGCCCCCCTGTCGAAAGGCTACTCCTCCGCACCCCGATGGAAGGGTGGCCGAGTGGTTAAAGGCAGCAGACTGTAAATCTGCCCGCGTTAGCGTACGCTGGTTCGAATCCAGCCCCTTCCACCATCCCTGCGAAATCACTGCCCCGCAGGGTTGCCGCTTGAGGCGGCGACTGTGCTGAAAACTCCCTCCTGGTTACAGCAATCCTGCGCCATCGATGCGCGGATTTATTGTTCGTTCGGCAGCGAGACATGCCCGACGGTGTAAAGTTGCATCGTCTCCGTCATCACAGGCGGCAGCCCGGGCCAGAGCGTGACTTTCGTCATCTTCCACCCCGTCGGATCGAACGCGGCAATGGCGGCCAATGCACCGGCGTCAATCGCCGACTTTGCCTCCGCGATGGCAGTGTCCCGCTGAGAAGCCAGATCCGAATAGGCGGCAATCGCAGCGATGTCGCGGGCCGCGTAAGTCGCGGCTTTCAAATTCCCCGTCAGTTCCGCATGCCAAACCAGCCATGTCTGCACCGACGGCCAGCCGAAATCGCGTGTCAGTGCCGCAAAACCCGGACTGGAAAGAAAGCTGTCGATCCCTTCCGGCTCATCCCACAGGTAGAACGGCGCATAGAGGTTTTCCGCACTGGCAAAGCCGGCGTCCTGCTTTCTTGCCGCGAGATAGGCTTTGAAACACAGCCGTGGAAAACCGTCGAGCAGAGGCCCCTTCTGACGAATGCGGCGGTCGATGATCGCCATGTCGTAATCGGCGGGCAGCACGAAGCTGTATTGCATGGCGATCATTGGGAAATCTCCTCCTGCCCGACGGCTTCCATCCAGTGAACGGCGGTCCCGTCCCGCACCGGCTGGACGCTGACATAGCTGAACGGGCTGGACGGGGCCGCGCCATGCCAGTGGCGTTCGCCGGGTGCGAACCAGACGGCGTCCCCGGCACGGACCTCGACCGCTTCGCCGCCCTCGCGCTGCACGAGGCCGACACCGTCGAGCACGAAAAGAAGCTGTCCGGACGGATGGCTGTGCCAATGGGTCACGACGCCCGGCGGGATGAAGGCGCGCATTGCCGTCATCTCCCCCTCCGTCCGGCTCGACAGCAGCATCTGGACGAGGAAGGCGCCGTTGGCGATCCCTTCGGGCGCGGCAACAATGCCTTCGCCGGCGCGTCGGACGGTCATGGCCGGCGGACAGGACATCTGCATTTCAAAATAGCCGGTCATGACCGGGCCTCCTGCGCCGGCAGTCCGGCCGACACACCGGATGCGAAGGACCAATCCTCGAAGGTCGAATCGGCGATCATGATCATCACGTCTTCCGGCCGTACGCCCGGCGATGCCGCAAGGGTCTCGACCAGCCGCCGGTAAAAGCGTGCCTTGGTTTCCGGCGACCGCAGCTTTCCCGTGGTGATGTGAAAGACGATGAAGTCGTCCGAGCGCGGGCCACCGCGATAGGTCCGGTCGAAGATCAATTCATCCGGTCGGTGCTGATGAATGGCCACGAAGCGGTCATTCTCCGGAACCTCGAAGCAGTCGACCAGCGCACGGTCCAGACTGTCGGAAATGGCCGCGAGATAGGCCGGCGATTTGCCCGCGAGCAAAGAAATCCGTGTGAAGGGCATGGCATGCCGCTCCTGTTTGAGCGATTGACAGCCCCAGTATGGATGGAGATTATCGTCCCGATAATCAGATTATTCTGAATGAATCGTCCTGTTTTGCGGGATTTTGCAAATGCGCCTGACCAACCTCGACATGGATGCGCTGCGCAGTTTCGTCGCCGGCATCGACGCCGGATCCTTCGCCCAGGCCGCCGACCGGCTCGGGCGGTCGACATCGGCGGTCAGCGCCCAGCTCAAGAAGCTGGAGGAACAGGCCGGGACGGCACTTGTGCGCAAGTCGGGTCGCGGCTTGACGCTCACCGACGGCGGCGAGGTGCTGCTCTCCTATGCCCGGCGTCTGTTGAACCTGAATGACGAGGCGATGAGCGCCGTGCGCGGCGCGGGGCTGGAGGGGTGGGTCCGTCTGGGAATCCAGGAGGATTTCGGCGAGACCGTGTTGCCGCAGGTCCTCGGCCGCTTTGCCCGCGCCCACCCCAAGGTCCGGATCGAGGGGCGCATCGCCCGCAACAGCGAGCTGTCCGAGAAAATCGCCTCCGGCCATCTCGATCTGGCCCTGGCATGGGACGACGGCAGTGCATCGGCCACCGAACGGATCGCGTCATTGCCGTTGTGCTGGCTGACCGCGGCGGAGGAGGCGCCGGTCTGGCGGGCCGGCGGGACCGAGCCGTTGCCGCTCGCCGCATTGGAGGCGCCATGCCTGCTGCGCACCATCGCCTGCGACCATCTGGACCGGCATGGGATTGCCTGGCGCATCGCCTTCGTCAGCCCGAGTCTTGGCGGCCTCTGGGCGGCGACGGCGGCGGGGCTCGGCATCGCCCTGAGGACGCCGGTGGGCCGGCCGGCGGCGGTCCGCGTGCTCGATCCCGTCGCCGGCGGCTTGCCGCAACTTCCGTCGCTCGGCCTCCGGCTCTTGCGGTCGGACAGGGGGCCGAACCCGATTGGCGATCATCTTGCCACCATCATCCGGCAGGCTTTGCGCGAAACACTGCCGGCCGGCTGGATGCCGGAAACACCGGACGCCGGCTGACGCCGGCCTCAGAGCGGCAGCGGATCGGCCGGCGTCACCCGCGGGAAGCGCAGCGTGAAGGCGGTCCCCGCCCCCGGCTCGCTCTCCAGCCGCAGCAGCCCGCGCAGGGTGCGCGTGACCAGCGTGTAGACGATGTTCAAGCCCAGCCCGCTGCCGCCGCGGTCGCGGCTGGTGGTGAAGAAGGGCTCGAAGATTTTACCGTGCAGGTCAGCCGGAATGCCGCGCCCGTCGTCGGCATAGACCAGTTCCACCTCCCCACCGGTCGCCGTGACGGTCACGGTCAGCCGGCCGCGGACGCCAGGCTCATAGCCGTGCAGGAGCGAGTTGATGACGAAATTGGTCAGGATCTGGCTGAAAGCGCCGGGGTAGCTGTCGAGCGTCAGACCATCCGGGCAACGCACCTCGACCGAATGCCCGCTGCGGCGGATGCGCATGCCAAGGCTGCGCAGAATCTCGTGGATGTACTGGTTCAGCTCGAAGACGCGGCGTTCCTCGCTGGCCTGATCGACGGCGATCTGCTTGAAGCTCTGGATCAGGCGGGTCGCGTGCTCGATGTTCAGCAGCATCAGCTGCGTCGCCTCGTCGGCGATGTCGATGTAGTCCGCGAAATCGCCGCGCCGCAGGCTGCCGGCTTCAAAGAGATGCCGCAAGGCACGGGTCTTCTCCGCCAACAGCGAGGCGCCGGTCAGGGCAATGCCGACCGGCGTGTTGATCTCGTGCGTCACCCCGGCCACCAGCGATCCCAGGGCCGCCATCTTCTCCGCCTGGATCAGCTGGACCTGCGCCTCCTTCAAATCCTGCAGGGCCCGCTCGGCTTCATCCCTGGCGGCGCGCACCGCCTCGGCCGCATGGACGCTTTCGGTGACGTCGGTGTGGGCGCCGACGATGCGGGCGATCCGGCCGTCATTCCCCGCCACGGCGAGCACGCGGGTTTCCAGGAAGACCGTCTGTCCGGACCGGTGGCGGAAACGCTGGAGCTGGCGGCTTTCCGACCGGCGGCCGGTCGCCAGTTCCTCCACCATCTCCAGCGCTGCATCGCGGTCCTGCGGATGGAGCAGCTCCTCCCAGCGGCGGCGGCTGTTGTCCATTTCCGTTTCGGAATATCCCAGCAGGCCCCACCATTGCGGGGAAAACCACACCTCCCCGCTGTGCAGGTCCCATTGCGAGATGCCCTCTCGCGCCGCCCGGATCGCCTGTTCCAGCAAGTCCCGGCTGGAGGCCAGTTCCCGCTCCGCCTGCTTGCGGCGGGTGATGTCGGTGTAGGTGGTGACGAATCCACCGTCGGGCAGCGGCAGGGTCACCGTCTCGATGATTACGCCGTCGGGCCGGACACGCTCGTTATAGAAGGGCCAGGGCGCCTTGCGGATATGGTGCAGTCGCTGCGCCACCAGATCGTCGACATTGCCGCGGCCGTAGCCGCCCTGTTCGGCGATGTGGCGGACCACCGCCTCGTAAGGCTGGGCGTAGCGCGGGAATCCGGGATCGATGTAGAGCAGCTCCAGCACGCGCCGGTTCCAGGCGACCAGCCGGAGGTCGCGGTCGAAGGCCATCACCCCCTGGCTGAGGCAGTCGAGCACCGAACTGGTCTTCGCCCACGGTCCATGCTCCGCCGGGATGCCGGCAACGGCCGCCTCGACCGCCGTCAGCAGCCACTCGCCCGCCCCGCCGCTCCCCAGCGCCAATGTGACGGCGCTGCCGTCGGGAAGCGCGGACGTCATCGGCCGGCCACGGCGCAGATCGGCCATGGCACCGCCCAGCAGGCTGCCGAACAGACCGTCCAGCGTCGTGTTGCCGGCCACGGCGAACCGGGCCGCGAAGGCGGCATTGGCCCACACCAGACGTTCGTCGGCGTCGAAGCGGGCGAACCCGGTTTCCCCCATGCCCGTGCCTACTCCCTCCGCTCGGTCCACCAGCCACCAAATTTGCGCGAAGACCCCAATTCAAATAGCATTGATTACGGGAATACTCATAAATTCTAACGCAAAAAAAGATTAGTTTCTCGCATTCTTATATCTCTGAAGTTGCCGGGCAAGTGCCATTGCGGGATGCCTCCCGAGAAATCCGGCGGACAGACCTCTTGATTTTGCGCGACCACGAAGCCTAATCCAGCGCCTGTCGTGGGGTGCGACAGTCAAGCCGTTGGCGGGAAAAGGATTTGCATGATGGGGGATGTCGCGGCCTATGGCAGCCTGTTCCTGGTGGCGCTGGTGGCCGCGACGATTTTTCCCGCCCAGTCCGAGCTTCTGCTCGCCGGGCTGCATGCATCCGGCAACTATCACGATGGCCTGCTGATTCTGGTGGCGACCGTCGGAAATGTCGCCGGTTCCACGATCAACTGGGCGCTCGGCCGCTATCTGATGCATTTTCAGGACCGCCGCTGGTTCCCGGTTTCCCGCCCGCTGGTCGAACGGGCGACCGGATGGTACCAGCGTTTCGGCGTCTGGTCGCTGCTGCTGGCGTGGGTACCCGTGATCGGCGATCCGCTGACGCTCGTCGCCGGCATCCTGCGCGTCGACCTGCGCCTCTTTCTGCTGCTGGTCACCGTCGGCAAGCTGGGACGATACGTTGCACTGATTGTTGCAATATAGCACAGTGTAGTAGAAGCATTGTGCGTGATACCGCTGAAATCAGACAACAATGAGCTTGTGAACGGGACGGCCGGCACAGTATTAACGGACCCCGAAACGCGGATCCCTCGAACCGGTGGAAAGCCTCGGACCTGACGGGGCTTTTCGGAATATCGACGTTGTTTGACAGAGGTCAAACGCGCCGCATCGGCGGTCGACTATGCTCCGCGCCAACGTGGAACCGGAAATCAGGCGCATCGACATGCCAGACGGAAGCATCGTTCAGCAGGGCCCCGCCCAACCCGCCAAGGTTCCGCTGTACGAAAACCATAAGACGATTCATCCGAAGGCGGTCAAGGGCCTCTATCGCCGCCTGAAGACCGTCACCTTCTCCGTTCTTCTGGCACTGTTCTTCATCGCTCCCTGGATCCGCTGGGAGCGCGGTCCCGATGCGCCGGCCCAGGCGGTGCTGTTCGACCTGACCACGCCGCGCTTCTTCCTGTTCTGGATCGAGATCTGGCCGCAGGAGATTTACTACCTCACCGGCATCCTGATCGTTGCGGCGCTGGGCCTGTTCCTGGCGACGGCGCTGGCCGGGCGTGTCTGGTGCGGCTTCGCCTGCCCGCACACGGTGTGGACCGACCTGTTCGTGTGGATCGAGCGCGTCTTTGAAGGCGACCGGGCGGAGCGCATCCGCATGGAAAAGCAGCCCTGGACGACGCGCAAGATCCTGCGCAAGGCCGGCAAGCATGCCGGCTGGATAGCGCTCAGCCTCGTCACCGGCTTCGGCTTCCTCGCCTATTTCACCGACGCCCCTGCCCTGCTGCACGATCTGGCCACCTTCCAGGCCAGCTACGAGGCGACATCGTTTTTCGGCATCTTCGTCGGCATGACCTATGTGATGGCCGGCTGGACGCGCGAGCAGATGTGCATGTACATGTGCCCGTGGCCGCGCATCCAGAGCGCGATGCTGGACGAACATTCGCTGGTCGTCACCTATCAGGTCGACCGCGGCGACAACCGCGGCCCGAAGCGCAAATCGCAGAGCTGGGACGAGCGCCGCGCCCAAGGCTTCGGCGACTGCATCGACTGCGGCCAGTGCGTGCAGGTCTGCCCGATGGGCATCGACGTCCGCACCGGCGAGCAGTCGGACTGCATCAACTGCGGCCTGTGCGTCGACGCCTGCGACAGCATCATGATCCAGCAGGGCCTGCCCACTCGCCTGATCGCCTTCGATTCGCTGGCCGCCCAGGATACGCGGGCGTCCGGCAAGAGCTACCAGTGGCGCCTGTTCCGCCCGCGCGTCATCGTCTATGCCCTGATGATGCTGGTCATCGGCGGCGCGATGGCCTGGAGCTTCGCGCTCCGCCCCAGCCTGAGCATCACCGTTCTGCGCGACCGCGCCCCGCTGTTCGTGACGCTGTCCGACGGGTCGATCCGCAACGCCTACACCTTCAAGGTCGCCAACAAGACCCGGCAGAACCGCTCCTACACCCTCAGCGTCGCCGGCCTGAGCACTGCCGACATCAAGGTGATCGGCGAGGCGGGGGATGAGGCAGCCGCCCACACCGCCACCATCTCGGCGGAGCCCGACAGCGTCGCCACCTATCGCGTCTATGTGACGGCCCCGCGCGCGGCACTCACCGCCGCCTCGCTTCCGCTGACCTTCCAACTGTCCGACACCGGCACTGCAGAGAAGAACAGCCGCGACAGCGTCTTCCTCGGCCCCGCCAACTGACGGTCGCCAGCACCTTGGCATGAGCGCGAAAGGCGGTGGCCGTCGGAACGGCCTACCGCCTTTCGCTTTTCTGCGCAAAGGGGGGACGCCCGCATGGACAGTTTGCGCGGGCACCCGAGCCACTCACCTGACTCAAGCGAACGCAGGCTGGGCTACGGCGACACCGTGCCGCCCGGCAGCGTGGTGACGGGTGGCAGCGAGGTGAAGGTCCCATGCTTTTTGATTTCGAACCATCGGGCATCAACGACACCTACCTGCGCCTGACACGCAACGGGTTGTCCTGCATCGTTGCGCCGGCCGGGGCATGGAACGGGCTTGTCCGGGTGAATTACATCGTGGCCGGCGCCCCCGGCAGCAGCGAGCCCTACATGATCTTCCGCAGCCTGGATGTCGGCTGGGACGATGGCCGCTTCTGCTGGAAGGGGCGCGCGGCGCCGGTGATGACCAGCTCGGCCATGGTCGACATCCTGCTGGATCGCGGAATGGTGACCGAGGCGGAGGCGGAACGGCTGCTGTTCGGCATCAACACGCCGGCGGCCGGCGCCACGTCCGACGAGTCGCTGATGATCCGCGCCCTGCTCGCCGGCTGCAGCTTCACCCCCGTCTACGACCAGCAGCCGCTCAGCAGCGAACCGCCGGCGGTCGCCGGCTTCGCCATGCGTACCCTGTCCGATCCCGGCGCCTTCATGCTGGAGGCCCGCAACGGCATCCCCGTTCTGGACAGCGAGGCGCGCGACGCTCTGCGCCGGCTGGTCGGCGTGGCGATGTGACGCCCTGCCCCTCCGTCTTTGGTCGAAGATCGCGGCGAATAGGACCGATTCCCCGCCCAATGGCGTAGGGACTAGACCTTCGGGCGATAGAAACTGTCACAGTGCCAGGACATTCTTATCGCAACTGCTCACAGGAGCCATGCTGCCGCCGACTTAAACCCTTTGCGAGAGAGTCCGACCAGCCATGAACGCCAGACTGTCCAACCGCTGCACCTCCCTGTTCGACCGTGCCCGCGCCGCTTGGCTCAGCCAGCCGCTGGCCCGCAAGCTGGCCTCCCGCAAGGCAACCGGGCGCCCCCGGATGTCGATGGAACTGCTGGACCTGGAACTCTTCCGCATCGACATCGGCCATTGAGGGAGGCCACTGAGGGCCGCCATTGAAGGCTGCCGTCCGGCCCCATTCGGTGACTGCGCTATTTCAGCAGATGCTCGTACCGCGCATCGGTCAGCGTCTTAATGAAGGCGACCAGCGCCTTGACGCGGCGGGTATCCAGGGCGGGCGCCGATTCCAGTTCCTTTGACGACAGGTTCGCCGCCACCTCCGGCGGTCCCCACGGCTTGCCCGTCTCCGGGTTGAGCGCGGCCTTTTCCGTCCGGTTGTTGTAGTGGTCGTAGAAGCGGACCACGGTTTCCAGATCCTTGAACACCCCGTTGTGCATGTAGGGGCCGGTCACCGCGACGTTGCGCAGGGTCGGCGTCTTGAATTTCCCCTCATAGGCGGCTTTGGCCGCCGCCGGATTGTCGTGCAGCCCGCGGTCGGCGAAGTCCGGTTTGCCGGTGGCGTCGCGCAGGGCGGGATTGGCCGGCACGCCGATGTTGTGGTGTTCGTAATTGGTGAAGGTCTCTCCCACGGCAGCCGGCATCGGCTTCAGCTTGTGGCACTGGTTGCAGTTGGTGAACTGGGTGGAGAAGAACAGGGTCATCCCCAGATCCTCCTCCGCTGTCATCTTGTACTCGCCGCGCAGGGAACGGTCGTATTTCGAATCGAAGGGCGCGAAGCGCTCGGTCTTCTCGAAGGCGGCAATGCTGTCGCTCATCGCGTCATAGGCGCGCTCGGCGTCGTCCAGCACACCGGCACCGTAGAGCGCCACGAAGGCGCGGGCATAGTCGGGATTCTCCGCCAGCCGGGCGCGCGCCTGCTCCTTGGACACCAGCCCCATCTCCGCCGGGTTCAGCGGCGGACCGCCGGCCTGATCCTTCAGGGTGGCTGCACGGCCGTCCCAGAACTGCCCGCCGACCGCCTTGCCGTCGGGCTTGATGTGGAAAGACGGCGTGAAGGCGGCATAGCTCGCCGTCGGCGCGTTGCGGTCGCCCACCGATTTGCCGTTGTCCCCGACCGACGCCGCCCCGCCCGCCCCGCCGGTGCGCGGATCGGCGAAGCCGAAATCCGGGTTGTGGCAGTCGGCGCAAGATTGGGTGCGGTTGGCCGACAGGGCCGTTTCGGAAAACAGCGCTTCCCCCAGCTTTTCCTTGTTTGAGAGATCGGCAGCGAGCGCCGTCCCGCCCCCCGAGAGACCGGCCGACAAGAGCGCCAGCGCCAACGCACGGGGAACGGAAAGAGAGGGGATGGACATGATGACGCTCCTGGCAACGGCCGCTGACTGAGGCCGACACTGAGCGTCAAAGATTAAACGAGAGTGAGAATTGTTATCAATTGACCTGCGCAGAAGAGGGGTGGGGCGAAAGGTCGCTGACCACCACAGGCCCCGGCCCGATCAAGCCGGCCCGTTTCCCTCCCCCTCCGTCAGCAGCCGCCGGATGGCGTTGACCAGCGGCTTCATATGGAAGGTCGATTCGGGAGAAACCGCAACGGTTCCGCCGGCCGCCTCCACCGCCTCGGCCACCACCGGACCGACGGCGGCGATGCGCGTCCTGGCGAAGCCCTGGCGGAAGGCGTCGCCAAGGCCGCAGGCCTCCGCCACCTCGTGCAGGCGCCGCACCTGGGGGAGGCGGTGAAGGCGACGAAGTCGATGCGCCCCTCCGCCATGTCGCGGATCGCCGCCTGGACGGCGCCGGTCTCCGAATCGTTGGCGTAGCGGTAGGGGGTGACGGCCACTGGCTGGCCGCCCCGCGCGCGCACCGCCTCCAGCAGCGGTTCGTTCGGGTTGTCGGGATAGAGCTGGATACCGACGCGGCGACCGGACAGAATCCTCCTCCCCCAGCATGGCGATGACGCCGTCGGTGGTCGGGGCCGGGGCGGATTTGTAGGGGGCGCAACCGATCTCGCGGAGCGCCTTCACCGGCTTCGGGCCACGGACGAAGACCCGCGCGTGGCCGATGGCGGCGATCACCTCGGCCTCGCGCTCCATGGCGCGGGCGACGGTCATCAGCCGCCGCAACCCTTCGCCGGTCAGCAGGACGATGTCGTCGAACCCCTCGGTCAGCAGCCGATCCAGCCACGACCGTGCCGGTGCCGGATCGTCGAGGTCGAGGATTTTCACCATCGGGCAGCGGATCGTCTCGGCCCCATGCTGTTCCATCATGCCGGCAAACAGGTCGAGGTCCCGGCTTTCCGGCACCAGAATCCGCTTCCCCGCCAGATCGCCGCTCTGTCCGGCCATGGTCCCGCTCCCGTGATCGCCTGTGTGGTGACGCCGAGACTAACAGCAGGCGGCGGGCGCGGTCACGCGGGATGGAGCGGTGGCCCCAGCCGGAGACCGGCGAACGGCCTTGACAAGCGATCCGCAGGTATCTCCCCATCACGCAGCCCCACGAGGGCTGCGCATGATGACCCGGAACGACGCTATGGCCTTCTCCCCGCTCCTGGCGGTTTTCCTCTTCGCGGTGGCGATCTGCGCGTCCTGGGCCATTCTGCGCCTCGTTCCCCGTCCGCTTCGCCCGCGGGTCTGCACCGAAGGCCAATATGGTGGCCGCTATGCCGCCATCGACGGGATGCGCGGGCTGCTGGCCTATGCCGTGTTCATCCATCACGGCATCATCACCTGGCAGTATCTCCACACCGGCCTTTGGGCGCTGCCGCCTTCCAGGCTTTACATCCAGATGGGACAGGCCAGCGTGGCGCTGTTCTTCATGGTCACGGCTTTCCTGTTCTGGGACAAGCTGCTGAAGACAGGGCCGGGCATGGATTGGCCCGGCTTCGTATCGTCCCGCATTTACCGCGTCTATCCGGTCTATGCCGTCGCCGTGCTGCTGGTCGCGGTGCTGGCGCTGGCTTCGACGGGCTTCGAACTCAAAACCGGTCCGCTCGACCTGCTGCGCCGGCTGGTTGGCTGGGCGACCTTCAAGGCGCCGCCGATCAACGGCCTGGAGAATACCGGGCAGATCGTCGCCTATGCCACCTGGTCCCTACCCTACGAGCTGCTGTTCTACGCGGCACTGCCCGCAGTCGCCTTCCTGGTCACGCCGGCCCGCCGGCTGCGGCCGGCCCTCGTCTCGGTCGCGGCGACGCTGATCCTTCTGCTCTATTTCCGCAATTTCAGCCTTGCGGTGCTGGAGTGCTTCCTGGGCGGCATCGCCGCCGCCTATGCGATCCGCCGGCCCGGCCTCGCCCGGTTCGCGCGGTCGGACCGCGGTCTGGCGGTGGCGCTCGCCGGCCTGTCGGCGGCTGTGGCAGGCTTCGACACCGCCTATGCGCCGCTCCCCGTGCTGGGGCTCGGCCTGTTCTTCATCGCCGTTGCCGCCGGTCAGAATTTTCGCGGAGCCCTGACCTGTCAGCCGATCCTCTGGCTGGGAGACATCAGCTATGGCGTTTATCTGCTGCACGGGATCGTGATCTGGACAGCGATCACCGCCAACGCGCCCGTCCGTGCCCTTGTCGGGGAGGATGCAGGGCTCTACACGCTGGCGCTGGCGGGGGCAGGAATCCTCGTCGTGGCAGTCGCCAGCCTCGTCCATCTGGCGATCGAGCGGCCGGCGATCATGGCCGGCCGGCGGAGCCGCGCCCTGCGTCGGAACGACCGTGCCGAGCGCGTCCCAGCCTGACCATCGCGGCCGTCACACACTAGCCACGCCGGCAGTGCAGCAGGCTGAACAGCCCGAAGGGTGGCAGGGTGCGGATGCTCTCCACCGCCAGCCGCGACCCGGTCATCATCGCATCGAGCGTGAAATCCGGCCGCCAGCCCAGCTTCTTCGACAGGGGCGACAGCCACCCCTCCACCGCGCGGCGGACACCGGCTTCGGGCGCAGCGAAGTGGTTGACGATCACGATGTCGCCGCCGGGTTTGCAGACGCGCTCCAGCTCCGCCATCGTGCCCTGGGGGTCGGGGACGACGGTCATCACATACATGGCGACCACCACGTCGAAACTGCCGTCGGCGAAGGCCAGCTTGCCGGCATCCATCTCCAGCAGCCCCTCTACATGGTCGAGCTTCTCGCGCGCCACCCGGTCCTGCGCCACCTTCAGCATGTCGGTGGACAGGTCGATGCCGACGACGCGGTTGTCCTTGCGGTAATCGGACAGCGACAGGCCGGTGCCGACGCCGACCTCCAGGATGCGCAGACCGCCGCGACGGTTCAGCCACTCCACCGCCGCATGCCGGCCCGATGCCAGAAGCACCCCGAACACGCGGTCGTAGAAGCCGGCATAGCGGCGATAAGCGGCGCGAATGGATTCGGCGTCCATGATCCTGTCCCCCCGTTTCGATCCCGTTGCCGGCAGGTGCGGCAAGGTCAAGTCCAAGCCGTCGGCGGCGCACCATAGCCGGCTTTCGTGCATCATGAAAGTGACGCAAACAACAAAACCCGGTCAATGTCACGCATTGGACAGGCATTCATTTGACATAGGCATAGAAATGGTTCTCCAGCATTTCCTGCGCCGGCTTTTTTGATTGAACGTTCATTCAAAATCCGGTGCTGTCTCACCGCTCCGCCGCTCCATCGGAAAAGGCGCTGGACAGCGTCGCCCCGGCGGCTCCATAGACAGGCATGGCCGACTCCGTCCTCCCCCGTCCGCTGCGCCGCCGCAGGCTGGCGCTCCTCGTCGCGGCGCTGGCCACGGTGACGGCACTGGCCTGCTGGGGCGCCTTTCGTTGGGCGGAGGCGGAGGCGCGGGCGGCGCTGACCCTCGACGGCGACCAGCGTCTCGGCCTCTATGCCAGCAGCATCCGCAGCGCGGTCGGCCGTTACGACTATCTGCCCTTCCTGCTCGCCCGCGATCATGAGGTGCTCGACCTGCTCGACGCTCCTTCCGATCAGCGGCGCGACGCCGTAAACCGCCGGCTGGAGATGGCGAACACGGCGGCGGGTTCGGCGGCGCTCTATGTGGTGGACCGCTCCGGCCTGGCGCTGGCGTCCAGCAACTGGGCCGATCCGGCGCAAAGCTTCGTCGGGCACACTTACGACTTCCGCCCCTATTTCCGTCAGGCGGTGGAGACCGGCAGCGGCCGCTATTTCGGCATCGGCGTCACCACCGGCCTGCCCGGCTATTTCCTGTCGCACGCGGTGCGTCAGGGCGAGGCACTGACCGGCGTCGCCGTGGTCAAGATCGATCTGGAAACGGTCCAGCGCGACTGGGCCGCCGGCGGCGAGCGGGTGCTGGTGACCGACGAGAACGGCATCGTCTTCCTGTCCAGCCATGCCGAATGGAAATACCGCGCCCTGCGTCCGCTGCCCGATGCGGTGACGGACAGGCTGGCCCAGACCCGCCAGTATGACCGCAGCGACCTGCCCCCGCTCGGCCTGCGTGACGGCCCGCCGATGGAAAACGGCGCCCGGCTGGTCAGCCTGCCGGTTCTCGGTTCCGGGAACCTCCGATCCGGGTGCAACCCGCCGCGCCTTTCTGATGCAGGAGCTTGCCCTGCCAGAGTTCGGCTGGACCATCCGCTTCCTGTCCGACCTGGAGCCGGTGAAGGCGCAAGCGGCCGGGGCCGCCACACTGACCGCCATGGGCATCCTGCTGTTGGCCGCGGCAGCGGCGCTGGGCTGGCAGCGGCGCCAGACCCTGCGGCTCCAGCGTGAGGCGCGGGTGACGCTGGAGCGCCGGGTGGAGGAGCGCACGGCCGAGCTGGTGACCGCCAACCGCATCCTGCGCGACGCGCAGGAGGAGCTGGTGCAGGCCGGCAAGCTGGCGGCCCTTGGCCAGATGTCGGCGGCGCTGGCCCATGAGATCAACCAGCCGCTGGCCGCCATCCGCACCTTCGTCGCCTCCACCCGACTGCTGGCGGAACGGGGGGAAACGGCGATGGTCCGCGACAACCTCGCCATGATCGGCGATCTGGCGGAGCGGATGGCGCTGCTGTCCGGCCATTTGAAGGAGTTCGCCCGCAAGGGGCCGGCACGGGTGCAGGCCGTTCCGGTCGCCCGCGCCATGGACCGCGCGCTGGCCCTGCTGACCTCCCGCCTGCGCGAGGAGGAAGTGCAGGTTGACCGATCGATCCCGCCCGACGCCCGCGTGCGCGGCGATGCGGTGCGGCTGGAGCAGGTCTTCGTCAACCTGCTGCGCAATGCCGCCGACGCCATGGACGGGAGCGATGAGCGCCGCCTGACCCTGACCGCCGTCCGCACCGCCGAGGGTTGGGAGATCCGCATCCGCGACACCGGCACCGGCATCGCCGAGGCGCACCAGTTCCAGCTGTTCGACCCCTTCTTCACCACCAAGGAGGTCGGGCAGGGGCTTGGCCTCGGGCTGTCGCTGTCCTATGGCATCGTGCGGGATTTCGGCGGCACGCTGCGGGCGGAGAACAATCCCGAGGGCGGCGCCTGCTTCGTCGTCCAACTGCCGGAGGCACAGTGAGGGCCGAATGAAGACCGATCCGCTTGCCACCCCCGTACTTTTCATCGACGACGAGCTGGCGATGCGCGTGTCGGTGACGCAATGGCTGCAACTGGCCGGCTTCGCGGCGCAGGGTTTCGAGACGCCGCAGCCGGCGCTGGACCTGCTGTCGCCCGACTTTCCCGGCGTGCTGGTAACCGACGTGCGGATGCCGCGGATGGACGGCATGGCGGTGCTGGAACGGGCGCTGGAGCGCGACGCCGACCTGCCGGTGATCCTGGTGACCGGCCATGGCGACGTGGCCCTGGCGGTGGAGGCGATGCGGCGCGGCGCCTACGATTTCATCGAGAAGCCCTTCGAGCCCGACAATCTGGTCGCCGTCCTCCGCCGCGCGGTGGAGAAGCGCCGTCTGGTGCTGGAGAATCGCGGCCTGCGCCGCCGCGCGGCGGGCGGCGGGATCGAGGCGCGGCTGATCGGCACCTCCCCCGCCATCGCCGAACTGCGGCGCGACCTGATCGACCTCGCCGCCACCAGCGCCAGCGTGCTGATCCATGGCGAGACCGGCACGGGAAAGGAACTGGTCGCCCGCTGCCTGCATGATTTCGGCTCGCGGGCTCAGAAGGGCGCCTTCGTCGCCGTCAATTGCGGCGCCATCCCCGACAGCATGGCGGAGAGCGAGCTGTTCGGGCACGAGCCCGGCGCCTTCACCGGCGCCACCCAGCGCCGCGCCGGCAAGCTGGAGCATTCCAGCGGCGGCACCCTGTTCCTCGACGAGATCGAGAGCATGCCGCTCGCCATCCAGGTCAAGCTGCTGCGCGCGCTCCAGGAACGCACCATCGAACGGCTGGGCTCCAACAAGCAGGTCGCGGTCGATCTGCGGCTGGTCGCGGCGACCAAGATCGACCTGCTCGACCTCAGCGAGGAGGGACGCTTCCGCGCCGACCTCTATTACCGGCTGAACGTGGCGGAACTGCACATCCCGCCGCTGCGGGCACGGGCGGAGGATATTCCGCTGCTGTTCGACTATTTCACCGCCGAGTTCGCCGCCCGCCATAACCGCGAACCGCGTCCGCTGGAGCCGGCCGACTTCGACGCCCTGCTCGCCCACGACTGGCCCGGCAATGTGCGGGAGCTGCGCAATCTGGCCGAACGCCATGTCCTGTCGGTCGGGCGTAGTGGCATCGCTGGCCTGCTGCGCCGCCGCCCCGTCGGGGGAGAGGCGGCTACACCGCCGCGCGCCCTGGCCGATCAGGTCGATGCCTTCGAAAAACGGGCGATCGAACAGGCGTTGGAGCGCTGCAAGGGCGACATCAAGGCGGTGATCGACCTGCTGGACATCCCCCGCCGCACCTTGAACGAGAAGATGGCCCGACACGGCCTGGACCGCACGCGCTTCCTGCCGCGGGGATAGCCGACCGTCACCACCAGTGGCGCTGCTGGCGGCCGGTGCGCAGGCGGGCCATTTCGACGGTCGTCGCCGGTTCCTCCGGCTTGCGCAGATCCTTCACAACCGCCAGCAGGGCGCCGTCACGCTCGACCTCCGCCACCGTCGGGCCGGTCATCAGCGTGTCGCAATCCTCCTGCGTCGGCGCGATGAAAAAGTCGGCACGGGTCCAGTCGGTGACCCAATGCAGGTTGGCCGGCGCCAGCTTCTCGAAGGCCAGCGGCTCGGCGCAGACGGCAACGCTGTAGCTGCGGTGGCGGTGGGTGCGCGCCTCCTCCGCGGCGATGACCTCCGACAGATCCTCGACCGCTTCGGGAAGGCTGTTGGCCCAGTAATCGACATCGTATTTGCGCACCGCGCCGGCGACGCCGCCGACCAGTTCGTTGAAATAGACATATTCGTTGGGGTGCAGCGACTCCAGGATTACCGCCTCGCGCCCCAGGACCAGCGCCAGCGCAAGCCCGGCGAGCACGGCGGCCGACAGCCCGCGCCCGCTGCGCTGGGACACGCCAAACCTCCAGGCGCCGGCCCAGCCGAGCAGCCGGTCGAGCCCGATTCCGCCCAGCACGGCCAGCAGCGGCAGCACGAACAGGAAATGGCGGATCGCCGTATAGCCGGGCGCATGGGTGACGGTGAACCAGACCACCGGAAACAGCGCCGCCAGCGCCACCAGCCCGCAGCCGACCGCGCGGGCGATGCCCTCCCTGCCCGCCAGCCGGTCCCGATGGATCGCCGCCGGCAGAGCCAGCAGTCCCAGCACGGCACCGCCCAGCATCACGAGCGGCAGCTTGATCCCGAGATACCAGAACCAGATAGCTGCGCGGAACCTCGTACATCCAATAGTCGGTGCCGCCCAGCAGGGTGCGGATCGGGTAATGGAAGTGCGAGAAATCGGCCAGCGCCCGCAAGGGGTTCAGCGGCTCCAGCACCGCCCAAGGCCAGAAGACAGCCATCAGCCCATAGGCGACCGGCAGCGCCGGCAGCAGGCGCAGCGCCCCCCGCCCGGTCTCGCGCAGCCGGGCGACGGAAATGCCACCCAGCAGCAGCCACCCCGCCAGCAGCGCCGCCGCATAGCCGATCAGCAGCAGCGCCCCGACCCGGATGCCCAGCGCCAGCCCGACGACAACGCCGAATCCCAGAACCGTGGGCAGGCGCGGCCGCGGCATCTGCCCGGCCAGCCGCACCAGCAGCGCCACCGCCGCCATCATCAGCACGGCGAAGGGCACGTCCTTGGTGTGGTTGAACAGCCCGCCATACCAGGGACCGCAGAGCGCCAGCAGCGCCCCGGCGAGGAACCCCGCGCGCGGTCCGGCCAGCCGGCGCCCCACAGCCCAGACCACCGCAACCCCCGCCACCCCGATCAGGGCACACAACAGATGCCGCGTCTCGTACGGATCGAAGGGCAGCAGCGGCGCCAGCGCCACCGCCGCCATGTCGAACAGCCCGCCATAGAGATAGAGGTTCTTGTAGGTGAAGGCGGAATTGTCGCTGAAGCCGCTGCGGTACCAGTCGATCAGCTTGGCGCCATAGACATGCTGCACCTCCTCGTCATTGGAGATGCCGTACTGGCGGAAGGTGACGGCGACCAGCACCAGCAGGGCCAGCAGTCCCAACGCCACGGCAAGGTCCCACGGCTCGCCGATCAGACGGCGCAAAAGGCTGGTCCTTCCCGTCACACCCACTCCCCCAACCTCGCTGCCGCTCATCCCCAAAGCCGAGCGCAGGAAGCACCGGCCGCCGCGGCTTGTCATGTGAAATCTCTGCCACAGTCGCACCGCGCCGTCCGCAGACCGAACGTCGCGGCAAACGACAGGAGGCTTGGCACAAGGTAAAGCCTGCTTTAGCTCATTGACGTTGACTTCCCTCCGGCAGCCGTGGCGAAATCGTCGGCACAGGGGATTGTCCATGGCCGAACGGGACCGGGTGTATGGCGTGACGGAGCTGGCGGCGGAGTTCGACCTCACGCCGCAGGCGTTGCGTTATTACGAGGAAAAGGGATTGCTGGCGCCGCAACGGGCCGGAGGGCGGCGGGTGTTCACCTACCGCGACCGTGCCCGGCTGATGATGATCCTGAAGTTCCGCCGGGTCGGCTTCTCGCTGGAGCAGATCGCCGAGTATCTCGCCCACTACCGCTCCGGCCGGCCCAGCGCCAGGCAATACCGCGACGGGCTGCGCAAAATCCGCGCCCGCCTCGTCGAGCTTGAGCGGATGCGCTCCGAAATCAGCGAGGTGATCGGTGAATTGAAGGCGATGGAAACCGATGCCGAACGGCGCCTCGCCACCTGCACGGATGACGATACCCCACCACCAGACGACCCAAGAGCAGACGGCCCAAAACCAGAAGCGACCGAACCGGGAGTGAAACGATGCTGCGCGGAATGATGATGAATGGCCCCTTGCTGGTGACGTCGATCCTGCGTCACGCAGCGCTCTACCATGCCGACACCGAGATCGTGTCGCGCACCACCGAGGGGCCGATCCACCGCTACACCTATGCCGACGCCTGGGTCCGCGCCCAGAAGCTGGCGAACACGCTGGCGGCGCTGGGCATGAAGCCGGGCGACCGCATCGGCACGCTGGCCTGGAACGGCTACCGCCATCTGGAATGCTATTACGGCATCGGCGGCTCGGGCATGGTCTGCCACACCATCAACCCGCGCCTGTTCCCGGAACAGATCGCCTACATCGTCAACCACGCCGAAGACCGGCTGCTGTTCACCGACCTGACCTTCGTGCCGCTGCTGGAGGGCATCGCCCACGAGCTGACCGGGCTGAAGGGCATCGTCGTGATGACCGACCGCGCCAACATGCCGGACTCCAGCCTGCCCAACCTGCTGTGCTACGAGGAACTGCTGGCCGGGCAGCCGGACGGCTTCGACTGGCCGGAACTGGACGAGAACACCGCCTGCGGCATGTGCTACACCTCCGGCACCACCGGCAACCCGAAGGGCGTGCTGTACAGCCACCGCTCCTCCTACCTGCATGCCATCGCCGCCTGCGTGCCGGACGTGTTTGGCCTGTCGGCATCGGACGTGGTGCTGCCAGTGGTGCCGATGTTCCATGTCAACGCCTGGGGCGTGCCCTATGCCGCACCGATGGTCGGCGCCAAGCTGGTGTTCCCCGGCGGCAAGCTGGACGGCGCCAGCCTCTATGAGCTGTTCGAGGCCGAGAAGGTCACAAACAGCGCCGGTGTGCCGACCGTCTGGCTGGCGCTGCTGAACTGGCTGGACGCCAACAAGAAGAAACTGACCAGCATGCGCCGCATCGCCATCGGCGGCTCCGCCTGCCCGCCGGTGATGATCCAGCGCTTCCAGGAGATGGGGGTGGAGGTCCTGCATGCCTGGGGCATGACGGAAACCAGCCCGCTCGGCCTCGCCAACACGCCGAAGGGCAAGCATCGGGGACAGGATGCCGAGGCCGCCCTGGCGCTGGCGTCCAAGCAGGGGCGGCCGATCTGCGGCGTGCAGTTCCGCGTCGTCGACGGCTCCGGCAACGACGTGGCACGCGACGGCACCAGCTTCGGCCGGCTGCTGGTGCGCGGCCCGACCGTCTGCTCCGGCTATTTCGGCGTGACGGAAAGCCCGGCCCACCAGACGGTGCCGGGCTGGTTCGAGACCGGCGACGTGGTGACGATGGACGCCGACGGCTATATCCAGATCGTCGACCGCACCAAGGACGTCATCAAGTCGGGCGGAGAGTGGATCAGCTCCATCGACCTGGAGAACATCGCCGTCGGCCATCCGGGCGTCCAGGAAGCCGCCGCCGTCGCCGTGCCCGACGAGAAATGGGGCGAGCGGCCGATGCTGGTCGTCGTCCGCAAGCCGGACTCCACCGTCACCCGCGAGGAACTGCTGGCGGTCTTCGACGGCAAGGTGGCGAAATGGTGCATCCCCGACGACGTGCGCTTCGTCGACAGCCTGCCCCACACCGCCACCGGCAAGCTGTTGAAGAGCGAAATCCGCCACATGCTGGCCGACCGCGAAGGGGTGTGACCGGAAAAGAAAAGGGCCGGACGGTATCGACCGTCCGGCCCAGTGTCCCCGCTGAACCGGCGAGGACGACGCACCCGAGGGAGGAGCGCGCAACCAAGGTCAGATTACCGGCAGGCGATCTGGGCCACTTGCCCGTCTGCGCCAAAGTCTCTGCGAATTTCCGCCACCGAAGCCGTCAACGCTCCGACCGCACCCGCGCCACGGCGTCGCGCCAGCCGGCATAGAGACGGACGCGCTTGCCCTGCTCCATGCGCGGTTCGAAGCGGCGCTCGCTGCGCCAGGCGTCCGACACCGACTCCAGCCCATCGAACACTCCGACCTTCAGCGCGGCGAGGCAGGCGGCCCCCAGCGCCGTGGTCTCGATCACCTTCGGCCGTTCGACCGGCATGTTCAGCAGGTCGGCCAGGAACTGGCAGAGCCAGTCGTTGGCCGCCATGCCGCCGTCGATGCGCAGCGCGTTGATGGTGCCGCCCCAGTCGCCGGCCATCGCCTCCATCAGGTCGCGGGTCTGGAAGGCCACCGCCTCCAGTGCTGCGCGGGCGATGTGGGCCGGACCGACGTCCAGCGTCATGCCGAAGATCGCGGCGCGGGCATCCGAATCCCAGTGCGGCGCGCCCAAACCCACGAAGGCCGGGACGAAATAGAACACCGTGGCTGTCGGGAACGCGGGTCGCCATGTCGTCGGTCTGGCTGGCATGGGTGATGATGCCGATGCCGTCGCGCAGCCACTTGATCGCGGCGCCGGCCACGAAGATCGAGCCTTCCTGCGCATACGATGTCTTGCCGTTCAGCCGGTAGGCGACGGTGGTCAGCAGCCGGTTCTTCGACACCACCGGCGTCTCCCCGGTGTTGATCAGCGCGAAGCAGCCGGTGCCGTAGGTCGATTTCGCCATGCCCGGCGTCAGGCAGGCCTGCCCGAAGGCCGCCGCCTGCTGGTCGCCGGCAACGCCCGCGATGGGGATCGGCCGACCGAGCAGGTCCGGCTCGGTGGCGCCGAAATCGTCGGAGCTGTCGAGCACCCGCGGCAGCATGGCGCGCGGCACGCGGAACAGCCTCAGCAGTTCGTCGTCCCAATCCTGGGCATGAATGTCGAACAGCATGGTGCGCGAGGCGTTGGTCGCGTCGGTCGCATGCACCTGCCGCCCGGTCAGGTGATAGATCAGGAAACTGTCGATGGTGCCGAAGCACAGCTCGCCCCGCTCAGCCCGAGCACGGGCGCCCGGCACATGGTCGAGGATCCAGGCGATCTTGGTGGCGGAGAAATAGGCGTCGATCAGCAGGCCGGTCCGGGAGCGCACCAGTTCGGCATGGCCGGCAGCCACCAGATCGTGGCAGAGCGCGGCGGTGCGGCGGTCCTGCCAGACGATGGCGCGATGGATCGGCTCGCCGGTCGCGCGGTCCCACACCACGGCGGTTTCGCGCTGGTTGGTGATGCCGATGGCGGCGATGGCGGACGCATCGACCCCGGACTTCTCCACCGCTTCGCGCGCCACGGTGCGCACGTCGCGCAGGATGTCAGCGGGATCATGCTCGACCCAGCCGTCGCCAGGATAATGCTGGGGAAATTCGCGCCGTGCTTCGGCCAGCGGCGTCCCCCGGCCGTCGAACAGGATCGCCCGCGACGAGGTGGTGCCCTGGTCGATGGCGAGGATGTGGCCGGCCTTGCTCATGCTGTGTATCCCTCACTTATTCAATTATCGCGCGTCTCCCCCTCTCCCCCGCAAACTTCGTTTGCGCGTGAGCGGGGGGAGAGGGAATAGCAAGGTGATCGAAGATAAAAGTGGGGCGGCAGCATGCCGCCGCCCCACAGTTTACCCCTGGCCCAACCAGGACGAAGCGCCAGGAGGAGAACCGTTCCGCCAGCCCGTTACTGGGCGCGGCCTTCCTTCCACGCCTTCAGCAGGTCGTCATAGGCGATGGTCTGGCCCTTGGGCTTCTCGTTGTCGAGCTTGGCCTTCGGGGCGCCGGGGGCAGCGAACCACTCCTTGGCGTCCTTCTTCGGGTTCAGCTTCGGCGCGCACTCGCCGCCGATGTTGGCACGCTCCATGCGGGCCAGCACCTGCTCCATCTGCTCGGCAAGATTGTCCATCGCCTGCTGCGGGGTGCGCTCACCCGTCACGGCTTCGGCGATGTTCTGCCACCACAGCGGGGCCAGCTTCGGATAGTCCGGCACGTTGGTGCCGGTCGGCGTCCAGGCGACGCGGGCCGGGCTGCGGTAGAACTCGACCAGACCGCCCAGCTTCGGGGCCACCTGGGTCATCGCGTCGGACTTGATGTCGCTTTCGCGGATCGGCGTCAGGCCGACCAGCGTCTTCTTCAGCGACGCGGTCTTCGACACGGTGAACTGGGCGTAGAGCCACGCCGCCTTGCGGCGCTCGGCCGGGGTGGACTTCAGCAGCGTCCAGGAGCCCACGTCCTGGTAGCCGAGCTTCATGCCCTGCTCCCAGTACGGACCGTGCGGCGAGGGGGCCATGCGCCACTTGGGCGTGCCGTCGGCGTTGACCACCGGCAGGCCCGGCTTCGTCATGTCGGCGGTGAAGGCGGTGTACCAGAAGATCTGCTGGGCGACGTTGCCCTGGGCAGGAACCGGGCCGGCTTCGGAGAAGGTCATGCCGGCGGCTTCCGGCGGCGCGTACTTCTTCAGCCAGTCGATGTACTTGACCAGCGAATAGACGGCGGCCGGGCCATTGGTGTCGCCGCCGCGGGCGACCGAGGCGCCGGCCGGGCGGCAGCCCTCGACGCGGATGCCCCACTCGTCCACCGGCTTGCCGTTCGGCAGGCCCTTGTCGCCGGCGCCGGCCATCGACAGCCAGGCGTCGGTGAAGCGCCAGCCGAGCGACGGGTCCTTCTTGCCGTAATCCATGTGGCCGTAGACGCGGACGCCGTCGATTTCCTTCACGTCGTTGGTGAAGAACTCGGCGATGTCCTCGTAGGCCGACCAGTCGAGCGGGACCCCCAGGTCGTAGCCGTACTTGGCCTTGAACTTCTCCTTCAGGTCGGGACGGGCGAACCAGTCGGCGCGGAACCAGTAGAGGTTGGCGAACTGCTGGTCGGGCAGCTGGTAGAGCTTGCCGTCCGGACCGGTGGTGAAGCTGGTGCCGATGAAGTCCTTCACGTCCAGCGTCGGCAGGGTCACGTCCTTGCCTTCGCCGCCCATGAAGTCGGACAGCGCGATGGCCTGGCCGTAGCGGACATGGGTGCCGATCAGGTCGCTGTCGTTGACGTAGGCGTCATAGACGTTGCGGCCCGACTGCATCTGCGTCTGCAGCTTCTCGATGACGTCGCCTTCCTGGATCAGGTCGTGCTTCAGCTTGATCCCGGTCAGCTCGCTGAACAGCTTGGCCAGCGTCTTCGATTCGAACTCGTGCGTCGTCAGCGTTTCGGAGACGACGTTGATCTCCATCCCCTTGTAGGGCTCGGCGGCCTTCACGAACCACTCCAGCTCCTTCATCTGCTCGTCCTTGGACAGCGTGGAGGGCTGGAGTTCCTCGATGATGCGCTTGGCGACGGCTTCCTGGTCCGGCGTCATGGCGGCGGACGGGCCGGCCGAGGCCATCGCCAGCAGAACGCCGATGCCACCGGCCATCACGGCCCCGGTCAGGCGGCGCCGCAGAGAACGACGCGAAGTCTGTTGCTGAAGCATGCTTCCTCCCACTTGATCGACTTGATGTCGGGTTGACGTTTCGTATTGCTCTTACCGGCGGAAACTGCCGCTCACCTCGTCAGATGCCGTCTTGGCGGCAGTGACGAATCCCTTGAAAACTCTGTTTTCCCTCAGCCGAAGCGGATGACCAGGGCGATCCAGACCAGCGCGACCGCAGAGGCGCCCCACAGCGACGCGTCGGTCGCGGCGAGCCACCCCAGATGGATGAAGGCACTGCCGAGCAGGCCGATGAACAGGCGGTCGCCTCGGGTGGTGCGCATCGGCAGGAAGCCCTTGGCCTCCACCGTCGGCGACACCACCTCCCAGACCGTCATGCCGGCCAGCATCAGGGCGATGCACAGGAAGAAGATCGCGGTCGGCGTGGTCCACGCCATCCAGTCCATATCCATGACGCGATCTCCCTCAGACGCGGCCCAGGGCGAAGCCCTTGGCGATGTAGTTGCGGACGAACCAGATCACGAGCGCGCCCGGCAGGATGGTCAGCACGCCGGCGGCGGCCAGCAGACCCCAGTCCATGCCCGACGCGCTGACGGTGCGGGTCATGGTGGCGGCGATCGGCTTGGCATCGACCGAGGTCAGCGTGCGGGCCAGCAGAAGCTCGACCCAGCTGAACATGAAGCAGAAGAAGGCGGTGACGCCGACGCCAGCCCGGATCATCGGCAGGAACACCGTGCCGAAGAAGCGCGGGAAGCTGTAGCCGTCGATGTAGGCCATCTCGTCGATCTCGCGCGGCACGCCCGACATGAAGCCTTCCAGGATCCAGACCGCCAGCGGCACGTTGAAGAGGCAGTGGGCCAGCGCCACGGCGATGTGCGTGTCGAACAGACCGACCGTCTGGTAGAGCTGGAAGAAGGGCAGCAGGAACACGGCCGGCGGCGCCATCTTGTTGGTCAGCAACCAGAAGAAGACGTGCTTGTCGCCGATGAAGCGGTAACGCGAGAAGGCGTAGGCCGCCGGCAGCGCCACCGTCAGCGAGATGATGGTGTTCAGCGTCACATAATAGATCGAGTTGATGTAGCCGCTGTACCAGCTGGGATCGGTGAAGATGATGGCGTAGTTGCGCAGCGTCGGGTTGTGCGGGTACAGCGTCAGGCCCGACAGGATCTCCTCGTTCGTCTTGAAGGACATGTTGACCATCCAGTAGATGGGCAGCATGAGGAAGACAACATAGCAGACGAGAATGATCGTCCTTTTGGATACCCGCGCGGAAGACCGGCGGATGTTGGCCGGCATCGCCAGCGAACCGGGAGCGAGAACCGCAGCCTTGCTCATTTCTTCTCTCCCTCGCCGGTGCGGGTGATGATGGTGTAGAAGATGAAGCTGAACAGCAGCACGATCAGGAAGTAGACGATGGAGAAGGCCGCAGCCTTGCCGATGTCGAACTGACCCACCGCCATCTGCGTCAGATACTGGCTGAGGAAGGTGGTGGAGTTGCCGGGACCGCCGCCGGTCAGCACGAACGGCTCGGTGTAGATCATGAAGCTGTCCATGAAGCGCAGCAGCACCGCGATGATCAGGACGCCGCGCATCTTCGGCAGCTGGATGTAGCGGAACACCGCCCATTTCGAGGCGCCGTCGATCTTGGCCGCCTGATAGAAGGCCGGCGGGATCGACTGCAGGCCGGCGTAGCACAGCAGGGCCACCAGGCTGGTCCAGTGCCAGACATCCATCACCAGCACCGTCACCCAGGCATGGGCCGAATTGTTGGTGTAGTTGTAGTCGATGCCGATGGCGCGGAAGGTGGCGCCCAGGAGGCCGATGTCGCCGCGGCCGAAGATCTGCCAGATGGTGCCGACCACGTTGAACGGGATCAGCAGCGGCAGGGCCAGCAGCACCAGCGTCAGCGACGTCTTAGCGCTGCGACCGCCGGGCATGCCGAGCGCGATCAGGATGCCCAAGGGGATCTCGATGGCCAGCACCGCCAGCGAATAGACGATCTGGCGGACCAGCGCGTCGTGCAGCCGCTCGTCCTTCAGCACCGCCTCGAACCATTCGGTGCCGACGAAGAAAGTCTGGCCTGGGCCGAAGATCTCCTGCACCGAATAATTGACCACCGTCATCAGCGGGATCACCGCACTGAAGGCGACGATCAGAAAGACCGGGATGATCAGGAACCAAGCCCGGTTGTCCTGGACCTTATCCATGGCTTCGTGCCTCCTCAACCGATCAGATGGCTGTCGCGGTAGAGCTTGGTCCACCGGGTGGGGAAACGTATGGCGGCGTCCAGCGCCGGGATCTCCTGTTCCTCGCTCAGCCGAACCTTCAAGGTGTGATTGTTCAACCGCACCGTCGCCAGCTTGGAGGTGCCGAGATCGTCCACACCGGTGACCTGCACCGGGATGGCGCCGGCATTGCCGCTGCGGGTCAGCTCCAGGAATTCCGGCCGGATGCCCAGTTCGAACTTGCCGCCCACCCGGCCGCCGGCCGACGACACGGCGCGGTCGGGCAGCGGAATGGCGATGCCGTCGACCAGCGCATGGTCGCTGCCCAGCGTGCAGGGCATCAGGTTGATGCCGGGGCTGCCGATGAAATAGCCGACGAAGGTGTGCTCGGGGTTCTCGAACAGCTCCTGCGGGGTGCCGAGCTGGACCATGGCGCCTTCGTACATCACCGCGACCTTGTCGGCGAAGGTCAGCGCCTCCACCTGGTCGTGGGTCACGTAGATCATGGTCAGGCGGTATTCCTCATGGATCTGGCGCAGCTTGCGGCGCAGGATCCATTTGGTGTGCGGGTCGATGACGGTCAGCGGCTCGTCGAACAGGATGGCCGCCACGTCCGACCGCACCAGACCGCGGCCCATGGAAATCTTCTGCTTGGCGTCCGGCGTCAGCCGCTGGGCGCGCTTCTTCAGATCGGCGGTCAGATCCAGCGCCTCGGCCACCTGCCGCACGCGGCGGTCGACGTCCGCCGCCGGAACCTTGCGGTTGCGCAGCGGGAAGGCGAGATTCTCGTACACCGTCATGGTGTCGTAGATGACCGGGAACTGGAACACCTGGGCGATGTTGCGCTCTTCAGGCGTGCAGCGGGTCACGTCCAGCCCATCGAACAGCACCCGCCCCTCGCTGGGCACCAGCAGGCCGGAGATGATGTTCAGCAGCGTGGACTTGCCGCAGCCGGACGGCCCCAGCAGCGCATAGGCCTTGCCGTCCTCCCACTCCTGCGACAGGCGGCGGAGCGCGTAGTCCTCGGGCTTGCTGGGGTGCGGGTGATAGGAGTGGCCGAGATTGTCGAATTGGATGGTCGCCATCGCTCCCGCCCCCTTAAGCGATGTTGCGCAGCGCGCCGCGCCGCCAGTTGGGTGCCGCCACCAGCTGCCCGGCTGCGGAGAAGACGAAGATGCGGTCGGGATCGGCATAGACCTGGATGTCGCTGCCGATCGGGTGGCTGTGCACCCCCTCCTCCCGCGCGATCAGCGTGCTGTCGCCGTGGCGCAGATGGACGAAGGTCTCCGACCCGCTGATCTCCGACAGGGCGACCTTTCCCTTGACCGGCACCAGCCGCTCGTTCCGCCGCAGCACCGTCAGGTGGTTGGCGCGGATGCCGACCTTGCAGGGACCGGCCGGCAGGTTGCGGTCGTGGGCGGACAGCGGCAGGCTTGTTCCGTCCGACAGCGCCACGCGGTCGTTGGTCAGGATCGCGTCCACCACATTCATCGGCGGGTCGCTGAACACCTGGGCGCATTCCAGCGAGGCCGGCGTGTGGAACACCTCGCCGGTCGCCCCGGTCTGCAACATCCGCCCCTCATGCAGCACCGTGACGTTGCCGCCGAGGATCAGCGCCTCCTGCGGTTCGGTGGTGGCGTAAACAACGGTGGTCTTGCCGTCGGCGAAGATCTCGCGCAGTTCGGCGCGCAGCTCCTCGCGCAGCTTGTAGTCGAGGTTGACCAGCGGCTCGTCGAGCAGAAGCAGGCCGGCCCCCTTCACCAGGGCCCGCGCGATGGCGCAGCGCTGCTGCTGGCCGCCCGACAGTTCGGCCGGCAGCCGGTCGAGATACGGCGTGATCCGCAGCATGGCGGCGGTCCGCCGCACCTTGGCGTCGATCTCCGCCTTGTCCTTGCCCTGGCGGCGCAGCGGCGAGGCGATGTTCTCGAAGACCGTCATCGCCGGATAATTGATGAACTGCTGATAGACCATCGCCACGTCGCGATGGCGCACCGATGTGCCGGTCACGTCCTTGCCGTTCTCCAGCACGCGCCCGGCGGTCGGCGCATCCAGCCCGGCCATCAGCCGCATCAGCGTCGTCTTGCCGGCCAGCGTCCGCCCCAGCAGCACGTTGAAGCTGCCGGGTTGCAGCTCCAGCGACAGCGGGTGGAGATGCTGCTCGGCGCCGACGCGCTTCGCCACGCCTTCCAGTGTGAGTGTCACCGCGTTCCTCCCATCGACCGCAGGGTGGCGGTATCGCCGCCCGTACCCCTGTTGGCCGTTGCTTCGCGGCGCCGGTCGAACCAGCCGCCGATGGCCTCCCGGACATTCGCGTCCAGGTGCAGCCCAAGTTTGGAGCGCCGCCACAGGAAGTCGTCGCCGGTCATGGCGAACTCCTCCCGCGCGGCATAGTCGAGTTCGGCCTCAAAGACGCCGCCCCCGAAATCGATGCCCAGATCGTCCAGCCCCTTGGCGTCGCCCAGCAGCCGCTCGACCCGCGTGCCGTAGGCGCGCGCCAGCCGCAGGGCCAGCGCATCGGGCAGCCAGGGCCGGCTGCGCTTCAGCCCCGCCAGGAAGCCGGCGAAATCGGCGTTGGCGATGTCGCCGCCGGGAAGCGCCACGTCGGCGGTCCAGGTGATGCCGCCCTTGCCCAGCGCCTTGCCGAGCTTTTCCGTCGCCTCCTCCGCCAGCCGGCGGAAGGTGGTGATCTTGCCGCCGAAGATCGACAGCATCGGCGCGTCGCCGGCCGGCTCGTCCATCTCCAGCACATAGTCGCGGGTGACGGCCGAGGCGTTGCCGCTGGCATCGTCGAACAGCGGCCGGACGCCGCTGTAGGTCCACACCACGTCGCTCTCGCGCACCGGCTTGGCGAAGTAGCGCGACACCGCCCGGCACATGTAGGCGATTTCCTCAGGGGAGATCGCCACCAAGCCGGGGTCGCCCGAATAATCGAGGTCGGTGGTGCCGATCAGGGTGAAATCGCGCTCGTACGGGATGGCGAAGACGATGCGCCGGTCATCGTTCTGGAAGATGTAGGCATGGTCGCCGTCGAACATCTTCGGCACGACGATGTGGCTGCCCTTGACCAGACGGACCGACTTGTCGACGGTGACGCCGGTGCGCTTGGCGATCATCTCGCGCACCCAGGGGCCGGCGGCATTGACCAGCGCACGGGCACGGACGGTGCGGGTGGCTCCGGTGTAGGTGTCGACCAGCGTCGCTTCCCACAGGCCGCCCTTCCGTTCGGCCTTCTCGCAACGGGTGCGGGTCAGGATCTCCGCACCGCGGGCCCGCGCGTCCATCGCGTTCAGCACGACCAGCCGGCTGTCCTCGACCCAGCAATCGGAATATTCAAACGCCTTGGTGAAGCCGCCCGCCAGCGGCTTTCCCGCCGGCGCACTGGTCAGGTCGACACCGTGCGAGCCCGGCAGCAGCTTGCGCTTTCCCAGATGATCGTAAAGGAACAGGCCGATGCGGACCATCCAGGCCGGGCGCATGCTGCTGTCGTGCGGCAGGACGAAGCGCAGCGGCCAGATGATGTGCGGCGCAGCGCGCAGCAGCACCTCGCGCTCCTGCAGCGCCTCGCGCACCAGACGGAATTCGTAATATTCGAGATAGCGCAGGCCGCCGTGAATCAGCTTGGTGCTGGCCGACGAGGTGGCGCACGCAAGGTCGCCCTGTTCGCACAGCACCACCGACATCCCGCGCCCGACCGCGTCGCGGGCGATGCCCGCCCCGTTGACGCCGCCGCCGACGATCAGAAGGTCGGTAACCGCGGACTTGTTTGCCATGGGTTCCTCTCCGTACCGCGGCGGTTCCTTCTCGAACCCGGCCGCTTTCGTTTCGGAACATAGAATGTTCGTTCGCGTTTGAAAAGGAAAATGTTTGTTCAGCGGACCATGTTTCTGAGGCTACGCCGGATCGAGCGTCTTTCCTATCGGAAATAAGGCTGATCCGGCTCCCCTCCCCGCACCAGGCTCACGCCGCGCGGATGCGGCCCAGCAGGCGGTCGATATCCTCGCTCAGGCTTTCGGACCGTTGCGAAAGCGCGCGGGTGGCGTCCACCACCTGGGCGGCGGCGCTGCCGGTGCGGTTCACCGCATCGTCAACCGAAACCACCGTGTCGGCGATGCTCTGCACCGCGTCGGAGGCGTGGTTGATGCTGCGCGCGATTTCGTCGGTGGCGGCGGACTGCTCCTCGACCGCGGCGGCGACCATCGCGGTGATCTCGTCGATGCGGCTGATGGTGCGGCCGATGTCGTCGATGGCCGACACCGCTCCCTGCGCCGTCGTGCGCACCGCCTGGACCTGCTGGGCGATCTCCTCCGTCGCCTTGGCGGTCTGGCCGGCAAGGCTGCGCACCTCCTCCGCCACCACGGCGAAGCCGCGCCCGGCCTCGCCCGCCCGTGCCGCCTCGATGGTGGCGTTCAGGGCCAGCAGGTTGGTTTGTCCGGCGATGGCGTTGATCATGCCGACCACGTCGCCGATCTTCTGCGCGGCGGCCGCGAGTTCAACCATCAGGTCGTTGGTGCTGCGCGCCTCCGCCACGGCACTGCGGGCGATCTGGCTGGAATCGCCGACCCGCCGCGTGATCTCGCCGATGGAGGCGGAAAGCTGGCTGGCGGTGGCGGCCACCGTCTGCACGTTCGTCGCGGTGTCGGCGACCGCCGACCGCACGTCGGTCATCCGGCGGCAGGTCTGCTCGGCGGTGGTGGACATCCCCTCCGAAGCCTCGCGCATATCGGCCGATGCGGTGCTGATGTGACGGGACGCCTCCTTCACGCTGGCCTCGATGCTCGCGGTGATCGACTGGATGGTGCGCGACCGCTCGGCGTCGGCCGCCTGCTTCATCGCGTCCTGGTCCTCCTGCAAGCGGGCGATCTCGGCACTCTTGTCGCGGAAGACGCCGACGATCCCCGCCATCTCGGCGATCTCATCGCGCCCGCCGACCGCGGCGTCGACGGCCAGATCGCCGCCGGCCACGGCGCGCATGGCGTCGATCACCCGCATCAGCCGCCGGGTCAGCCGGTTGCGGACATAGAACCAGGCGGTCAGCAGGCTCGACAGCACCACGACCGCCGCAGCCCCGCCCTGCACCGCGACCGCACCGGAAATCGCCGTTTCGGTCCGCGTCACATCGGCATCGGTGCGCTCCTGCTGGTGCGCGACCACCGCATCGATGGTGCCGTTCAGGTCGGCGGTCAGCCGCACCGTCTCGGCCAGCGCGCTTTCGATGTCGGCGGTGATGCGCGCCTGCTCGTCGCGCAGGCGGAAGACGCTGCCGGCGCCGCCGCCGAAAGCGGCGAGCCCATCGCGCGCCTTGACCAGCGACGGCCGGTCCTGGTTGTCCTTCGGCAAGGCGCCGATGGCGTTGTCGACGCGCAGCAGCGCCCAATTGTACTTCGACCGGATGTTGTTCAGCGTCGCCCCATGCGGCACGCTGGAGGCGGCGGCGATCATGCCGAAGGCGAGGTTGCCGTTGGCCTGCACGTTCATCAGCTGGGTGATGACCGGCAGTTCCTCCTGCGCCAGCCGGCGGCCCAGCCCGGTTGCGGTTTCGACCGCCTGCGCGGCGGCCAGATCGCCCACCACATTGTTGACCGACAGGGTCGACACCTCCAGCAGCGGCGCCACCAGATCGGTGAAGTCCTCGTGCGCCATCACCGCGTCGGCAACCAGCGTGTTGAGCTTCTCCTCCATCGCCAGCCGTTCGGCGGTGCGCTTGCCCAGCGTGTCGAGTGCCGCCCCCATGCGCTCCAGCAGCTTGGCGACCGCATCCGCATCCGCGGCCATGCCGCCGGCCTCCATACCGCCGGCCGGCCCGCCATTTCCTCCGCCGGACTGGCTGCGCATCGCCCCGATGCGGTCGCGCAGGGCCGCCAGCCGCCTGGTCAGGCCATCCATCCGCTCCGTCAGTTCCGCCGCATCGCGCGAGGCCGCCACCGCAGGCGCGTCGGCGGCGATCGCGGTGCTGTCCTTCGCCAGATTGAGCGAGCGGACGATGGCCGGCACGCTGCTGCGGCCGATCTGGTCCATCGACCGTCCGGTCTCGGTCAGCGACCACCATGCCATCACGCTGGCGAAGGCGGCGAGCATCGCCACCCCGCCGAAGGCCAGAAACAGCCGCCCCTGAATGCCGAGCCGAACACCCCGCCGCCCCCCGGCTGGCGTCAGTTGCGTCATATTCCTCTCCTATACGTTATCTTTATGTCGGCAGGCCGGACCGTTGAGCGTCGCGACAAGTTTGAAGGATGGCGGCGACAGCCGTCAGTCGCGGCAAACCCTGATCGGGCTGACGGCATCGGCCAGACATCGGAACCGCGTGGATCCTGTCATAGCATGCGCGTTCATTTTCGTAAAGAAACATGCTTGTGCTACGAACAATATCCGGCGTACGGTGCCGCAACTCCAGCCGGGCGCCGGAACCGTCGCCTTTTCGCTTTGACCCATCGCGCGCATCTGATTCACTCAGCGCCCCCCTTTCGAGACCGGAGACAGCCCACCGATGGATGCGCGCCTGGACGCCGAACGCCGCCAGCAGGAAATCGTGGCCCTGGTCCATGCCAAAGGCATGGTGCAGATCCAATGGCTGGCCGAACATTTCGACGTCACGCCGCAGACCATCCGCCGCGACATCGAGCATCTGGCCGGCCAGTCGGCCGTCCGGCGCTTCCGCGGCGGCGTCACCGTGCCGTCCAGCGTGGAGAACATCGCCTACTCCACCCGCCAGACCCTGATGGCGGAGGAGAAGCGCCGCATCGCCGAACTGGTCGCCCGCCATGTGCCGGAGGACGCCTCGCTGTTCCTCAACATCGGCACGACGACGGAGGCGGTGGCCCAGGCCCTGCTCGGCCACAAGCGGCTGCGGGTGCTGACCAACAACCTGAACGTCGCCACCATCCTGCACAAGAACACGAACTTCGCCTTGTCCATCGCCGGCGGCCTCGTGCGCGAGCGCGACGGCGGCATCATCGGCGAGGCGACGGTGGAGTTCATCCGCCGCTACAAGGTGGACATCGGCATCATCGGCATCAGCGGCATCGACAGCGAAGGCGACCTGCTGGATTACGACGAGCAGGAGGTCCGCGTCGCCCGCGCCATCATCGAAAGCTCGCGCCGGGTCTTCCTGGTCACCGACCACACCAAGTTCGGCCGCAACGCCATGATCCGCATGGCCGACGTCAGCGTGCTCGACGCGCTGTTCACCGACCGCCTGCCGCCGGCCGAGTTGATGGAGGTGCTGAGCAACGCCGACTGCCAGGTGCATGTCGCCGACGGCAGCGACGCGGCCAACGGCGATGGGGAGGAGGCGGAGGAGTAGGCGGATACCCCTCGTTTCGGCGAAACAGCTTCAAACGCGGCACCCCTCACCGCAGCCCCAACGCCGCTTGCCGAACCGCATCATCGCCTCCACTCTGTGGTGTTGGGCCTTGTGAAAAGCGGTTGGCCCACCGAACAGAGATGAGCAGGTGTGCGGTGATCATCGAAAGCGACCTCAAGCTCGACTTCAAGGATGTGCTGATCCGGCCGAAACGCAGCACGCTGCAGAGCCGCAACGACGTGGACGTCAACCGGACCTTCACCTTCCTGCACACCCAGCGCGACTGGACCGGCTTCCCGCTGATCGCCGCCAACATGGACGTCACCGGCAGCATGGGCATGGCCCGTGCGCTGTCGCGCTTCGGCGCGATGACCGCCCTGCACAAGCATTACAAGGCTGACGAGCTGGCCGACTTCTTCCGGGCCGAGGCTGAATTGGCCACCCTGTCCAACGTCTTCTACTCGATGGGCATCGCCGAGGCCGACCACGACAAGTTCCTGGCGGTGAAGGCCAAGGCGCCGGTGGGCAAGATCTGCCTGGACGTCGCCAACGGCTATACCGAGCGCTTCGTCGAGGTGATCTCCCGCCTCCGCCAGGAGAATCCGGAGGCCGTCATCATGGCCGGCAACGTCGTCACAGGCGATATGACGGAGGCGCTGCTGCTGGCCGGCGCCGACATCGTCAAGGTCGGCATCGGGCCGGGTTCGGTCTGCACCACCCGCAAGATGACCGGCGTCGGCTATCCCCAGCTGTCGGCCATCATCGAATGCGCCGACGCCGCCCACGGGCTGAAGGGACAGGTTTGCGGCGACGGCGGCTGCACCGTGCCGGGCGACATCTCCAAGGCTTACGGCGCCGGCGCCGACTTCGTCATGCTGGGCGGCATGCTGGCCGGCCATGACGAGTGCGAGGGCGAGATCCGCTACGAGGACCGGGACGGCAACCGGGTGCCTGTCGCCATGACCTTCTACGGCATGTCGTCGGACACCGCGATGCACAAATATTCGGGGGGCGTCGCCTCCTACCGTGCGTCGGAAGGCAAGACCGTGGATGTCCCTTATCGCGGCCCGGTGGAGAACACGATGCAGGAGATCATGGGCGGCGTGCGCAGCATGATGACCTACATCGGCGCCACCCGGCTGAAGGAAGTGCCCAAGCGCACCACCTTCGTCCGCGTCGGCGCCCAGTTGAATACCGTCTTCGGAGGCTGACCGGCCTCCGGGAGCTCGCCGCAGCGAACTTCCAGTTTGGATCGCCTGAGAATTGCACCCGGGCAGAGGCGCCGCTCGGATTGCCGAGCTCGAAGCTATGGTTCCGTACATCCTGCAACAAACGGACGGAACCATATCTTCTGGTTTTCCATACAAGCAGAACCTCGAATGGTTTCATTTGAGACGGCTATTGCCGGGCCTTCCAACATCCCACTTTCTCTCAACGCACGAAACACATCCGGTCAGCGCAGACATCGTACATTTGAATGATTTGCCCTGACATATCAGCAACAATGAGATCGGCAGCAATGAACGTTGCGAACACCAGATGGAGGCAGGGATGTAAATCCTCAAAAGAAACAATCGATCCTGTTCAAAAAATGGACAGGAACCTGCATGGCCTTGAAAGGCCAATAACTTTTTCAGTGTATGAGCGGAAACCACATGGAATACTACATAGAGTGCGTAATTTCATCCGATGAACCAGAAGAATCTTCGGAATACTCCTTGAAGGAAATTGCCTTTTTTATAGACAGCTTCTTAAAAGGAAAAAACTACCTATACAGTATAAATGTCCGCAATATCAAATCTGGAAAGTACCTTTTTGAAAAAATTGGTCACCCAGCCAGCGAACAATAAAGTTCATGAATTGAATCCGCTATTTATATCATAAGCCGCCTCACGATCCATAGGGTGCGACAGAGTGGCTTCGGGTCACCTGGAATCGGGGTCGGTTCAAAGCACGGTCTCCGGCCAGAAAATGCTCTTTGAGTGTCAATGAAGCGCACTCAAGAGCCTGTTTGATATTTGAAGCGTAGTGGGACGGCGATGCCGCCGAGCACGACACATGCGAATCTCCGCTATCCTGAGAGCGCATATCACCGCAATCCTGCTCCCCCAATCGAAGGCCGAAGACCTCTTTTAGAAACGCACCATGCGTCGGCCCCGCCGCTGAAGATTCGCCAATCCAACCCGTCATAATTTTGAATAGTTCTTATTAACAAATTTCGAAGCACATCAGCAATAAAATAAGCGCTGTAAAAAACATAATTACGGAATTTAACTTAGTGGATAATGAATCATACCTTCATCATATGATAGTTCTTTTGCACTATTTTAAAGCGCCCTTTTTGCCAGTGCATGAAACACATTCCTTCAGCGCGGAAACCATACATTTGGATGATTTCTGGACCAAAAGACTGGAATATCAATTTCTCGGAAGAACATACTGGCTGTGCCGATGGCGTCAGGCGGAAAGACTAAAAGACATGCAGAAAAGTCATTTCTGGTTTCTAAGAAGAATACAGGGCGGTAGTATCGGAAAATCCCGCTCCCGCATCGGGATTGCACAATACAGGCCCCAACCCTGACCACCGTCTTGTTTCCGGCGGACCTGAAGCACAGTCTCAGCCGCCTTGACCGAGCATCTGCATACTCTTGATGTCACGCGGACGGACAGGGTTGAGTGAAGCAGCAAAGGGCGTCCATGGACGCAGGCACAATATCCGGCAGAGAGCAAAACCAAGCCTTACCGGTCGATAAGCAAAAGGGGCCTCGCATGTTTTCTCAGTTGTCAAAGAAAAGTGACGCCGAAGCGGTTCTGGCATCACTGGATCGCTCGCAAGCCGTCATCGAATTCAATATGGACGGGACAATTCTGGCCGCCAATGGGAATTTCCTTGAAACGGTCGGCTACACCCTCGGAGAAATCAAAGGAAAACATCACAGCATGTTCGTGGAAAAAGCCTTCCGCGATAGCCCCCAATACCAGGATTTCTGGAATACGTTGAAAAATGGCCAGTTCATACGTACGCAGTTCAAACGCATCGGCAAGGACGGTCGGGAAGTCTGGCTTGAAGCGTCCTACAACCCTGTCTTGCGCAAGAACGGCACCCCCCGCAAGGTGATCAAGTATGCGACGGACGTAACCGCGCAGAAGCGGCAGTACGCCGATCTTCTTGGACAGATCAATGCGATCAGAAAATCCCAGGCCGTGATCGAATTCAATCTTGATGGAACGATCCTCACGGCCAATGAAAATTTTTTATCCACAGTTGGTTATAGTTTGCAAGAAATCGAAGGAAAGCATCACAGCATTTTCGTTGAAGATGGACACAGAGAAAATTCAGAATACAAAGTTTTTTGGGAAAAGCTTCGCAATGGAGAGTTTCAAACAAAACAATGGAAACGGATTGGAAAAGGAAATAGAATTATCTGGCTGGAAGCCAGCTATAATCCGATTTATGACCTGAATGGCATTCCTTTCAAGGTCGTGAAGTTTGCCACCAATGTCACTGACCAAATAAAACTTCTGACAGATCTCAACAAAATGATCGATGTGAATTTTACCGAAATCGAAGCCGCAATCTCGCAATCCGACTCTCTCGCCTTGTCCGTCGGATCGGCTGCGGGGCAAACATTCGGCAACGTTCAAACCGTCGCCGCCAGCGCCGAAGAACTGTCTGCATCGATCGGCGAAATCTCACACAGTATGGTCAAATCCCAATCCGCCACGGATCGCGCCGTGGAGCAAACCCTTTCCGCCGACACGTCGGCGCAACGCCTCGCCCAGACAGCCGACGATATGGGAAGCATCCTCGGCCTGATCCAATCGATCGCCGCGCAAATCAATCTTCTGGCCCTGAACGCCACCATAGAGGCCGCCCGCGCGGGTGAAGCCGGCAAGGGTTTTGCCGTCGTGGCCAACGAGGTGAAGAATTTGGCCGGCCAGGCAGCCAAAGCCACCGAGCAGATCGGACATGAAATCGAAAGAGTCCGATCGACGTCGCATGACGTTGTTTGCGCTCTCGACGGGGTCACAAGCGCCATCGAGGCAGTGCGCCAGAACGTATCGGTCACAGCGTCCGCCGTCGAAGAGCAGACGGCCGTGACCCGCGACATGTCCTTCAACATGCAGAGCGCAGCCATCGCCGTCGAAACGATCACCGGCAACATTGCCCAGATCTCGGCCGCCATCAGTCAAAGTGCCAATGCGCTGCTGAAGACCAGGGATGCGGCGCAGATACTGGCGCGCTGAAAAACGAAGAAGTCAAGGTAGACCCTAAATGCATACCGCCATCGCCGACGCCCTGCGGGATTCCCTCGCCACCCCCAGCCAATGGCTGAGAATGGTGTTCCAACCCCAATACGCCCTGGACGACAGTCGTCGATTGATCGGTACGGAAGCTTTGGTCCGGTGGAGACATCCGCGGCTGGGAGAAGTGTCGCCAGCCGAATTCATCCCCATTGCCGAAATGACCAACCTGATCGTCGATCTGGATCGATTTGTTTACAGGCGGATTGTTGCGCTGATCCAGGCATGGCAGGCGTGCGCGCTCAATTTCCCACCGATCAGCATCAACATATCGCCCCTGTCTTTCTGTATCCCCGGTTTCATCGACGGGCTTGTCCAAAGCGTCGAGGATGCAGGCATTCCCCATCATTCTTTGATAGTTGAAATTACGGAACGTGCACTTTTGGAAATCAATCCCGTGTCTTTGGCACGAATGGAGTCTATGAAACAGGCCGGAATCAAAATTTCCGTCGATGATTTTGGCATTGGATATTCGTCCTTTTCCTATGTCAAACATCGCATCCCATCGGAGATCAAAATCGACAGGAGCTTCATTTCCGGCATAGGCCGGACATATGAAGATGAAGCGATCATCCGGTCCATAGTGACACTTGGAGATTCCCTTAATCTCAAGGTAATTGCCGAGGGCATAGAAACACAATGTCAATTGGACTGGCTACGGGCATCGGGCTGCCAATTCGGTCAGGGCTATCTGCTTGCCTTTCCGCTTGAATTCGATGATTATACGAGACTTCTCTCGAATTACCACCATGCCAAGAACTGACGATACCTCACCAAGGCTATATCTTGTGTGGCTTTGAAACCAAAACCGCAACAAGATTCACAATTTCTATTTCAAAATTATATAAAAATGCTTACAATGCGGCATTCATTATCGTTAAACTTTGTATGGGTATTGCATTTTTTAACAACAGAAAAGTCAGTTTCATAATTTTTTCATCAAAGCTTTATAGATTGTATAGGCCCTTGAGTTTCGAAAGGCGCTTACGGGGAAGACAATGACCGCTGATAACTTTCGGAAGTTAACCACGAAAGGATTGAATCAAAATAAAGCAAAAGAATATTGGGCAGATCATGTTGGTAGCGCGTGCTACAATGTGCAAATTAATTATAAAAACGACGACCTGTTTGAAGCGGAAGTTGATTACAAGGGATTTAATTTTGGAACCCTGACTCATTTTCGTCTGAATGGTTCTCATGAAGTTGACCGAACTCCCTATTATATATCGAGGGATAGCTCAGAATCGATCTGCATTGCCATGACATTGGATGGCAATGCAGAAGTGTCTTGTGGTGGCCGTGACCTCACATGGAAGGGGGGAGGCATTTATTGCGGAGGGAACTCAATTCCCTATCATTTTGTTACAGACCGCGAACTGGTTTTCACTGCGATCTATTTCGACATTTCTTACATGAAATCCATCATCCCCAATCCCGACATCCTGCATCTGAAGGAAATGCCCACGGCGACCGGGTGGGGCGGGGCTTTGGCATCCATGATGAGGGAGATCACGCCACGGACCATCGACCATCTTGCCCTCCCTCCCAGCACCGTTGCGGATCATGTCCTCGGACTGCTGGCCCTGTCGATCGGTCCCGAAATCGATCACCTGACCAGCAGTCAACGATCGTTGCGTGAAAGGCTTCGCCAGGATATGCGCGACCGCCTGTTCGATCCGTCATTGAACCCGACAAGCTTTGCCGCCGAGCATGGAATTTCCGTCCGAACCCTCCATGCGGTGTTCACCGTTTCAGGCAACAGCTTCATGCGGGAGTTGCTCGGCATGCGCCTTGCCCGGGCCCGTTCGTTCCTGGAGGACCGCAGATATGACGCCAAGACGGTTGCGGAGATCGCTCTCCTTGTCGGCTTCGTGAATGCCGACCATTTCACCGCCCGATTCCGCAAGGCCTTCGGAATGCCTCCGACCGAATGGCGCAAAAGAAGCACCGGAGCATGAGGCCCCGGCAGCCTCGTCCGACTCTTGTCTCTTGGTCCCGTTCCGTTCTACTGATTGAGTGAGCGGCGAATCGGAGCTTTGCGGGAACGAGGGAGCTTATGCACGGGGTGCCCGGCAGCGGAGCGGACGTGATCCGCGCCCAGTTGCCGACCCTTCCGGACACGCCCGGCGTCTATCGGATGCTGGCGGCCGACGGGTCGGTCCTTTATGTCGGCAAGGCCAAGAACCTGAAGCGGCGGGTGGCCAGCTACACCCGGACCGACGGGCTGCCCGGCCGCACCCGGCGGATGGTGTCGCTGACCCGCTCCATGGAGTTCGTCACCACCCACACCGAGGCCGAGGCGCTCCTGCTGGAAGCGAACCTGATCCGCAGCCTGCTGCCGCCCTTCAACATCCTGGTGAAGGACGACCGCTCCTTCTCCTACATCGTCATTGGAAAAGGACACGACTTCCCTCGCCTGATGCATCACCGCGGCAGCGCCGAGCGGCGCGGCAGCTCGGGAAAGGGCAACCGCCGCGAGTCCGACCTGTTCGGCCCCTACGCCTCGCCGCATCTGGTCGGCATGACCATCGCCGCCCTGCAACGCGCCTTCTTGCTGCGCACCTGCGACGACGGGGTGTTCGCCTCGCGCACCCGGCCCTGCCTGCAACACCAGATCAAGCGCTGCTCCGCCCCCTGCGTCGGCCGCGTCGACGAAGAGGACTACGCCGCCCAGGTCCAGGGCGTGCGCGACGTGCTGTCCGGTCGCAGCGCGGAGGTGCAGGCGGAGTTCGCCCGCCACATGCTCGACAGTTCCGACCGGCTGGAATATGAGGACGCCGCCCGCTGGCGCGACCGCATCCGCGCCCTGACCGCACTGCAAAGCCGCCAGGACATCAATCTGGAGGACACGCTGGGCGATGCCGACGTGCTGGCCCTGCACCGGGACGGCGGTGCGGCCTGCGTCCAGGTCTTCTTCTTCCGCGGCGGCCGCAACCAGGGCACCCGCGCCTTCTTCCCCCGCGTGGATGCCGAGGAGGAGCCGGGCGACATTCTGGCCGCCTTCGCCGCCCAGCTCTATGCCGACACCCCGCCGCCGGGCCTGCTGCTGCTGAGCGACCCGGTCGAGTCAGCGGAACTGCTCGAGGAAGCGCTGAGCCTGTCCGCCGGGCGCCACGTCGCCGTCGAATGTCCGAAACGCGGACCCAAGCGCCGCGCGGTCGAACATGCGCAGACCAACGCCCGTGACGCGCTGGGCCGCCGGCTGGCAGAGCGCTCCACCCAGGCGACGCTGCTGGAGGGGGTGGCGCGCGTCTTCGGCCTGCCCGACGCGCCGCGCCGGGTCGAAATCTACGACACCTCGCACATCCAGGGATCCTTCCCGGTCGGCGCCATGGTGGTGGCCGGGCCGGAGGGGTTCCAGCGCAATGCCTACCGCCGTTTCTACATCCGTGATCCCGAGGCCGCCGGCAACGATTACGCCATGCTGCGCGAGACCTTCACCCGCCGCTTCCACCGCAGCAACGAGGCTGGCCGGGATTCCGGACAATGGCCTGACCTCGTCCTGATCGACGGCGGGTTGGGGCAGTTGAATGCGGTGAAGGACGAGCTGGCGATGCTTCAGATCACCGACATCCCGCTTGTCGCCATCGCCAAGGGACCGGACCGCAATGCCGGACGGGAGCGCTTCTTCCGTCCCGGCCTGCCGCCGCTGACCCTGGAGCCCAACGATCCGGTGCTGCATTTCCTGCAAAGGCTGCGCGACGAAGCCCACCGCACCGCCATCGACAGCCACCGTGCCCGCCGCATGAAGGCGATCTCGCACAGCCGGATCGACGGCATCCCCGGCATCGGCCCGGCCCGCAAGAAGGCCCTGCTGCATCATTTCGGCAGCGCCACCGCCGTCGCGTCCGCCGGACTGAAGGATCTGGAGGCCGCCCCCGGCATCAGCGAGACCATCGCGCGGAAGCTCTACGAGCATTTCCACGGATAGACGGTTACGGCACCGCTTTCCCCGTGAACGGATTCCAGCCCAGCGCCGCCAGCGCCGCCCAGGCGGTGGCACCCAGATGGGGCCGGCGGTAGTAGAGGAAATCGTCGGTCTTGCTGTCCGGCCCGATGGCGAGCCCGGTGGTCAGCACCTGCGGCCGGGTGGCGTAGAGATAGCCGCCAGGGCTGACTTCCTTCAGAATCTCGCCGAACAGCCGGTCGGCATCGCCGCGGCGGCCGACGCTGCGGTAGGCGAGTGCCGCCTGCGCCGTGCCCTCCACCCACATGCCGTCGCGGTCGTCGTTGAAGTCGAACCCGCCGTCGGCGCCATGGGCGCGCTCCGCATAGGCGAGTGCCGCCCGCCATGCCTCCGGCGCCTTCGGCAGCAGCAGCGGCCAGAGCTGCGCATCGAGGCCGGAGGTCGAGGTGCTGATCGTCACGCCGTCCGGCGCGGTGCCGATGGGAAAATGGTCGCCGCCCGCCGTCCACAGCGTGTCGAGGAAGGCGCGCGCCTCGCGCTCCGGCCCGGCGAAATCGTCGCCCGAACTGTCTCCGGAGCCCTTGCCGGAACTCTTGCCGAGCCAGGCGAACAGCGCGACCAGATCGGTGTTGTGCTCCGTCGATTTCCAGGTCAGCGGCTGCGGCGCGTCGTCGAAGCCTTGGACGCCGCCGTTGAAGCCGCCGGGACCGCGCGGGTCGCGGGTGTGCTCGACCACCCAGCGCGCCAACTCGACCGCACCGTCGCGGAAGCGCTGTTCGCCGGTGGCGTCGCCCAGAGTCAGCAGGGCAAGACCGGCCCAGGCAACATTCCCCGTGGCGGTGCCGACCTGATAGGGGTCCTCGCCCCAATGATTGCCGACGGCATCCCACCAGCCGTTGGGCGGAATCGGCCGCTGCTTCTGCGCGCCAGCCCGATAGGTGTTGCGCAGCCGCCCCTTCCAGCCGGCACGGTCGAGCGACACGGCGTCGAGCAGCGCCTCGCCGATGCGCAGGGCTTTGTCGCGCTGGCCGCAAGCGGTCAGCGCCATGATCGCCAGCGCATTGTCGTAGGTGAAGGCCGCATTGGAGAGTGCCGGCTCCGAGGTCGGGCCGGGCGCATAGGAATTGTCGTAGCTGCGCAGGAACAGCGGCCCGCGCCCGGACACCTCGTCGACGCGCGCTGCCAGCGTGCCGCAGGTCTTCTGCGCCAGCTCCTTCGCCGGCGGGACCGGTGCAGCCGACCCCGAACCGCACATTAGGGCGTAAACTCCAAGGAAGACCGCCGCGACGGTGGTGCGGCCGAACCGCTCTCCTCGCCGTGGGAGCATTCGCAAGAGGCTGACACGCTTGGACATCGACACCGCCGGCCAAATCAAAGAAGCCCCTGATATGGCCCCTTTGCCGGCCGACGGCAACCAAACGGACTCAGCCCCCTCCCCGGTGGGAGAGGGCGGAGCCAACCGGCTTACAACGGCGCCAGACCGGCCATGATGTGGGTCTTGCGCTCGGCATAGGCGCTGCCCAGCTCGGCGGCGCGGTCGTCGTCCAGAGCGTCCTTGGCCTCCTCGAACAGCTCCTCCTCCTCCTCGTCCAGGTGGTGGCGGACCAGTTCGCCCAGCACCTGGAGCTTTTCCTTCCAGCCGCTGTCGGTGGTCTTCATCGCGTTCAACTCATCCAGCAGGCCGTTGATGAGGTGATGCTCGTTCAGCCCCTCGACGGTTTCCGACTTCGCTTCCTTCACCTTCTTGAGGGAGGCGTAGAAGACGCCCTCTTCCACCTTCGAATGGGCCCACAGCTCGCGCTGCAGTTCCTCGAACACGGCACGGCCGCTGCCGTTGGCCTTCTCGGTCTTGTCCAAAAGGCTGCGGATGGTGTCGTGGTCGGTCTTGATGCGGGCGAAGATGTCGGCCTGGGTACCGGTGGTCTTGCTGGCCATCGTCGGGGTCCTTGGCAATTGAGGGCAATCGTTCTGGGAACGTGGTGAACGGTTGCCGATAGAACCCCGTCGCGGCCGGACTGTTCCCGGCCGCGTCCCTTTCGCCATCGCCTTACACCTTTACCCGCGCGGGTGCGTTTCCACGAATTCGCGCAGAGTGTGCATCAAATCCACCGCATGGCCGACCTGCCCATGGGCGCAGGCCTCCGCGATGTCGTCGGCGATGATGTGGGCGATGCGGTCGGCCCCGCCCGGGCAATGGGCAAGGCAATGGCCCATCTCCACGGCGACCATCTCCGGAACATGTTCGTGTTCGGCAATCGCGTCGATCTCGGCTTCGGTGAGATCGCTCAGCGCGATGCAGTCCTTGATCGTCAACATGGCGCGTTCCTCCCGGGAACGGCCGGACTGCCCTGCTGGCAGGGTCGGAAAACGGTCCTGCTTGACACGGCATCCCTGCAAATGCCGGAGCCGCACGGGCCCCCGCCAACTGTGGGCGACGGGGAAAACCGCGCGGCCGAAGACCGGCAAAAATCAGTGAGCCATCAGAACCGGCAGCCCGGCGTGGTTCAGCACGTAGCGCGTGACACCGCCCAGGATCATTTCCCGCATCCGGCTGTGGCCGTAGCCGCCCATGATAAGCAGGTCGGCGCCCAGCTCAACGGCTTTCTTGGTGACCGTCTCCCCAACGGGTTCCGATCCCGGATGCAATACAGTTAACTCCGGGTTAACTCCTTGCCAAGCGAGATATTGGGCAATGCGACGTCCTGTCGCGCCTTCCGTCACTGAAGTTTCGGCGGTCAGCACATGGGTGCGGTCGGCGCTGCGCAGGAAGGGCAGAGCCGCGGCGACGGCGCGCGTCGCCTCCGTCTTGCCGTTCCAAGCGACGGCGACGGTGTGGCCGATCTCCGCCGGCAGGTTTTTCGGCACCAGCAGCACCGGCCGGGCGGAGCCCAGCAGCGCCGTCTCCATGGTGGTGTAGCCCTGCGTGTCGGCCTCGATGGAGGTGTGGGCGCAGACGATCAGGTCGGACAGGCGGCCTTCCGCCGGCACGACGTCCTCGATCCGGCCGATCACCTCGCGCCAGGAGGCGGACGGCGCCTCGACCCCGCCGGGGACGTCGCGAATCTCGAACCCGGCTTCGGCGACCGCGCTGTCGAAATGGCGGCGGGCGGCGGCGCGATGGTTGTTCGACTCCGTCTCCGCCGCGCGCATGATCTCGTCCACCATGGCGCCGGACATGCCCTCGCCCAGCATCGGCACGGCGTCGCGCGGGTCGAGGCGGACGAACAGGCCGACGAGGTGGGCGTCGAAGTCCCGCGCCACCGCCACCGCGCCCTTCAGGGCGACCGGATCGTTGTCACTGCCGCACAGCGGCACAAGGATGGTCTTGTAGGTCATGGACTCCTCCCGGACCGGTTCGAGCGGCCCTTCCCGGACGGCGGCGGCCCACCCGCCGGTGTGGCGGGCAATTCTCGCCCTTGCCGTCATTTGCCCCGTCGTCGCTGCGGTCCGCGGCCCGGGGCGGAGGCCGCCAACCTTTGAGATATGGCCCTTAACGCGTTGTCTCACCTGGAATTAGGCCAAGCTTGCACGGGCGTCGTCCAGCACATCCGACGCAACCCTGCCAGAATCCACGCGCGCCCAGCCGATGCTCCCCAGATCGTAGGATTCCTGCCGTTCCACCACCTCGGCGGTGGCGTCTGAGGCATCGTTGCGACGATTGGTCACACGCTCCACCCGCTCCGTCAGCGGTGCCTCCAGCCAGATGCCGTCGAAGCGGACTCCGGCCCCGGCCGCGACCTCCGCGATCCGGTTGCGCTCGTCGGGCCGGGCGCTGACCGCATCGACCACCACGGCCTGACCGGCGGCCAGCACCACCGCGGCCCGCCGGTAAAGCTCGCCATAGACCCGCTCCGTCATCGCCGGGCCATAACCCTCGGCCGGCAGCCGGTCGCCGTCGGCCACCCCGCACAGCCGCTTGCGCAGCACGTCGCTGCGCAGGACCACCGCACCGGGCGGCGGCCCCAAGTCCGGCGCGATCGCCTGGGCCAGCCGCGTCTTGCCGCTGCCGGACAGCCCGCCGACCGCGACCAGCCGCGCCGGCGCCGGGTCGAGCACGGCAAGCGCCTGCTCCAGATAGCGCCGCGCCTCCCCGGCCAAAGCCTCGTCCGCCGCCCCCTCCAGCCGCAATGCCGCGGCCGACACCTTGGCCCGCACCGCCGCGCGCAGCGACAGGAACAGCGGCAGCGCCGCCAGCCCGCCGTAATCACCCGTCTCCTCCAGATAGCGGTTCAGCACGGCATTGCCCAACGGCCGCAGTCCGCGGTGATCCAGGTCCATCAGCAGGAAGGCGAGATCGTAGAAGACGTCGGCGACCGCCAGCGCCTCGTCGAACTCGATGGCGTCGAACAGGGTCGGCTCGCCATCCAGCAGGACGATGTTGCGCAGATGCAGGTCGCCATGCCCATGACGGACGAACCCCGCCCGCCGCCGCTCCTCCAGCAGCGGCGCCAGCCGGTCGAGCGCATCGCCGGTGCGCTCCGCCAGCAGGTCCACCACAGCTGCGGGGAACAGATCCGGAGCGGCCCGCAGATCCATGACATTGCCGTCGGCCACCGCCCGCATCGCCTCCACCCCGCCGCCATCCGGCCGGGGCGTGGCATCGCGATGGAAGGCGGCGATCCGCTCGGCCAGGCGGCGCATCAGCACGGGGGTCAGCGCCTGCCGCTCCGCCATGCGGTCGAACAGCGCCTCGTCCGGGAAGCGCGCCATCGACACCAGCCAATCGACGGCTCCATCTGCACCCCCGCTCTCGTCCAGCCGAAGCCGGCCATCGTCGCCGCGGCGGATGGCGACCACGCCGCGGTAGAGCGCCGGCGCGGTGCGGCGGTTGATCGCCAGTTCCTCGACGCAGGCGGCGTGGCGCTTCCCGACAGTCGAGTAATCGAGATAGGGATAGCGCACCGCGCGCTTCAGCTTCAGCGCCCGGTCCCCCGCCAGGAACACCGATGCCGCATGGGTGTCGATCCGCTCGACCGCCAGCCCGCCATGGGTGTGCGGATCGCCGAGAAAGGCGATCACCTCCTCTTGCTGCCCGGCGGCGGAACACCGGCCGGCGGACGGTTCGGCGGGATGCGCGGTCATGACGTTAGAATAACAGAGCATGATCCCGCCGCGCTCCTGCTTTCATGGTTGAAACGCAGATGGCGATGACGACATCCTAGGGGTAGTGCCGATACTCCATGGGTCAGTTGCCACGCCCCTTCGTTATAGTGGCCGGACCTCATGGTCCGACCCGATTTGCCGTGAAGAGGGCTGGGGAGGGGGGTGCCCGTGAAACGCCTGCGCAGCAGCCACCAGAAGAACCGCCTGCCGGCCGTCCTGGCCGCCAGTCTGCTCTGGCTCGCCCTGACGGGGGGCGGAGTTGCGCGGGCGGAGTCGATCGACGCCGACGGCCGGTTCGGCAACTGGGCGCTGGGCGGCCTCGCCTACAGCCTGCAGCCACCGCCGGAAAGCAACCTCACCGTGCTGAACAGCAAGGTGCGGATCGGATCGTCGCTGGTCCCGCAGATCGAACCCTATGTCAACATCCAGCCCTGGATCGGACCGGCCACCGGCAGCAGCCTGACCCCGCGCAGCGCCGTGACCGGTCTTTCCGGCGGCCTTTCCGGGGGCCTGAGCGGCGGCGTGCTGGTCGACGTACCGCTCGGTTCCTTCGTCTTCACCCCCAGCGTCGGCGCCGGCACCCTGCCCACCGCCCGGCGCGAAGGCGCGCCCACCACCGAATTCCGCTCGCAGCTGGAGCTGGGCTATGAGTTCGACAACAAGTCGCGCTTCAGCCTGGGCTACAGCCGCATCGTCAACGACGCGGCGGCGGGCGACCCGGCGGCCGGCACCAACAACGTCTTCGGCTTTTACTACCGCCTGCCGTTCGGCGGCCCATGACCGCCCGAACAGGGCCGGGACAAGGCCGGGACATCGTGCCGCGGCGTCCGGTGCGGTGAAAACGCGCGCAGCGGTAGCGTCTTAACCGCATTTTAAACATGGTTGGCTCAAGTGGACGCGGACCGAACGCTCCCTGGGGAACCCACCATGGCCACCAAGCGCAAGACCGCTTCTTCCGCCGCTCCCGCAACCGCTCCCGCCGCTGCCTCTGCTGCGCCGGTGTTCGAGGCTCCGGTGGAAAGCTGGGCCGACACCATCCTGCGCACCAACTTCGCGTCGGTGGAACAGGACAGCATCGTCCTGCTGCAGGCGGCCGGCGCCCTTCTGGAGTCGGACTCGCCGGACAAGGTGACCGTCACGCTGGACCAGAACCTGAAGCTGTGGATCGCCATCAAGACGGTCCTGCTGAACAGCGACTGCCCGGTGGAGCCGGAGGTGAAGGCCAACCTGCGCAATCTGGCGCAGTATGTCGTGTCCACCACCATGCTGGCGACCCAGGGCGCCATCGAGACGGCCAAGCTGGTCTCGCTCGCCCGCCTGAACATGAACATCGCCGAGGGGCTGCTGAGCGGCCACCGCAACCGCATGATCCAGGAACGCGCCTACCAGATCTGGGAAGAGGACGGCCGTCCCGAGGGCCGCGAGCAGGAGCACTGGCTGCGCGCCGAGGCGGAGGTCTCCGGCCTGTTCAAGGCCCAGTCCTGACGGACAACCGAAGCGGGTTTACGCAACACCGCCATTCCCCACCGGCATGACCGCCCGCGTCGCGACACCGTGACGCGGGCGGCAACGCTTGGTAGGCTCGGCGCACCGTGACAGCCCCGCCTCGATCCACTCCCCCCACGCACAAGCGCGTCGACAACACGCCCCGCGGCATCGCCGCGATGCTGATGTCGGTGCTGTTTTTCTCGCTGATGAACGTCCTGGCGAAGCTCCTGATGGACCGCTTCCCGGTGACCGAAGTGATGTTCTTCCGCAGCCTGTTCGCACTGATCCCGGTCTGCCTGTCGATCCATCTCGGCATCGGCTTCGCCACCACGCTGCGCACGCGCTATCCCTGGGGCCATATGGGGCGGTCGCTGATCGGGCTGACCACCATGGTCGCCATGTTCTGGTCCTTCCACCTGCTGCCGCTGGGCGACGCCATCGCGCTGAACTTCGCAGCGCCGCTGTTCCTCACCGCCCTGTCGGTGCCGCTGCTCAGCGAGAAGGTCGGCATCCATCGCTGGAGCGCCGTTCTGGTCGGCTTCGCCGGCGTGCTGATCATCGTGCGGCCGAGCGGCGACGTGCTGAACCTGGGCGCCATCATCGCGCTGTGCGGTGCGCTGACCAACGCGCTGGCGATGATCGCCATCCGCCAGCTGAGCCGGACGGAGCGGCCGGACACCATCGTCTTCTACTTCACCCTGCTGACCACCGTCCTGCTCGGGCTGTCGCTGCCCTTCTCCTGGGTCACGCCGGACCCGATGGACTGGCTTCTGCTGCTGGTGACAGGCCTGTTCGGCGGCTGCGGCCAGCTGATGCTGACCCGCGCCTATTCGCTGGCCCCGGCGGCCGTGGTGGCGCCGCTGAACTACACCTCGCTGCTGCTGGCGGTCGTCTTCGGCTGGTTCATGTGGGGCGAGGTGCCGACCGCGACCATGGCTGCCGGCGCCGCCGTGGTGATGGCGAGCGGCCTCTACATCCTGCACCGCGAGACCCGGCGCCGCACCACCGTGACCAAGCCGCTGCCGGCCGGCGACGGCGACTGAGGGTCCAACCCTCCGAAATTTCAGCCGACCGTCGCGCGTCATAGTTTCGCCATCCCGCGATGATGGGCTGTACCATCGACTTCGAGGTGAGCGAACCGGCGGGCGAAATCCGCCGGCGACGCCTATATGATTGGTTCGCGCGAGCACACCGGTCCACGGCAGGCGACCCGCCGGACCGGCTGCCTTACGGCGCGAAGGGGGCGGCATGAAGCAGAACGAGCGACGCGGCGAACCCGGGATCGAGCGGGCCGGATCCGAGCGGAGCCGGAACGCGGACCCGGCGGACGGCGTGACGGAGCCCCGGTTCCGCCTTGCCCAGGCGCGCGCGGCGCTGCTGTGGGAACGGCTGGGGCCGGCATCGTGGGCACCGCTGTCGGTGCTGGGCGGCTTCCTGGCGCTCGCCCTGCTCAACCTGCTGATCCTGCTGCCGGGCTGGCTGCATGGGCTGGCCCTGCTGGTGATGGCCGCCGCCTTCCTGTGGTCGCTCACCGTCGGAGTCCGGCGTTTCCGCGCCCCGGTCGAGGATGAGGCCCGCCGCCGGCTGGAGCGGGACAGCGGCCTTGCCCATCGTCCGCTGCACACCCTGCGCGACCGCCCCGCCGGCAATGACCCGACCGCACAGGCGCTGTGGCGCCTGCATCAGGAGCGCACGCGCGCCGCCATGCGCGGCCTGCGCGTGGCGTGGCCGGGAACCGAGGTGCCGTCGCACGACCGCTATGCCCTGCGCGCCCTGGTGATCCTGACGCTGGTGGTCGCCGGAGCCGCCGCCTGGGGCGACTGGCGCCCGCGGATCGCCGCCGCGCTGACCCCGCAGTTCTCGGGCGGCACCGTCACCGCGGCGGCGACGCTGGACCTCTGGATCAACCCGCCCGACTACACCGGCCTGCCGCCGGTCTTCCTGAAATCCGGCTCCTCCGCGAAGCCCACCGCCCAGCCAGGAGCCCAGCCGGCAGCCCAGCAGACTGCCGCCGGCACACCTGCCGCGAACCAGCCGGTCCACATTCCGCAGGGCAGCCTGGTGCTCGCCCGCGTCACCGGCGGCAGCGGCACCCCCAGCCTGGAGGCCGGCGACCAGACCGGCCCGTTCGAGGCGGTGGACTCCAGCAATTTCCAGGTGCAGAAGCCGGTGACCGGCGGCACCCGCATCGCCGTCACCCAGGGCGGGCGGACGCTGGGCTCCTGGCCGATCCAGGTGGTGCCCGACCGCGCACCGATCATCGCCCACGCCAGCCCGCCCGCCGCCGGCGAACGCGGTGCCTTGAAGCTGGACTATGCCGCCCGCGACGATTACGGCCTGACCGAGGTGAAGGCGCAAATCCGCCTCGCCCCGGAGACGCCGCCCGCCCCTGCTCCCGGCGCGGCGAAGCCGGATGCCGCACCCAAGCCGGACAAGCCCGGCACCGAGCAGGTGCTCGAATTCCCGCTGTCGCTCCCCGGCGTTCGCCCGAAGGACGCGCGCGGCACCGCCTTCCAGGACCTGACCGCCCATCCCTGGGCCGGCATGCCGGTGACGGTGCGGCTGACCGCAGCAGACGGCGCCGGCCAGACCGGCCGTTCGGAGGATGCCGCGATCATCCTGCCGGAGCGCACCTTCAACCACCCCGTCGCCCGCGCCATCGTCAATCAGCGCAAGATCCTGACCCGCAGCCCGCAGGAGTCCCGAGTCCAGGTCGCCCGCGCGCTGGCGGAGATCTCCGCCCGCCCCGACAGCTACGGCAACGACATCGTCGCCTTCCTGTCCCTGCGCACTGCCCTGGCCCGGCTGATGCTGGACCAGAGCGCGGAGTCCGTCCCCGCCCTCCAGCAGCTTCTGTGGGAAACCGCGCTGCGCATTGAGGATGGCGGCCTGTCGCTGGCCGAGAAGGACCTGCGCGACGCCGAAAAGCGGCTGTCCGAGGCTCTGGACAAGAACGCCTCCGACGAGGAGCTGAACCGCCTGATGGACGAGCTGCAGGCGGCGCTCGACAAGTTCATGGACGCCATGGAACAGCGGATGCTGGAAGCCATGCAGCGCGGCGAGCAGATCCCGATGGTCCCGCCGGAGATGGCGGACAAGATGACCGACCGCAGCGACCTCCAGCAGATGCTCGACCGCATGCGCGAGATGGCGCAGACGGGGTCGCGCGACGCCGCCCGCCAGATGCTGTCCCAGCTCCAGCAGATGCTGGAGAACATGCGCTCCGGCGCCATGGCCCAGATGAACCAGCAGAACGGCCAGCAGCAGAACCAGTCCTGGGAGATGATGCAGCAGTTGCAGAAGCTGGCGCAGCAGCAGCAGCAGCTTCTCGACCAGAGCTTCCGCCAGTCGCAGGAGTCGATGGACCAGCAGGGGCAGCAGGGCGACCAGCCCCGCGGCCGCCAGCCCAACCAGCGCCGGAACCAGCAGGGCCAGCAGCAGAACTCGGGAAGCCCGACCATACAGAAGCAGGCCGAGCAGCAGGAGGCGCTGCGGCGCCAGCTGGGCGAGCTGATGCGGCGCATGGGCGAGCAGCAGGGCGGCGAGATCCCGCAACCGCTGGGCCGCGCCGAGCGCGCCATGCGCGACGCCGCCCAGGCCTTGCAGCAGGGCGCCCCCGGTGCCGCGGTTCCGTCGCAGACCGAGGCGATGGAACAGCTTCAGCAAGGCATGCAGGGCATGGCCGAGCAGATGGCCCAGCAGATGATGGGCCAGGGCGGGCCGGCGATGATGGGCCAGCAGGGCCAGATGCCGCGCCAGGGCCGGGGCCGCGACCCGCTCGGACGCCGTCCGTCCGGCTACGGCATGCAGGATTCCAACGACGTGAAGATCCCCGAGCAGTCGGAACTCCAGCGCGCCCGCGAGATCCTCGACGAGCTGCGCCGCCGCTCCGGCCAGTACGGGCGCCCGCAGGAGGAACGCAACTACATCGACCGGCTGCTGAAGCAGTTCTGACGGATCACTTCCAGCGGTGCAGACATGAAAAACGGGACCGGCACAAGCCGGTCCCGCTCAACAGGCGCCATCAGGCTGACCTGTCCGTCATTGCTCGGGACGGTCGTCGTCCGGATTGTGGTTGGCGGCGTGGTCCTGCATCTGTTCGGTCTGCACGGCCTTGCTGTCCAGGCCGCGAGCGTCGGAGTGACGGGACTTGTCGCGGTTCGACAGCACCATGTTGTCGCCGATGGCGCCGGCCGGCAGGTCGGTGGTGGCACCGGTGCCGGTGCCCTTGCCCTGCCCGCTGGGGCTCATGTGCTTCTTGCTGGCGTTCGCCATGGCGTGTTCTCCATCGGTTGACCACCCGGACCGCCGGGACGTGGACTCCCGGCGGCGGGCGGCTGGGTTTGGGAAATCGCTAACGGACCTCGGCAAGCGGGATTACTGAGGGTTGCGCGGCTGGGTGCTGTCCAGGCTGTTGGCAGTGCCATGCGCCGCGTCGCCGCCGGCAGCGCCCGTGTTGTGGCCGGTGGCGTTGTGGTCGACGCTGCTGCCGCTGCTGGTGCCATGGCGCTTGCCCAGCGAGACGGTGGTGTCGTCGTACTTGAACTCCGCCATCTGCTTGACCTGATCCTCGGTCACCTGCCGGGCGACGAGGCGGTCGCTGTCGGAACGCAGCAGGTTGTAGTCCAGCGCCACATGCTTGGCGCCGATGCCCAGCACGCCGCCGCGGTTCAGGATCACCTGGGTGGCCTTGCCGCTCTGGGCGTCGAGGATGATGTCGGCGACGTCGCCCAGCTTCTTGCCGTTCTCGCCATAGACATCTTTGCCCATCATCTTCTCAAAGCTGGTGCTCTGCTGGGCGGCACCGCCGGCAGCGGAAGCGACATTCGGGCGCAGGTCGCGGACCTGACGCAGATGCTGCTCCAGCGTCGGCAGGCTCTGTTCGGCGAAGCGCCGCAGGTCGGCGTCCTTGCCGTTCTCCGCCTGCTGGCGGAACAGGGTGACGGCGGTCTGGTGAGCGTCCATCTGGCCCTGGAGATAGGCGGAATCGAACTGGTCGCCCTTCAGGCCGCGCAGCTTGTCAAGCTTCTGCTGGTGTTCGGAATCGAGCTTGGTCGGCAGGGTCATCGACTTTTCCCGGGCCATGGTCTTCATAGCGTCGGAGGTCTTGGTGTGGTCGGCCACCATGTGGCTGCCGAACTGCTTGACGCCCTGTTCCTTCGCCTGATCCTGCGCCAGCTTACCCGCCTGGATTTCAAACATGTCGCTGATCGCCGCCTTTTCGGCGAAGGTCATGTCCTGCTGCGCCAACTGGCCCTTCTCGGTCACGGTCTTGGCCGGGGCCGGCGTCTGGGCCAGCGAGAGTGCCGGCGCCGTGAACAGGAGCACAGCGGCGGTCGCGAGAAGATGGTGGCGTTTCATGGCGGCGGTTCCTCGAATTGCATTGGGACTTGCAAGGTTTCCGGTGCCGGGCGGCCAAGCCTGCGGCCGGGCCGAAGCACCCCTCTTGCCCTTCTCAACCGTTGGGCGCGGCGGTCGTTCCCTCCCGGTCGAGGGCCGTCCGGTTCGTCCGGGGTGCCGCGCTTTTGCGACCTCCGGACCAAGGGGGACGCGCCGGGGGTATATCCGAATGAGTGCTCGGTCTAGGCCACGTGTCCGGGGCAAGAAGGGGGGCTTATGACCCCGATGACCCCGGTATGCTTATGTTCCCAGTACGGAGGCCCGCTTGCTTCGTGATGCCCGCCATGTCCTGAACGGCACGCACATCGACTGCGATCTGTGCGTGATCGGTGGCGGTGCCGCCGGCCTGACCATCGCGCGCGAACTGGCGGGCGGCAGCTTGAGCGTCGTCCTGCTGGAAGGCGGCGGGCTGGAGGTCGACGGCATTTCCCAGGCGCTGTATGCCGGCCGCAACGTCGGCCTGCCCTATGAGCGGCTGACCACCGCGCGCAGCCGCTATCTCGGCGGCAGCACCAATTGCTGGGGCGGCTTCTCCCGCCCGCTGGAGCGGACTGACTTCGCCGAGCGCCCCTGGATCCCCGGCAGCGGCTGGCCGATCCCGCGCGACACGATGATGCCCTATTACGAGCGCTCGCACAGCGTGCTCGGCCTCGGCCCCTTCGAGTACGACAGCGATTACTGGATGGAGCAGGTCCGCGGACCGAAGACCGAGCTTATTCCGGTGGAGAACGAGGACGGCAGCGCCAGCGCCTTCGAGAACCGCGTCGCCCAGCTCAGCCCGCCGATCCGCATGGGCGAGGCCTATCGCGCCGAGATCGGACGGGCCGCCAACATCACCGCCTTCCTGAACGCCAACGTCACCGGGCTGGACACCAACCATTCGGCAACGGCGGTGGAGCGGGTGCAGGTCCGCACCCTGGACGGCCCCGGCTTCACCGTCGGCGCCCGGCTGTTCGTGCTGGGCTGCGGCGGCATCGAGAATGCGCGCATCCTGCTGCTGTCCAACAAGGTGCAGGCTGCCGGTCTGGGCAACGGCAGCGATCTGGTCGGCCGCTATTTCGCCGATCACCCGCGCTTCAAGACCTCGCCGATCCGCCTGACCCGGCAGGGGCATCACCGCACGCTCTACGACGTCAGCCTGTGCCTCGCCCGGCGGCGGCTGCGGCGGCCGCACCCGTCGATCGCGCTGGCGCTGTCGCCGACCGAGGATCTCCAGGAACGGCATGCGCTGCCCAATTCCCGGACATATCTGGTCGCCTCCTACCATTCGGCGGCACTGGACGCCTTCAAGGCGATGCGCGACCTGCGGCTCCTGCCGTCGCGCCACCGTTGCCGCCGCTTCGGCGTGTCGGAGGACGAGGCGGCGAGCCTGCTGCGCAACGCCGGCCCGCGCATCCTGCGCAGCATGCCGCAGCTGGCCCACGCGCTGTTCGACAGCACCATCGATCCGGGCTGGCTGCCCCGCCGCTTCACCCTGGAAACGGTGCTGGAGCCTGTGCCCAACCCAGAAAGCCGGGTGACGCTGGACCACGCCACCGATCCGTTCGGCCGCAACCTGCCCAAGGTGGACTGGCGCCTGACCGCGCAGGACCGCTGGGGCGCCAGCGAAACTCAGCGCCTGCTGCGCGAGGACCTGCTGCGCCGCGGTCTGATCACGGTGGAGGACGGGGAGAACACGGCCGAGGCGACGATGGCCGACGTCGGCTGGTGCTGGCACCATATGGGCACCACACGGATGCATGACTCGCCGCGCCACGGCGTGGTCGATCCCGATGGGCGCGTCCATGGCGTCGGCAACCTCTACATCGCCGGCAGTTCCGTCTTCCCAACCATGGGCGCCGACCACCCGACCATGACCATCGTGGCGCTGGCCCTGCGCCTGACCGACCGCGTCCTGGCCCTGTTGCAGGATGAACGCGGCAGCCCCCCCGCACCCGCGGTCGCCGCCTCGCTTTGAGCGGGGCGGCGGCGTCCTATATTGCTCTCCCTTGCGGAGAGGATTCGATTGCCATGGACCTGTTCGACGATGTTCCGGCCCCGCCCCTGACCCCGGCCCCGCCGGGATTGCCGCCTCCCGCCGGGCCGCTGCCGGACATCGTGGCGCCGGGGCTCGACTGCCTGTTCGTCGGCTTCAACCCCGGCCTGCGCTCCGGCGCGCTCGGCCATCACTATGCCGGGCGCGGCAACCAGTTCTGGCGCCTGCTGCATGAGGCCGGGCTGACGCCGCGCCTCTACCGGCCGGAGGAGGACATCACCCTGCCGGCCATCGGGCTCGGCTCCACCAACCTCGTCGCCCGCGCCACCGCCAGCGCCGCCGAACTATCGCGGGCGGAACTGCGCGGCGGGGTGCCGCGGCTGGCGCGGATCGTCGGCTTCGTCCGGCCGCGGGTGCTGGCCTATACCGGCAAGGGCGTCTATCTGGCGGCGACCGGCCTGCCCGACGCGCCCTGGGGCGTGCAGGAGCGCAGCCTGTTCGACGGCGTCGCCGATGTGGTCGTGCCGTCGCCGAGCGGCCTCGCCCGCCTGCCCTTCGAGGACAAGCTGCGCTGGTTCCGCGAGGTACGGGCGGAAATCGGGCGTCGCCGGCCTGCCTGAACCCGTCGCCGACGGAGATGTCGCCTCCGTTGCAATTCCTGGGGAGGCGGCAGGGATTGTTGTCCGGACGGAGAATGCCGGCCGGTCAGGACGGGACGCGGGGGGCACCCCCCCTGCCCCGGCATTTCGCCGGGAAAGGCCGGGCAGGCCGATACCGGCTTGAGCCATGCTGTGCCCCGCATGACCGCGACCGCCCGAACCCGTCCCGTTGACCAACAGGCACCGCAGACCGACAGGGTCGCCCTGCGGCTGCGCCGCCGCCATTGGGCAATCCTGGCGCTGGCCGTCCTGCTGATGGCAGGGGTTCTGCGGGCGGCCTGCTATCTCACGGTGCTGACGCCTGCGACCGCCGCGACAGAACCCTGGAAAGACCCTTGGGGACCGCGGCTTCCCCCATCACCCTTGACGGACACCCATTACCGGCAGCTCGCCCGGCTTCTGCATCTCGATGCACCCGACAAAAAAGGGCCGGCGGAGACTCCTGTCCCCGCCGGCCCTGTGCGGCTGGATCCCGCAGTGAAGCTGCTGGTCGACCATGGCTGGCCCGCCTACCCGCCCGCAACGATCCCGGCCGCCGCGCGGACGGCCGGAATCGTTGCAGTCTCGGACAAAGCCTCGCCTTAGCCGCCCCGTCTCAGCTGACGATGCCGCCCCGGCTGAAGGGCAGCGTCTGCAAGGGCTGGCCGGTCACCGAGAAGACGGCGTTCGCCACCGCCGGTGCCACGGTCGGGACGCCCGGCTCGCCGGCGCCGGTCGGCCGCTCGTGCGACGGCACGATGTGGACCTCGACCACCGGCATGTCGGACATCCGCAGCGGCAGGTAGCTGTCGAAGTTGGCCTGATCGACCACGCCCTCGGTCATGGTGATCTCGCCGCGCAGCGCATGGCCGATGCCCCAGCCGGCACCACCCTCCATCTGGGCCTTGACGATGTCCGGGTTGACGACCTCGCCGCAATCGACGGCGACGACGATCCGGTCCACCTTGATCTGGCCCTTGGCATCGACCGTCACGTCGGCGACATGGGCGACATAGGTGTTGAAGCTCTCATGGACGGCGACGCCGCGGCCCTTGCCCTGCGCCAAGGGCTGGCCCCAGCCGGCCTTCTCCGCCGCCAGCTTCAGCACGCCGGCCAGACGCGGATGGTCCTTCAGCATTTCCATGCGGAAGGCCACCGGGTCCTTGCCGGCCGCCTTGGCGAGGCGGTCGATCATCACCTCCTTGGCATAAGCCGTGTGGGTGTGCCCGACAGACCGCCACCACAGGGTGGTGACCGGCGAGGCGACAGTGTGGGCATCGACCGCGAGGTTCGCCACCGGATAGGCCATGTCCGAGGCGCCCTCGACCATCGTCGCATCGACGCCATCCTTGACCATCACCGCCTCGAACGGCGTGCCGGCCATGAAGCTCTGGCCGACGATGCGCTGCTTCCAGCCGACGAGCGCACCCTTGGCGTCGACCGCCGCGGTGATCCTGTGCAGGAACAGCGGGCGGTAGCGGCCGCCCTTGATGTCGTCCTCGCGAGTCCAGACCAGATGCACCGGGGCCTTGGGATAGGCCTTGGCGATCATCACCGCCTCGGCGATGTAGTCGGCGTTGGTGGTGGCGCGCCGGCCGAAGCTGCCGCCGGCCCATTGGGTCTCGATCTTCACCTGCTCCGGCTTGCAGCCCAGGATGTGGGCGGCGGTCATCTGCTCGACCGTCTGGAACTGCGATCCGGCCCAGATGGTGCAGCCACCCTCCGGGTTCAGCGCCACCACGGCGTTCAGCGGCTCCATCGGCGCATGGGCGAGGTAGGGGAAGACGAACTCGCCGTCCACCGCATGGCCGCCCTTGGCCTTGGCGTCGGCGATCGCCTTGTCGGCATCGCCCTTGCTCGCCGCGACCGAGCCCGGCTTTTCCGCCGCCTTGCGGTAGTCGGCCAGCATGGCGTCGGTGCCGCGGGTCTCGGCCTTGCCATCGTCCCAGGCGACCGTCAGCGCCTCTCGGCCCTTCATGGCGGCCCAGGTATTCTTGGCGATCACCGCGACGCCGACCGGCAGGCTGATCACCTCGATGACGCCCGGCACCTTGCGGGCGGCGGCATCGTCGACGCTCTTCACCGTGCCGCCGAAGCGCGGGCTGCGCGCCAGCACCGCCGTCACCTGACCGGGGCGGCGGATGTCCATCGAGAAGATGGCGGTGCCGTTGGTCTTGCTGATGTGGTCCAGCCGGTGCAGGTCCGGCTTGCCGATCAGCACATAGTCCTTCTGCTCCTTCAGCTTGACCTGCTGCGGCACCGGCAGCTTGGATGCCTCCTCCGCCAGTTCGCCGAAGGTGGCGCTGCGGTTGCTGGCGGCATGGCGGACCACGCCCTTCGACACCGTCACTTCGCCGGCCGGAACCTTCCACCGCACGGCAGCGGCGGCAACCAGCATGGCGCGGGCGGCGGCGCCGGCCATGCGCAGCTCGTCCCAGCTGTTGGCGACGGCGGTCGAGCCGCCGGTGCCCTGGATGCCGAAGAAATGATTGGCGTACAGCTTGGCATCGGCCGGAGCGAAGGCGCCGCGCACCTGGGCCCAATCGGCGTCAAGCTCCTCGGCCGCAATGGTGGCGATGCCGGTGACGATGCCCTGGCCCTTGTCCAGATGCTTGGCCAGCACGGTAACGGTATTGTCCGGCGCCACGATGACGAAGGCGTGCGGGCGCGGGTCGGCCGGGCCGATGATCTTGGGCGCCGCTTCGGCGGCCAGCGCCGGCATCGGCAGATGCGCGCCGACCACCAGAACGCCGGCACCGGCGCCGATGGCCTTCAGGAAACCACGGCGCGACGGGGCGGGCAGCGGCGTGAGCGACAGCCCGTCGCCAAAACCATTCTGTGCGGCCTGACGGATCAGATGATGCAGCATGGATCAGGCCCTCATCGTCTGGGCGGCATCCTTGATCGCCGCGCGGATGCGGACATAGGTGGCGCAGCGGCAGACATTGCCGTCCATCGCCGCGTCGATGTCCTGGTCGGTCGGGTTCTGGTTGTCGGTCAGCAGCGCCACGGCGCTCATGATCTGGCCCGACTGGCAATAGCCGCACTGGACGACGTCCAGCTTCTGCCACGCCGCCTGGACCGCCTGGGCGGCCTTGCCCTTGACGCCTTCGATGGTGGTGATCTTGCTGTCCGGCGTCAGCATGCCGACCGGGGTCTGGCAGGCGCGGGTCGGCGTGCCGTCGACATGGACGGTGCAGGCGCCGCACTGGGCGATGCCGCAGCCGAACTTGGTGCCGGTCATGTTAAGCTCGTCCCGCAGAACCCACAGGAGCGGCATGTCCTCGGGAACGTCGACCTGACGCTCCTCGCCGTTGACGTTGATGCGAACCATGGCTCTTGCCTCTTTCTCCCTGAACGGAACCACCGGCCTGCCCCGACGATTGGAGGAAGGACGACGACAGGTCCGCTGCCCGGTTGCGGGCGTTGGCTACGGAATATGGTTTTTTTGATTGATGGCTGTTGGATCAGCGCTGGCTAGACAGAATACACCGTCCAGTGCACAATGAACTAGAACGCTTTGGTTCATATCGTCATGAAAGCTATTCATAACCCTGCGCTCGACCTCAACCTGGTAAAGGTGTTCGACGCGCTGCTGGAGACCCGCAACGTTTCCCGCGCGGCCGAGGCGCTGGGCGTCAGCCAGTCGGCGGTCAGCCATGCGCTGGGCCGGCTGCGCACGCTGGTGGGCGACCCGCTGTTCGTGCGCACCGGCAACCGGATGGAACCGACCCCGCGCGCCCAGCGTCTGGCCGAGCCCCTGCGCGACCTGCTGGTGGGTGCGGCCCGCGCCCTGTCGGCGGAGGAGGATTTCGATCCCCAGCGGGAGGAACGGACCTTCACCATCTCCACCACCGATTCCATGCAGGCGGTCCTGCTGACCGGCATCCTGCGCGATGCGGCGGAAGGCAACCTGCGCGTGTCGGTGTCGCTGCTCAACCTCGACCCCGACGCCATGCTGAACGCGTTGGACGACGGCACCCTCGATCTCGCCATCGGCTATCTGCCGGATCTGCGGCGCTGGCACGACGGGCAGGTGCTCTACCGGGAAACCCATGCCTGTCTGTACAATCCGAAACTCGTGCCGGTCACCCCGCCGATCGGGCTGGAGGACTACACCCGCTATCCGCATTTGATGCCGTCGCTGCGCGGCGGGATGACCAGCTTCATCGACGAAGAGCTGGCGGCACTCGGCACCAGCCGGCGGGTCGCCGCCTCGACCACCCAGTTCCTGGCGATCCCGATGATCCTGATGCAGGTGCCGATGCTGACCTCGCTGCCCGCCCGGCTGGCCCGTCTGTACGCCGACGCGCTGGGGCTGGCGACCAGCCCGCTGCCCTTCGACATCGGCGACTACGAGATGTCGATGATCTGGCACCGCCGCAACACCGGCTCCCCCTCGCATGGCTGGCTGCGCCAGCGCCTGAGCGAAGAGGCGGCAAAGCTCTGACACGAAGAAGGGGCACCCACGGCGGGGCGCCCCTTCCTGTCCGGTTGAACCTTCTTCCCGTCAATCCGCGGTGACGGAGCGGATTTCGTCCTGGCTGAAGCGCTGCTGCTCCTCCATCACCATCTGCGACAGCTCGCGCTTCAGGCGGTTGAACTCCGGGGCGGAGCCGTCGCGCGGGCGCGGCATGTCGACGGCGACGTCGCGCTTGATGGTGCCCGGCCGGTAGGTCATCACGATGATGCGGTCGGCCAGATAGATGCTCTCCTCGATGGAGTGGGTGACGAACAGGATGGTCTTGCCGACCTCCTCCCAGATGCGCAGCAACTCGTCCTGAAGCGTGCGGCGGGTCAGGGCGTCGAGCGCGCCGAACGGCTCGTCCATCAGCAGGATCGGGCTGTCGAGCGCCAGCACGCGGGCGATGGCGACGCGCTGGCGCATGCCGCCCGACAGATCCTTGGGAAAGCGGTTGCGGAAGTCCTGCAGATGCAGCTTCTGCAGCAGCCACTCCACCCGCTCGGCGATCTCCGCCTTGGACATTCCCTTGATCTCCAGGCCGAAGGCGACGTTCTGCGCCACCGTCATCCAGGGGAACAGGGCATATTCCTGGAACACCATGCCGCGGTCGGGACCGGGTTCGGTGATGGTGCGGCCATCGACGGTGACGGTCCCCGTCGTCGGCGGCTGGAACCCGGCGACCGCGTTCAGCAGCGTGGACTTGCCGCAGCCCGAGGGTCCCAGCAGGCAGACGAATTCGCCCTTGCGGATGTCGAGATCGATGTTCTGCAAGGCGACGATCTTCTGCGCCCCGACGACGAAGGTCTTCTCCACCCCGCGCACCTGGATCTGCACAGACGCCGCTTCGGTGACGGGCGTGGTGTCGGCAACACTCTTCAGCATGGGCGTCATCTCCATCCCCTCCCCATCAATTCTCAAGACCGCGGTGCCAGCGCAGCAGGTGGTTGTTCAGGCGGTTCATGCCGATGTCGATGGCGAGGCCCAGCAGGCCGATGGTGAACATCCCGGCGATGATCTTGTCGGACCACATGAACTCGCGCGCTTCCAGGATGCGGAAGCCGAGGCCGGAGTTGACGGCGATCATCTCCGACACGATCACGACGATGAAGGCAGTGCCGATGCCGATCCGGGCGCCGGCCAGGATGTAGGGGGTGGCGGCCGGCAGGATGACGCGCAGGAACATGGTCAGCTTGCCGGCCCCCAGGTTGCGGGCGGCGCGCAGATAGATGCCGTCGACATGGCGCACCCCGGCGATGGTGTTCATCAGCACCGGGAAGAAGGCGCCGATGGCGATCAGGAACACCGCCGGCGCATTGCCCAGCCCGAACCACAGGATCGCCAGCGGGATGTAGGCGATGGGCGGGATCGGCCGCAGCACCTGCATCAGCGGGTCGAACAGCGCGTAGATGCGCGGGTTGCCGCCCATGGCGAGCCCCAGCGGAAGCGCCAGCCCGGCGCCGACGGCGAAGCCCAGCACCACGCGGTACAGGCTGGACCAGGCGTCGAACAGCATCTCGCCCGACAGCGCCCACAGGATCCAACTGGATTGCGCCGGATCGTAGGCTTCGGTCGGCAGCAGATAGGCCCACCAGCGCACGACCACCTGCACCGGCGACGGCAGCACCACCGGGTTGATCAGGCCGGAGGTGGACAGGATCTGCCACAGCGCGATCACCAGGACCGGCACCAGGGAGCCGCGCAGCAGGGCCGCGGGCGAGAAACGGGGCTTGGCTTGGGACATGGGGCGTCCTCCTTCCGCTGGGTGGGGCTCAGTTCGCCTTCACGGTGCCGGTACCGGCGTCATTCGCGGCCGCCTTGGTGGCCTTCGCCTTTTCCAGCAGGTCCAGCTTCACCCAATCGGCGGCCTTCGGCGGGTTGTCCATGCGGCCGACGCCGAACTTCTGCATCATGTCGGTCGTGACCTGGACGTGATGGACCGACAGGTCGTAGCTGTAGGGCGAGTTGCCGATAGCGTCCTTGAAGTCCTGGCTGGAGATCTGGCCCTTGAACATCTGTTCGCGGACATACTTCTCGGCCAGATCGGGGTTGGCGATGAAGGTCGCCGTCGCCTCGACGAAACAGTTGACCAGACGCTGGGCGACGTCGGGCTTCTTCTTGTAGAAGTCCTCGGTGATGACCAGCGAGCGCACCGGCTCGCCCAGTTCGGTGTCGTACGGCTTGACCACCTCGACGCCGAAGCCCTTGTTGATGGCTTGGCTCGATTGCGGCTCGGACTGCGACATGGCGTCGATGCTGCCAGCCAGCAGGGCCTGGTTCATGTCGGCGTAGGCCATGTAGACGATCTGCACGTCCTTGCCGGAACGGTCCGACCAGCTCAGCCCATGCTTCGCCAACTCGGCCAGCAGGATCAGTTCCTGGGCGCCGCCGCGCGGGGTGGCGACCTTCTTGCCCTTCAGGTCGGCGACGCTCTTGATGCCGGCATCCGGCTTGGCGACGATGCGTGCCCCGCCCTTGGCGAAGCCGGCCACCGCATAGATCGGCACGCCCGACGCACGGCCGGCGATGGCGGCGTCCACCGCGCTGGCGGCCACGTCGATCTCGCCGGCGACGATGGCGGGCAGGATGTCGATGCCCTTGGGGAAGACCCGCTCCTCGATCTTCAGGTCGTACTTGCCGGCGATCTCCTTCATGTAGGAGACCGCGCCGTAATGGGCGAATTTCAGGTTGCCGAGTCGGACCAGATCGGCGGCCGAGGCGCCCTGGGCGGCGAGTGCTGCGGCAGCGAAGGCGGTGGCGGCGAGCAGAGTCTTCCGGAGCATCGTGTCTCTCCCATGGGGCTTGATCCGCGACCCGTCGCCGCGGTTGGCCTGGAGGAGAGCAAGGGGCGTGCCATTGTCAGTTCGCCGCGCAAACAGTTGGAAAGCCTGGACCCGGCCGTTCGGGCCATGGGCTGCATCGGCGGAAAGCCGCCGATGTCGTTGCACGGACAGGCGGAATTCCGCCGACACCCGGCCCTGCGGCAGGTCGCCGCGCCGGGCGAAAGCCGCCGTTGCCCCTTACGACAAGTCATCGCAGCGCAACGAAAAAGCGTGTAGAAGATGCTGCATCTGCGAACCAACGCACGCGCTCAACCGATTAGGGACAAGAAACATGGCCGAGAGCATGGGGATCGAAACGATCGGCGTCATCGGCGCCGGACAGATGGGCAACGGCATCGCCCAGGTCTGCGCCGTCGCCGGCCTGACGGTGGTCATGACCGACATCTCCGAGGAAGCGGTGCAGCGCGGCCTGTCGACCGTCGGCGGCAGCCTGGACCGTCTGGTCAAGAAGGAGAAGATGACCGCCGCCGACCGCGAGGCCGCCGTCGCGCGCATCACCGCCACCACCGACAAGTCGAAGCTCGCCACCTGCGATCTGGTGATCGAGGCCGCGACCGAGAATGAAGACCTCAAGGTCAAGATCCTGAAGGATCTCTGCGCCACCCTGAAGCCGGAGGCGCTGGTCGCCACCAACACCTCGTCGATCTCCATCACCAAGCTGGCGACGGCCACCGACCGTCCGGACCGCTTCATCGGCCTGCACTTCTTCAACCCGGTGCCGCTGATGGCGCTGCTGGAGATCATCCGCGGCATCCAGACCAGCGACGACACCCATGCCAAGGCGATGGCCTTCGCCAAGCGCGTCGGCAAGTCGCCGATCACCGCCAAGAACAGCCCCGGCTTCGCCGTCAACCGCATCCTCTGCCCGATGATCAACGAGGCGATCTTCGCGCTCCAGGAAGGCATCGCCACGGCCGAGGACATCGACGCCGGCATGAAGGCGGGCTGCAACCACCCGATCGGCCCGTTGGCGCTGGCCGACCTGATCGGTCTGGACACCATGCTGTCGGTGATGGAGGTCTTCTACGAAGGCTTCAACGATCCGAAGTATCGCCCGGCCCCGCTGCTGAAGGAGATGGTCGACGCCGGCTACCTCGGCCGCAAGACCGGCCGCGGCTTCTACGACTACAGCAAGTAACCGCTGCGGCAAGGGAGGGCCCAAGCGCCCTCCCTGCCAAATCCGGTCAAGTCGGCAAGGGGGTGCGCAGAACCGTCAAAAGCGGTTCGGATGGAGCAATCACCCGGCCGGGCATCTCCATAGGATCGGTGCAGTCCAGCGCCATCACGGAGATGCCCCATGACGGCCCGCCTTCGCGCGGCGGCGGTCGCCCTTTTGCTGTGGATCGGTCCGGCCCATGCAGCCGATCCGCCACCGCTGACCAACACCCGCTATGACGAGGATTACCGTTACCTGCTCCAGCCCGGGGCAGGGACCGGCGCCTATTGGGAGCGGTTCAAGGCCATCCCGGTCACGCCGGACGGTTTCGCCTCGCTCTCCACCGGGCTTGAGTTGCGCCTGCGCGGCGAGGCGGTCCGCAACAGCGGCTGGGGCCAGGACGAACCGCGCAACGACGCCTATGGGCTGTGGCGCGCCCTGCCCTACGCCGACCTGCGCGTCGGCCAAAGCCTGCACCTGTTCGGCCAGCTGATCATGGCCGACGCGGTGGGCAAGCTGGACCCGCTGGCACCGCCCGATGCCGACCGCATCGACCTGATGCAGGGCTTCGCCGACCTGAACGCCCCGCTGGGCGAGGCCCAGGGCACGCTGCGCGTCGGCCGCCAGATGCTGGCCTACGGTTCGGAACGGCTAATCTCCATCCGCTACGGCGCCAATGTCCCGCGCGCCTTCGACGCGGTGAAGGGCATCGTCACCGCCGGCCCCTGGCGGGTCGACGCCTTCTACGGCCGGCCGGTCCAGCCGACACCGGATCTCTTCGACGATGGGCGCGACGCCAAGCGCACCGCCTGGGGGCTTTATGCCACCCGGCCGCTCGATCTGGGCCATTTGGGATTCGAAGGGGGCGGCAGCGCCGGGCTGGACGCCTATTACATCGGCTATCGCAACCGCCGCGCCGGCTTCAACGCCGGCAGGGCGAACGAGCTGCGGCATACCGTCGGGCTGCGCAGCTTCGGCAAGGCGGCCGGCTGGGACTGGAACTGGGAAGCGATGGGACAGTTCGGCCGTTTCGGCAGCGGGTCGATCCGGGCCTGGTCGTTCGCCACCGACAGCGGCTATCGCTTCACAGACCTGCCGCTGCAACCCCGGCTCGGCCTGAAGGCCAACATCGCCAGCGGCGACAGCAACCCGCGCGACGACCGTCTGGAGACCTTCAACCCGCTGTTCCCGCGCGCCAAGTATTTCGGCGAACTGACGCCCATCGGTCCCTACAACCTGATGAACCTGCATCCGTCGCTGGACCTTTCCTTGTCCGACGACTTCAGCCTGTCCGCCTCCGCCATCGCCTTCTGGCGGGAAAGCCTGGACGACGGCGTGTACGACCTGACCGGCGGGCTTCTGCGCTCCGGTTCGGCGTCGAAGGCGCGCTATGTCGGCACGCAGGGCGAACTGGTGCTGTCCTACAGCTCCGGCCGCTCCTTCGAGGGGCTGGTCTCCTATTCGCTGTTCCGGCCCGGGCCCTTCCTGAAGGACAGCGGCCCGGCCAAGACCATCCATTTCGCCGGGATGGAAGCAGTCTTCAAATTTTAAAGCGCAAGCCTTGCAGCCGGACGGCGATCCCGTACGTTCAGTCAATCAGCCGGGGCTTTCGACAAGCCCCATATGGACCGACGGCGGATGCGGGAAGCGGTGGAACGGAGACTTCAGGACAGACGGCGGACCAAACCGTCCTTGCGAAAGGGAAGGCTTCTCCATGTCCGCTCTGGACTGTCGGCGGAAAAGACCCTGCTGCTGCGGGTCGGGATCGTCGCCGCCCTGATCGCGCTGGTCATCGCGGTGTTCTGGTTCGACCGCGACGGGCTGAAGGACCAGATCGATGGCCACATCAGCTTTCCCGACATCCTCTACTTCGCCATGATCACGGTGACCACCGTCGGTTACGGCGACATCGTTCCGGTCAGCCACACCGCCCGGCTGATCGACGCCTTCGCCGTCACGCCGATCCGCATCTTCATCTGGTTCATCTTCCTCGGCACCGCCTATGAGCTGGTGGTGCAGAGGATCGTGGAGGAATTCCGGTTGAGCCGCATTCAGAAGCAGCTGCAAGGCCACATCGTGCTGTGCGGCTTCGGGCACAGCGGCTTCATCGCCGCGCAGGAGACCGTCTCGAAGGGCCATCCCGCCGACCACATCGTCGTCATCGACGAGTCGGAGGACCGCATCCAGCTGGCGGCCGACTGCGGCTTCGTCGGCCTGCTCGGCGACGGCACCAGCGAGGACACGCTGAAAAATGCCTGTGTCGGCAAGGCGAAGGCGGTGATCGTCAGCACCGGGCGCGACGACACCACCATCCTGGTGATCCTGACCGTGCGCCACCTGTCCGCCGCCACCAAGATCGTGGCGAACATCAAGCAGGAGGAGAACATCAAGCTCGCCAACCTCAGCGGCGCCGACCTGGTGGTGTCGCCGCCCAAGATCGGCGGCTACCTGATGGCCGACGCGGTGGAGACGCGCTACGCCACCCCCTTCCTGTGCGACCTGATGTCGGCCGGCGGGCAGATGGTGCTGAGCGAACGCCGGGCGGAGCCGGACGAGGTCGGCCTGACCATGGCGGAGGTCAGCGCCGGCATGGTGGTGCAGGTCCACAGCCACGGCCGCGACATCCCCTTCACCGAACGCAACCGCTACCTCATCCAGCTGCAGGACACCCTTCTGATCATCAGCCTGCCCGCGGAGGGGAGCCAACCCAACTAGGATCGGCCCCCCACACGCTCACCCCTTGTAATGCCGGCCGAAGCGGTTGTTCAGGAAGGCATCCAGCGGCACCTGTTCCTGCCGGATGAAGCCGGCCTGCGGGATGGAGCCCTCGCGCAGCAGGTCCAGCACGGCGCAGATGCCGGCGGCGGTGGTGACCTGGATGGCGCTCCAGGTGCGGCCGGCGATCGGCTTGCTGTAGATTTTGGTGGCGAAGGTCTCCTGCCGCAGCTCGCCGTCCTGCATGCCGGTGGCGGTCGCCAGCACCAGAACCACGTCCTGCAAGGTCAGCGGCACGGCGGTCTCCAGCACGTCCTTCAGCAGATGGCGCCGCTCGCCCAGCCGCAGGTCGCGGATCAGCAGGCGGACGATGTCGCGGTGGCCGGGATAGCGGACCGTCTTGTAATCGAGGTTCCGCACCTTGCCGGCCAGCGTCTCGCACAGCGAGCCCAGCCCGCCCGACGTGTTGAAGGCCTCGTAATCGACACCGTCCAGCGCAAAGCGCTCGTCACCCTCCAGCGGCATCACCTCGTGCGGACGGCCGTCGACGATGGCCTCGCACGGGTTGCAATACTCGTTGATCAGCCCGTCGGTGCTCCAGGTCAGATTGTATTTCAGGGCGTTGGTCGGGTATTGCGGCAGCGCGCCGACCCTGAGGTGCAGGTTGTGCAGCTCGTCGAATCGGCGGGCGAGGTCATGGCCGACGATGGAGATGAAGCCCGGCGCCAGACCGCATTGCGGGATCAGCGCCGTACTGGCCGTCTCCGCCAGCATCTTCACCTTGCGGGTGGCGGCGACATCCTCGGTCAGGTCGAGGTAATGGGCGCCGGCCGCGACGGCGGCGGTGGCGATGACTGGGGTCAGGGTGAAGGGGCAGGCGCTCAACACCGCCTGCTGGCCTTCCATGGCGGCGCGCAGAGACGCCGGATCCTCGACATCGACACGCGCCACCCGCAGCCCGGCATGTTCGGCGCGGTACAGCAGCGCCTCGTCCCGGTCGCCGATGGTGACGGCGAAATCGCCGGTCTCGGACAGCAGCGTGCCGATCATCGAGCCGATCTTGCCCGCCCCCAGAACCAGAACCTTCATCGTTGCCATGGTCTCCCGCTCCTCTGTTCAGCCGTGTCCCGTGTTGGCGGGCCATGCCGATGGTTTGGCCCGCACACGAAAGATGTCGGCGGATGCCGCCGGGCAGAACCGGGCAATGCGCCGGTGGCGCTTGAGTTTTCCGGTGAAATGACGGAATTCCCGTTGAAATGACGGACATGCTTTATCCCTCGCACCACCGCGGCGGCGGCGCTAAGGTCGCAGCCGGTTTCCCCAAATCCGGCCCGCCCCCCATGACCCTTCGCCAACTGACCGCCCCGCACGCCGTCCTGCTGGAAGAGCCGCAGGACGGCATCGCCCAGACCAGCGAGATGATCCGCGGTGAGCGCTTCCGCATTCTGGAGGAGCGTGACGGCTGGCTGCGGGCGGAGAACGCCTTCGACGGCCATGTCGGCTGGCTGCCGCCGGGCACCGCGCATCGGGAGCCGGTCGCCCCCACCCACCGTGTGCGGGCCCTGCGCGCCGACCTGCACCCGGCGGCGACGCACCGGGCGCCGCCGGTGGCGACGCTCAGCTTCGGGTCGCTGGTGACGCTGGACGGCCGGGCCGAAAATGGCTGGGTCGGCACCGACGACGGGCTGTGGCTGTTCGCCGGCTGGCTGGAGCCGGTGGGCGCCACTCCCGCCCCCGACCACATCGCCACCGCCCTGCGCTTCCTGGAGACGCCCTATGTCTGGGGCGGCCGCAGCAGCTTCGGCATCGACTGTTCCGGGCTGGTGCTGACCGCCATGGCGGCCGCCGGAATCGTCTCCCACCACAGCAGCGGCATGCAGCGCAAAGACGAGCGGCTGGGGGCGTGGGTGTCCGAGGACGGCCGCGGCGTCGAGTATCGGCGCGGCGACATCGTCTTCTTCCCCGGCCATGTCGGGCTGATGGTGGACGGGACGAACCTGCTGCACGCCACCGTCTTCACCATGTCAGTCGTGATCGAACCCCTGAGCGAGGTCGCCGAGCGCGCGGAGGTCAATGGTGTCCGCCGTCCCAACCGTCTCACCGGCAATTTGGCGCGGGCGTAGCGCCTCCCCCACCAGCAGCAGGGTCGGCCCCTTGCCGGCGGCCACCCCCTGCTCCGCCATCCGGCCGAGCGTCGTCCAGTACCGCCGCTCGTCGGGCCGGCAGCCATTCTCCACCGCCAGCACCGGCGTCGTGGCCGGCAGCCCGGCACCGGTCAGCCCCTGCCCGACCGCGCGAGCCTGCTCGCGTCCCATGTAGATCGCCAGCGTGCCCTGCGGATCGGCCAGCCGCGCCCAATCGGGCTCGAACCGCTCTCCGTCACGGCCATGGGCGGTGACGAAGGTGACGGCGCGCGACACCCCGCGCTTGGTCAGCGACAGCCCGGTCGAAGCGGCACAACCGAGTGCCGCGGTGATTCCCGGCACCACCCGCACCGGAATGCCGAGGCTGTCGAGATGCTCGATCTCCTCGCCGGCCCGGCCGAACACCATCGGGTCGCCGCCCTTCAGCCGCACCACCCGCTTGCCACGCCGGGCATGGAAGGCGATCAGCGCGTTGATCTCCCCCTGCGGCAGCGAATGCCGGCCGGAGCGCTTGCCGACGCAGATGCGCTCGGCCTTGGGATGGGCGAGGTCGAGGATCCCGTCGCCGACCAGCGCGTCGTAGAGCACGACTTCGGCCGCCGCCAGCGCCTTGACCGCCGCGACGGTCAGCAGGTCGGGGTCGCCGGGACCGGCACCGACGAGGGTGACTTGCCCGCACTCTTTTTGCCGAGCAGCACGGTACCCCCTCTCCCCCCGGGGAGAGGGTTAGGGTGAGGGGGTCGCGTGGCGGCCCTTTCCCAAGGGAGAGGGAGAAGGGACAAGGCACCGCCGCCAGCACCCGCAAAGCGCGGCACCAAGAGGCGCGCCAGCGCCGCGAGACTCTCACGCCACTTCGCGCTGGTGAGCATGACGAAGCACCTCCTTGAGTTCAGGCACGCAGGAACCACAATTCGTCCCGGCCTTCAATGCCGCACCGATCTCCGCCACGCTGGTCAGCCGGCGGTCGCGGATGGCGCCGACCAACCGGTTGATGCCGACGCTGAAGCAGGCACAGACGATCCGCCCCTCATCGGCCTGCACCCCCGGCGCCCGGCCGGCGAGCAGCCCGGCCCGCGCCCCGTCGTCCAGCCCATCCTTTTCCAAAAGCCCGGCGAGCCAACCGCGCGGCGGCAGGCGCCCGTCGGCGGCGACGAACAGGCAGGCCTCCAGCCGGTCCCCGTCCATCCAGGCCATCCGCAGGCCGCCGCGCGCAGGGTCGCGGAACTCCACCACCGCCCCGGCGGGGTCGAGGCCGGGCAGCCACTCCGCCACCGCCGGGATCGCCCCCATCCCCGCCATCTCCACCAGATGCCCGCCCGCCACGGCGCGGCGCGCCCAATAGCCGCCATGGCCGGGCTCCACGGCATGGCGGACCAGCAGGAAGGCGTTCCAGTGCGGCCGCCAGGGCTCCACCGTCGCCGGCATCCGCTTCAGGTCGGGTTGGCCGGAGAAGGGGTCCACCGCCTCGTCGTCGACCAGCCGGCCGATGACGCAGGCACCGGTGAAGCGCTCGGTCCAATGCATCGGCAGGAAGACCGTGCCTTCGCCTTGCGCATCGGTGACGCGCACCCGCGCCAGCGCCTCACCCGCCGCCGTGGCGATGCGGGCCAGCCCGCCATCCTCCAGCCCCCACGCCGCTGCATCGGCCGGGTGGATCTCCAGCCGCGGTTCCGGCGCATGGGCGGACAGCCGCGCCGACAGTCCGGTGCGGGTCATGGTATGCCACTGGTCGCGCAGCCGCCCGGTGTTCAGCAACAGCGCCCCGTCCGGCATCTCGCGCGGCAGCGGCTTCGCCGTGACCGGCAGCACCCGGGCGCGCCCGTCCGCGGTGAAGAATCGTCCATCGCCGAACAGCCGCTTCTGCGGCTTGGCATCCACCCGCCAGGGCCAGGGGAAGGGCGCCAGCGCATCGTACCCGCCATCGTCCAGCCCGCTCAGCGCCCCGATGTCGAACGCCCGCGTCCCGCCATTCTCGAAGTCCGACAGCGCGGCATGCTCGCGGAACACCGCCGCAGCACTCTCGTAGGAGAAAGCCTCGGCGAAACCCATGCGGCGGGCGACCTGGGTGACGATCCACCAGTCAGCCCGCGCCTCCCCGGCGCCGTCCTTGAAGGCGCGCTGGCGCGAGATGGTGCGGTCGGAGTTGGTGACGGTGCCGTCCTTCTCGCTCCAGCCCCTGGCCGGCAGGCGGATATGGGCGAAGCGGCCGGTGTCGGTGTCGCGGATGCAGTCGGAGACCACCACCGTCTCGCAGCGTTCCAGCGCCCGCTGCACCCGGCCCGCATCGGGCATGCTGACGGCAGGGTTGGTCGCCATGATCCACACCGCCTTGACCGTGCCGGCCTCGATGGCGCGGAACAGATCGACCGCCTTCAGCCCCGGCTTGGCCGCCACGCGCGGCGCATTCCAGAAGCGGCCGACCCGGTCCACTTCCGTTTCGGTAAAGCCCATATGGGCGGCCAGCTGGTTCGCCAGCCCGCCGACCTCGCGCCCGCCCATGGCGTTCGGCTGCCCGGTGACGGAGAAGGGGCCGCAGCCGGGCCGGCCGATGCGCCCGGTCAGGAAATGGACGTTCAGGATGGTGTTGACGGTGTCGCTGCCCTGGGAGGACTGGTTGACGCCCTGCGAATAGACCGTCACCACCCGGTCTGTGGCGGCGAACTCGGCATAGAAGGCGGCGACCTCCGCCTCCTCCAGCCCACAGCGGCGGGCCACGGTCGCCACATCCGGCGCATCGGCACGGGCGGCGGCCAGCGCCTCCTCGACCCCCTCGGCATGGGCGGCGACGAAGCCCGCATCGCGATGGCCGCGCTCATCCAGATAGGCCATCAGCCCGTTGAACAGCAGCGCGTCGGTGCCGGCCCTCAGCGCCAGATGGCGGTCGGCGGCATCGACGCAGTCGGTCCGCCTTGGATCGACGACGACGATCCGGGTGCCGCGTTCGGCCCGTGCCGCCAGCAGCCGCTGGTGCAAAACCGGGTGGCACCAGGCGAGGTTGGACCCCACCAGCACCACCAGATCGGCGCACTCGAAATCCTCGTAAGCCCCCGGCACCGCGTCGGCGCCCAGCCCCCGCTTGTGCCCGACCACCGACGAGGCCATGCACAGCCGCGAGTTGGTGTCGATGTTGGCCGAGCCGATGAAGCCCTTCATCAGCTTGTTGGCGACGTAGTAATCCTCGGTCAGCAGCTGGCCGGAGACGTAGAAGGCCACCGAGTCCGGCCCATGCCTGGCGATGGTGTCGGAAAAGCGCCGGGCCACCTCGTCCAGCGCTTCGTCCCACGACACCCGCTTGTCGCCGATTTCCGGATAGAGCAGCCGCCCATCCGGCACCAGCGTGTCGGCCAGCGCCGATCCCTTGGAGCAGAGCCGTCCCCGGTTCGCCGGGTGGTCGGCATCGCCGCGCACGGTCACGGCGCCATCGGCCGAAACGCGCGCGATCACCCCGCACCCGACCCCGCAATAGGGACAGGTGGTCTTCACCTCCCGTGCCGGTCCGGAGGGCGACTCCGCCCCGTCAAACATGGCCGCAGGCCTTGCGGCAGCCGCCGCGCGACAGCTTGGCCTCGCCCAGCGCGATGGCGACGCTGCGCCCCTCGACCCGCACCGGGACATGGCCGGTGCGGCCCTCGTCGGGGGCGACGGCCTCGCCGGTCGCCAGTTCGATCACCCAGCTGTGCAGCGGGCAGGTGACGCGGCGGCCATGGACGATGCCCTGGGACAGCGGCCCCTGCTTGTGCGGGCAGGCATCCTCCAGCGCGAAGACCTCGTCGGCCGCCGTGCGGAACAGGGCGATGTCGCCGCCGGGCGTGCGGACGACGCGCGAGCCCAGCACCGGGATGTCGTCGATGCTGCCGACCTGGGTCCAGACGGTTTCCGAGATGGCGGGCTCGGAGACGGCGTTTTCCATGATGATGCTGTCCATGATCCCTTACCCCACTTCGGCGAGCAGATTGAATTCGTGACGGTCGACGCCCTTGGCGGCGCGTTCCGCCCACGGGTCGTCCTGCGAGAAGGTCTGCGAGAACAGGAAGCGCGCGTTCAACGCCCGGCGCCGCTCCGGATCCTCGACCAGCGCCGCCTTGATGTGGTCGAGGCCGACCCGCTCAACCCAGGGTGCTGTGCGCTCCAGATAGCGGGCCTCCTCGCGGTAGAGCTGCATGAAGGCGCCGGTGTATTCCAGAACCTCCTCCTCCGTGCCCACGCGGATCAGCAGGTCGCAGGCGCGGACATGCAGGCCGCCGTTGCCGCCGACATGCAGCTCGTATCCGCTGTCGATGCAGACGACGCCGAGATCCTTGATGGTGGCCTCGGCGCAGTTGCGCGGGCAGCCGGACACCGCCAGCTTGACCTTGTGCGGGGTCCAGGTGCCCCAGGTCATCCGCTCGAGCTTCACGCCCAGCCCGGTCGAATCCTGCGTGCCGAAGCGGCACCATTCCGACCCGACGCAGGTCTTCACCGTGCGCAGCCCCTTGGCATAGGCATGGCCCGACACCATCCCGGCGGCATTCAGATCCGCCCAGACCGCCGGCAGATCCTCCTTCTTCACGCCGAACAGGTCGATGCGCTGGCCGCCGGTCACCTTCACGGTCGGGATGGCGAACTTGTCGACCACGTCGGCGATGGCGCGCAGTTCCGCCGCATTGGTCAGGCCGCCCCACATGCGCGGCACGACCGAATAGGTGCCGTCCTTCTGGATGTTGGCGTGGGCGCGCTCGTTGATGTAGCGCGACTGGTAGTCGTCCTTGTACTCGCCCGGCCACGCACAGAGCAGGTAATAGTTCAGCGCCGGCCGGCAGGAGGCGCAGCCGTCGGGCGTCGTCCACTCCATCGCCTGGAAGACCTCGGGCATGGTCTTCAGCCCGCTCTCGACGATGGCCGCCCGCACCTGATCATGGGTGTGGTGAGTGCATTTGCACATCGGCTTGACCTTGGGCGCGGCGGTGAAGCCGTCGCCCAGCGTCACCGCCAGCAGCCGTTCCACCGTGCCGGAGCAGCCGCCGCAGGAGGCAGAGGCCTTGGTGTGCGCCTTCACCTCGTCCAGGCTGGTCAGGCCCTTCTCGGTGATCGCCTTGACGATGGTGCCCTTGCAGACGCCGTTGCAGCCGCAGATCTCGGCGCTGTCGGGCAGTGCCGAGATGGCGGCGTTCGGGTCGCCGGCGTCGGCGCCGCCGAAGCCCTGGCCGAAGATCATGCTGTCGCGCTCGGCCGACACGTCGGTGCCGTCCTTCAGCAGCGAGAAGTACCAGGCGCCGTCCTTGGTATCGCCATACAGCACCGCGCCCAGCAGCTTGCCGTCCTTCAGCACCAGACGCTTGTAGACACCGCGGGCGGCGTCGCGGAACACGATGTCCTCGGTCCCCACCCCTCCCGAGAAATCGCCGGCGGAGAACACGTCAACGCCGGTGACCTTCAGCTTGGTCGAGGTGACGGAGCCGGTGTAGGCCGCCCCCTCCCCGCCCGCGAGATCGTGGGCCAGCACCTTCGCCATCTCGAACAACGGAGCGACGAGGCCCCAGGTGACGCCGCGATGCTCGACGCATTCGCCGACCGCGGAAATCGACGGGTCGCTGGTGCGCATCCGGTCGTCGACGCGGATGCCGCGCCCGCAGTCCAGACCGGCTGCCTTGCCCAGCGCCATGTTGGGGCGGATGCCCACCGCCATGACGACGATGTCGGCCGGCAGTTCGCGCCCATCCCGCAGCCGGACCGCGCTGACCCACTCGTCGCCGACAATCTCCGCCGTGTCGGCGCCGGTCAGCACCTCGATGCCGCGGCGTTCCAGCTCGCGTTGCAGCAGCATGCCGGCCGACGGGTCGAGCTGGCGTTCCATCAGCGTCGGCATCAGATGAACGACGGTGACCTCCATACCCTTGACGCGCAGGCCGTTGGCGGCTTCCAGCCCCAAGAGCCCGCCGCCGATCACCACGGCGCGGCCGCCCTTCGCCGCCGCCGCCAGCATGGCGTCGACGTCGGCCAGATCGCGGAAGCCAATGACGCCGGGCAGGGTCGATCCCGGCACCGGGATGATGAAGGGCATGGAGCCGGTGGCGATCAGCAGCCGGTCATAGGGAACGACGCGGCCGGACTGCGAGACCACCATCTTGCCCACGCGGTCGATGCTCTCAACCGCCTCGCCGGTCAGCAGCGCGATGCCGTTGGCGTCGTACCACTCGCGGCTGTTCAGCACGATCTGGTCGAAGGTCTTCTCGCCCGCCAGCACCGGCGACAGCATGATGCGGTTGTAATTGGGGTGCGGCTCGGCACCGAAGACGGTGATGTCGAAGCGGCCGGGCGCCTTGGCCAGCAGTTCCTCCACCGTCTTCATGCCGGCCATGCCGTTGCCGACCACAACCAGCCGTTCCCTGACCGGGCCGGTGCTGTGCAGTTCTGATTCGTTGGATTCGACGGCGGGCCCGTTGTTCGATGAGAGATGCATGTCCATGGCGCGTCTGCCTCGTCTATCGTGTCCGGCCTGCTGCAAAGTCAGGCACGGGGCCAAAAAGAAAGGCGTCCGAACGGGCCTGCGTCCCTGCCCCGCGAGTGAACCGCGAAGACCGGTGCAAACCTGTTCGGACGCCGTTGTCCGGGCGGTTCGTCGTCGAACCAGGGCCAAATCCGCACGTCGTCGCACGGTGTTGGCCGATGTTGCGGGCACCGACGACGTTGCCGGCGCCCGCTGTTGTCTCGCCGTCTCCTAAGCAATCCACGTGCCAGTCACCGCATCGATGGGTGCGTCCGGCAAAACTCCAGGGATTCCGCGGGCTCCCGACCATCATCGCACCCGATACCTAGGTGCCTATTTTTGGATCATGCTTAGGTATTGCACAAAGCATGGACATGCCGGCCTGTGTGCGCCGCAAAAATCAGCAGGCGGCCCGATACTCTCGACAGGCAGCTCATACCTTCAGCCCGGTCATAGCCAACGAAATCAACCGCTCCGGCCGATTTTTCGGCAAAAGCCATCCTTTGGCATGAGGCTTGCGAAGAGGCATGCCAGAGACGCGCCAACGACGGTGCGTGCATCCCAAGCGTCCAATGATGGGCCAGCCCCCGGCAGTGTTGCCGACCCCGGTATCGACAGGCCTTTTCAAAAGGCTTTTCCGGTCGATCCCGCTGGACGCTTTCGACGGCCAAGGCACGCATGAGCCATCTGCCCGAAAAACAGCCAGTCCGGAATCTGCCCAGAAAATCGACACCGGTGTCGCACGCCCGACCGCTGGTCCGGATTTCAGAGATGGAGCAACCGACGTGGCCCACCGCACCTTCCGCCACCTTCTCTCATCCGCTGCTGCCGTCGTCGCCCTGACGGCAAGCGTCTCTGCCTATGCCGCCCCGCTCGACGTCGAAAAGGAGCAGCTGAAGCTCGGCTTCATCAAGCTGACCGACATGGCGCCGCTCGCCATCGCCGCCGAGAAGGGCTTCTTCGAGGATGAAGGCCTCTCCGTCACGCTGGAGCCGCAGGCGAACTGGAAGGTCCTGCTCGACCGCGTGATCTCCGGCGAGCTGGACGGCGCCCATATGCTGGCCGGCCAGCCGCTGGGTGCCACCATCGGCTTCGGCACCAAGGCCCACATCGTCACCGCCTTCTCGATGGACCTGAACGGCAACGGCATCACGCTGTCGAACGACGTCTGGCGCAAGATGAAGGCCAACGTGCCCACCGGCGCCGACGGCAAGCCGGTCCACCCGATCAAGGCCGATGCGCTGAAGCCGGTGATCGCCCAGTACAAGGCCGAGGGCAAGCCCTTCAACATGGGCATGGTCTTCCCGGTCTCGACCCACAATTACGAGCTGCGCTACTGGCTGGCATCGGGCGGGATCAACCCCGGCTTCTACAGCCCGACCGACGTGTCGGGCCAGATCGGCGCCGACGCGCTGCTCTCCGTCACCCCGCCGCCGCAGATGCCGGCGACGCTGGAGGCCGGCACCATCTACGGCTACAGCGTCGGCGAGCCGTGGAACCAGCAGGCGGTGGTCAAGGGCATCGGCGTGCCGGTGATCACCGACACCGAGATCTGGAAGAACAACCCCGAGAAGGTCTTCGGCGTCACCGACGAGTGGGCTAGCAAGAACCCCAAGACCCATCTGGCCGTCGTCAAGGCGCTGATCCGCGCCGCCCAGTGGCTGGACGAGAACAACAATGCCAACCGCGCCGAAGCGGTGAAGATCCTCGCCAAGTCCGAATATGTCGGCGCCGACGCCAAGGTCATCGCCAATTCGATGACCGGCACCTTCGAATACGAGAAGGGCGACAAGCGCGACGTTCCCGACTTCAACGTCTTCTTCCGCTACAACGCGACCTACCCCTTCTATTCGGACGCCGTCTGGTACCTGACCCAGATGCGGCGCTGGGGCCAGATCGCCGAGGCCAAGCCCGACAACTGGTACGACGAGACCGCCCGCAGCGTCTACAAGCCGGACATCTATCTCCAGGCCGCGAAGCTGCTGGTCGAGGAGGGCAAATCCAAGGAAGCCGACTTCCCGTGGAAGAGCGACGGCTACAAGCCGGTCGACACCGGCTTCATCGACGGCATCCCCTATGACGGCCACAAGCCGAACGACTACCTCGCCAAGCAGCCCATCGGCCTGAAGGGCGACCAGAAGATCGAGGGCGGTCAGGTGGTGGGGGGCTGAGTCCTCCCGCCTTTACCCGCCAATTCCCCCTCTCCCCCGGGGAGAGGGTCGGGGTGAGGGGGATGCACAGGCCGAACTGATTTCGGCTGCGCCGAACCCCCTCATCCTAACCTTCTCCCCAGGGGGGAGAAGGGATCTTTCCAAGGGGAAGACTTCCATGACCAGCCTGACCGACACCTCCGCCGACCTTGCCCGCGCCCAGCACAAGGCCCGCCGCGCCCATGTGCTGAACCGCATCGCCTCCGCCCTGACCACGATCGGCCTCGGCTGGCTGGCGCCGCTGCTGCGGCTGGCATCCGGCGAGAACCCGCGCCAGCAGGGCATCGAGCTGTGGCGCCAGATGGGCATCCCGCTCACCGCCATCCTGCTGTTCCTCGCCGCCTGGGGCTGGGCCGCCCCGCAGGTGCAGACCAGCCTCGGCGCCATCCCCGGCCCGGCCCAGGTGTGGGAGCAGGCGACCAACCTCTACGCCGACCACAAGGCCGAACGCGCCAAGGAGGCCGCCTTCTACGACCGGCAGGCCAAGCGCAACGCCGAGATCCTGGCGAAGGATCCGAAGGCGGAGGTCAGGACCCGCCCCTATGCCGGCAAGCCGACCTACCTCGACCAGATCGTCACCAGCCTGAAGACCGTCTTCACCGGCTTCCTGCTGGGTGCCCTGGTGGCGGTGCCGCTGGGGGTGGCGAGCGGCCTGTCGCCGACGGTCAACGCCGCGATCAACCCGCTGATCCAGATCTTCAAGCCGGTGTCGCCGCTGGCCTGGCTGCCGCTGGTCACCATGGTGGTCAGCGCCACCGTGTCGGGCAGCGACCCGCTGTTCGAGAAGTCCTTCCTGACGTCCGCCATCACCGTCACGCTGTGCTCGCTGTGGCCGACGCTGATCAACACGGCGGTCGGCGTCTCCTCCATCGACCGCGACCTGATGAATGTCGGCAAGGTGCTTCAGCTCTCCGGCTTCACCATGGTCCGCCGCCTCGTTCTGCCGTCGGCCCTGCCCTTCATCTTCACCGGGCTGCGCCTGTCGCTGGGCGTGGGCTGGATGGTGCTGATCGCGGCGGAGATGCTGGCCCAGAACCCCGGCCTCGGCAAGTTCGTCTGGGACGAGTTCCAGAACGGCTCCGCCAGCTCGCTCGCCAGGATCATGGTGGCGGTCTTCACCATCGGCCTGATCGGCTTCCTGCTCGACCGCGTGATGCTGGCGCTCCAGTCCGCCGTCAGCCACAGCCCCGCCCGCTAAGGAGACCGGCCATGGCGATCCTGGACCTGAAGGGTGTGTCGAAGTCCTACGGCGGCAACACCGTGCTGCGCGACATCGACCTGTCGATCGAAGAGGGCGAGTTCGTCGCCATCGTCGGCTTCTCCGGCTCCGGCAAGTCGACCCTCATCAACCTGATCGCCGGTCTGGCGATGCCCGATGCCGGCGAAGTGCTCTACCGCGGCAAGCCGGTCACCGGCCCCGGCCCGGAGCGCGGCCTCGTCTTCCAGTCCTATTCGCTGATGCCCTGGCTCAGCGTGAAGGAGAATGTCGCCCTGGCGGTGGACGCCGTCCACAAGGCGAAGGGCGGCGCCGAACGCGGCGTGCTGACCCGCCGGGCGGTGGAGACGGTCGGTCTCGGCCATGCCACCGACCGCCGGCCGAAGGAACTGTCGGGCGGCATGCGCCAGCGCGTCGGCTTCGCCCGCGCGCTGGCCATGAGCCCGGAGATGCTGCTGCTGGACGAGCCGCTGTCGGCGCTCGACGCCCTGACCCGCGCCAAGCTTCAGGACGAGATCGAGGCGATCTGGCGCAAGGACCGCAAGACCGTCATCCTCATCACCAACGATGTGGACGAGGCGATCCTGCTGGCCGACCGCATCGTGCCCCTGACCCCCGGCCCGAACGCCACGCTCGGCCCTGCCTTCACCGTCGATCTGCCGCGCCCGCGCGACCGCACCGCCGTCAACCATGACGAGGATTTCAAACGCCTGCGCGCCGAGGTCACCGCGTATCTGATGGAGGTCGGCGTCGCCCGCGGGACCGGCGGCGATGACGGGCTTGTCCTGCCCGACGTGAAGCCGATCACCGCCTCGCCCCCGCCCAAGGCCTATATCGAGGCGATGGGCGGGCGCGGGATGGAGGACCGCTATCTCGAATTCACCCGCCTGACCAAGACCTTCGCCACGCCGAAGGGTCCGCTGACCGTGGTAGACGGCTTCGATCTGAAGATGCGCAAGGGCGAGTTCGTCTCGCTGATCGGTCATTCCGGCTGCGGCAAGTCCACCGTGCTGTCGATGGTCGCCGGGCTGGCCGACGTGACCAGCGGCGGCATCGTGCTGGACGGCAAGGAGGTGGACGGCGCCGGTCCCGACCGCGCCGTGGTGTTCCAGGCCCCCAGCCTGTTCCCCTGGCTGACGGCTTACGAAAACGTCATGCTCGGCGTCGACCGCGTCTTCCCGCACGCCAGCAAGGGCGAGCGCGCCGACATCGCCCGCTATTACCTCGCCCGCGTGGGCTTGGGCGACAGCATGAACAAGAAGGCGTCGGAGCTGTCCAACGGCATGAAGCAGCGCGTCGGCATCGCCCGCGCCTTCGCCCTGTCGCCCAAGCTGCTGCTGCTGGACGAGCCGTTCGGCATGCTCGACAGCCTGACCCGCTGGGAGTTGCAGGAAGTGCTGATGGAGGTGTGGGCGCGCACCAAGGTCACCGCGGTCTGCGTCACCCATGACGTGGACGAGGCGCTGCTGCTGGCCGACCGGGTGGTGATGATGACCAACGGCCCGAACGCCAAGATCGGCCACATCCTATCCGTCGACATCCCCCATCCCCGCACCCGCCAGGCCCTGCTGGAGCACCCGCGCTATTACGACTACCGCGAGGAGCTGCTGAACTTCCTCGAAGGCGGCCATGCCGGGGCGCCGAAAAAGGCGGCATAGCGGCGTCCCATCCCCCGGAAAGCCCACCGAAGACCCATCGACAAGCTGGCCCCGCGGGACCAGCTTGTTGTCTTTCGGCGATTGAGACGGGAGAGAGGAAGATGAAGCGCGTGACCCTGCCGGACGGCACCGAGGTCCCGGCTCTCGGCCAGGGCACCTGGATGATGGCGGAAGGGCGCGGCGACCGCGCCGCCGAGATCGCCGCCATCCGGGCCGGCATCGACCGCGGCATGACCCTGATCGACACCGCCGAGATGTATGGCGACGGCGCGTCGGAGGAACTGGTGGGCGAGGCCATCGCCGGCCGGCGCGACGGGCTGTTCATCGTCACCAAGGTGCTGCCCAGCAACGCGTCGCGCATCGGCACGGTCAAGGCCTGCGAGCGCAGCCTGAAGCGGCTGAAGATCGACCGCATCGACCTCTATCTGCTGCACTGGCGCGGCGGCGTGCCGCTGGAGGAGACGGTGGAGGCGTTCCAATCGCTGATCCAGGCCGGCAAGATCGCCCGCTGGGGCGTCTCCAACTTCGATGTCGACGATCTGGAGGAACTGGCGGAGGCCACCGACCTGCACGGCTGCGCCGTCAATCAGGTGCTCTACAACCCCGAACACCGCGGTATCGAATACGACCTGCTGCCCTTCCAGCACACCGCGCGGATGCCGGTGATGGCCTATTCCCCCATCGGCCAGGGCGGTCGCCTGCTGCGCTCCCCCGCCTTGCTGGCGGTGGCGAAGCGCCACGGCGTGACGCCGGCCCAGGTCGCGATTGCGTGGGCACTGCGGCAGCAGGGGGTGATCGCGATCCCCAAGGCCGGCACGACGGCGCATGCGCTGGAGAATGCCGAGGCGGTGAAGCTGACCCTGACCGGCGAGGACATCGCGGAGATCGACAAGGCCTTTCCGCCGCCGAAACGCAAGCAGCCGCTGGCAATGATCTGAGCGACGATCCGGGGATGGCCGAAGGAGCGGAACGCCCCGGTCACAGCGCCAGATCGGACGATAGGGGCTGATCCAGCCCAAGCCACGCATCGGCCAGCGGGCCGACGGTCAATGCCCCGTCGATCCGGCAGTCGGCCAGGGCGGTGCTGAAGGTTTCATGCAGGTCGGCCAGGGCGGCGGACGGCAGGCCCATCGCCAGCCGCAAGGTCACGTCCAGCCGGTGGCCTGCCAGCGTCGCCATCAGCTGCACCGGGCCCAGCCGCTGCGGCCGGGCCTGAAGCACCAGGGTGACGCGGTCGGACAGCCCGTCGTCGATGCCGACGGCACAGAGCAGCCCGTCGTCGCTGTCGAGCAGGGGCACGCGCGACAGCCGCCACAGCCGCCCGTCCACCGGCTGGAAGCGCGACGCCAGCGCCCGGTCGCACTCGTCGATCAGCAATCCGCCGTCCAGATCCGCCAGCCTTGCGGCCGCGTCCGCGCCGACCCAGCCGCGGCAGCCGCCGGCGGTCGCCGCCAGGAACAGGGCGAGTGCCGCGCCGAACGTCGAATCGCAGCGCGGCAGGCAGCCGCGCGCCAGCACCGCATCGGCCGGCGACAGCGACTCCAGCAGGTCGAGCAGACGGCGCACCAGCGCCGGTGCCTCGTCGCCGTCGGCCAAGCCGTGGGCATGGGCGGCGGGTGCCGGCGACGAGGCGAAATGCGCCGCCAGCAGGCTCGGCGGCGGCACATGCCGGGGAACGAGGTCGCGCCCCGCCATTCAATCGGCCTCCATCCGGATGGTCCCCATTCGCTGGCGCTCCGCTCAATAGACGACGGCGTCGGCGTCGTCGGATTGCGGGATGATGATGGTGCCGTCCTCCGCCATCGCCTTGGCGACGCGCACGATCTCCGCCTGGGCATCGTTGACGTCGCGCATGCGCAAGGGGCCCATGTTCTCGATCTCGTCCAGCAGGATCAGGCGGGCGCGTTCGGACAGGACCGACAGGAAATGGTCGCGCTGGGGCGTCGGCGCCCCCTTCAGCGCGATGGCGAGCTGGCCGGTGTCGCAGCGGCGGATCACCGCCTGCAACGAGACGCGGTCGAGCCGCATCAGATCCTCGAAGGTGAACATCAGCTGCTTGATGCGCTGGGTCGGCTCCGGCATCACGGTTTCCAGATCGTCGAAGATCTCGGTCAGCGTCTCGCGGTCGATGCGGTTGAAGATGTCGGCCATCCGCTCCAGCGAGTTGTTGCCGTGGGTGCGGGCGTAATTCGCCATGAATTCGTTGTGCAGGATCGATTCAATGTCCAGCAGCACCTCGCGCTGCACCGATTCGATCTGGATCATGCGCTCGATCACCTCGGTGCGCGCGGCCGGCGGCAGCAGGACCAGCACCTTGGCGGCGTGGTCGGCCCGCATCTTGGACAGGATGACCGCCGCCGTCTGGGGATATTCGCCGGCGAGATAGCTGGCGAGCACCCCCTCGTTCACGTTGGACATCTTCTCCCACATGGTGCGGCCGGCGGGGCCGCGGATCTCGCCCATGATCTCCGTCACGCGGTCGGCCGGCAGGAAGCGGTTCAGCATCCGCTCCGTGCTGTCGTAGGAGCCGACGACCGATCCGGCATTGGCGAAGCGTTCGGTGAAGATGCGCATCAGCGTCTCCACCAGATTGGAGGTGACGTTGCCCAGCGTCGCCATCGAGCGGCTGACGAGGCGGATCTCGTCCTCGTCCAGCCGCTCCATCAGCCGCGATCCGCGTTCCTCGCCCAGCGCCAGGAAGATGACCGCACTCTTCTCGATGCCGGTCAGGCTCTTGTAGTTCTCACGGATCTTGATCGGCGTTCCCATGGCGGCACCTCAGAATGAGCAATCGGCGGAGCGGGCGGAAGACGGGGCGTTGTCGGACGCGTCGGCCGGCGGCAGGGCCAGCGCGCGGTCATGGCGGAAGGCCACCGCCATCACCGCCCCGGCCACCAGCAGCAGCGGATGCGGGATCAGCGGGTTGGGATCGAGGGCGGCAAGCAGCCCGGCGACCGAACCGTCCTCCGGCACCGCCACCCCGCGGCGGCGGGCCAGCGCCAGCAGGCTGTCGGCCAGACTGGCGCCGGGACTGGCGGCAACGTCGGCGGGCGTGTCGTCCATCGTCTCACACCCCATAGGAGCGGATCAGGCTGCCGGCGATCAGGAACCAGCCGTCGGTCAGCACGAAGAAGATGATCTTGAAGGGCAGCGCGATCATCACCGGCGGCAGCATCATCATGCCCATCGCCATCAGGATCGCCGCCACCACCATGTCGATCACCAGGAAGGGCAGGAACAGCAGGAAGCCGATCTCGAAGGCGCGGCGCAGCTCCGACAGCAGGAAGGCCGGCATCAAGAGCCGCAGATCGACGCTTTCCGCCGTCACCGGACGCTCGTCCCGAGCCGGTTCGGTGCCCTCGCCCGCCGGCTTCGGCTTTGCGGTGAAGGCGGCGAAGGCGGCCAGATCGCGGTCCCGGACATGCGAGGCCATGAAACCGCGGAACGGCTCGATCATCCGCTCCAGCCCCTGCTCCTGGGTGACCTGCTCGTTCAGCAGCGGACGCAGCCCGTCCTGCCAGGCGCTGTCGATCACCGGCCCCATGATGTGGAAGGTCAGGAACATGGCGAGGCTGACCAGCACCATGTTGGGCGGCGACTGCTGCAACCCGAGAGCGGAGCGCAGCAGCGACAGCACGACGATGATGCGGGTGAAGCAGGTGACCATGATCAGCAGGCCGGGCGCGACGCTCAGCACCGTCAGCAACACGATGCCCTGGACGATCCGCCCCGACAGGCTCCCTCCGTCCGCCAGCGAGCCCAGCGCACCGAGATTGAGGTCGAGCGGCGCCGCCGCGGCCGGGCCGGCGGCGAGGAGAAGGGCGAGGAGGATCAGCGATCGGAGGCGCATGGGAGGCTTTCGGGGATGCTCCCTCTCCCCCCGGGGAGAGGGTCGGGGTGAGGGGGATGCAGGGGGTGGATAGGCAAGGATGCGAAATGCTGCTGGGCCGACCAAGGCACGCCGCGCGTCCCCCTCACCCTAACCCTCTCCCCAGGGGGGAGAGGGGACAGTCCCTCAGTCGATCTCCAGCTCCGTCCGCACGATCTCGGTCAGCGTCACGCCGAGCCGCTGATCCTCGACGATCACCACTTCGCCGCGGGCGACCAGACGGTGGTTGACCAGCACCTCGACCGGTTCGTCCACCTTGCGCTCCAGTTCCAGCACCGCGCCGCGGCCGAGCTTCAGCAGTTGCGCCACCAGCATGCTGGTGCGGCCAAGGACCACCTGCACGTCCACCGGCACGTTGTAGATCGCGTTCATCGGCCCGTCGTAAGGCTTGTCGCCGGCCTTTTCGGCGGCCTTCTCCGCCTGCTTGGGATCGTCGTCGAGCATGTCGAGGTTCAAGGGAGGCATGAGGGTTCTCGCTCCGGATCGTTAAGGGGCGGGCGACAGTGCCGGCGCCAGGGCGGCGACGGCCCGGTCGGTGAGGGCGGCGACGGCGGCCTCAATGGAAGCCTGGATGGCGGCCGGGTCGCGGCTGACGGAGCCGGCGCCCCAACCCGCCTCCAGGGCGCCGACGTCCAGCGCCGGGTCGCCCTGGATGTCGAGGCGGCCCTGGAAGCTGCCCAGCCCGGCCAGCCGCTCCTCCAGCGGGCCGCAGAGCGAGGGGTGCAGGCGCAGGGTCAGGACGGGAGCCGGCCCGGCGGCGCGCAGGGCATCGACGGCCAGACGCTCCACCTCGGCGCGGGCGACCTTGTCGAGCAGCCGCGGCGCCATCCGACGGACGAGCGCCAGCAGAACGAAGGCGCCCTGGGCCTCCAGCCGCTCCATCAGAGCGGCATGATCGGTGTCGAGCGCCGCCATCCGCTGTGCCAGCCGGTCGAGGGTGGCCGACAGCTCCGCCTCGATCCGGCGGGCGGCGGCCAGTTCGCCGTCGCGCCGGCCCTGGGCGAGGCCCTCGGCCAGCGCGGTCCGGCGGGTTTTGTCCAGTGCGGCGCGATGGTCGCGCTCGGACAGGCTCGGCAGGTCGAGCGGATCGACGGCATCCGCCTCGTCCGGTTCCAGCACTGCGGCGGGCGCGCCGAAGCTGTGGTCGAAGCGGTAGCGCGGATAGGCGGCCATCACGCCACCTCCTCATAGAGCCAGGAGCGCAGGATATCGATGGCCTCGTCCGGATACTGGTCGACCAGTTCGCCCAGCCGGCGGATGGAGGAGGCGCGGACGCGGCCCTCCACGGTGCGCAGCTCGATCAATTGGTCCATCGTCTCCTCGATGCCCAGCTGCGGCGCCATCGGCGCGGCGGCCAGCGCGGCATCGGCCTCCCCGCCGTCGGCCAGCGCCGCACCGGCCGCCGCGGTGACGGCGGGACCGGTAAGCTGCGGCATGGCGCCGCCGGCCGGAGCTGCCAGCGCCGGGGCGGGAGCCTCCGCCACCACCGGTTCCGGCGCCGGGAAGACGCGGCGGATCAGCGGACGCAGGCCGACCAGGATCACCAGGGCGGAGAGCACCAGCAGGATCACCCACTGGATCAGCGTCATGACGTTGCGGGTCAGCGTCTCGGCGATCTCGTCGCCCAGCGGGCGCGGCGCGAGGTCGGGGGCCAGATCGACGAATTCCAGATTGTCCACCGTCACCCGGTCGCCGCGCGCCTCGCTGAAGCCCATGGCGGAGCGGACCAGCTCGCCCAGGCGCAGAAGCTCCTCCGCACTGCGCGGCTCGTACTGGCGGGTGCCGTCGGCGGCGGTCTTCCAGGTGCCGTTGACCAGCACGGCGACGCTGAGGCGGCGGACGTCGCCCGGCTCGATCACCGTTTCGCGGCTGACGTTGGAGATCTCGTAATTGACCGTCTCCTCCTGCCGCTTGGTGTCGTTGGAGGATTGCGGCCCCTGCTGCTGGGCGCGCACGTCGCGCTGCGGCAGGTTCTGTTCGGCGGTGACCGGCGGCTCGCCATTGCTGTCCTGGCTGCGCTCCTGCTCCTGCACGGATTGGGTGGAGCGGATCACCTGGCTGTTGGGGTCGAAGGTCTGGCTGCGCACCACCTCGCGCTTGGTCTCCACCTCGGCGGCGACCTGGACGCGGACATTGCCGGCGCCGAGCCGGGCGGTCAGCATCTGCTCCACCGCGCGGGCGACGCGGGTTTCCGCCGCGACCCGCAGCCCGTCGGTGCGCGCCGACGCCAGCCCCGGCCCATCGTCCTCGGTCAGCAGAAGCTCGCCGGAGGAGTCCATCACCGTCACGGCGCTGGGCTTCAGGTTGGGCACGGCGGCGGAGACGAGATGACGGATCGACAGGGCCTGTTTGCGGTCCATCGACCCCCGGCCGCGCATGCGCACCACCACCGAGGCCGTCGGCTTCGGCGCGCTGCGCGAAAACTCCTCGCGCTCCGGCAGGACGATGTGGACGCGGGCGGCCTCGACGCCGGACAGCGTCTCGATGGTGCGGCCCAGCTCCCCTTCCATGGCGCGCAGGCGGTTGATGCGCTGCATGAAGCTGGTGATGCCCAGCGGCTTGTCGGTGTCGAACAGCTCGTAGCCGACACCGCCATGCGCGGGCAGGCCCTTCTCCGCCAGGGCCATGCGGACGCGGGAGACGTCGGCATGCGGCACGCTGATCGTCGTGCCGTCGAAGCCGGCATTGACCGGCACGCCCATGTCCTGGACCGCCTTGGCGATGCGGCCAGCCTCCGCCGGTTCCAGCCCGCTGTAAAGGGCGGTCATGTGCGGCTGCGACAGCAGCAGCGCCATACCGGCGACCGCCAGGACGATGCCGAGCCCGGTGCCCGCCAGCACGAGCAGCCGACCGCGCCCCAAGGACCGCAAGGTGTCGATCAGACTGTCCACGGTTCCCCGCACCTTTAAAGTTTCTGAAAATCGGCGGGCCTAGTCTTCGCCCTGCGCACCCCGTCACGCTAACGACGCGACTTTTAAGCGGAGTAAAAAACGGGGATGTCGCCAAAGACAAAGCCGCTAAAACTTTAAAGAACGCTCGGTTGATTAAAATTTTCGGCAATGTCCGGTGGGATGGAGCGATGATTACACGGTTCGGCATGGCGAAGACAGGGACGGGTGCGGCACGGGACGAGGTGCTCGACCGGCTGCGTGGATCGGGACGCATCCTGGTGGTGGCCTTGCCGGTCGCCCGGCTGCTCGCCGGCCTTGCGGCGCTGGCGGCGGTGGCGGCGGCCGGGTTCGGCGGCTACTGGCTGGCTGCCGGTCCGCAGGCGGTCGAGCGGCTGTGGACGCGGTCGGCGGAGACGGCGCCGGCCGATGCCGTGGTCGACATGCCGGAACTGGTGGTCAACCTTCGCCGCGACACGCCGTCCCGCTTCCTGAAGATCGGCCTGTCCCTGACCGTCGCCCACCGCGACCGGCAGGCGCTGGAACAGGCGATGCCGCAGCTGACCGACAGCCTGCAGGAGTTTCTGCGCAATCTGGACCAGGACGATCTTGAGGGATCGGCCGGGCTTCACCGCCTGCGCAGCGAGATCAAGCGCCGCTTCAACCTGATCCTGTCCGACCCCGCCGGCCGGCGCGACGTCGTCACCGACGTTCTGCTGCGCAGCCTGCTCACGCAATAGCGACCTCCAGAGGCACCGGATGACGACCGACACCCCCGCCCCGCCTTCCACGACCATGCCAGCCCCCCAATCCCCTCCGGCCGAGGATGCGGACTGGTCGGACGCCGCGTGGGAACTGGCCGCGGCCCAGCAGACCGCCGCTCCCGCCCCGCCGCAGGCCGAGGAGGCCGCGGCAATGGCGGAGGCGATGCGGGAGGCGCTGGCCGGCGAGACCAAGACGCTGAGCCAGGAGGAGATCGACCGGCTGCTGAATTTCGGCGCGCCGGAAGGTGGCGGGCCGGAGATGAGCGCCATCCAGCGGCTGGTCAGCTCGACGACGGTCAACAAGGACCGGCTGCCGATGCTGGACGTGGTGTTCGACCGCATGGTGCGGATGCTGAACACCTCGCTGCGCCAGTTTGCCTCCACCAACGTCGAGGCATCGCTGTCGAAGATCGAATGGCTGCGCTACACCGACTTCCAGGACGCCATCGAGCTGCCGGCCCTGATCGGCGTCGCCCGCGCCGAGCCGTGGGACAACCAGATGCTGGTGACCATCGACAGCGCGCTGATCTATTGCATGATGGATGTGCTGCTGGGCGGTCGGCGGTCGAGGCCGGGGCGGATCGACGGGCGGGCCTACACCTCCATCGAACGCAAGATGACCGAGCGGATGATGAAGGTGGTGCTCCAGGATCTGGGGCAGTCCTTCGACCCGCTGGCCCAGGTCGATTTCGTCTTTGACCGGCTGGAGGTGAACCCGCAGTTCGCCACCATCACGCGGGCCACCAACGCCATCATCCGCGTGCGCATCGCCGTGGAGGTGGAGCGCCGCATCGGCCACATCGACATCGTCATCCCCTACGCCACGCTGGAGCCGGTCCGCGGCAAGCTGGTGCAGATGTTCATGGGCGAGAAGTTCGGCCATGACACGGTGTGGGAAAGCCACCTGAAGAACGAGCTGATGCGCTCCAAGCTGGAGCTGGTCGCCGTGCTGGCGGAGACCAAGGTTCCGCTGGGCGAGGTGCTGGCCTGGCAGAAGGGCCAGTCGCTGAAGCTGCGCATAAACCCCGATTCCACCGTCCTGGTCTTCAGCAAGACCATCCCGCTGTTCGCCGGACACATGGGACAGCGCAACGACAACATCGCGGTGAAGATCGACACCGATCTCGACACCAAGCAGGAGCTGATCGATGGTCTCCTTTCTCATTGATGCGGCCCTGGCGGTGATGCTGGTCACGGCGACCGCCTATCTGGTCATCGTCAACAAGCGGCTGAAGCTGCTGCGCACCGGCCAGTCCGAGATCAACGCCCTGGTGTCGACCTTCTCCAAGTCCATCGACGACACCGACGCCTCGATGAAGCGCATGGTGGCGTCGGCGACGGAGATCGCTGCCCGGCTGTCCGACGATCTCGACCGCGCCCGGGGCATGAAGGAGGACATGACGCTGATCCTGGGCTCCTGCGAGCGCACCACCGCGCGCATGGAGGAGTCGGTCCAGCACGCCCGCGCCCTGCTGCGCCGCCTGGACGAGGGCGCGATGGCAAGCTCTGCGCGCGCCGCGCGCAACCGGGCGCGACCGGAAGAGGGTGATGAGGCCAGTAGCGTGACCAGGGACGCGGAGGTCGCACCCGCTTCTCCGCTGCTGTCGGCATTGAAGGCGGCGGACGTGGACAAGGGCGAGTTCCAGGCGCTCGAAGCGGCGCTGCGCGCGGTTGCCGGCCAGCCTGTCGAGGCCGCCGCCCCAGTCCCAGCGCCAGCCCCAGCCCCAGCGCCCGCTTCCGGGTCCGCCGGCCCGGCGAAGGCGGCGGCCAGCGCCTTCTATGCGCGGCTGCGCACCGTCGGGTCGGAGGCGTCGGCATGATCCCGCGCATCCTTCCCATCACCCTGGTTGCCGTGCTGATGGTGCTGCCGCTGAAGCTCGGCGCCCTGGTCGACGGCTTTCCGGTCATCGCCCAGCAGTTCGACCGCGAGTTCGGCGCCCATGAACGGCCCTGGGCGACCGACCTGAAGGCGAACGACGGCAAGGCCACGGCGGAGGCGGCGCCCACACCGCTGCCGCTGCCACAGCCGACGTCCACGCCGGTCGCCGAAATCCCGCCGCCGGTGGCGCTGGCGCCGCCCAACTGCACCGATCCGCTGCTGCGCGCCGCCATCGACGAGCAGAAGACCGACACGTCCGGCCGGCAGAACCGCCTGCGCGAAGCCGAGGCGGTGCTCGCCGCCACCGAGGCGCGGGTCGGCACGCAGATCCAGCGGCTGAACGGGGTGAAGCGCGAGGTCGAGGCGCTGATGAGCCAGCGCTCCACCCTGGCGCAGGAAGACCTGAAGCGGATGGTGGCGATCTACGAGGCGATGAAGCCGCGCGACGCCGCCCGCATCCTGACCGACATGGAAACCGACATGGTCGTCGATGTGCTGGACCGCATTTCCGAACGGCGCGCCGCGCCGATCCTGGCCGAGATGGCCGACGCCAAGGCACGCGAGGTGACGCGGCTGATCCTGCAACGCCGCGCCCTGCCCGGCGACCGCAAGGCCGTTCCGGCGGTCGTCGGGGCCGCAGTTCCCGTCACCGCCATGCCGCGCCCCACCCTGACCAATTGAGCGCCATGACCAGCATGCCCGATGCCGTCGCGGCCCCGTCGCGCCCGACCCAGACCCAGCGCGGCGGTTCGTCCGGCGACGACGCGCGCGACGAGGATTTCGCCAGTCTGGTCGACGAGTCCGCCGACGAGGAGCCCGACGATGCGGCCCGCCCCGACCGCTTGCGCAAACGCAGGGACCCGCGGCCGGACGATCCCGTCGCCGCGCAGGGCGCAATCGTCCAGGCGGTGGTGCAGGCGGTCGTCCAGGCTGGCGGCACCGACGCGCCGCTGATGCCCTGGATGGTGGCCATCGTTCCGCCGTCCGACGCGACTCCCACCGTCTCACCGGCTCTGACAGCGGCGGTCCCTGAAGCTGGGCCGGACTCCGCCGTGCCCAAAGCCGGACAACCCGCCGGTATCGGCAGGCACCCCGCCGAGCAAGCCGCGGCGACCGCATCGACGACCGCACCGGCAGCCATTCCGCAGCCGACGCCGGAACCGTCCGTCTCCAATGGACCGGCCGGGAAGAGCGGACCGGATCAGGTGGCACAGGCCGACATGGCGGCACAGGGCAGCGCCGGACAGACGGCGGAGGCTCCGGCGCCGCTCCAGGCCGTACAGGCCACCCTGCCGGCCGCAACATCCGCGACACCGGGCACGACCGCAGAGGCAACGCCCTCCCCGGACGGGCGGGAGAGCAGGCGCGACGAAAGCACCGATCCCCGCACCGTCGTCCGTGGCTTGCGAGGCAGTCGTCAGAATACCGCTGCCGGCAATGCCGGCCAGCCGGCCGCTGCATCCGCACCCCCCCAACGCGGCCAGCCGGCACCCGATACCGCTCCCGCCCCCGCCGGTCGGGATGCCGCCCTTCCCTTCGGCGCTCCCCCGGCCACGGGCGGCGGCGAGGCGGCGGCCACCGGGTTCGAGGCGGTGCCGCCCCTGCCGGCCCAGGCGGCGACGCACTATGCCGCTGCCGCCGCGTCCGGCCGGGCCGCCACCGCGCACAGCCCGGCGATGGCGCAGCTGGCGGCCCCGCTGGTCCGCGTGGCGGAGTCCGGCGGCGGCGAGTTCCACATCGACCTCGCCCCGGCGGAACTGGGCCGCATCCGCGTCGTCGCCGACGTCAGCGACGGCAAGGTCTCGCTGACCGTCCAGGCCGAACAGGCCGACACGCTGGTCCTGCTGCGGCGCGACTTGACGCAGTTGGAACGCGCGCTCGGCGATGCCGGCCTGTCGCTCGACAGTTCCAGCCTTCAGTTCTCGTTGCAGGGCGACGGCCAGTCGCGCGGTTTCGCCGCTCCCGACCGCGGCGGCAGTTCCGGCGGCTGGCGCGTGCAGGCCGAGGCTGTTCCCGAACCCGTTGCCGACCGGTCGTTGCGCCCGATCGACGGGCTGGTCGACGTCACCGTCTGAACAGGAAAGACTTCCCCAATGACCACCACGCCCAGCACCGCCCCGACGACGGCCGCCACCAGGACGGCCGCCACGGAAGAGCCCAAGAAGGCCACGGTCGATTACGAATCCTTCCTGAAGCTGCTGACCGCCCAGCTGCGCAACCAGGACCCGCTGGCGCCGATGGACGCCACCCAGTTCATGACCCAGCTGGCACAGCTGTCCACGGTGGAGCAGTCGATGCGCTCCAACGACACGCTGGGCAAGGTGCTGGACACGCTGAAGAGCAGCGGCATGCGGATGGACATGGCCCTGCTCGGCCGCAAGGTGGAGGTGGCGTCCGACCAGCTGTCGCTGACCGGCGGCAAGGCGGAGGCCGCCTACACCGTCGACGGCACGCCGGCTTCCGTGAAGCTGGAGGTGCTGAACGGCGCCGGCAGCGTCGTCTACAGCGCCCCCGGCTCGCTGAAGACGGGCCGGCAGGTCTTCGACTGGACCGGCAGGACCGCCAGCGGTGGCACGGCACCCGACGGGGTCTATACGCTGCGGGTGACGGCGAAGGACAAGGACGGCAAGGCGCTGACCAGCGCCACCGTCGTCAGCGACACGGTCGCCGAGGTGCGCAGTGTCGACGGCGCCAGCAAGTTCGTGCTGAAGAACGGCGCCACTGTGGAGTCGAACGCGGTGCTGTCGGCATCGTGACGGAACAATCCCTCTCCCGGCGGACTCTCCCTCTCCCCCGGGGAGAGGGGATTCTTGGAAGAAAGGGCACTCTTACAGCCGCGTGTTGTCCTGACGCAGCAAGCGGTCGATCAGCACGGCACGGACCGGCTGGGCGCTCTCGCGGCCGGTGAGGGAGCCGTTGGCGCCGGCCAGCAGCGCAATCGCCACCCCTTGCGGATCGACCGCCGGGCCGTTGAAGCGGCCATGGCCGGCAAGGTCGAACAGGGCTTCCAGCATGGCGCTGCGCGCGTGCGGCAGGCGGCGGCGGACCAGGAGCGCGTCGTCGGCGCTGGACGCCTCCAGCGTGACCTGGGTCAGGATGAAGGCGACGGTCCGCCCGCGCTCCAGCATCGGCACGACCAGTTGGCCGGCCTCCACGTAATAGGGACCGCCGGCGACGGTTTCGGCGGGGGCCGCGGGGGCGGCCTCCTGCGGGGCCTCGAACCGGCCGAAGCCGTAGCCGCCGGCGAAGGCGAGGGCCGCGGCCACGGCGAACAGCAGGACGGCTTTCATGGCGCGGGCTCCCGAACAGGCAGGATCATCAGAAGGGCAGAATCACGTCCAGCACCTGCTGGCCGTAGCGCGGCTGCTGCACGTCGGTGATCTGGCCGCGGCCGCCATAGGTGATCCGCGCCTCGGCGATCTTGTCGTATTCGATGGTGTTGGCGTTGCTGATGTCCTCGGGACGGATCACGCCGGCGATGCGCATCTCGCGCAGCTCGTAATTCACCCGCACCTCCTGCCGGCCGGCGATGACGAAATTGCCGTTGGGCAGCACCTGGGTCACCACGCCGGCGACGCGCATGGCGATGCGCTCGTTGCGCTGGATGGTGCCGTTGCCGCTCGACGTGCTGGAACTGTCGAGATCGACCAGGCTGGACGGATCGACCGCGTCGGGCAGGATGGCGGGAAGGCGGCTCTCCAGCCCGAAGAAGTTGGGCAGCCCGGCCTTCTCGTTGTTGGTGCGCCCGCGCTGGGTGCTGTTGCGCAGCTGCGCCTGATCGGAGATGTCGATGACGACGGTCAGCAGGTCGCCCACCGCCTTGGCGCGGGGATCGCGGAAGAAATCGCGCGACCCGGTGCGCCACAGCGAGCTTGGGATCTGCTCGGCCGTCGACGGCTGCGGCATCGGCAGCGAGATGACGCGGGCCTCCGGCTGCATCGCCGGGTTGGAGATCTCCGACAGGGAAGGAGCGCTGCCGATGTCGGCCAGCCGCGCGCAGCCGCCGGCGCCAAGCGACAGCAGCAGGATGGGGACGAGCGCGGTGCGCATGACGGAAGCTCCCTTGATGAGATGGCCTAGGGCCGTGCCGCTTGCGGAACCCGCGGGCCGCTGACCGACACGGTCTCGGCCCCGGTGACGGTGCCGGTGACGACGGTGCTGCTGGCGATGTTCATGACGCGGACGCTGTCGCCGACGCCGCCCTCCTGCAACGCCCGCCCGCGGGCGGCCAGCAGCAGCGCGCCGTCCTCGTAGACCAGCGTCACCGGCCGGTTGCGCTGGACGACGATGGGGGCGCCGACCGAACCGACCTGGACCAGCCGCCCGGCGGAGAGCTGGCGGCGCGGCGACTGGCCGACCAGCGCATCGGCGGTGGCGATGAAGCCGGCCCCGGCACGGTCGAGCGACAGGCGCATGGTGGTCAGGTCCGACGGCTCGATCACCTCGCCCGGCCGGATGCGGCGGACCGGCACCGGCATCGTCACCTCCACGTCGGCCCGGCCGCTCAGCTCGACGGCATGGCCGTTGCTGAGGATGCGGGCCTGGAAGATGCCGGTGCGGGGGTCGAGCGCGATGTCGCGCACGGCATCCACAGGCCCATCGAAGGGACGGCCCAGCGTCAGCGCCACCTGGGCGTCCGGCGGCACCGACGGGCCGAGGGAGGCCAGAAGCTCCTCCGCCAGCCGCGTCTCGACAGGACCGGCAGCAGCCGGAAGGGGAAGCGCCAGCATGGTCCCGAGCAGGAGAACGGAGAGCGGCCGGCGGAGGGATTGCAGCACGACGATCACCGCATGTTGGTCATGGTGGAGGCCATCTGGTCGCCGGCCTCGATCACCTTGGCGTTCATCTCGTAGGCGCGCTGGGCGGAGATCAGTTCGGTGATTTCCTGCACGACGTTGACATTGGAGGATTCCAGGTATTTCTGGCGGATGGTGCCGAAGCCGGCTTGGCCCGCCAGCCCCTCCTGCGGTTCGCCCGAGGCCGGGGTGGCGCGGAACAGGTTGTCGCCCAGCGCCTCCAGCCCGCTGTCGTTGACGAACACCGTCATCGCCAGCTGGCCCTGGTTGACCGGCTGGGCCTTGCCGTCGACATAGGCCAGCACCTCGCCGGAGCGGTTGATCACCACCTCGCGCGTGCCCTGCGGCACGGTGATGCCAGGGGCGACGGTGAAGCCGTCGGCGGTGACGATGGTGCCCTCCGGCGACAGCTTGAAGCTGCCGGCGCGGGTGTAGACGGTCTCGCCGCCGGGCTGGGTCACGTTGAAATAGCCGCGCCCCTCGATCGCCAGATCCAGCTCGTTGCCGGTCGAGGTCAGGTTGCCGGTGGTGTTGATGCGGTTGACCGAGGTCGGCCGCACGCCCAGCCCCACCTCGACGCCGGTCGGCACGATGGTGCCGCTGTCGGTCGACTGGCTGCCCTGCCGGCGCTCCGCCTGATACATCAGGTCTTGGAATTCGGCGCGCGAGCGCTTGAAGGCGGTGGTGTTGATGTTGGCGATGTTGTTCGAGATGACCTCGACGTTCATCTGCTGGGCCATCATCCCGGTGGACGCGATGCTGAGCACGCGCATGGACGGACTCTCCCTGTGGGGATTTTAAGAGGATTTGCCGAGGCGGTTGATGGCGGAGCGCAGCAGGTCCTGGCCGTCGTCCACCATCTTGGTCACCGCCTGATAGTCGCGGGTCAGGTCCATCATGCGGCCGATCTCGACGATGCCCTGCACGTTGGACCGCTCGACCTTGCCTTCCACCAGCCGGGTGTCGGGGGCGGGGCGCGCCTCCATGCCGTCGGCCGGCTCGAACAGCAGGTCGCCGGTCTGCTTCAGCGCCTGCGGGCTGTCGAAGCGCGAGACGGCGATGCGGGAGACCACGGCGCCGTCGGCCGACAGCAGCCCGTCGGACCCGATGGTGATCCTGGACGCATCGGACGGGATGACGATGGGCCGGCGGCCGTCGTCGAGCACGGCATACCCGTTGGGGCCGACCAGCGTGCCGTCGGCATCGCGGCGCAGCCGGCCGTCGCGGGTGTAGCGCACGCCGTCCGACGTCTGCACCGACAGGAAGCCGTCGCCGTCCAGCGCCACGTCATAGGGGTTGCCGGTCTCGGTGAAGGCGCCGGCCCGCAGGTCGGTGTAAGTGGAGCGGTCGATGGTGAAGGCGATGCGGTCGGTCGGCTTGCGCCCGCCCGCCTCCATCGCCGCTTCGAACAGGGTGCGTTCGCCACGGAAACCGACGGTATTCATGTTGGCGACGTTGTTGGCGACGACGTCCAGCTGCCGCCGCAGCGCCATCTGGCGCGACAGTCCGATGTAAAGCTGGTTCTCCATCGCCGAACACTCCGGTTTTGAACTCCGCCTTAATCTGGACGAGGCAGTTTAAAGCCGGGTTTCAACCTGACCCATTCCGGCGGATGCCTTGCCGGACTTGGCACGGGTTTGGCGATCATTTCGATAAAATGCGAGACGACTGTGATGAAACGGCGCCCGGATACCGCACTGACGCTTGGTTCGACACTGGTCCTTGCCCTGCTGTCGGGGACGGCGCAGGCCGCCGTCCGGGCTCAGCTGGGCGATCACGGCGACTATTCGCGGCTGGTGCTGTCGGTGCCGAAGGGGATGGAGCCGGTGGCGGTCGTCGACGGTTGCGTCCTGCGCATCGCCGTGCCCGATCCGGTGCGCTGGCCGCTGGCGAGCCTGCGCGACAGCTTTTCCCGCCGGCTGTCGGACTTCGTCACGGCGGACGGTGGGCGCAGCCTGACCGCGACGGTGCCCTGCGGGGCGCGGGTGGCGAGCTTCATGGAGCGGCGGAACCTGATCGTCGATGTCGGCGGGCCGCCGGTTCCGGGGGTCAAGCCGGAGGCGCCGGCGGATGGGACGATGGAGGGGACGCCGGATGCGGTGGTCGCCACTGCGCCGCCGCAGGCTTCGGCTCCTGTCATTGTCGCCGAGGTCGTTGAAGCGCTGAATCCTATCGGCACAGCGAATGCTGCGCCTGTCACCCTCGCACCCCAGGAGCAATCCCCTCTCCTCGGGGGGAGAGGGAGACGCCGCCCCTCCCCGTCGTCGCCAGCCTGGAGGGCGAAATCCGCGACAGCATCCAGCAGACCCTGCGCCAGTTGGAGCGCATGCCGGAACGCCCAGCGAAACCCGTCCCGCAAACCGCCGAACCGCCCAAGCCGCCCGCTCCGCCGCCCATCGGGGCGATGGACCTCGCCGGCTGGGCCGGGGACGATTTCAACCGCACGCGCGAGGCTCTGCAAAGGGCGCTCGACACGGCGCAGGGCCGCGCGCGGGTCGAGGCGCAGATCGCGCTGGTCAGCTTCCTGCTGGCCCGCGCCATGGATGAGGAAGGGCGCGCGGCGCTGGAGACGGCGGCCAGCCTGTCGCCGGCGCCCGACCAGCGCTATGGCCTGCGCATTCTGGGCGACGCCTTCCGGGCGCTCGACCGCGAGGACGCGCCCGACGACAACCTGTTCGTCCAGCTGCCGGCCGGCGCCATGCCCGACCATCATGTCTGGCGCAGCGTCGCGCTGGCGCCGAGCCGCTGGATGGCGGCGAAGGAGGGACTGCCCATCGCGCTGCGCCGGCTGCTCGACTATCCGGCCGACCTGCGCAGCCGGCTGCTGACCACGCTCGCCGCCGCGGCCGACGAGGCAGGGGACAGCGCGGCGCTGAACCTGATCGTGCTGGAGATGATCACCGTCGATTCGACGGGCATGGCCGACGGCCGGCTGGATTATTTCCGCGGCCGGCTAGCAGAGCTGAAGGCGACACCGGACGCGGCTCTGGACCGCTACGACGCCGCAGCGGCCTTGCGCCGCGGTCCCTTCGCCCGCCGGGCGGAGGTGCGCGCCATCGAACTGCGCCGCGGGCTCGGACGGCTGGACGAGGACGGCGCCATCAAGGCGCTGGAAGCCCTGCGCTTCGCCTGGCGCGGCGACGATGTGGAGACGGATGCGCTGGCGGCGCTCGGCGGCGCCTATGCCCGCAGCGGCAGGACCGAAGCGGCGCTCGACATCTTCGGCCTGCTGGGGCGGCGTTTCGGCGCCACCGCGCGCGGACGCGACGCGCTGGCGGCCGGGCGGACCCTGCTGGCCGCCGTGCTCGACCGGCTGGAGCAATCCCCGCCCGGCGGGCTCTATGCGCTGGCGTTGCAGGCACGCCATGGACGGCTGGTGACGCTGGTCGACGGCTCGGATGGCGGGTTGCGGCTGCGCCTCGCCACCCTGCTGCTGCGCGACGGCTATGGGCTGGAGGCGACCCGCATCCTGCATGCGCTGACGGAAGGCGCCACCGGCCCGCGCCGGGCGGAGCTTGGCGCCACGCTGGCCCGCGCCCTGATCGACGGCGGGCGCGAGGGGGAGGCGCTGGATGTGCTGGCCCGCACCGGTGGCGCGGCGCTGGAGCCGGCCCTGGCCGAACGCCGCGCCCTGCTGCGCGCCGACGCGCTGCTCGGCGACGGCGACACCGTACGGGCGCTCGACGCGCTGCGCGGCCTGGGCGGGGCGGAGGCGGCGCGGCTGCGGGCCGAGGGGCTGTTCGCGGCCGGCGAATGGCGGGCGGCGCGGAGCGCCTTCGCCGAACTGGCCGCCACCGGGACGGAACCGACGGCCGACGATCTGGCCTTGCAGGGGCTGTCGGCCTATCTGGCCGGCGACGCCGATGCCTCGCGCGGTTTCGGCGCGGCCCAGCGCGCGCGGCTGGCCGGCACTCGCTGGGCCGGGCTGCTCGATGCGCTGGCCCCGCCGCCGGCCGACGGGCCGCTGCGCGCGGAGTCGGTGGAGCGTGACCTTGCCGCGGCGACCGCGCTCGACCGGCTGGCGCGCGGGTGGCGGAAGTCCCCCTGACCGTTCGGCCCCGATCCGTAAAGCCGCTTTAAACGGCGGGCTGTAGCGTCGGCAGACCGTTGCCCCCAATCGCGATGGCCTTTGCACATCCGGAGAAGAAGACATGCGCTTGATGTTCGGGTTGATCGCGGTGTTTGCCAGCGTGCTCGGCGGGTTCTACGCGATGGGCGGGCGGATGGCGGTGCTGTGGCAGCCGGTGGAGATCGTCATCATCATCGGCGCCGGCATCGGCGGCTTCGCCATCGCCAACAGCCCGGCGGTGCTGCGCGACACGCTGCGCGCCGTCGGCACCATCGCCCGCGGGCGGACCACGCCCAAGAACGACTATCTCGACATGATCGCGCTGGTCTACGGACTGCTGCGCGTCGCTAAGTCCAAGGGCATGTCGCAGATCGAAACCGACATCGACAAGCCGGCCGACAGCCCGCTGTTCACCCAGTACCCCAACGTCCTGCGCTATGACCGCTGCATCACCTTCCTGTGCGACTATCTGCGCCTGATCGCGCTGGGCCAGGACAACCCGCACGACCTGGAATCGCTGATGGCGGAAGAGCTGGACACGCTGGGCCGCGAGCTGAACCAGGTGCCGAAGGCGTTGCAGAACCTTGCCGACGCGCTGCCGGCGCTGGGCATCGTCGCCGCGGTGCTGGGCGTCATCAACGCCATGGGCGCGATCAGCGAGGCGCCGGAGGTGCTGGGCCGGATGATCGGCGGCGCGCTGACCGGCACCTTCCTCGGCGTGCTGCTCTCCTACGGCATGGTCGGTCCCATCGCCAGCGCCGCCCGCCAGCGCCGCGAATTGGAGCTGAACATGTATTTCTGCATCAAGGCGGCGCTGTGCGCCTATCTGCGCGGCAGCCCGCCGCAGGTCTGCGCCGAATATGCCCGCAAGGTGCTGTACACCGACATCCAGCCCAGCCTTGCCGAGGTCGAGGTCGCCACCGCGCTGTCGTCGCAGGCCAAGGCCCGCGACGCCCGCCAGCCGGCGTGACCGGCCATGCCGCGCAAGACCGCCCTGCCCCCGATCATCGTCAAGCGCCACCTCGGCGGCCACGAGGAAGAGGAGCACAACGGAACCTGGAAGCTGGCCTACGCCGACTTCGTGACGGCGATGATGACCTTCTTCCTGGTGATGTGGCTGATGAACATCACCACCACCGAACAGCGCAAGGGAATCGCCGATTACTTCAACCCGGTCGCGGTGTCGCAGAGCAATTCCGGCGCCGACGGCATGCTGGCCGGCCGTTCGGTCGACAAGACCGGATCGCTGACCACCCCGAACGCCGCCGGCGATCAGGCGAGCCCGGTCGCCTCCCCGCCGGTCGTCGCCTCGGTCGGCGACAGCGACCGCCAGCCCGCCGGCCGCAAGGACCCGATGCCCCACCCGCCCGGCGGCACGGCCCCGCCGGTGGACCTGCTGCGCCCCGCGACGGAAAGCGCGCCCGCAGCCCCCTCAGCGGAACCGCCCGCTCCCACTGTCCAGGCCACCCGTGCCGAGCTGGAGGCGCTGCTCGACCGCCAATCCTCCGAACTGACGGAGAAGGTGGCGCTGGAGTCGCTGGAACGGGATCTCCGCCAGCGCATCGCCGCGTCGCCGGACCTCAGCGCCCTGCAAGGCAGTCTGGTGATCCAGCAGGTACCGGAGGGGCTGCGCGTCCAGCTGACCGATCAGGCCCGCTTCTCGATGTTCAAGGTCGGCTCGGCCCAGATGAACGACCAGGGGCGGCGGCTGATGCGGATGGTGGCGTCGGCGCTCGGCTCGGTGCCGAACCCCATCGGCATCACCGGACACACGGATGCGCTGGGCTATGCGCCGGATGCGAAGTACGGCAACTGGGAACTGTCGAGCGACCGCGCCAACGCCGCCCGCCGCGAACTGCTGGCCAGCGGCATTCCGGGCGGGCGCATCGTCCGGGTGGAAGGGCGGGCCGATCTGGACCATTTCGGCGCCAGCGACCCGCTGGACCCCAGCAACCGGCGGATCAGCATCACGCTTCTGCGCCGGCCGGCGGGGCAATAGGCGAAAACAATCAAGCCGGAAAGGCAATCAAAAGAAAAAGCCTTGCGCATTTTAACAAAACCGCCGGCTTTTTCTTTTAAAGCCCCTTTAAAACCCCTTCGCTACCGTTAACCCCGCCAGTCATCCGCGGAGAATCCCGGAACGCACACCTTCCCTTCCGTTCGTCGTCACTGCGACGGCCCGTTCGACGGTTGACCAGAGGATTCCAAGGATGAGCCTTTACAGCGCCATGCGGTCCGGTGTCAGCGGCATGTCCGCGCAAAGCTCGCGCCTTGCCGCCATTTCGGACAACATCAGCAATTCGCAGACGGTCGGCTACAAGCGGGCCACTGTGGATTTCTCCACCCTGGTCACCTCGCCCGGCAGCCGCAGCACCTACACGGCAAGCGGCGTGCAGTCCGCCACGCACTATCAGATGCAGCAGGACGGCACGATCCTCGGGACCAGCTCGACCACCGACATGGCGATCAGCGGCAACGGCTTCTTCGTCGTCGGCAACAAGGCGTCCGGCACGCCGCAATATTCGCTGACCCGCGCCGGCAGCTTCCTGCCCGACGAAGCCGGCTTCCTGCGCAACAATGCCGGCCAGTATCTGGAGGCCTGGAAGCTGAACCCGGACGGCACCATGCCGAACGTCAGCAGCTCCCGCTTCGACGACCTCCAGTCGGTGAATGTCGGCAATCTGGTCTATGGCGGCAGCAAAACGACGCAGATGGATTTCTCCGGCAATTTGCCGGCCCAGGCCGCGACCGGCGACAGCTTCACCAGCAGCCCGACCTTCTATGACGGGCTGGGCAACCCGCTCGACCTGTCGATGACCTGGACCAAGGCCGCCGGCCCCAACCAATGGACGCTGACCGCCACCGGCCCGGCCGGCTATACCGTGACCGGCGCGCCGGTGACGCTGACCTTCGCCGCGACCGGCCCCTATGCCGGCAAGCCGGTGGACGGCGCCGGCCTGCCACTCGACCCGATGCCGGGCCTCACCGTCACCTCGCCGGCCACGCCGACCGCCGACAGCTTCACCCTGTCGCTCGGCAACCTCACCCAGCTGAACGGCGACTACGTGCCGACCGTCACCGGCGACGGCGCCAAGGTCGGTCAGGTCACTTCGGTCAACATCGACGACAGCGGCAAGCTGTGGGTGATGTACGACAACGGCGCCCGTCAGGCGCTGTACCAGATCCCGATGGCCACCGTCACCAACCCGGACGGTCTGGTCGCCCAGGACGGCAACACCTACACGCTGGGCGCGGACACCGGGACCCTGACGCTGGGGGCGGGCAAGCAGGGCGGCGCCGGCAGCGTCATCGGCAGCGCGCTGGAACAGTCCAACGTCGACATCGCGACCGAGCTGGTGTCGCTGATCGAGACGCAGCGCGCCTACTCGTCCAGCGCCACCCTGGTGCGCACCGCCGACGAGATGGTCGAAGAAACCACGCGCCTGAAGCGCTGAGCCCAGCCTCGACGGAGCCCCGGCCATGAGCGTCCAACTCGCCCTCACGTCCGCCCTGTCCGGCCTGCGCACGACGCAGCAGCAGGCGGCGATGGTGTCCCACAACCTCGCCAACGCCACCACCGCCGGCTATGTGCGCCGCAACCTCGATCTGTCGGCGGTCACCACCGCGGGCCGAGGTGCAGGGGTGCGGGTCGACGCCGTCGCCCGCAAGGTGGACGAGTTGCTGATCCGCGATGCGCGGTTCGAGACCAGCCGCTACAGCGGGCAGGAGGCGCGCGCCTCGGCGCTGGCCGACTATGCGCTGGTGCTGGGCCAGCCGCAGGACGAGAAGTCGGTCTCGACCCAGCTGTCGAAGCTGCAACAGGCCTTCTCCCGCCTGCACGACATGCCCAACGACGACGCGGCGCGGAACGCCGTGGTGTCGCAGGCGACGGCTCTGGCCGGCGGGCTGAACCGTGCCGCCGAAGCGGCGCAGACGGTGCAGGACGATGCCAGGGGCCGGCTCCAGACCTCCGTCGATACGGTGAACACCTCGCTCCAGCGGATCAGCGACCTGAACGGCAAGATCGCGACTCTGGAGACGCGCGGCGGCGATGCCGGCGACCTGCGCGACCAGCGCGACCGCCTGCTCGATCAGGTCTCGCAGGAGATCGGCATCCGCACCTACAGCCGCGAGGACGGCCAGGTCGTGGTGATGACCCGCAACGGCCAGACCCTGCTCGACCATCCGCTGGCGCCCGGCGAAAGCCCGCTGACCCTGCTGGGCGACGAGGTGATGGCCAATGGCGTCGCCCTGTCGGCCAACCCGGACAGCGAAATCCAGAGCGGCCGCATCATGGGCTATGTCCAGACCGTCAAGCAGGACATGCCCCGCGCCATGGCGCAGTTGGACGAGCTGGCCGCCGGCCTCGTCCAGGCCTTCCAGGGGGCGGAGGCCGACCCGACCCAGCCCGGCCTGTTCACCGATGCAGGCGCCGCCTATGGCGCCACCGCCGGGCTGGCCTCGCGCATCGCCGTCAACGACGCGGTGCGGACGGAAAGCTGGCGGGTGCAGAGCGGCGTGCAGGCGGCGGCCCCGCTCCAGCCGGGCGACCAGACGCAGATCGAGAAATTCCAGGCCGTCTTCACCGGCATCCGCAGCTTCGCCGCCACCGACATGCCGGCCACCGCGACGCTCGGCAGCTACGCCACCGCCATGGTGTCGGCCCAGCAGGGCTACCGCACCGGGGCGGAGTCGGAGATGAACGCGCGCAAGATCAGCGCCGACACGCTGGAGACCGCCCGCATCAACCGCGACGGCGTCAACATCGATGACGAGATGCAGAAGCTGCTGCTGATCGAGCAGAGCTACGGAGCCAGCGCCCAGGTGGTGCAGGTCGCCGGCCGCATGATCGACATCCTGTTGCAGATCAAGGGGTAAGCCGATGCTGTACAATGCCCTGTCCACGCTGGGGATGAGCCGGTCGCTGCAAAGCACCATGACCCGGCAGCAGATGGAGCTGACCCGCGCCAACGAGGAGGTGTCGACCGGCGTCCATGCCGACGTCGCCGCGACCATCGGCGCCGGCACCGGCCGCGACATCGCGCTGCGCAACCTGTTCGACCGCACCGACGAGTATGTGAAGACCACCGACCTGCTCGACGGCCGGATGAAGACGATGGACAGCGCGATGACCAGCATCCTCGCGTCGGGCACCGACCTGCTGGCCGCCGCCTCGACGGGGCTGGGACAGCAGTCGCCGACCGGGACGTCTCTGCAAATCCGCGCGCGCGGCGTGCTGGATCAGGTGGTCGGGCTGCTGAACGCCTCGTCCGGCAACAGCTATCTCTTCGCCGGCACAGCACTCGACCAGCCGCCGATGCGCAATGTCGACGGCGACAAGTCGGGCCTGCGCTCGCCGATGCAGATCGTCCGGGACGCCATCCAGTCGGCCACCGGCGGCACCGCCATGCCGGTCACGGCGGCGGAGACCGCGGCGGTCGTCGCCCGGCTCGACGATCTGTTCGCAGTGCGCGATCCGGCGACCCCGGCCCCCGCCCCGCTGACCGACAGCTTCGAGGGTGGCCTCTACACCGGCACCACGGCGATGCAGCCGGGCGGCACCGCATCGCCGCGCGTCAGCGGCCAGCCGGCGGAGTCCACCGGCATCGCCTATGGCGTGCAGGCAAACGACCCGATGATGCGGCAGATGCTGGAGGGCATCTACATGCTGGCGGCGGTCGATACCTCGCAGATGGATGTCGACGCCTATCCCGACTACATCAGGACTGCGGTCGACAAGCTGTCCGGCGGCCTCGGCAAGCTGCGGGAGGCGACGGCGCAGCTCGGCATCCAGCGCGCCCAGCTCGCGACGCTGGCCGAACAGCACAAGACGCAGAAATCGATCCTCAGCCTGCAGATCGACAATCTGGAAGGGGTCGATCCCTACGAGGCCAGCACGCGGATCAGCCAACTGGAGGCGCAGATCGACGCCACCTCCAGCGCCACCGCGCGCATCGCCAAGCTGCACCTGACCAACTATCTCTAGGCCGCATCGACATGATCCCCGGCATCCAGGTCCCCCTATCGTACCGGCTCCGGCCCGCCTTGCGCCGTGCCATGGTGCTGGCCGGCGGGCTGCTGCTGGCGTTCGGCATGCAGTCGGCCGTGCCCGTGGCGGCGCAGACACGGGTGAAGGATCTGGTCACCTTCGACGGGGTGCGCCGCAACCAGCTGGTCGGCTACGGCCTTGTCGTCGGGCTGAACGGCACCGGCGACCGGCTGATCAACACGCCCTTCACCGAACAGAGCCTGAAGGGGATGATGGAGCGGCTGGGCATCAACACCCGCGGCGAGACCCTGCGCACCCGCAACGCCGCGGCTGTCATGGTGACGGCCAGCCTGCCGCCCTTCCCGCGCCAAGGCACCACTGTGGATGTGACGGTCTCGGCACTCGGCGACGCCACCAGCCTGCTGGGCGGCACGCTGGTGGTGACGCCGCTGCTGGGGGCCGACGGCGAGGCCTATGCCGTGGCCCAGGGGCCGCTGTCGGTCAGCGGCTTCACCGCCGGCGGGGCGGCGGCGACGGTAACCAAGGGCGTGCCGACCACCGCCCGCATCGCCAACGGCGCCACGGTGGAGCGCGAGCTGAAATTCGCGCTGAACGATGTCGGCGCGGTGCGGATGGCCCTGCGCAACCCCGACTTCACCACGGCGATCCGCATCGCCGACGCGGTGAACGGCCGGCTCGGCACCGGCAACGCCCGGGTGGTCGACCTGACCACCGTCGACGTGCGGATCACCGGCTCTTATGTCGGCAACGTCTCCCGCCTGATCGGCGAGATCGAACAGCTGGCGGTCCGCCCCGATGCCGTCGCCCGCGTGGTGGTGGACGAGCGCAGCGGCACCATCGTCATCGGTGACGATGTCCGGGTCAGCCGGGTCGCCATCACCCAGGGCAACCTCACCGTCCGCGTGGTGGAGACGCCGCAGGTGTCGCAGCCGCAGCCCTTCAGCAACGGCTCCACCGTCGTCGTGCCGCGCACAGACGTGCAGGTTCAGGAAGGCAACGGCCGCCAGTTCGTGACCGTCGGCGGCAATGTCAGCCTGCAACAGCTGGTCAACGGGCTGAATGCGCTGGGGGTGGGCCCGCGCGACATGGTCGCCATCCTCCAGGCCATCAAGGCAGCCGGCGCCCTGCACGCCGACCTCGAAATCATCTGAACGCCGGAGACGACGATGGACATCGCCGCAACGACCCTCCGCAGCCCTGCGACGCCCACGCCGACAACCGCGACGCCGGCCATCCCCACCCCGGAAGCGGCCGACAAGGTTGCGAAGGAATTCGAGGCGATGCTGGTCGGCCAGCTGATGGAAAGCATGTTCGCGGGCATGCGCGAAAGCCCGCTGTTCGGCGGCGGCGGTCCGGCGGAAAAGCCGTGGCGCAGCATGATGTTGCAGGAATACGGCAAGGCCATCGCCGAATCCGGCACGCTCGGCATCGGCAGGATGACGCACGACGAGATCGCCCGCCTCTACGCGGCCCAAGCGGAGCAGCGCTCATGAGCGTCACCCTCAAGGACCTGATCCACGAATTCGCCCCCGACCGGCGGCCCGAACAGGCGGAGGCTGTGGGACCGGCCGCTCCCGATCCCGGCTATGACGGTGCCACCGCCCTGCTGGTGCGCGACTTCCTCGACGCGGTGGAGGCGCTGTCCGCCGTCCTGGAGGAGGAATCCGCCTGCATCGCCGCCGGCATGCTCGACCGGCTGGAGGCCTTCGCCCACCGCAAGGCGGCGATGGCCGAGCAGCTGGAAGGCGCCGTCCTGCGCGCCCGCGACGAGGGCATCCGCCTGCCCGACGATCTGCGCACAATGACGCTGGAGCGCATCGACCGGCTGGAGCGGGCGGTGTCGGTCAACGCCTCCGGCCTTGTCGCCCTGCGCAAGGCGGTGCTGACCATCAACCGCAACCTGCTGACCGCGCTGGAAAAGGCATCGAGCGACGGCACCTATGCCCGCGACGGGCAGGCCCGCCGGCCGGTGGAGCTGTCGGCCTCCGGCCTGAACGCCACGCTGTAGCGCCTGTTGGTATCTGATCGACTTTAGCGGCCCTTCACGCTGGACAGCTCGCCGGCCTGTTCCAGCTTGATGATGCTGGCGACCAGCGCGCGCTGGAAGCCGCGGGCATCGGATGGCAGCGACACACCGGCACCGGTCGGCCAGAATTCGACGAAGGCGAGGCTGCCCTCCTCCCCCGCACCCGGCCATTCGAAGGCGACGCCCAGCCCGATCTCCTTCGTCGTCCGCCGATGGTCGGTGACGAGGATCTGCGCTTCCCAATGCATGCCGCCGGCGCCCTTGTCGGCCCGCTGCTGGCTCCAGTTCCGCAGATAGTCGCGGAAGGTCTCCGACTGGCGGTCGAGCCGCACATAGCTCGAGCGGTCGGTCACCGTCTGCGCCAGCTTCGTGGTGTAGCGCGCCTGGGCGAGCGCCCGCGTCACGTCGGCGCAAAGCTCCTCGATCTGGGCGAAGCTGCGCTTCACCGTGTCGGCAAGCGCCGCCGCCAGGGCCGGACCGGTCGGCGCCGCCGCGGCGTGGTCCTTGCGATACATGTCGAAGAGATCGTCCGAATCGCCCATCGCCATCACCACGCCACCGTCAAGGTCATCACCGCATGGGATGGACCGCATCCGTCAAATTCAGCAAAAACATGTTAATAGCCGGTGAAGCGGCGCCGGGAACAGCTGGTTTGGTGCCGAGAAAGCCCAAATATCCTCACGTCATCGCTTCTTCATCGAAACGGCATAAGATCATATCGGGTGATCAAGCACATGTAAGGCCCCGGATACTGTAAGGACACACCCCCCATGCGCAGGCTGTTCGCACCGGTTTTCTTCGTGGCCTTGGCGCTGCCCGCTGGTGCCGCTTCGGCGGCCGCGGTGGAGGTCGGCCCCCGCCCCTATTTCCTGATCGACCAGATCCGCAATCCGGAGCTGAAGGCGAAGCTGGAGGCCTGTGCCGACAAGCCGCTGGAGAAGAAGCTCTTCTCCATCGCCCACCGTGGCGCGCCGATGCAGTTCCCGGAGCACACCCTTCAGTCCTACCGCGCGGCGGCACGGATGGGTGTCGGCATCCAGGAATGCGACGTGGCCTTCACCGCCGACAAGCAACTCGTCTGCCGTCACGCCCAGAACGACCTGCACACCACCACGAACATCCTGGCAACCGACCTCGCCAGGAAATGCACCAAGCCTTTCACTCCGTCCGACGGGGACAAGCCGGCCTCGGCTGAATGCCGCACCAGCGACATCACCCTGGCCGAGTTCAAGAGCCTGACCGGCAAGATGGATGCCGCCAATACCAAGGCGACCAGTGTCGATGCCTATATGAAGGGTACGCCCGCCTGGCGCACCGACCTGTATGCCGCGGCCGGCGGCACGCTGATGACCCATGCCGAGTACATTCAACTGGTCAAGGCGCAGGGTCTGAAATTCACGCCCGAACTGAAGGCGCCTGCGGTCGACATGCCGTACCAGGGCTGGACCCAGGAGAATTACGCCCAGGCGATGATCGACGAATACAAGGCCGCCGGCATCCCGCCGGAGGATGTGTTCCCGCAGTCCTTCAACCTGTCCGACATTCTGTACTGGATCAAGGCCGAGCCGGCTTTCGCCAGGCAGGCCATCCTGCTGGATGAGCGGGACGAAACTGACAAGAATTTCAACCACATGGACCCGGCCACCTTCAAGCCCTCGATGCAGGAGCTGAAGGAGATGGGCGTCAACTACATCGCCCCCTCGCTGCCGCTGCTGGTGACCGTGGAGAATGGCAGGATCGCTCCGTCGGCCTACGCCAGGGAAGCCAAGGCCGCCGGGCTGAAGATCATCACCTGGTCGCTGGAGCGCTCGGGCCCGCTACAGAAGGGCGGCGGGTATTACTATAAGTCGATCAACGAGATCGTGAACAACGACGGCATGATCTATGAGCTGGTCGATGTGCTGGCCCAGCAGGTCGGCGTCGAGGGCATCTTCTCGGATTGGCCGGCGACCGTCACCTATTACGCGAACTGCATGAACCTGAAGTAAACAGCGAAACGCCCCGTCTCTTTCGAGGCGGGGCGTTCGTGATCCGGATGAAGATGCAAGCGTGCGTGCTTTTGATTTGAGCGTCTCATGTGCCTGAGCGACCTGGCGGCGACCTACTCTCCCACGTCTTAAGACGCAGTACCATTGGCGCGGAGGCTTTTCACGGCCGAGTTCGGGATGGGATCGGGTGTTTGACACCTCGCCATGACCACCAGGTCACCGAGGCACAAGACCGACGCTGTTACCGAAAGCGCTTAATGCTTGTTCAGTGCAAGTGAGGAGGATGTATCGAACGGCGATGCGCTGGTCAAGCACTGCTTTGGAGCAGGCTTGCTGCTGCGCATGGCGCGGTTAGTGGTGTCGAGATCAAGCCGATCGAGCGATTAGTAAGGCTTAGCTTCAGGCGTTGCCGCCCGTCCACATGCCTCCTATCGACGTGATGGTCTGTCACGGCTCTCAAGGGAGCTCTGGTTTAGAGGTGGGTTTCCCGCTTAGATGCTTTCAGCGGTTATCCCGTCCATACTTAGCTACCCGGCCATGCCACTGGCGTGACAACCGGTGCACCAGAGGTATGTCCATCCCGGTCCTCTCGTACTAGGGACAGATCCTCGCAAAACTCCGACACCCACGGCAGATAGGGACCGAACTGTCTCACGACGTTCTAAACCCAGCTCACGTACCACTTTAATCGGCGAACAGCCGAACCCTTGGGACCTGCTCCAGCCCCAGGATGTGATGAGCCGACATCGAGGTGCCAAACGACTCCGTCGATATGGACTCTTGGGAGTCATCAGCCTGTTATCCCCGGCGTACCTTTTATCCGTTGAGCGATGGCCCGTCCACGTGGAGCCACCGGATCACTATGGCCGACTTTCGTCTCTGCTCGACTTGTCAGTCTTGCAGTCAGGCGGGCTTATGCCATTGCACTCGACGAGCGATTTCCGACCGCTCTGAGCCCACCATCGCGCGCCTCCGTTACACTTTGGGAGGCGACCGCCCCAGTCAAACTACCCGCCATGCAGGGTCCCGGACCCGGATAACGGGCCACGGTTAGATGCCAGAGACTTCAAGGGTGGTATTTCAAGGTTGGCTCCACACGAGCTGGCGCCCATGTTTCCAAGCCTCCCACCTATCCTACACATGAAGTCCCTAGCACCACTGCAAAGCTGTAGTAAAGGTGCACGGGGTCTTTCCGTCTGACCGCGGGAACTCCGCATCTTCACGGAGAGTTCAATTTCGCTGAGTTGGTGTTGGAGACAGCGGGGAAGTCGTTACG
>NZ_JBSNCI010000001.1:457500-495590 GCF_058780665.1 Azospirillum sp. UENF 112521
TCATCGGCGAAGGCCGGCTCGAAATAGGCCAGCCCATCCTGGGCCATGCCGATCAGCGGCGTGGCGATGGACTGGTGCGCCCCGCCCTCCGGCGCCAGCGTGATGCCGGACGGGGTCGCCACCAGCATGAAGCGGGCATCCTGGTAGCAGGCGTAGTTCAACTGGTCGGCGCCGCGCATGATGAAGGGGTCGTAGACGGTGCCGATCGGCAGCAGCCGCTCCCCGAACAGGCTGTGCGACAGGCCGAGCGCCGCCAGCAGGATGAACAGGTTGGATTCGGCGATGCCCAGCTCCAGATGCTGGCCCTTCGGCGAGAATTCCCAGCTGTAGGTGGAGGGGATGCGCTCCTTCTTGAACAGGTCGGCCAGCTCGCTCTTGGCGAACAGCCCGCGCCGGTTCACCCAGGCCCCGAGGTTGGTGGACACGGTGACGTCGGGAGCCGTGGTGACGATGCGCTCGGCCAGCGGCGAGCGCTCCCGTCCGATCTCGTTCAGGGTCAGGCCGAAGGCGGCCTGGGTCGACAGGCTCTTCTGCGTCGGCACCGCCAGCGCGGCCGGCACGGCGACCGCCGGTGCCTCGTAGCGGCGGCGGCCCTTCTGTGCGAAGGGAACGCGGCGCAGGAAATCCTCCAGGGCGGAGTCCGGCAGCGAGAGTCCCTCGAAGCGGTCCCATTCACGACCCTCGCGGACCCTGTTGGCGGTGCGGAAGCCGTCCATCTGCTCGCGGGTCAGCAGGCCGGAATGGTTGTCCTTGTGACCGGCCAGCGGCAGACCGAAGCCCTTGACGGTGTAAGCGATGAAGCAGACCGGCCGGTCATGGGTGCGGGCCCGGGCGAAGGCCTCCAGCAGCGACGGCAGGTCATGGCCGCCGAGATTGCCCATCAGCCGGGCCAGCTCCTCGTCGTTGCGGCGCTCGATCAGGCGGGTGACGTCGCCCTGGTCGCCCAGATCGTCCATCAGGCGACGGCGCCATGCCGCTCCACCCTGATAGGTCAGGGCCGAATAGAGCTGGTTCGGACAGCTGTCGATCCAGTGGCGCAGCCGCTCGCCGCCGGGTTCCGTGAACGCCTCCTGCATCAGGGTTCCGTATTTCAGGATCACCACGTCCCAGCCGAAGGCGCGGAAGATGTTCTCCAGCCGCTCCCACAGCCCTTCGCGGATCACCGCATCCAGGCTCTGGCGGTTGTAGTCGACGATCCACCAGGTGTTGCGCACGCCGTGCTTCCAGCCCTCCTGCAGGGCTTCGAAGATGTTGCCTTCGTCCATCTCGGCGTCGCCGACCAGCGAGACCATGCGGCCTTCCGGCAGGCCGGGCGCCCAGCCCTTGGCCTTCAGATAATCCTGGACCAGCGAGGCGAAGAGGGTCTGCGCCACCCCCAGCCCGACCGAACCGGTGGAGAAATCGACATCGTCCACGTCCTTGGTACGGGACGGGTAGGACTGGGCGCCCTTGTAGCCGCGGAAATTCTCCAACTTCCCCCGCGTCTGGTTGCCCAGCAGATACTGGATGGCGTGGAAGATCGGGCTGGCGTGGGGCTTCACCGCCACCCGGTCCTCGGGCCGCAGGGCCGAGAAATAGAGCGCCGTCAGGATGGTCGCCATCGAGGCGCTGGAGGCCTGGTGGCCGCCGATCTTCATCCCGTCCAGGTTGGGGCGGACATGGTTGGCGTTGTGGATGGTCCAGGACGCAAGCCAGAGGACCTTGCGCTCCAGCTCCGCCAGGCAGGCGAGATCGGCGGGGGACGGCTGGTTCGCGGTCATGGTTCTGCTCCCAAACGCAGGTTTATGATTGGAGCAGCCTATCATTTGTGATCCGGCAGATGCTTGCGAAGTGGCGGCGGTCGCGGTTGCGCTTTAGCATCGGATGCCAGGATAAAACGGGAAACGGCATCTCATGCCAAAACAGCCCCTCGACCGCATCGACCGCAAGATTCTGTCCGCCCTTCAGCAAGACGGCCGGCTGCCCAACAACGAACTGGCGGAGCGGGTCGGCCTGTCGCCCTCCCCCTGCCTGCGCCGGGTCAAGGCGCTGGAGGATGCGGGCGTGATCGCCCGCTATGTCGCGCTGGTCGATCCGGCCTCCGTCGACCTGCCGGTCAACATCTTCGTCAGCGTCAGCCTGGAACGGCAGGTCGAGGCGCGGCTGGATGGGTTCGAGGCGGCGGTGATGGCACGGCCGGAGGTGCTGGAATGCTACCTGATGACCGGCGACGCCGATTACCTGCTGCGGGTGGTGGTGCCGGACCTCGCCAGCTATGAGCGGTTCCTGAAGGAGCACCTGACCCGCATCCCCGGCGTCGCCAACATCCGCTCCAGCTTCGCCTTGAAACAGGTGCGCTACCGCACCGCCCTGCCGCTGGAGCATCTGGGGGAATGAGGCCGCATCAGTCCGCTGCCGCAACCGGCTTGGCACGGCTGCCGACCAGCGGAACCAGCACCGCCGCGAGCAGGCACAGCGCGCCTGCGGTGGCGAAGGCCGGCAGATAAGTCTGCAACGCGGTGCGCGACAGGCCGGCGCCGAAGGCCGCCGTGGCGGCGCCCAGCTGGTGGCCGGCGAAAATCCAGCCGAAGACCAGATTGGCGCGTTCCCGGCCGAAGCGCTCCGCGGTGAGGCGCACGGTCGGCGGGACGGTGGCGATCCAGTCCAGCCCATAGAAGACGGCGAAGACCGACAGGCCGTAGAGGGTGAAGTCCGAATAGGGCAGATAGAGCAGCGACAGACCGCGCAGGCCGTAATACCAGACCAGGAGCCAGCGGTTGTCGTAGCGGTCGGACAGCCAGCCCGACCCGACGGTGCCGACGAAGTCGAAGATGCCCATCAGGGCCAGAAGGCCGGCGGCCTGCACCTCCGGCACGCTGAAATCGACGCAGAGCGGGATCAGGTGGGTCTGTATCAGGCCGTTGGTGCTGGCACCACAGATGAAGAAGGTCGCGAACAGAACCCAGAAGGCCCGCGTCCCCGCGGCGTCGCGCAACGCTCCCAGCGCGGCCGACAGGATGGCGCCGGCCGGGGCGGCAGGAGCCGCGGCCCCGACCTCGCCAAAGGCGGGCAGGCCGAGGTCGGCAGGGCGGTCCCGCATCAGCGCCAGCATCGCCAGGGCGGCCACGGCGATGAGACCGCACAGCAGGGCGATGGCGGTGCGCCAGCCATAGGCCTCCGTCAGCATCGACAGCAGCGGCATGAAGACCAGCTGCCCGGTGGCCGAGCTGGCTGTCAGCAGCCCGATCACCAGCCCGCGGCGGGCGACGAACCAGCGGGTGGCGATGGTGGCGCCCAGCACCATGGCGGTCAGGCCGGTGCCGAAGCCGACGACGAACCCCCACAGCAGGATCAGTTGCCACACCTCCCGCATCGCCAGCGAAGCCAGCAGCCCGCCGCCGACCAGCGTCAGCGAGGAGAGCACCATGCGGCGGACGCCGAAGCGGTTGATCATCGCGGCGGCGAAGGGCCCCATCAGCCCGAACAGCAGCAGGCGGATCGCCATGGCGGTGGAGATGTCGGCGGTGTCCCAGCCGAACTCCCGTTGGAGCGGCAGCAGCAGGACGCCGGGCGCGCCGACCGCCCCGGCCGACACCAGCATGGACAGGAAGGTGACGGCGACGACGACCCAGGCATAATGGATGTCGCGCCGCGCCAGGGCGGCGGCGAGGGGGGTGGACAGCATCGGCTGGGGTCTCCGGGGACTGGCTTGCTATGGGCCCTGTTGGTGGAGCCGGTTATTGAGCGGTCACGCCGCCGTCGATGTTGATCGACTGGCCGGTGACGAAGCCGGCGGCGTCGGAGCAGAGCCAGAGCACCGCCGCGGCGACCTCTTCCGGACGGCCGACACGGCCGACGGGATGGCGCGGCCCCATCACCGCCTCCACTTGCTCGGCACCGCCGAAGGACGCCTGGGTCATCGGCGTCTGGATGATCGCCGGGCAGACGGCGTTGACACGCACGCCGAAGGACGCGACCTCGATGGCCGCGGTGCGGGTCAGCCCCTCCACCGCCGCCTTGCTGGCGGAATAGGCGGCGTTGCCGGCCATGCCGATTTGCCCGAGCACCGACCCGGTGTTCACGACCGCGCCGCGGCCCTGACGGCGCATGATCGCCAGTTCATGCTTCAGGCAAAGCCAGACGCCCTTCACATTGACGGTCAGGACGCGGTCGAAGTCGGCCTCGTCCATATCGGTGACGGGAGCGACCTGATGGATGCCGGCATTGTTGAAGGCAGCGTCGAGGCGGCCGTGGTCGCGCTCGATCCGCTCGAAGAGGGCGGCGACCTCCGCCCCGTCGGCCACATCGGCGGCCACGAACTGGCCTATGCCGCCGGCCCGGCCGATCAGCTCCACCGTCTCCAGCCCCTCCGCCTCGCGCCGGCCGGTGACGATCACCGTCGCCCCCGCACCGGCAAAGGCCAGCGCCGTCGTCCGCCCGATCCCCGACGTGCCGCCGGTGACCAGGGCGACCCGCCCGCTCATGTCCGCACCGGTCGTGTTCATCGCAGCGCTCATGGCCCTCTCCTGTCTTTAGGTCCGGCTTGTGCGCGCCGGCCGGTGCCGGGCGCCATTGATGACGATCATAATCAATTTTGATTTTGATGATGTCCATAATGAAAACGACGGACGAGCCCGGTTTCCCGGAGCCCCAGCCATGCGCCGCCCGAATGGCGCAACGCCGCAATCGACACCACATCTGCGCGGAACGGACGGGAACCGCGGGAACAGGCGGCGACGGACCGTGAACGCCCACCCAGTCGGGAGGCTTATTCTGGTCTTGGTTGCGACGCCGCCCAACAGCGGCAACCGGAACTGCGCATGGCATCCACCACGCCGCAAATCACCGGTCCGCGGGTCCTTCGGCAGGGCATGTGATGGCCCCGACACAGGACCCTACCCTTCGATTCAGGTTCACAAGGATAAGCTTGACCCTTGCCGCGCAACGGATCATGAAGGCGCGACCATGCCCGTTCATGTAACCGCATGTATCCGGCGCAGTCGGGTCTTCCACTTTCTTTCGGTTGGGCGAATGTTGCTTTCGCAGCGCTTGGGCAGCCCAAGACTTGTCATCTCCCATCGGTACGGGTGCCGGCAAGCCGAGCAGCAAGCATTCGTTAACCATAAAGCGCCACAACTTGAGAGCGGCCGATTGCCGCGTTCAGCCGACCGCCGGGACCGTATGCCGATCGGGTCCGTTTGGCGCCACCGCGCTGATTCCTTTTGGAAGGCTGACACAGCGTGACTCTGCTGACTGCGCGGGCCAACGGCCCGACCGATGTTTCCCCGGCCGGTCAATCGACGATCTCCGCTCCGTGGACCGCAACTCCGACGGTCCCGACGCTGAGCGGCCGGGTCGACCCGTCCCTTCTGCGCGACGAACTGCTGTCCGACATTCCGCAGGCGACCGCTGCGGCGCATCCGGACCGTACGGCCATCGTCTATGAAGGCCGGCGCGTCACCTATGCCGAGTTGGATGCGCGCGCCAACCGGGTCGCCCGCGGCCTGCGGGCGCGCGGGATCGGCCCTGGCTGCTTCGTCGGGCTGTGGATGGCGCGGTCGCTCGACCTGCATGTGGCGCTGCTGGGCATCCTGAAGGCCGGTGCGGCCTATCTGCCCTTCGACGCCGATGCCCCGGCGGAGCGCGTGGCGGTCAGCCTGACCGACTGCGCCGCCCCGGCGATCCTGATCGATCTGGTGACCGGCACCAAGGCGGCGACGCTGGCGGCAAGCGGCGCCGATGTCCAGGTCCTGCGCATCGGCGATGTGCTGAGCGACAGCGAGGAGCCGTTCGACCTGCGGGCCGACGGGGTGACGCCGGACAGCCCGGCCTACGCCATCTACACCTCGGGCTCGACCGGCAAGCCCAAGGGCATCGTCATCAGCCACCGCAACATCTGCCATTACCTGCGCGCCGCCAACAGCGTCTACGGCATCACCGCCGACGATGTGGCGTTCCAGGGCGCGTCGGTGGCCTTCGACCTGTCGCTGGAAGAGATCTTCGTCCCCTATCTGGCCGGCGCCACCCTGTGGGTCGCCAGCCGCCAAGTGCTGGACGAGGCCGACCGGCTGGCCGACGTGCTGACCGAGGCCGGCGTCACTGTGCTGGACACCGTCCCCACCCTGCTGGCGATGCTGCCGAAGGACATTCCCTCGTTGCGCGTCGTCATCCTGGGCGGTGAGGCCTGCCCGCCGGCCGTGGCGTCGCGCTGGTGCCGGCCGGGCCGGCGCCTGTTCAACAGCTACGGCCCGACCGAGGCGACCGTCGTCGCCACGGTGGCCGAGGTTCATCCCGACACCCCCGTCACCATCGGCCGCCCGATCCCCAACTACACCTGCTATGTGGTGGACGAGGCGTTGCAGCCGGTGGCCCCCGGCACCCAGGGCGAGCTGCTGATCGGCGGCCCCGGCGTCGCCCAGGGCTATCTCGGCCGGCCGGAGCTGACGGCGGAGAAGTTCATCGCCAACCCGTTCCGCTCCGGTACGCCAAGCCCACATCCGGATCCCCTGCTCTACCGCTCCGGCGACGCGGTCAGCGTCGATGCCGACGGCAACCTGCGTTTCCATGGCCGCATCGACGATCAGGTGAAGATCCGCGGCTTCCGGCTGGAGCTGGGCGAGATCGAGGCGAAGCTGACCGACTTGGCCGGCGTCGCCCAGGCCACGGTGGTCCTGCGTACCGACAACGGGCTGGACCGTCTGGTCGCCTTCCTGGTCGCGCAGCCCGGCGCCTCCCTCGACAAGACGGCGCTGCGCGACGCGCTGCGGGCGCAGCTGCCCGCCTACATGGTGCCCGCGCACTACGAGCAGGTGGCGGAACTGCCGCGCCTGACCTCCGGCAAGGCCGACCGCAAGACGCTCCAGGCGATGGCCCTGACCGAGGATGCCGGTGCGGGTGAGCAGGAGGAGCCGCGCAGCCCGACCGAGGCGACGCTGCTGGAGGCCGCCCGCCGTGTCTTCCCCGGCCAGTCGATCCCGCTGGAGGCCGACTTCTTCCTCGACCTGGGCGGCCATTCGCTGCTGGCGGCGCGCTTCGTTTCGGCGGTGCGCGAGACCGCCGGGCTGTCCGGCCTGACCCTCCAGGACGTCTATGGCGCCCGCACGCTGCGGGCGATGGCCGAACGGCTCGATGCCAAGGCTCCGGCGGGTCACGGCGCCAAGCCGGCCGACCTGTCCTTCGATCCGCCGCCGCTGGCCCGCCGGCTGCTGTGCGGCCTGGCCCAGGCCGCGGCGTTGCCGATCATCCTGGCGCTGATGACGGTGCAGTGGCTTGGCGTGTTCGTCAGCTACATGCTGCTGTCGGGCGAGGATGCCGGGATCCTCGGCGAAATCACCACGATGTTCGGCGTCTACGTCGTCATCAACATCGCCACCGTCGCCATCGCCGTCGCGGCGAAATGGCTGATCATCGGCCGGACCAAGCCGGGCCGCTACCCGCTGTGGGGCGTCTATTATTACCGCTGGTGGCTGGCCCAGCGCTTCATCGCGCTGGTCCACCTGAAATGGTTCCAGGGGTCGCCGGTGATGCGGCTGCTCCTGCGCGCGCTCGGCGCCAAGGTCGGCGCCGATGCGATGATCGGCGAGTTCGAATCCGGCGCCATCGATCTGGTCAGCATCGGCCGCGGCGCCTCGACCGGCGGCAAGGTGAAGATGGCCAATGCCGAGGTGATCGGCAACGAGCTGGTGATCGGCACCATCGAGATCGGCGACGACGCCTATATCGGCACTTCCTGCGTCATCGGCCATGATGCCGTCGTCGGCAAGAGCACCGAGCTGGCCGACCTGACCGCGCTCGCCGCCGGCACCCACACCGGCGATTACGAGCAGTGGGACGGTTCGCCCGCCCGCAAGGTCGGCACCGTCGACCGCGCCGCCCTTCCCGAGGAGCCGCGCGCCGGCATCGTCAAGCGCGCCGCCCAGACGCTGATCTATCTGGTCGCCCTGGTCGGCCTGCCGCCGGTGGCGCTGATCCCGATCTTCCCGGCCTTCTACCTGTTCGACAAGCTCGACGCCTGGATGGGCGGGGTGTTCAAGGTCAACTACCTCTACTATGTCCCCGCCATCGCATGGCCGACCGCCATGTTCCTGGTGGCCTTCACCGTGCTGCTGATCGCCGCCATGCGCTGGATCGTGCTGCCGAAGGTGGAGGCCGGCTCCTACTCGGTCCACAGCTGGTTCTACGTCCGCAAATGGGTCGTGGCGCTGGCGACCGAGGTGATGCTGGAAACCCTCAGCTCGCTGTACGCCACCGTCTACATGCGGGCCTGGTACCGCCTGATGGGTGCCAAGATCGGCCGCGACGCCGAGATCTCGACCAACCTCGCCGGCCGCTACGATCTGGTGGAGATCGGCGAGAAATGCTTCATCGCCGACGAGGTGGTGCTGGGCGACGAGGACATCCGCCGCGGCTGGATGCATCTGCAACCGGTGAAGACCGAGGCCCGCGTGTTCGTCGGCAACGACGCCGTGGTGCCGCCGGGCGCCTCCATCCCCACCGGCACGCTGATCGGCATCAAGTCCAAGCCGCCGGCGAACGCCGAGATGCAAGCCGGCGACACTTGGTTCGGCAGCCCGCCGATCAAGCTGCCGGTGCGCCAGAAGTTCGACAACGTGTCGGCCAACTGGACCTTCGAGCCGTCGCGCGCCCGCCGTCTGGGACGCGCCGTGTTCGAGGCGTTCAGCCTGTCGATGCCGTCGATGCTGTTCATCACCTTCGGCACCTTCGCGGTGGAGTTCTTCGCCCCCGCCATTCTCGACCAGCGCTGGGGCGCCTTCGCCTGGCAGTTCCTGGCGGTCAGCGTCGCCATCCCTGTGGCGATGGTGCTGGTGGTGGCGCTGGTGAAATGGCTGCTGATGGGCCGCTACGCCCCGACCATGAAGCCGATGTGGTCCTGGTGGGCCATGCGGACCGAGGCGGTTGCCGTGCTGTACTGGGGTCTGGCCGGCAAGGTCCTGCTCGACCATCTGCGCGGCACGCCGATGCTGCCCTGGGTGCTGCGCCTGTTCGGCACCAAGTTCGGCCAGGGCGTCTACATGGACACCACCGACATCACCGAGTTCGACTGCGTGTCGGTCGGCGACTATAGCGCGATCAACGCCCTGTCGGCCTTGCAGACCCACCTGTACGAGGACCGTGTGATGAAGGTCGGCCGGGTGTCGGTCGGGACCGGCGTCACCGTCGGGGCCGGCGCCACGGTGCTCTATGACACCCATGTCGGCGACTTCGCCCGCCTGGGCCCGCTGACGCTTGTGATGAAGGGCGAGGAAATCCCCGCCCACGGCGAGTGGGTGGGCGCCCCGGCCGAACCGGCACCGCAGGCCCATGCGGCGGTCGACAAGCGGGTGAGGGCGGCGGCGTAAACAGCCGGCGTCAGTGAGTGGAAGAAAAGGCTGGTATTACCATTGCGGTGTACCGGCCTTTTCTTTTGCCTGTCTTCGGCCCTTCAGTCATCTGACGACAAACCGTCGCGCGCTGTTACTCCTGCCGGTGGTTGTCTCCGCGCGGGAGCGGTGTATAAGGGGGGCCGAGCGCGGCCTGCCCCCTTCGCGCGCACGGCCGGGCCTTGTGCCCTGCGGAGGCGAACGGCGGCCGTTGGATCGTCATGAAGGAACGCCCCAATGCCCGACGACATCGCCTCAGCCCGCGGCCTGTTTCCGCTCGCCAAGGACGACACGACCTACCGCAAGCTGACCTCGGATCACGTCTCGGTCGTCGAGTTCGACGGCGAGCAGATCCTGAAGGTCGAGCCGGAAGGTCTGCGCCTGCTGGCCGAGGCTGCCTTCTCCGACATCAACCATCTGCTGCGGCCGGGCCATCTGGCCCAGCTCGCCAAGATCCTGGACGATGGGGAAGCGTCGGCCAACGACCGTTTCGTGGCGCTCGACCTGCTGAAGAACGCCAACATCGCCGCCGCCGGCACCCTGCCGATGTGCCAGGACACCGGCACCGCCATCATCATGGGCAAGAAGGGCCGCCGCGTCTGGACCAAGGGCGGTGACGAGACCGCCCTGTCGGAAGGGGCCCGCGACGCCTACCTGAAGCGCAACCTGCGCTACAGCCAGCTTGCGCCGATCTCCATGTATGAGGAGAAGAACACCCGCAACAACCTGCCGGCGCAGATCGACATCTATTCCGAGGGCGAGGACTATTACAAGTTCCTGTTCATGGCCAAGGGTGGCGGGTCGGCCAACAAGACCTTCCTGCATCAGGCCACCCCGTCGGTTCTGGCGCCCGACCGGCTGCTGAAGTTCCTGGAAGACAAGATCCGCTATCTCGGCACCTCGGCCTGCCCGCCCTACCACCTCGCCATCGTCATCGGCGGCCTGTCGGCGGAGCAGAACCTGAAGACGGTGAAGCTGGCCTCGGCCCGCTATCTCGACAATCTGCCGACCGAGGGCGGCGAGGACGCGCACGCCTTCCGCGATCTGGCGATGGAGGCCGAGGTCCACAAGCTGACCCAGAACATGGGCATCGGCGCCCAGTTCGGCGGCAAGTATTTCTGCCACGACGTCCGCGTCATCCGCCTGCCGCGCCACGGCGCCTCGATGCCGATCGGCATCGGCGTGTCCTGCTCGGCCGACCGTCAGGCGGTGGGCAAGATCACCAAGGACGGCATCTTCCTGGAGCAGTTGGAGACCGATCCGGCCCAGTATCTGCCGGAGATCGGTGACGAGCATCTGTCGGACGACGTCGTAAGGATCGACCTGAACCAGCCGATGGAACAGATCCGCGCCACGCTGAGCCAGTATCCGATCCGCACCCGCCTGTCGCTGACCGGCCCGCTGATCGTCGCCCGCGATCTGGCCCACGCCAAGCTGCGCGCCCGCCTGGACGCCGGCGAGCCGCTGCCGGACTATTTCAAGAACCATCCGATCTACTATGCCGGCCCGGCCAAGACGCCGGAAGGCTACGCCTCGGGCTCCTTCGGGCCGACGACAGCCGGCCGCATGGACAGCTTCGTCGACCAGTTCCAGGCGGCGGGCGGCTCCATGGTCATGCTGGCCAAGGGCAACCGCAGTGCGGAAGTGACGGCGGCCTGCAAGCAGCATGGCGGCTTCTATCTCGGCTCCATCGGCGGTGCCGCCGCCCGTCTGGCCCAGGACTGCATCAAGAAGGTGGAGTGCGTCGAGTATCCCGAACTCGGCATGGAAGCCATCTGGCGCATCGAGGTGGAGGACTTCCCGGCCTTCATCATCGTCGATGACAAGGGCAACGACTTCTTCAAGGAGTTGAAGCTCGCCTGACCCTGTCTGACAGGACGTGAAGGGGCGCGGCGCCTTGCAGGAGGCACCGCGCCCTTTTCCCTGCCCGCTTGCGGGATGGCACCTGGGGCGCCTATCTTCATCGCATCGGGATCGGGGCATCGGGATCGGGAAGGACTGTGCAATGGACGGTGTCTATGACCGGCGTGCGCCGAAGCGGGACATCACCTTGTCGCTGGACGAGGACATCCTGCAACGCGCCCAGTCCCTTCCCGGCGACCTGTCGGAACGAGTCGAAAAGATGCTGGCCGACGAGGTGGCGAAGGCGGATCGTGAGCGTCGCCTGGATGCCACGATCAAGGCGCTGAACGAGTTCGACGCCAGATACGGCTCCTTCGCCGATGAACATCTCGATCACCTGTGATGGCTCAATTCGATGTTCATCGGAACCGAACAGCAATGCGTTCGGGCATACCGTATCTGGTGATAGTCCAGTCACAGCGTTTCGACGCATCGGCACGCAGGGTGGTCGCGCCGCTGCTGCTGGCTGACAAGCTCCAGTGCACGGAACCCTCCTTGACCCCGAAGTTCGAGATCGAGGGCCATGGCGTCGTTTTGAACCCGCTTCAGCTCGCCTCCGTTCCGATGGACCAACTCGGCGAGAGGGTCTGCTGCCTCGCCGACGACAGCGACCGCATCATCGCCGCCATCGACCTTTTGATTTCCCGTGCCTGGGGATGAGTAGCCCGTGACACCCACCCAAATCCAAGACCGCATCCTGTACCGCGACGGGCTGATGCTGATCCTCGACAAGCCCGCCGGGTTGCCGGTCCATGCCGGTCCTGCCGGCGGACCGAACCTGGAGCGGCATTTCGACGCGCTGCGCTTCGGCTTTCCCAAGCCCCCGTCGCTGGCCCACCGGCTGGACCGCGACACGTCGGGCTGCCTGATCCTCGGCCGCCATGCCAAGGCGTTGCGCAAGATCGGCATCCTGTTCCAGAACGGCAAGGTCGATAAGACCTATTGGGCGGTGGTCGCCGGCACGCCGCCCCAGGAGTCCGGGCGGATCGAACTGCCGCTCGCCAAGGTGTCCAACAAGACCGGCGGCTGGCGCATCGTCGGTTCGCCCGACGGACAGGCGGCGGTCACCGATTATGTCGTGCGCGGGCAGGCCGATGGGCTCACTTGGCTGGAACTGACGCCGCACACCGGCCGGACCCACCAGATCCGCGTCCATTGCGCCTCCATCGGCTGTCCGCTGGTCGGCGACCCGCAATATGGCGGGCCGGACGGCAAGCCGCTGCATCTGCACTCCCGCGCCATCTCGCTGCCGCTCTACCCCAAGCGCGATCCGGTCGGCGCCGTGGCCCCGGTTCCGCCCCACATGCGGGCGGCGCTGGAAGCCTGCGGCTTTACCGAAGCGTCATAGCGTCGCCGCCACGCTCTGGCCTTGCTGCGATGCGGCAGGCTGCCCCATGATCGGTACCGCATTGGGGCGATCACGGCCCGGGGGACGAGCGCATGATACCGATCGGCACGACGACAGCCCGTTGGATGACCCTGCGCTACGCCCTGGCGCTGACCTTGATCGCGCTGGGCACGCTGGCCGGCTTCGTCATGACGGAGCGGGTGATCGGCCAGCATGAACGCATGCTGGAGGTCGTCAATGTCTCCGGCCGCCAGCGCATGCTGTCGCAGCGGACGGCCCTGCTGGTGGAACAGCTGAGGAGCGCCACCGATCCGGCGGTGCGCGCCGACCTTGCCAAGCGGCTGGACGAGGCCACGGGCATGTTCGAGGCGACCCACCGGCGCCTGAGCGGCCAGTCCGGGTCGGAGGAAGGCCCGCCGCTGGGTCCGCCGCCGCGCGACCTGTTCTTCAGCGGCCCCGACCCGCTCGACCCGGTGGTGACCGGGCATATCGCCGCCTTGCGCCGCGTTATCGCCGCCGCGTCCACCGGCCAGCCGCCGGACCCCGCCGAAGCCAACCGCATTACCGCTCAAGCGCTCGGCCCGCTGCTGGACCGGCTTGAAGAGATGGTCGCCCTTTACCAGGAGGAGGGCGAGGCGGGCTTCCAGACCCTGCACCGGCTGGGCTTGGCGGCGCTGCTGATCACCCTGCTGATCCTGGCGGTGGAGGCGCTGGCGATCTTCCGGCCGATGACGCGGCAGGTGCGCCGGCAGTTCACCGAAATCTTGCGCATGGCGGAAACCATCGAGCGGGCCAACGCCACGCTGGAACAGCAGGTGCGCGAGCGGACGGCCGAACTGCACACCGCCAAGACCGCGGCGGAGCAGGCGCACCGGGCGAAGTCCCGTTTCCTCGCCCATGCCAGCCACGACCTGCAGCAACCGCTGCAGGCCATCGGCATGTTCACCGGCATGCTGGAACGCCAGCCGCAGAGCGGCAAGGCGGCGGCCCTGCTGACCGACCTGAAGGCGGCGCAACGGTCGATGCGCGACCTGCTGAACGCGATCCTCGACATCTCCAAGCTGGAATCGGGGGTGGTGTCGCCGAAGCCGGCCGACCTGCCGCTCTCCCCCCTGCTCGACCAGCTCGAGGCCGAGTTCGCCGGACAGGCGGAGGCGAAGGGGCTGCGGCTCCGCGCCATCCCGACCGATGCGGTCGTGCGCAGCGATCCGGCCCTACTGGAGCGGATCGTCCGCAACCTGATCGCCAACGCCATCCGCTACACCGAGAGCGGCGGCGTGCTGGTCGGCTGCCGCACCCGTGGCGACACGCTGTGGATCGAGGTCTACGACACCGGCCGCGGCATCGCCGAGCCCGACCGCCAGCGCATCTTCGAGGAATTCGTCCAGCTCGACCGTCCCGACCGCGACCGCAGCGAGGGCATCGGCCTCGGCCTCGCCATCGTCGAACGTCTGGCCCGGCTGCTGGGGCATCCAGTGACGGTGCGGTCGGTGGAAGGGCGTGGAACCGTGTTCGCCGTGGGCGTGCCGCTGGCGGGGTGATATTGTCGCTCCATGAAGGACGATCTTGTGTAATTTCGCCTGATTGTTCGATTTGCTGTCCGGTGCCAAATTCCCCTCCAGACAAGGGCACACACCCCGAAGGCAAAGGAGGGTTTCATCATGATCACCATTCGCCATCGCGACGAGCGTGGGGTCGCCAACATGGGTTGGCTGAACAGCAACCACAGCTTCTCGTTCGGCCACTACCTGGATCCCGGCCATATGGGCTTCCGCGCCCTGCGGGTCATCAACGAGGATCGGGTGATCCCCGGCGCCGGCTTCCCCACCCATGGGCACGCCAACATGGAGATCGTCTCCTATGTGCTGAACGGCGCGCTGGAGCACAAGGACTCCATCGGCACCGGGTCGGTGATCCGTCCGGGCGAGGTCCAGGTGATGAGCGCCGGCCGCGGCATCCGCCACAGCGAATACAATGCGTCGGACACCGAACCGGTGCATTTCCTCCAGATCTGGATCCTGCCGGAGGCCAACAACCTGGCGCCCGGCTACCAGCAGGCGGACTTCCCGGCCGAGCAGAAGCGCGGCACGCTGAAGCTGGTCGGGTCGCGGGACGGCCGTGACGGCAGCACCGTCATCCATCAGGATGTCGACCTGTATGCCGCCCTGCTGGACGGCGAGGAAAGCGCCACGCTGCCGCTGCGCCCCGGCCGCCATGCCTGGGTCCAGGTCGCCCGCGGCTGGGTCCATCTGAACGGCACCCTGCTGAAGGCCGGCGACGGCGCAGCCCTGTCCAACGAGGAGGCGGTGACGCTGGACCGGGCTTATGAGGCCGAAGTGCTGGTCTTCGACCTCGCATGAGGTGTCGGGCTTGACATAAAAGCTTGATTTGAACCGGGAGCGGGGCGGACGGCACAGTGCCGCCGTCCCGTTCCCGCCGACACCCTGCCGGCGGGCCGAACCCTGGGGTTGGCGATGACCGAGCAGAAAACCTACAACGCCCTGTTTCTCTGCACCCACAATTCGGCGCGCAGCATCATGGCGGAATGCCTGATGCGGCGGTGGGGCGCCGGCCGCTTCAACGCATGGTCGGCCGGCAGCCACCCTTCGGGCCAGATCAACCCGCACACGCTGGCGACGCTGAAGGCCTTCAATCTGCCGACCGAGGGTCTGCGGTCGAAAAGCTGGGACGAGTTCTCCCGGCCGGACGCGCCGGCGCTGGATTTCGTCTTCACCGTCTGCGATCAGGCGGCGGGCGAAATGTGCCCGGTGTGGAATGGCACGCCGCTGACCGCCCATTGGGGGGTCGAGGATCCGTCGGCCGCCAGCGGGACGGAGGACCGCATCCGCATGGCCTTCCGCCGCACCTATGTGGAGCTGGAAAGCCGCATCAAGATCTTCGCCAGCCTGCGGGTGGAGCAGCTGGACCGGCTGACCCTGCAAAGCTCGCTGCATGCCATCGGCACCGTTCATGGCTCCGAAGCGGACGCAATGGCCGACGCCTGAGCGCTCTTTTACTCGCCCTCAATCGGCGGGCGCGGCCATCCGGCCGCTTGCCTTCGCAGGCATGGACCTGCGGGGCCGCAGTCGCGGCCCATACCGTCGGGCGTACGCCCGACGGTATCACAGCACTTGCTTGGGCAGGGACAGCAGCTCCTTCCTGATGCGGTTGAGGCTGGGACGGTTGTCCGGGCCGAAGGCGATGGGGCGGCACAAATGCATGGCGGTCAGCCCGACCCGCGCGGTCAGCAGGCCGTTGATCACCCCCTGCCCCATCCGCGTTGAAATGGCGGCGGCGAGCGACCCGCCCAGCGCCTCCACCGCGACATGGTGGGCGCTTTCCGCCACCCCGGCGACGGCGATGTTGGCGAGCATCCGGCGCAACAGCCGCAGCGAGCCGACATAGCCGGGCCGGGCGCCATAGAGGGCGGCGATCTCCCGCACCAGCTTCAGGTTGCGCCAGAGGACCACCGCGAAATCCAGCAGAGCCGCCGGGCTCAGCGCGGTGGCGACGGCGGTGTCGCGCGAGGCGCGCAGCACCCGCTGATAGGCGGCGCGGTCGAGCGGGCTCAGCACCTCGCGGTCGAGCAGCCGGACCACCTCATGCTCGTCATGGGCGTCGGTGACATGGTCGCGCACGCGGGCCAGCGCCGGGGCCAGCTCCCGCCGGTCGGCATAGAGCGCCACCAGCGATCCGGCGAACCGGTCGGCCCGGCCGCCGGGGGCGTCCAGCTCCAGCCGGCCGGCCTCCGCCCGCAGTTCCTCGATGCGGCGCAGGCGGCGGAGCGACAGCAGCTCGGTCACCAGCATCGCCAGGGCCGCGATGCCGGCGGTGGCGGCCAGCAGGCCGACCAGCACGCCCAGCGCGAGGCTGGTGGCGAAGGCGCGGGCCAACAGGTCGGCTGTGTCGAAGCCCAGCGCCACCAGAACCAGCGCCGCCAGCGCCCCGAACAGCCAGCGCCCCAGCCGGCGCGTGGTCCGCACCGGGGTGGCCGGGGCCGGCAGCAGGTCGGCGGGATCGCCGGAGCCGGTCAAGAGGGCGGTCTCCTCCTCGGCCGGCACGGGTGCCGCGCGGTCGAGTTCCAGCTCCATCGGCGGAACCCACCCCTTTGAGGCATTGCGGGTCTCGCGCTCCGTCACGTCAGATAGTCCCCGAGAAGGAATTGCAGGGCCTGGTCGACGCGGATGTGCGGCAGGCCGCGCGGATCGCGGCCGAGGTCGTCGGGCGGGCGGAAGGCCAGGAAATTGTAGGGGCGGTCGCGACCGGGCGGGAAGGCCTCGGCATCCTCCGGAATTTCGCCGGGGAACAGCACGGTCGGACGGTCGCGCCCGACCGGCACGCCGCGCACGCAGCGCAGCTGCCGCCCTTCATGCTCCGTCACCACGCTTTCGGTGCATTTCAGCGCGGCGATGGCCATGGTCTCGACCTGGGCGCCCTCGAAGCGGATGGCGTTGCGGGCGTCGCCGACCAGCCGGTCGAGCAAGGCCCGCAGCTGGGCATGCTGGTGGGCGGCGATGTGGTCGGCCTTGGTCGCGGCGAACAGCACGCGGTCGATCTTGCTGCCGAACAGCCAGTCGAGCCAGCCCGACGAACCATGGCGGAACGGCTCCAGGCTCAACTCCAGCGCCTGCTTCATGTCGGCCATCCCGGCGGGGCCGGCATTCAGCGCGCCCAGCACGTCGATCAGCACGATCTGGCGGTCGAGCCGGGCGAAATGCTCGGCGAAGAAGCGGCGGACGACGTTGGTCTTGTAGGCCTCGTACCGGTCCTCCATCAGCGCCCACAGGCTGCCGCGGCCCCTCGATCCGTTGGGCTGATTGCCATGCAGGGGACAGAAGGTCAGCAGCGGCGCGTCCTTCATGTCGCCGGGTTCGACGAAGCGGCCGGGCTGGATCAGGCTGAGCAGCGTGTCGGCGCGGCGGCAGGCATGGAGATAGTCGGTGTAGAGCGCCGCCCCGCGCCGCGCCGCCTCCTCCTCCGCCGGGGCGGCCGGGTCGATGGTGGCGAGCCAGCCGCGCCACGAGGCGGACAGCTCGTCGCGCGGCGGACGGGCGGCGAGTTCGAGGGTCTGGGCGCTCCATTCCGCGAAGCTCTGGCGCAGCAGCGGTAGGTCGAGCAGCCATTCGCCGGGATAATCGACGAGGTCGACATTGAGCGTCGCCATCGGCTGCACGGTGCGCTTCAGCGCCGAATCCGGACGGTAGCGCAGCGAGACGCGCATCTGGCCGATGCCGCGCGTCGGCTCCGGCCAATGGGGGTCAGGGCCGGTCAAGGCGGCGAGATGGCCTTCGAAATCGAAGCGCGGCACGTCGGGATCGGGCTGCGGCCGCAGCCGCGCCGCCTGGAACCGGCCGGACGAGACGACATCCATGAAGGGCAGCCGCCCGCTCTTCAGCAGGTTGTCGACGATGGCGGTGACGAAGACGGTCTTGCCCGCCCGCCGCAGCCCGGTGACGCCGACGCGCACCGTCGATTCCAGGAGAAGCCGGCTGCCGGCGTCGTAGAGGCTGTTCAGGTCGGGAATACGCACGGGCGGTCGTTCACGTCTGGCCGATGACCGGCCCTATATGGGGTCGGCCAAGCGCGATGCGAGGGGCCGGGATGCGAGGCGGAGCCGGATGCGACGTTTGGAACGGCGTGAAACAGTTTTCGGGGGCGTGTTCACTGTTCCATCCGGACGGCATCGGCGGGAACCTCCGCAAAGGGGCACCGGCGAGAACGCTACCATGGATGCGGGGAGGCAGGTAACGGCGGGATGAAAAACGCCGGGATGGTCGGTAACGCCGCTCATGCCGGCACAAGGTCGGTGCAGGGAAAATCATCGCCCTTGAACAGCAGGACTTCGCCCGTGTCCGCAGCCAGGGCATAGGCGAAGCAGTCACCGTAATTGAGGCCGGCCGGGTGTCCGGTCCCCTTGCCGTAACGACGGAATGCGTCGAGAGCAAGCCGGGCTTGGCGCTCGCTGACCGGCTCGATGCGGATCGCGAACTCCCGCAGCAGTTCCTCAAGGGCCTCGCGGTGGGAACCGGTCGGATCGCGGTTGGCGATCAGCCCGGCCTCGACGAAATTCGCGGCCGACAGGCGGCACACCGTGGCGCTGGCGAGCTTGGCGAGGAAGACGGCCGCTTCCGGCTCGGCCTTCAGGATGGCAACCAGGGCCGAGGTATCGACGACCATGGCTCAGCGAGGCAGGCCGTGTTCGTCGTAGAGAACGGCGTCAGGGTCTTTGTCCAGCGGCGGCAGCGCCTTCACCCGCGCCAGCATGCGGTCGACCTTGGCCTGCTGGTCCGGCGTGAGACCGGACGGCGCCGGCCGCTCAGCGCGCGCCAGCGCATCGCGAACGGCGGTGCGGACAACCTCGTCGATGCTCTGCCCCCGAATGGCGGCAAGCCGGCGGGCAAGGACTTCCGTTTCAGCGCTCACCGGAATGGGCATCGGTGTCTCCAGCTATAGATCAGCATGGCTGCTCGTTGCGAACCATTGTGGTCCCGGCCGAACCGCGCGGCAAGGCCGCGGTCACCCCCCGATATAGTGCGGCATCAGCTTCGCCTGGTCGCCGATCCAGACCTCGCAGCGGCTGTCCTGGTTGCGGAAGAAATAGGTCTTGCCGGGCTGACGGCGGTTCTGCGGATCGACAAGATTGGCGCCGCCGGAAAAGGCCACCCCATAGCGGTAGTCCGGCGTCGCCGCCCAATAGAGCCCGTCGATCTGTTGCAGGAAGGCGCCGCGCTGGCACAGGTGCGACAGGGTGCGGTCGCGCGTGGCGAGGCCGTTCAGGCCGTTGGGCAGCTTGTAGACGATGCGGCTCTCGGTCCGGCGCAGGCGCGGCTCGTGGCCGGGCGGCGGCGGTTCATAGGCGCGGAAGGTCGGACCCAGATGGCCCGGTTGGGTGCGGTCGGTGCGCAGCACCTCCTCGGCCCCGGCGGCGGCCGGCAGCAGCAGGGCGGTCAGCAGCAGGGCGGCGAGGCGGCGGGTCATCGCACCGACGGGTTGTTAGCGACGAAGGCGAAATAGGGCAGCCGCCGCACCGCGTCCGCCACCATCAGATAGGCCACCGCGAAGGCCAGCAGCGAGCTGAGGAAATAGCCGTAGCCGTACCAGGGAAAGCCCATCCGGCTGAACAGCAGGGTGAAGCCGGCATTCGCGGCCAGATAGACCAGCTGCACCGTCAGGTTTCGCCCGCGCAGGTCGAAATAGGCGAGGATCACCGTGCAGAACAGGAACAGCACCTGGAAGAAGGCGCCCAGCACGCCGAAGCGGAACATGCCGATCTGCTGGTATTGCAGGCCGAGGGCACCGATGATGCTTGGGGCCAGGAAGATGCAGACGGCGCAGACCGCCCCTTGCAGGATGATCAGGTTGCGGCTGCTGTCGAGCAGGGCGGCGATGATGGCGCGGTGGTTGCGGGCGATCTGGTCGTAGGTCGCGTGCTTCTGGATGTCGCGGTAGAAGCCCTGGTAATGCTCGAAGAAGCGGGTCTCGATGTTCACCGTGAACAGGGTCAGCGCCGGCAGCGTCGTCAGATAGGCGATGAACATGGCGCCGTCATAGGCGCTGTAGATCGCCATGGCGCCGGAGACCAGCTCGCGTTCCGGCGCGAACCACATGATCCACTTGTCGGTCCAGACGGCGGCGTTGGCGCACAGCCCGATCAGCGCCAGATCGGCGTATTTGCGGAAATAGCCGAGGAAGTCGAACATCCGGCCGACCGGATGGGGGTATTCGGCCAGCACCCGCGCGATCAGCCCGAACTGGATCACCGCCAGCCCGGCGGAGAATCCCCAGACCATCCCGGCGGCGCCGAAGCGGCCGCCCAGCAGGACCGCACCGGCCAGCCCCGCCGCCATGCCGACGCCGAAGGCGACGGTGACCGCCAGATAATCCTTCAGCGCCGACAGGAAGATCGACACCACCCAGATGCCGCAGACCAGGAAGAAGTTCGCCAGCCCGCCCAGCATCAGCGGCAGCGGCAACCCGCTGAACAGCGGATAGAAGGGTCCGGCGGTCAGCCCGGCGATGGCATAGGCCAGCCCCAGCGTCGCCAGCAGCATGCCGGGTGCGGCCTCGACCTCCTTGGCATAGATGGCGTCGGCGAGATAGCGGGTGGCGACCAGCACCAGCGGCCCGGTGAAGACGACCGAGAAGCAGAAATTGTAGATCACCACGACGCGGAACAGCGTCAGCTCCTCCATCCCCACCAGATCGCGGCCGAACAGCGTGATGCCGGCCAGCGCCAGGATGGTGAACATCCAGGGGCCCGACGTGATGAAGGCGGAATGGGCATAGCCCTGCAACACGCCGAGCAGGTCGTCGCGCCGGGCCAGCCGGCGGAGGGCGAAGCCGATGCCGGCCATCTCAGGCGGCTCCCTTCAGGCCGATGCCGTCATGCTCCGGGGAAAGCCGGGTCGGCATGGCGATGTGCTCGTCGTAGATGGCACGGTAGACGCGGTCGATGGCGACCTTGTCGTAGGATTGGGCGACACGCCGGGCGATGGCCTGGGCACAGCGGTCGCGCCACGCGCGGTCGAGCAGCAGGGCGCGCAGTTCCCGCGCGGTGTCGAGCGGGCTGGCCAGCGGCGTCACCGCCCCGCCCGGCCCCAGCGGCGGCACCTCGTCCGGGCGGCCCATCAGCAGCTCGGAGCAGGAGCCGACATCGGTCGCCACCGTCGGCACGCCCGACGCCCCGGCCTCCAGGATCACCAGCGGCTGCGCCTCGCTGACGCTGGTCAGCGCGATGGCGTCGATCCTGCCCAGCCAGTCGGTCAGTTTGACCCGGCCGGCGAAGATCACCGTCTGCTCCAGCCCAAGATGCTTCACGATGCTGCGGCATTCCTCGACATAGCCGGGATCCTCCTCCAGCGGCCCGAGGATCATCGCCTTCAGATCGGGGATGTCCTCGCGCAGGATGGCGGCCGCCCGGACATAGGTCTTCACGTCCTTGATCGGCACGACGCGGCCGATCAGGGCGATGGTCGGCGGGCGCGGCGTGGACTCGCGCTGCACCTGGGAATAGCCGGCATAGTCGATGCCGTTGGGCACGATCAGCAGCTTGGCCGGATCGGCGCCCTGGCGGCGCTGGAACTCCTGATTGCCGCCGTACAAGGTGATGATGCGGTCGCAGGCGTCGTAGCAGGCCTTGGAATAGCTGGCGAAGGTGTCGAGCCACAGGTCGCGCAGGTCGCGCTTCTTCTTGTCGAGCGCCAGCGAGGTGTCGGCCCCCTCGAACAGCCATTCGGCCATCAGGATCTCGATGCGCCGTTCGTTGGTGTAGATGCCGTGTTCGGTCAGCAGCGCCGGCCGCCCGGTTTCCAGCCGCGCCCGCGCGGCGAACAGCCCGGCATAGCCGGTGGAGACGGCATGATAGACCCCAGCCTGCGGCATCGGCACCAGCAGCGTGGCGAACAGCCCGCTCATCAGCGCCCGGCTGCCCCAGAAATATTCGAGGAAGGAGGCGTCCGGCAGGGCGGCCCTGCACATGCGCACCACCATCTGGAAGGCGTCCTCGGAGTTCAGCAGCGCCCGCTTGCCGATCCGGCCGCGCCGGGGGGCCAGCAGCCGCAGCACCTCCGCCACCTCGGCCAGCCCGCCCCCCTGCTGCAGGCGGGCCAGCGGCTTCTCCAGCTCCTTCAGCAGCCGGCCGGTGCCGGGCTGCCAGCGCCAGCCGGCCGGCGGGTCCTGGAGATAGACATGGGTCAGGCCGGTGACGTTGGGCGGCAGCTCATAGGCGAGCTTGCGGGCAGCGCGGTCGGCGACCAGGGCCACGATGTGGAAGGTCAGGTCGGAATGGGACCGGATCAGGTCATGGGTCCAGGTCGACACGCCGCCGGCGACATAGGGATAGGATCCCTCCATCAGCAGGCAGACGTCGGCCCTGGGGGCATGGGGAGCTTCGGGGGGCGCTTCGGGCAGGGGGCGGCTCATGCGGCAAGCTCCCGCCCGGCGATGCCGGTGGCTGCCGGGACGTCGTCGCGCCAGAGGGCGAAGACGTCGCGCAGCGTGTCGGGCAGTTCCGCCCCGTCGCCCAGCAAATCGGACCGCCGGGCCGGCAGCACCCGCAGGTCGGCGAAGCGGCCGAGCCGGAACAGGCTCTCGGCATACCAGAACAGGATGCGGCGGTCGGGCGTGCGGTCGATCATCGGTTCCAGCCTTTCCGCCGCCTCCGCCGCCAGTCCGCAGCGCAGGAGCAGCCGGCCCAGGTCGTGGCGGATGCCGTCGTCGTCAGGAGCGAGGTCCAGGCTGCGCCGGTAGCCCTCCAGCGCCTTGTCGCGGATCTCCGCCTCGCGGTTGGAATCGAGCAGGCCGCAGAAGGCGTAATCGTCGAGATGGCGGGCGAGCCCCGCGAGGCTGGCGGCATCGTCGGGGCGGCTGCGGGCGGCGTGGTCGAGCGCCAGCCAGCGCTCGTTGAACTCATGCTCCACCCGCGCGGTGGCGGTGGCGGCCTGGACGCGGACGGACGGGTCGGCGTCGGCCAGCCCGGCCTTCAGGGCGGGGGTGAAGGCCGGGCGGAAATGGCGGGCGACCAGGGCGATCACCGCCTGCTTCTGCTGCGGCGAGCCGACCGACATCACGTCGGTGAAGGAGTCGCCGGCCATCAGATGGGCGTTCTCGCGGCCGGTCACGATCAGCTCGTACAGCTCCTGCGCCGGGCCGGTCTCGCTGTCGGGGAAGAGCGAAAGGTACCAGTCCTGGAAGCCGGTGGCATAGCGGCTGAACAGCGCCAGCAGCGCCGCGGTCATCAGCGTGCAGGCGGCGCCCAGCGGCCCCAGCGGCACGATGGTGACCAGCAGCAGCCCGGCCAGCCGCAGGTCGCGCCCGCGCAGCGCCCGGCCGCGCACCCACAGACCGACGAGGGCGCAGAGCAGCAGATGCAGCGCCGCGGCCAGCGGAACGGCGAGAGGAATTGCGGTCAGGCCGGGCGCAAGCGCCGCGGCATCGAGCAGACCGGCGGCGAGCGCCACCGCCGCCAGTTCCGCCGCGTCGGCGGCCGGACGCTCGCCCGCCAGCAGGGGGGCAGAGTCGGACAGGTCGGAAGCCGATTGGGTGGAGTCAGGTCCGCTCATTGCGCGACCTCCCCGACCTTTTGCCCGGCGGTATTCTGCCCGGCCGCAGGGGCCGGCGGGTCGATGCGGCGGGTGACGAAGCCGATGGGGATGGTGGAAAGGCCGGCGGGCAGCGCCTGGCGCACCGCGCGCTCCAGCTTCGCCTCCACCTGCTTGGCGCCCTCCAGCGGCGTGCCGGCCAGCACCACGCCGAAGGACGTGCCCTGATGGCCGAAATCGCAGGCGAGGTCGGTGTCGCGCAGGCTGCCGCGCACCGCCTCGCCGATGGCGGCGGCGAGGTCGGCGCGCTGGGCCACCGACAGGCGCGACAGGCCGGTCGGGCGGATGGTGATGGCGGTGGTCTCGAAGCCCATGCGGCGGCCGAGCAGGGCGAGGAACTCCGCCTGCCGGCCGATGTAGCTGGAGGAGTAAAGCGCCTCGTCGGTGAAGACCCGCTGTTCGCTGGCGGTGCGGTACTGGCGCGCCTTCGCCATCGCGGTGCCGATCCATTCGCACAGGATGCGGAAATTCTCGACCGTGTTGACGCTGAGGTCGGTGAAGCCCAGGCTTTCGATCTTCACCATGCCCAGCACCTCGCCGGTGTCGGCACTGATCAGCGGGCCGGCCATCACGCCTTCGCCGGCGAGCACGCGCTCGTCGTCGGCGCGGTTGACGCAAAGCTGGCGCTGGCGGGCGATCACGGTCTGGAACAGCGGCGTGCCGCTGTCGAACCAGCGGGCATAGCTGTCGGTCTCGTCGTCCCAGCCCTCGTTCGTCACCGATTCCAGAACGTCGTTGTTCAGCAGGAACAGCGAGAATTTCTCCGGCTTCATGACGGTGCGGACGAGGTCGGCGATGCCCAGCATCACCTCGCCCTCGTCGAGATGGTCGATGGACTTGGCGGCCTGATAGAGGGTGAAGACGGTGCGCAGCTGGCCGGCGACGCGGGTCTCCAGGCTTTCCTTGACCGATTTCAGCGCGCGGTAGGAGCGGGCGATGGCCTCGGCCTCCTGCCGGGCGGCGGCAAGGCCGGCGCGGAGATCCTCGCGCTCGCGCAGCTGGCGCATCCGCAGCTCGCCGAACAGCACGGCGGCGACCAGCCAGAGGATCGGCTCGCGGGTCAAGGCGAAGAGATGGTCGTAGAGGTCCTGGCCGATCCCGGCATCGGGCATGTTGCCGAGCCGCAGCGCCGCCGACGCAACCAGCGCCGCCAGCACCCCCTCGTTGGTACCGTACTGGATCGCCAGCAGCAGGACCGGGATCCAGAAGGGATGCGGCTGCACCCCCTCGAAGCGCAGCCCGGCGCCGAGCCAGACGTCCAGCCCCAGCGCCACGCCGAAGAACAGCAGCAGCTCCAGCAGGGCGACCGGCCGCAGGCCGAGCCGGCGGCGGGGCGAAGCGCTGTCGGCGATGGATGGGCTCGGCAGGCTGCTCATGCGGGTCGGGGCCTCAGCGGGTGGCGGCGACGACAGGCCGCAGGCTGTGGATCATGCGGGTCGCCACGCGCTGGGCGACGTTGTTGACGCTGTCGCGGCTGAAATAGCCGCGTCCGGCCTCCGACTGGCTGGAGGTCCAGAGGACGGCGCCGTCCGACACCCGCACCAGCCGGGCGTTCAGGCCGACGACCGGCTCCTCGCGCAGGCCATGCTGATAGCCGTATTCCGACACGCTGCCGGCCAGCACCGCATCGACGCCCAGGGTCCGGCCGGCGGCCTGGGCATCCAGCGGGGCGGCGTCTGGCTGCCCGTCGGTGGAGGCGGTGGCGGTAGAAGCGGCGTCGGCAGCCGGCTTGCCGGCGGACAGGCGGCTGCGGACCCGGCCGACCTCCACCGTGCGGAGGCCCTCGACGCCATAGAGTTCGGTGGAGACGATGTCGGCGGCGATCTGGCCGGCATTGGGGTGGTTGGTCAGATTCTCGAAGGGCAGGACGGCGACGGTCGAGCCGGCCGGCAGCGCCCCGCCCGGCTGGGCGAAGTCACGGCTGTTGATCCGGCCGACGCCGCACCCCGCCAGCAGCAGTCCGGCCACCAGCAGCGCCGCGCCGGCCCGCATGTCCTTGCCCATCTTTCCGGTCCCCGTCAGCCGCATCGCCGCACCCATTCTCCGTCCACCTTTTTTAACCATAAAGAGTTGACACACCGTCAATAGCGCCAGACCAGGGTGACACCGGCGCTGTTCACCGCGCTGGCCGTGCCGCGCGCGGTGGAGCGGGCATGGCTGGCGCGGAATCCCAGTTCCAGATTGTCCGCCGGCTCCCATCCCAGCGAGATGGCGCCCTGCGGTCCGCTGCGGCCCCGCCGGTCGTAGGCGTAGCCGATCTGCGCCGCATAGCGGACATAGTCGGTCAGGTAATCCTCGACATTGAGCTGCAACGCATGGACCTCGCGGGTCGCCGCCGGCAGCGGGACATAGGGCTGGCCGTTCGCGTCCTGCCGCTCTTCCCGGTGCGCCACATATTCGGCATCCAGCACATAGGCGACGCTGGCCAGCGGGCCCACTGCGTTCAGCGTGTAGCGCAGCGATCCCTCCAGCGTGGCGCTGCGCGCCAGATCGGCCGCGCCGGACAGCCCATAGCGGTTGTAACCGCCTCCGAGCGACAGCGACCAGCGGTCGGACAGCCGGTTCTCGTGCTGGACGAACAGGCGGTCGCGCCGGCCGCCATCGACGATGCCCTCCAGGAAGGCGAAGCTCGGCTCGCTCCAGGCGAAACCGGCGCGGGTTTCGGACTCGTCGCCGCGCCACAGATGGCTGTAACCGGCACCGAGCGTCTGCGGGGCGGCGTAGAGCGCCAGGGTTGAGCGCTCCAGCTCCGGCCAGTCATGCACCAGCGCCGCCTCCAGCCGGGAGCGGGCACCATGAAAGGCTTCCAAGCGGCCGTCACCGCGGCGGGCGGAATCGACATCGACCTCGCGGCGCTCCAGCGCCCAGGTGAGGCTGGTGGACCGGCCAAGCTCCTGAACGCCGCTGAAGCGGGCGATGCGCTGCATGTCGGCGTTGCGCACCTTCTGCCAGTCGAGGTCGAGGCGGCTGCGGTCGGCCGTCTCGTGCAGGAGCAGCGCCTTGCCCTGGACCAGCGACGGCTCGTCGGGCGTCAGTTCCAGCGCCGTGTCATAGGCCATGATCGCGTCGCGCCAGCGGCCGAGCCGCTCCTCCGCCTGGGCCAGCAGGGCGGTGGACTGGGCGTCCTTCGGGTCCTGCGCCAGCAGGTCGCGCAGCAGCGTCCGCGCCGGGCGGAGGTCGCCGCCCTCCATCAGCGCCAGGGCGCGGAAATAGTCGAGGCGCCGCTGGGCGGCGCGGTCGGCGGCCCGGTTGGCAGCCTGCACCTCGCGGCTGGGGGCCTCGGCGGAGCGGGTCAGGGCGACGCTGAGGCCGGCGGGGTCGGTGGCGACCGCCGCCTCGACACCGGGGCCAAGCACCAGCACGACGCTGTCGTAGCCGTAGAGGATGTTGTCGACCCAGGACTCCAGCCGCTCCGGCACACGGTCGAGCGGGACCTCGCCCGAGATTTCGCCGAGCGGGCGGCTGAAGCGGAGCACCAGCTCGCGGCCGTCGCGCTGGGTTTCCGTGGTGACGGTGCCGGGCCAGTGCAGGGCGAAGCGGGCGGTGCTGGTCTCGCGCACCGCCTCCACCCTCGCCGGTTGGGCGGGGGCGGGGGTGGCGAGGAGAAGGAAAGCGAGGGCGAGTAACGGCAAGAGTCCCCTCTCCCCCCGGGGAGAGGGTCAGGGTGAGGGGGATGCACCGCGTGACTTTCCCAGGATCCTCGCCACGCATCCCCCTCACCCTCCCCGCGCCGCGGGCGCGGGGCCCCTCCCTCTCCCCGGGGGAGAGAGGGTACTGAAAGCAGGGCGATTGGAAGCCGATCACGGAAGGGCCAGGACACGGCGGGCCTCCGGCAGTCGTCCGTTTTCGATCAGCATCGATGCGTAGTCGGCCTTCAATTGGCGGTCGGCCGGGCGGCGCTTGCGCAGGCCCTCGAACAGCGCCACGGCGTCGTCCACCTTGCCCAGCCGGTTCAGCAGGTTGGCCTCCGTCTGGGTCGTCCCGTCGCTGCGCGTGGCGCGGGCGCGCAGCTGCGCCAGAGCGGTGCGGTAGAAGGGGGTCGCTACCGTCGGGCGCTTCAGCGCGGTCAGCGCCTCGCCCAGGAAGTAATGCGCCTCGTAATCGTCGGGACCGGTGGCGACGTAGCGGCGCAGCAGCCGTTCGGCGTCGGCGAGGCGGTTCTCGTCATAGGCCAGCATGCCCAGCTGGCGCAGCGCGTCGGCATCGTCCGGCTTGCGCGCCAGCAGCGCGGTCCAGGCCTGCGAGGCGGCGGCGCGCTGGCCGGTCTGCTCGGCAAGGCGGGCGTAGCGGCGCAGCCGATCCGGGGCGGCTTCCTCCGGCAGTGCGGCGCGCACGGCCTCCGCAAGCTCCTTGCCCTTGCCGGCCGCCGCCAGCGCCTCGATGTAGGGGGTCTTCAAGGCGGGCTGGACGGGCGCGGCGCCTTGGGCGGCAAGCCCGGCGATGACACGCCGGCCGCCGCCATACTCGGCAAGGCGGTCGTACCATGCCGCCTGCTCGGCCGGGCTGCCGGCGGCCTTGGCCCGTGCCTCGATCCAGTCCAGCCCGGCCGCCGGCGGGCGCGGTCCCCAGAGATAGGCCAGCTGCCTGAAATCCTCGCCCTGCGGCCCCTGCCCGCCGGCCAGCCGTTGCAGCGCCTGCTCGGCCCCCGCCTTGTCGCCGAGCGCCAGCAGAGCCGATGCCGGCTCCCGCCGCTTGTCGGCCGGCAGACGGTCGTCGGTGGCGCGGGCCAGCAGATAGCGGCGCAGATCGGCCTTGCGACCCAGCCGGGTCAGCGTGTCGCGGTAGAGCGAATCCTCCGCCTCGGCCAGCGGTGCTGCGGCGGCGCGGCCTTGCAGCAGGGCGGCGAGATCGGGCAGCGCATTCGCCTTGGCCGCGGCGTCGGCATAGACGCTCAGCCACTCTCCCCCTTGCCGCTCCGCCCAGGCCCGCAGCAGCGGCAGCACCGCCCGATAGGCCTTGTGGTCGAGCAGCATGGTGACGATGGCCTGCTGGTCGGCGTCCGAAAGATTTCCCCGCGCCAGCTTGGCGCTCAGGTGGCGGGCCAGCTCCTCCGACCGGCCGGCGCCGTCCAGTGCGGCGATGTAGGCGGCCTCCACCTCGGCACCGCCGCTGTCGAGCAGCGGGGCCAGCAGCGGCAGCGCGTCGGCCGGCTTGCCGGTGGCGGTCAGCGCGCCGGCCAGCGCCAGACGGCTGCGCGGCGAAGGGTCGAGCGCGAAGGCGCGCTGGGCGGCGGCCAGCGCCAGCGCGGCGGCAGGCCGATTGGCGCGCGGATCCGTGGCGGGGTTTGCGGAAGCGCGCTCGGCGGCGCTGCCGGCGATGTCCTGCAACAGGGCGAGCGGCAGCTTGGGCTGGCCGGCCAGCCAGTCGGCGACCTCGGCCGGATCGCCGGCCTTGGCGGCCAGCCGTGCCCAGCCCTGGGCGGCGGCCGGAGACGGCGTGGCCTGCCGCCTTGCGGTGAACCAGGCAAGACCGGCCGGCGCGCGGTCGAAGTCGATGAACAGGGCGGCCAGCTCCTCCAGCAGCTCGTCGGGCATCGTGCCCGACCTCGGCAACCGGTCGAAGGCGGCGACCGCGGCGGCGCGGCGGCCGGTGCGGTCGAGGATGCGGATGGCGCCCAGCCGGTCGCCGGTCGCCAGCCCATCGCCAACAAGCGCCCGTTCCGCCCACCCGGCGGCGGCGGCAGGGTCGCCGCGGCCAAGCGCGATGTTGGCCGCCAGGATCGGGTAATCGTTGAGGAAGTCTTCCCCCAGCTCGCGGTAGAGGCGGTCGGGGAAAGCCCGGTCGCCGTCGCGCAGCGCGGCTTCCGCCAGCCCGGCCAGGACCCAGTCGGGCACCAGATGCAGGTCGCGGCCCTTGGTCGCCTCCAGCGCCGCGCGCGGCAGGCCGGCATTCACCTCCAGCGCCAGCAGCCGGCCGAACTGCGCATCCTCCACCTGACCGGACAGCGCCGACAGGCGGGTCCGCGCCGGCTCCCGCCGGTCGGTGGCGATCAGCAGGTCGATGTAGGTCAGCTCCAGCGCCAGCACAGGAGCGCGGCCCGCCACCTGCGGCCCTATGATTTGCGGTTCGATCAGCCGCAGCCCGAGATCGGGACGCGATGCTGCAGCAAGCTGGCTCGCCAGACCGATCATATCGGCGACGGTCGGCTGTTCGCCCAGCCAGCGCCGGGCGCGCTCATAGGCCTCGTCCTCGCGGTCGAGGTCGATCAGCAGGCTCATCAGCAGCTCGCGGCTGTCGGGCTGGATGTTGCCCTCGGCGCGGTCGTCGGCCCGCAGCAGCCAGTCGACCGCGCCGGCATGGTCGCCGCGCGAGGCCAGCAGCGCCGCCAGCTCCTGCTGGGCCTCGACATCCTCCGGCCGCAGGGTGCAGTAGCGGACCAGCGTCTCGGCCTTCATCCCCATCCGGTTGCGGAAGCCGGCGGCATAGGCCAGCTCGCGGAACAGGTCGGCGCTGTTGCGCCTCTCCGCCAGCGCCTTCAGGTTCTCCAGCCGGTCGCCCGGCCGCTGCGCATCCTGATAGAGGCGGTCGAGCAGTTCGCGGGCTTCGACGGAGGACGGCTCGGCGGCAAGGAACCCCTCGGTCAGCTCGATGGCGCGCTCGACGTCGCCCTGGGCCAGCGTCAGGCGGGTCAGCGGCATCACCGTGGCGCCGCTGCGGTCGCCGGCGGCATAGCGCTCCTCATAGACGGCACGGGCGCTGTCGTAATCGCGGTCGCGGAATTTCTGCAGGGCAAGCTCGGCGCTGTGCGGAATCAGCAGCAGGCTGGCGCCGATGCCGGCCAGCAGGATCAGCAGGACGACGAGGAGGTTCGCGCGCATGGCCGCCCTACCCCGCCGCGCCGTCGGTGGCACGGAAGCGCAGCAGCAGCGGTGCTATGGCGGACACCGGCACGGTCAGCGCCAGCCGGCCGTCGGCATCCGCGTCGACGCTGCCCGACCACAGCCGGGTGCCGTCGCGCTCCGCCGTGACGGTCCAGCGGCCGGGCCGCCGCACCTGCCAGACCATGCCGCCCGCCCCGTAGCCGGTGGCGGCAACGCGGAAGCCGTGATCGTCCGGGGCGAAGGACGAGAAGGCCCAGCGGCCCTGCACCAGATAGGGCATGGCGGCCGGCGGGTCGCGGTCGGCGCGGTCGCTCTCCGCCAGCGCCACCACCGGCTCCGCCACCGCCGGGTCGAGCGCCACATAGAGGCTGCCCTGGCTGTGGCGCTGGCCCAGCACGCCGCTGGAGCGGGCGAAATCGACCGCGTCGGCGCTGGCATGGTCGAAGCGCAGCGTGTTCAGCGCCCCGCGGTCGCGCACGCGCCAGCGCCGCCCGCCGCCCTGGCCGTCCAGCGGCTCGAAGCGGGTGGTGTAATAGCCCTCGGCGATGCGGGCGTAGCTGGAGGCGGCGACCGGCGCCAGCTCCTGCCTCTGCGCGGCGGTCAGCACCGAGACCAGCGCATTGAGGCTGGCCGGCTTCTGGCCGGTGTACATGTGGTAATAGACGTTGAAGGGCTTCAGCCGCAGCGGGCTGCCGGCATGCCGCATGGTGTTGACCAGATTGCGGTAGCCGTAGAAGCGGTTGGTCCACAGGTCGGTGTAGGTGTTCTCGTTGCTACCGGCGGCGTAGATCTGGCGTTCCGCCCCCACCGGCAGGCCGATGGGCGGCAGCCCGGTGATGGACGGGAAATCGGCATCGAACCGCGCGTCGCCGCCGTTGATGTTGACTCCGCCGGCCTTGCGCACCGCCGCCAGCGCCGCCTCGAAGGGGGAGGTGTCGCCCGACCATTGCACCAGCACCGCCCGCTTGCCGGTGGGAGCCAGCCGGGTGAAATAGTCGAGAGCGCCGCCGATCTCCTGGTCGAGGTCGAAGGGCTGCTGCAGATAGGCGCGCGGCATGGCATAGCGGCCGATGTCCGACACCTCGCCCGCCTCCTCCGCCGCATGCTCGTCACTTTTTCCGGGCTTGCGGCTGCCCTCGCGCTCGAGGAAGGGCGCCTCGGCCTGCCGGCTGTAGTCCTTGAAGAAGGCCCACTGGAAGGGATGGGTCCAGGTGTGGCTGGACGGCTCGACCTGCGGCAGGGCGAACAGCGCCTTGGCCGCCGCCAGCGACTCCGGCGTGCCCTTCCAGGTCGGGTCGAGGTCGCCGACGATGGGGGCGACGCTGACCGGCAGGTCGGGGAAGGCCTCGATGGCGGCGGTGCGCACCATGTCGGCGGACAGCACGCGGCGGGCGGCATAGGGCGCCACCTCCGTCACGTTGCGCCAGCCGTCGCCGTCGATGTGGCTGAAATAGAGCCGCCGCCCGGACAAAGTGGTGACGTCGGGCTTCGGCAGGTCGTCGGTGGCGAAGCTGTCGCGGAAGAAGGCGAAGGGATCGACGATCCATTGGCGCCGGTTGTACTCGGCGTCGAAATAGCGGGCATACCCCTCCGTCACCAGACCGCCGGCCGGACCGGTGACCACCAGATGGCTGTCGCTGGCCGGATCGTCGCCGCGCCGCATCGCCAGATGGGTGGCGAAGCGCTCGTCGGTCTTGCGGAACAGGGGATAGCCGGGCAGCACCCCCGACAAAGGCCGCTCGAAGCCGATCATCGCATCGGCCAGCGCCGGCTTCGATTTGTAGGTCAGGTCGGAATAGCCGTCGTCGTCGCGCAGACCGAAGCGGGCGAAGAAGCGGTTGGTGAGCGCCAGCGGCACCGGCCTGCCGCCGCGCTCCAGCCGCACCCCCGGCTGCCCCAGCACGGCGAAGCGGACGCCGCGGTCCATCGCACGCGCCACCCAGCCGACATAGGCGCCGACATCGGGGAAGGGCTCGCCCGCGAACCAGGTGACGACGCCGCGCAGGTCGGGATAGCGCGACAGGTCGGGCAGGCCGTCGGCGACGTTCCAGTAGACCACCGACACACCCAGATGGTTCAGCGGCAGTTCCGCCATCGTGTGGATGCGGCTGAGGCGGATCGTGCTTTCCTCGCGCAGATCGACCAGCGCCAGGACGGTGCGCGGCACCGTCCGCTGCGCCGTCGCGGCAGCGGCCGTCGGGCCGGCGGCAAGGGCGGGAAACGCCGCGCCGGGCAGGAGGATGGCGAGTGCCAAGGCTGCCGCCCGGATGCCCGCTTGGAACCGGCCCCTCACCGCGGCGGCTCCGGGATCAGGCGGTCGAGTTCGACCGTCGCGACATAGGGGGAAAAGCCGTTGGCCCGTTGCAGGTCGTAGATCGTCCGCACCCCTGCCGCATCGGCGGGGTTCCAGTAATCCAGCGTATGGAGGCCGAGCTGCGGGTTCAGCGCGCCGGCCGCCTTCAACGCTTCGACCTGGAACCGGTAATCCTCGTCGCTCTGGCGGTGCGGGCGCTTGGCGGCGAAATCCCAGCCGGCATAGACGCTCTCGCCCAGCGCATGGCTCAGCAGCGGGGCGGTCTGCGGCAGGATCTCATAGCCGCGGTTCTGCATCAGGCCGATGTCGGGCCAGTTGCGGCGGATGGCCCGCACCAGCGCCGCCGCCGCGTCGGTCATGCCGCGCCAGCGCTTCGGGTCGGTGCGTTCCAGATGCGGCGGGTTGTCGAGCGTGTCGAGGAAAACGCCATGGAAACCCTCGCGCAGGATCGCGGGGACCAGCTCCTCGACCACCAGCTTGACCCAACGGCGGTCGCGCACGTCGACATAGAAGCTGCCGGGCCAGTTGGGGTTTTCCTGGTCCAGGATGCCCCACCCCTTCACCCGGTCGAACCAGGGGCGGTGCGTCTCGACCTCGCCAACGCTGAGATAGCCGAGCAGGGTCTTGCCCCGGTCGGCCAGCGGTGGCAGCGGCGGGTGGGTCCTGCTGTCCAGCACCAGCAGCCGGTAAGGCTGGAAGGCGGCCAGCGGTGCCGCATCGGCGTAATAGACCGCCCAGGGGGCAGCAGGGGCCGGAGCAGCGGGAGCTTGGCCGGGATTTGCGGCCCGCAGGTCCCTGTTGGGCAGCGCCAGCAGCGCCGCACCCGACAAAAGCCCGCCGGCGACCGCCCGCCGCCCGATCAAACCACCAATCACGCCACCCTGCCCCGATCAGTCAGCCGAGTTCTTCACCCGGACCCGTCAACCAAGCCACGCCAGCGTCTGGCGCAGCCCATCCTCCAGCGGCGTGTCGCAGCTCATGCCGAAGGCGGCGACCAGACGCGTGGGATCACCGATGGATGTCCGGATGTCGCCCGGCCGCGCCGGACCGTAGCGCCGGTCGAGCGGACGGCCCGACAGGTCGGCCAGAACCTCCGCCAGCCGGTTGACCGAGGTCGGACGGCCGGTACAGACATTGTAGACCGGTGCGCCCGGCTGCGGATGTCCCATCGCCGCAGTCAGGTATCGCACCAGATCCTTTACAAAGATGAAATCCCGCACCTGCTCGCCATCCCCATTGACGGTGATCGGTTCGCCCCTTGCGATGCGGCCGGCGAAGATGGAGATGACGCCGGAATAGGGGGATTTCGGATCCTGGCGCGGGCCATAGACATTGAAGAAGCGGAAGCCGGCGGTCGGCACGCCATGCACCCCGTCCGCCACCCGCGCATGAAGCTCGCAGCCCAGCTTGTCGGCGCCATAGGCGGACAGCGGGCGGGTCGCCGCATCCTCGGTCAGCGGCATGTCGGGATTGTCGCCGTAGACGGCGGCGGAGGAGGCGTAGATCACCGGAACCGGTCCGGCCGGATTGGCGCGGCGGGCGGCCCGGCGGGCGGCATCGAACACGGCGATGGTGCCGGACAGGTTGGCGTGGTGGGTCTCCAGCCAGGCCTCACGCGACCGGTCGACCGAGGCGACGGCGGCCAAGTGGAAACAGCCGTCCACCCCCTCACCGTCCTCGCCGGCCATCGCCGCCCGGACCGCTTCGGCATTGGCCACGTCACCGACAATCACAGGCACGCCGGCCGGCAGGTTTTCACGCTTGCCGGTGGACAGATCGTCCAGCACCCGGACCTCGTGCCCGGCCGCCAGCAGCCGCTCGATCAGGTGCGAGCCGATGAAACCGCAACCGCCGGTAACCAGATAACGCGCCATCGCTGCGGCTCCCTCCGCTTTTGCGTGTGTTTGACGTGATACGCGAAATCGGGGGCACCGGATTTGAAAAATCCCGAGCCTGGCTCAAATCGGCTGCAAAAAAGATCAGGCCGGCAGGAAGCCGGCGACGGAAGCCTGGAATTCCTTGGGCTTGATCGGCTTCGACACATGGCCGTCGAAGCCTGCTTCGGTCAGCCGGCGCTTGTCCGCAGGCGTGGCGAGGTTGGTGACGGCCAGCACCGGGGTGGCGGCGAGAGCCGAGTCGGCGCGGATCTGGCGGATAAGCTCAAGCCCCGACAGGCCGGGCATGACGATGTCCATCACCACCAGATCGGGCGTCATGTCGCGCATCAAGTCCATAACCGAGGTGGCGTCCGACGCCTCGACGACGGTGAAGCCGCCCTCCTCGAGGCAGCGGACGAAGAGCTTGCGCATCAGCACATTGTCTTCGACAACCAGGATCGTCCGCGTTTTCTCGACCGTGTCCAACATTCCGCCATCCAAGCCTGTGGCCGAACCCCATGGCGTGAGCGGTATCGCCGGCATCCGGAAGGACGCAATGCTGCGACCCTGCGCTGCACAGGAATGCCATCATTCACGCATGGTTCGCTCTCTATCTCTTTTAGGGTCTCGGGTCAAGCCATTCGCGATAGCGCCTTACCCCTATTGATGAGTTGTCTCTTTGAATTTATGGTTTTCCGTTCGCCTCTAGCGCGCATTGACGACATCGCCGGTTTACCTGGTGCCAGACTATAAGCAGATATACAAACCAACTTGATTGGACTTTTTTGCCTTATCTTTGGCCCAATTGCGGAATTTGGCACAGTGCCGTTCCAGCGGAGCCGCATAATTGAAATGACGCGCGAAACAATTATGCGGCCCTGCGTTTTGAAAATCTCCGCTCGCCGTCGGCGAATCAGCCTTTCCTGCCTCCGCCATGCGGCAGGTAACTCTGGACAAGGTCCTTGGCGGTGTCCTTCAGCATGTCCCAGGCCTCCGGATCGCCCTTGGCCAGCGTCGCCATCATCGCCGCGGCGTTCTTCAAGGTGATGTGCGGCGGCAGCGGCGGGACGTTGGGGTCGGTGTAAGCCTCGACCAGCACCGGCCCGCGGGTCGCCATCGCCTCGTCCCAGACCGCGGCGAGGTTTTCGGGCTTGTCGACGAACAGGCCTTTGAATCCAAGCAGTTCGGCATAGCGGGCATAGGGGAAATCGGGAAGCTCCTGCGAGGCCTCGAACTTCGGATCGCCGTTCTGGGCGCGCATCTCCCAGGTCACCTGGTTGAGGTCGCGGTTGTTCAGCACCAGCACGACGAAGCGCGGGTCGCTCCACTGTTTGCAGTATTTCGCGAGGGTGATCAGCGCATTCATGCCGTTCATCTGCATGGCGCCGTCGCCGACGATGGCCAGCACCGGGCGGTCGGGATGGGCGAACTTGGCCGCCAGGGCATAGGGCATGCCCGGCCCCATGGTGGCGAGGCCGCCGCACAGCGTCGCCTTCATCCCGCGGCGGATCTTGATGTCGCGGGCGTACCAGTTGGTGCCCGACCCGGTGTCGCAGGCGATCACCACGTCGTCGGGCAGCCTCGGCGACAGTTCCCAGAAGACGCGCTGCGGGTTCAGCGGTGTCGCGTCGTTCATGGCGCGGGCTTCCAGCACCGTCCACCAGTCGGCGACGCCCGCCTCGATCCGCTCGCGCCAGGAGCGGTCCTGCTTGCGCTGGAGCAGCGGGATCAGCTCGCGCAGGGTGCCGGCGCTGTCGCCGACCAGATTGACCTCCATCGGATAGCGGATGCTCAGCATCTTCGGGTCGATGTCGATCTGCACGCCGCGCGCCTGCCCCTCCTTCGGCAGGAACTCCGAATAGGGGAAGCCGGAGCCGATCATCAGCAGCGTGTCGCAGTTCACCATCATCTCGTAGCTCGGCCGGGTGCCGAGCAGGCCGATGGAGCCGGTGACGAAGGGCAGATCGTCGGGCAGCGCCGCCTTGCCGAGCAGCGCCTTGGCGACGCCGGCGCCCAGGATGTCGGCGATCTCGATCACCTCGTCGGTGGCGTTCAGCGCGCCCGCCCCGACCAGGATCGCCACCTTGGAGCCGGCATTCAACACATCGGCGGCGCGGCGCAGGTCGGGCTCCGCCGGACGCACCACCGGGGCCGACCAGCCGACACCGGAATGGATGGTGCCGTGGGCGCGGGCCGGGGCCTCGACCGCGTCCATCTCCTGCAGGTCGTTGGGCATGATGATGCAGGTCACCGTGCGCTCGGCCTTGGCGATCCGCACCGCCCGGTCGACGATGTGCCGCACCTGGGCCGGGGTGGAGGCCATCTGCACATACTCGCCGGCAACATCCTTGAAGAGGGAGACGAGATCGACCTCCTGCTGGTACTGGCCGCCCAGCGCGGTCAGCGCCTGTTGGCCGACGATGGCGAGCACCGGCTGATGGTCGAGCTTCGCATCGTACAACCCGTTCAGCAGGTGGATGGCGCCGGGGCCGGAGGTGGCGAGGCAGACGCCCATCTCACCGGTGTATTTGGCGTGCGCCGTCGCCATGAAGGCGGCCAGCTCCTCGTGGCGGGGCTGGATGAACTCGAATTGGTCGCCGGCGCGGGCGAGCGCGCCGACCAGCCCGTTGATGCCGTCGCCGGGATAGCCGAAGACCCGCTTCACGCCCCACTCGGAGAGCCGCTGCCAGAAGAAATCGCTGACGTTCGGAGCCATGGTCGCCTCTCTTGTCTCTGCTCGGACGTCACCGCCCTTCCTGTTTCAACTGTGCGCCGGCCCATCGGTTCGCCGCAGGCCGCAAGTTTTTTGCCCACCCCCCTGTCGGACCGATCCGGCCGGCGGGGCGTTATCGTGTGCAGCAACAGGGAGACAGCGATGGCCGAGGCCAACATCGATGACCGCTCAAGCTTCGAACGGGCTTACGAGCGGCACGCCTTCGAACAGGATGCGGCGGCGAACGCGCGCAGCGACACGACGACCGTCCATGGCGTGACCATCCTGTCCGCCGCCGATGCCGACGGGCGGATCGAACTGTCGCGCAGCACCCGGCATGTCGGGGAAGGAAACCCGGAGGGCGACACCGTCTTCGTCGCGGCCTTCCGCAGCCACGACAGCGCCGCCGAGGCTGCCGCCCCCTATTCCGGCTCGGTCGAGCCGACCGGCGAAGCCCCGGGCGAGGCCGCCGACGACTACCGCAGCTTCATCGATCAGCTGGTGGAAGCCGCGAAAGGGGCCCGGTTCAAGCCGGACATCGGCCGCGGCGAAGAAAGGCTGACCGGTTTCCGCGGCGGCTGATGAACAGCGAAACGCCCCGTCTCTTTCGAGGCGGGGCGTTCGTGATCTGGATGAAGATGCAAGCATCTGGCTTTC
>NZ_JBSNCI010000002.1:0-380000 GCF_058780665.1 Azospirillum sp. UENF 112521
AAGCCCGATGGCGATGGAGACCATGGCCATGGTCGAGACATGCTCCAGCCGGCCGTCGGGCGCGTTGGTCAGGATCTCCGCCGACAGGAAGGCGCCGAAGGCCGAGCTGAGATGCTGGACCGCCGACACCAGCGCCATGAAGCCGGCGCGCTCCTGCGGGTCGGGCACGCGGGAGAAGGCGGCGCCGTTGGCGACCATGCGGACGCCGACGAAGGTCATGAAGAAGGGGAACAGCCCCAGCACCGGCATCCAGGGACGGTAGCCGATGAAGGCGGTGAAGATCACGACGCTCAACCCCACGGTCGCCGCGAAAGTGATGGCGCTGGAGCCGTGGCGGTCGACCAGACGGCCGGCCCAGCGCGAGGCGAAGAAGCTCAGCGCGCCGCCGGTCATGTAGACCAGGCTCAGATGGTCGCGCGGGAAGCCCAGATTGCCCTGCACATAGGCGGCGATGTTGGGGACGATCATGAATTGCTGGACCTGCACCAGTGCCACGGTGGCGTAGGCCAGCCAGACCTTGCGGCGGGACAGCAGCGCCGTCATCCGCACCCACGCGCCGGTCTTCACCCCCGCCCCTGCCCCGGCGGCCAGATGGCCGCGCTGCGGCGGCAGGATGGCGATGGCGGCGACGGCGACGACCAGCCCGGCGGCGGCCACCGCGAAGAATGGCAGGCGCCAGCCGCCATAGAGCGCCAGCTCCAACCCGACCGGCACCCCGGCGATGGCCGACAGCGAGAAGGCCGACATCACGGCCCCCATCGCCTGTCCGCGCCGCTGCGGCGCCACCTGGTCGGTCAGCGTGGCGATGGCGACCGCGACGGCAGGACCGCCGAACAGCCCGGCCAGCACGCGGGCCGCCAGCAGCGACGGGAAGTCCCAGGCCAAGCCGCCGAGTGCGGTGGAGACGATCAGCCCGGCCATCGCCACGGCAAGCGCCCTGCGGCGGTCGAAGCGGTCGAGCAGCATCGAGCCGATCAGCCCGGCCACCGCGGCGGCGGCGGTGTAGCTGCCGCCGATATAGCCGATGTGTGCCGCCGGAATGCCAAGCGCCCGCGCGAAGTCGGGGCCGAGCGGCATCACCATCATGAAATCCAGGATGTTGATGAACTGCACCGCCGCGATGACCAGCGTGATGCGGCGTTCGTCGGGCGTCAAAGCGGTGGGCGCCGCAGGGCGTGTGGCCTGGGACAAGATGGAGGCTCCGGCAGAGGCGGAAAAGCGCGGATCGCGGGACCGCCCCCGATGGTAACAGCCACCGCCCGGCCATCCCAAACGCCATGGTCATGCAAGGCGAGCGCAGCAGATAGGACGCAATACCAACTGAATGTGTCTTCAATCGTCAAAAAAATGCATGATTCGTACAAAAAGCGGGCTTTGGAGGCTTGGCGAGTTGCGCGTGCCGCGTGTACCATCGCGGCCCCACCGTCGGCAGCGCACCGCCCAGAAGGGCATCAATGAAGACCGACGGGCTATGCACTCCGTTGAGGAACACGACATCCATGTCCGACACCAAGCGCGTCACCGACGAAGAGGCCCTGCTGCTGCATTCGAGCGGCCGGCCCGGCAAGCTGGAAATCACCCCGACCAAGCCGCTGACCACCCAACGCGATCTGGCGCTGGCCTATTCCCCCGGCGTCGCCGCCCCCTGCCTGCGCATCGCCGAAGACCCGTCGCTCGCCTACGACTACACGGCCAAGGGCAACATCGTCGCCATCATTTCCAACGGCACGGCGGTGCTGGGGCTGGGCGACCTGGGTGCGCTCGCCGGCAAGCCGGTGATGGAAGGCAAGGCGGTGCTGTTCAAGCGCTTCGCCGACGTCGACGGCATCGACCTCGAGGTCGACACCCGCGACGTGGACGAATTCGTCAACTGCGTGCGCTTCCTCGGCCCCAGCTTCGGCGGCATCAACCTGGAAGACATCAAGGCGCCCGACTGCTTCATCATCGAGGAGCGGCTGCGCGAACTGCTGGACATCCCGGTCTTCCACGACGACCAGCACGGCACCGCGATCATCGCCGCCGCCGGCCTGATCAACGCCTGCGACATCACCGGCCGCAAGGTCGAGGACGTGAAGATGGTGGTGAACGGCGCCGGTGCGGCGGGCATCGCCTGCGCCGAGCTGTTCTGCACGATGGGTGTTTCACGTGAAAACATCATCCTGTGCGACACCAAGGGCGTGGTCTACCGCGGCCGCACCAACGGCATGAACCAGTGGAAGTCGTCCTTCGCCGTCGACACCGACAAGCGCACGCTGGAAGAGGCGGTTGCCGGCTCCGACGTGTTCGTCGGCCTGTCGGCCAAGGGGGCGATGACGCCGGAGATGGTCAAGTCGATGGCGGCCAAGCCGATCATCTTCGCGCTGGCCAACCCTGATCCGGAGATCACGCCGGAGGAGGTCAAGGCGGTGCGCGGCGACGCCATCGTGGCGACCGGCCGCTCCGACTATCCGAACCAGGTCAACAACGTCCTGGGCTTCCCCTATCTGTTCCGCGGCGCGCTCGACGTCCGCGCCACCACCATCAACGAGGCGATGAAGGTCGCCGCCGCCAAGGCGCTGGCCGCACTGGCGCGCGAGGACGTGCCGGACGAGGTCGATGCCGCCTATTCCGGTCGCCGGCTGCGCTACGGCCCGGACTACATCATCCCGGTGCCGTTCGATCCGCGCCTGATCGTCACGGTTCCGGCCGCCGTCGCCCAGGCGGCGATGGAAAGCGGGGTGGCGCGCAAGCCGATCCTCGACCTGACCAGCTACAAGCACAGCCTGCGCACCCGCCTGGACCCGACCGCCGACAGCCTGGAGCTGATCCTGGAGAAGGTGCGGACCAACCCGCGCCGCGTCGTCTTCGCCGAGGGCGAGGAGGAGCGGACGATCCGCGCCGCCATGGCCTTCCGCGCCCACGGCTACGGCACGCCGGTGCTGATCGGCCGGGAGGAGGTCATCCGGGAACAGCTGACGGCGATGGGGCAGCCCAACGTCCAGTTCGAGATCCACAACGCCCGCCTGTCGGACGCCAACCGCCGCTATGCCGACCACCTTTACCGCCGCCTGCAGCGCAAGGGCGCGCTGCTGCGCGACTGCCAGCGGATGGTCAACCAGGACCGCAACGTCTTCGCCGCCTGCATGGTGGCGCAGGGCGACGCCCATGCCATGGTGACCGGCCTGACCCGCAGCTTCGGCGTCGCCTACGAGGAAATCCGCCGCGTCATCGATCCCAAGGCGAGCGGGCCGGTGTTCGGCCTGCACCTGTCGATCACCCGCAACCGCACCGTCTTCATCGCCGACACCACCGTCCATGTCCGTCCCGACGGCAAGACGCTGGCCGACATCGCCATCGGGGCTGCGGCCAAGGCCCGGCAGATGGGGCACGAGCCGCGGATCGCGATGCTGTCCTTCTCCAACTTCGGCCAGACGCCGCATCCGAACACCGATCCGCTGCGGGAAGCCCTGTCGATCCTCGACAGCCGCCGGGTCGATTTCGAGTATGACGGCGAGATGTCGGCCGACGTGGCGCTGGATTACCAGCTGATGAAGCGGGTCTACCCGTTCTGCCGGCTGTCCGGTCCGGCCAACGTGCTGATCATGCCCGGCCTGCATTCGGCCAACATCTCGGCCAAGCTGCTGAACAAGATGGCCGGCGGCCAGATGATCGGCCCGCTGCTGATCGGCTTGGACAAGCCGGCGCAGATCGTCACCATGGGCGCCTCGGTCAACGACATCGTCACCGCCGCAGCATTGGCGGCGCATGACTCGCTGCCGTGGTGAGGTGAGGTAGGACGCCTCTTCTTCCGCCGCGGTGGAGGACACCCCCCTCTCCCGCCCCGGGAGAGGGGTTTAAAGGATGCACTCACCCCAACGCCTTGTAGAAGAACGCCGTGTCGCAGAGCCCTCCTTGCGGCCACAGGGCGAAGTTCGGGATGACGCCGACCTTCACCCAGCCGGCGCGGGTGTAGAGCCGTTCGGCCTCGGGCGAGGCGGTGTCCAGCACCAGCAGGGTCTTGCCGGCGGCGCGTCCCGCATCCTCGGCAGCCTGCATCAGGGCGGCGCCGACGCCCCGGCAGCGGGCGCGGCGGTGGACCAGCATCTTGGACAGGTCGGCGCGGTGCGGCTGGTTCGGCGGCTGGGCGACAACCAGCTGGACGGTGCCGAGCACGCCCTCGCCATCCTCCGCCACCAGCAACATGCGCTCCCCCCGCTCCACCCCGGCCGCCACGCTCCGCCAGAAGCCTTCGGCGGTGGCGCGGTCGAGGGGAGCCATGAAGCTGACCGACGCGCCGCCCTCCACGCAATCCAGCAGCACGTCGGTCAGGCCCGGCACGGCGGCGCCGGCGTCCTCCGCCGTCAGCAGGCGGACCGTCACCGCACCGTCTCCACTCCGCCGGTTCGGGTCCAGGCAGGCAGCGTCCATGGCTCGCTCCTTCAGCGTTTAACGGCGTTTGACCCGCCGCGCCCCTCAGTGGTCAGCGCCACGATGTAGCGGGCGGTGCGGTCGGTCGGGTTGTGGAAGCCGGTCGGCCGGTCGAGCCGCATGGCGAGGCAATCGCCCGTGTCCAGCCGGTGCGTCACCTCCCCCACCGTCAGCTCGATGGTGCCGTCCAGCAGATGGATCTGCTGCTCGACAACGGCGGCGCGGGTGCCGCTGTCGTAGGAGACGCGGGCGCCCGGGGGCAGCTCCACCTCCACCAGCTCGATGGGGGACGGATAGCCCGGCGGCGACAGGTTGCGGCGGCGATAGCCGGTGGCCGGGTCGGTCCAGGCGATCTGGTCGGCGCGGCGAACCACCGGGTCGGCGTCCTCGCGCTCCGCCTCGGCGAACAGCGTCGCCAGCGTCACGCCAAGCCCGGCGGCGAGCCGTTCCAGCACCGAGGCCGTCGGGCTGCTCTCCCCGCGCTCCACCAGCGAGATCATCGAGCGGCTGACGCCCGACCGCTCGGCCAAGCCGTCCATCGTCAGGCCACGATCCGCCCGCAGCGTGCGCAACCGGGTTGCAAGCCGGCTGTCGATGTCGTTTTCCATCTTTTCCATGAAGATAGAATGAAGGTCCAGGATATTGGAGTCAACGGCCAGCCGCACAGTCGCCGCCATGAATCTTTTATGACCGCCGCGCGGGGGTCGTGGCGATGGTGTAGAAGGGCTGAACCTGCGGTTTCCTGTTCCGTCTCCACTCTCAAATCCGGTGCCACCCCATGCGCCAGAAGGCGTCGCCGCCCACCCCGCTTCTGACCGCCATCCTGCTGATGCTGGCCCCCCTTGCCGGCGTGCTGAGCTGGGCGGTCTATGGCGGGGCCTTGCATGGCGGGCTGGCGCTGGCGGCCGGCATCGTGGCAGTGGCGGGTGCGGTCCAGATCCTGCGGACCTATCGGCGCGATGCCAACGCAGTGACCGACTATGCCGCCCGGCTGGCCGAAGCCGACGAGCCGCTGGCCCCGGCCGGCACGCCGCCCGCGCTGAAGGCGCTGGCCGCCACCATCGGCCGCCTGCACCGGGTCGGGCTGCGCCGGGCCGAGAGCGTGCGGATGCAGCTGGACGCCGACGAGGCGGTGATCGACGCCCTGCCCGCCCCTCTCCTGCTGATGGATGCCGACCGGCAGGTGGTGCGCGCCAACCAGACGGCGCGGGAGCTGTTCGGCGACAAGATCGTCGACCGCGACCTCGCCTCGTCCCTGCGCACGCCGGCGGTGCTGGAAGCGGTGGATTCGGTGCTGCGCGGCGGTGCGTCCCGCATCATCGAGTTCACCCTGCCGGTGCCGGTGGAGCGCAGCTTCGAGGCGCAGGTGAAGCCCTTCCAGCGGCTGGTGCAGGAACCCGACCCCTCGCTGCTGGACGGCGAGATCGAGGAGGAGCCGGCGCCGCGTCCGCCCACCGTCGCCCGCATGGCGATCCTGACCCTGCACGACGTGACCGCCGCCCGCCGGTCGGAGCAGATGCGCGCCGACTTCATCGCCAACGCCAGCCACGAGCTGCGCACGCCGCTGTCCTCCCTGCTGGGTTTCATCGAGACGCTGCGCGGCCCGGCCCGCGACGATCCGGAGGCGCAGGACCGCTTCCTGGCGATCATGCACGATCAGGCCAGCCGCATGACCCGTCTGGTCAACGACCTGCTGTCGCTGTCGCGCATCGAGCTTGACGAGCACATGCAGCCCAACGGCCGCGTCGATGTGGTGGAGGAGCTGGAGAACGTCATCGCCGCGCTTCAGCTGAAGGCGGCGGAGCGCCGCATCCGCCTGCGCCTGGAGGCGCCGGAGGAGTTGCCGCCGGTCGTCGGCGACGAGGACCAGTTGACCCAGGTCTTCCAGAACCTCGTCAGCAACGCGATCAAATACACGCGCGAGGACACCGACGTGACCGTCAGCGTGGCGCTGGCCGACGGTGCCGCGGTGGGCTTCACCGGCCTGCCGGCGCCGGGCGGCGTGGCGAAGGACAAGCGGGCCGGGCGCGGCGGCACTGCCATGGTGTCGGTGTCGGTGCGCGACCGCGGCGACGGCATCGCCCGCACCCACCTGCCCCGCCTGACCGAGCGCTTCTACCGCGTCGACGCCGCGCGCTCCCGCGCCATGGGCGGCACCGGGCTGGGGCTGGCCATCGTCAAGCACATCCTGAACCGCCACCGCGGCCGGCTGACCATCGAAAGCGAGGTCGGGGTCGGCAGCGCCTTCACGGTCTATCTGCCGGCCGAGGCCCCTTCCCTTTCCCGAGCTGAGGGCCGGGGAGAGGGGGAGACGCGTCAGGATTTTCGTGGAAGGGCCGCCGTGCTTCCCCCTCACCCTAACCCTCTCCCCGGGGGGGAGAGGGGATATGGCGGGGTGTGAGAGGGGCGCACCATTCCATGACGCTGTCATGAAAGCGTCATAAAAACGTAATCAATCGGTCGCCCTCCGGGTCTATGGTCCGCGCAATTCCGCTGGACCAGTCTCCGTTTGATCGAGGAGGGCACCCGTGACCATCCGGACCCATGTTTTCGCCGCGACCGCTTTGGGCCTGGCTGTGGGTTTCACCGCCCCGGCCTGGGCGCAGTCGCGCGACCAGATCCGTGCGGTCGGCTCCTCCACCGTCTTCCCTTTCACCACCGCGGTGGCGGAGGCCTTCGGCAAGACCGGCAAGTTCAAGACCCCGGTGGTCGAATCGACCGGCACCGGCGGCGGGCTGAAGCTGTTCTGCGCCGGCGTCGGCCCGGCCCATCCCGACATCGTCAACGCCTCGCGCCGGATCAAGAAGTCGGAAATCGACCAGTGCGCCGGCAACGGCGTCACCACGATGACCGAGCTGAAGATCGGCTATGACGGCATCGCGCTGGCCTCCTCGAAGAAGGCAGCGCCGGTGTCACTGTCCACCGTCCTGCTGTGGAAGGCGCTGGCGAAGGAGGTGCCGGTCAACGGCGCCCTGGTCGCCAATCCTTACAAGCTGTGGTCCGACATCGACCCGTCGCTGCCCAAGGCGGCCATCGAGGTGCTGGGGCCGCCGCCCACCTCCGGGACGCGCGACACCTTCAACGAGCTGGCGATGCTGGAAGGCTGCAAAAAACTGGCCGAGGTCGCCAAGGCGGTTCCCGACGAGAAGGCGCGCGAGCGCGCCTGCATGACGATCCGCGAGGATGGCGTCTATGTCGAGGCCGGCGAGAACGACAACCTGATCGTCCAGAAACTGCTCGCCAACCCCAACGCCTTCGGCGTCTTCGGCTACAGCTACCTGGACCAGAACCGCGACACGCTGCAATCCGCGAAGATGGACGGGGTGGAGCTGACGGCGGAGACGGTGGCCGCCGGCAAGTATGAGCTGGCCCGCCCGCTCTACATCTATGTCAAGAACGCCCATGCCGGCGTCATTCCGGGCATCCGCGAGTTCATCGGCGAATACACGTCGGAGCGGGCGATGGGCGACGACGGCTATCTGGTCGACAAGGGCCTGATCCCGGAGCCGAAGGCGCTGCGCGACACCGCCCGCGTCGAGGCGGTCAACCTGACGCCGTTGCAGTTCTGACCAACTCCTCCTCTTGAGCGACCCGCATGCAGCTGACCCTCCTCGCCCTGATCCTGGCCCTGCTCACCCTGATCGGCTTCATGATCGGCCGGTCGCGGGCGGCGGCGTCCGTTGGCGGGCGGGTGGCGGAGCTGCATTCGGTCCCGTCATATCATGGCGTCTATGTCGCGCTGTGGGCCGGGCTGCCGGCGCTGCTGCTGTTCGTCGCCTGGACGGCGTCGGAAGGCTGGCTGGCGATGCAGCTGGTGCTGTCGGCCCTGCCGGAGCGGCTGACCACCGGTGACGGCCAGTCGGTCGCCCTGCTGAAGGCCGACATCCTCAACCTCGCCCACGGCATCTCGACCGGGCGCGACTCCGATCCGCTGGTGGTCGAGGCGGCGCGCCGCTATGCGGGCTTCCGCGATCTCGCCGGCTGGAGCCTGCTGGCGGTCGGCGCCAGCCTCGCCGTCGCCGGGCTCGCCTGGGGCCGCCACCGCATCGGCCCGGACCTGCGCGCCCGTCCGGCGGTGGAGCGGGTGGTGCGGGTGGCGCTGGTCGTCTGTTCGCTGGTCGCCATCCTGACCACGGTCGGCATCGTCCTGTCGCTGCTGTTCGAGGCGCTGCGCTTCTTCAGCGTCGTCTCACCGCTCGACTTCCTGTTCGGCACCCATTGGAGCCCGCAGATGGCGATGCGGGCCGATCAGGTCGGATCGAGCGGTTCCTTCGGTGCCATCCCGCTGTTCGCCGGCACGCTGCTGATCACGGTGATCGCCATGGCGGTGGCGGTGCCGGTCGGGCTGATGGCGGCGATCTACATGTCGGAATATGCCGGACGCGGCGTGCGCACCTGGCTGAAGCCGGCGCTGGAGATCCTGGCCGGCATCCCGACCGTGGTCTACGGCTTCTTCGCAGCACTGACCATGGCGCCCTTCGTGCGCTCGGTCGGCGAGGCGCTGGGGCTGGACGTCAGTTCGGAATCGGCGCTGGCCGCCGGCATCGTCATGGGGGTGATGATCATCCCCTTCGTCAGCTCGCTGTCGGACGACGTCATCAACGCGGTGCCGCAGAGCTTGCGCGACGGCTCCTACGGCCTCGGCGCCACCAAGTCGGAAACCATCAGGCAGGTGGTGCTGCCGGCGGCGCTGCCGGGCATCGTCGCCGCGGTGATGCTGGCGGTCAGCCGCGCCATCGGCGAGACGATGATCGTCACCATGGCGTCGGGCCTGACCGCCAACCTGACCGCCAACCCATTGCAGGCGGTCACCACCGTCACCACCCAGATCGCCACGCTGCTGGTCGGCGACCAGGAGTTCGACAGCCCGAAGACGCTGTCGGCCTTCGGCCTCGGCCTTGTGCTGTTCCTCGTCACGCTCTGCCTCAACATGGTCGCCCTGCGGGTGGTCCGGACCTATCGGGAAAAATATGACTGACCTCGTCGAGCGGGACGCGGCGGCCGTGACGCCCTCCCCCGCCTCAACCACCCCGCCGAAGTCGCGCCTGCGCAGCGAGGCCTTCGCCCGCCGTCTGCGCGCCCGCCATGCCGCGGAGCGCCGCTTCCGGCTGGCCGGCGCCGCCGCGGTGGCGCTGGCGGCGCTGATGCTGGTTCTGCTGCTGGGCTCCATCGTCGCCAAGGGCGCCAGTGCCTTTTGGGAAGCGCGCATCCGGCTGGAGGTGACGCTGGACCCGGCGGAGGTCGCCGACCGCAACTACGCCGCCCCGCTGCGCCGGGCGCTCTACGCCCAGTTCCCCCAGGTCACCGACCGCGCCGGCCGCCGCGTGCTGAACGACCTGCTGTCGTCGGGGGCACCCTACGAGCTGGAGGCGATGGTGGCGAAGAACCCGGCGCTGGCCGGCACCACGCAGACGATCTGGGTCCGCGCCGACGACCAGATCGACCAGCTGGTGAAGGGCGGCTACCGCCGCGACCTGCCGGAGAGCGAGCGCGGGCTCAGCGACGCCAAGGTCGCCGCCGCCGACGCGCTGCTGGCCTCCGGCGCGCTGGCGCAGGGCTTCAACACCACCCTGTTCACCGCCGGCGACAGCCGCGAGCCGGAACAGGCCGGCATCGGCGGCGCCATCGCCGGCTCGCTGCTGACCCTGCTGGTGACCATGGCGCTGTCGGTGCCGACCGGCATCGCCGCCGCGGTCTATCTGGAGGAGTTCGCGCCGAAGAACCGCTGGACCGACCTGATCGAGGTGAACATCAACAACCTCGCCGCGGTGCCATCGATCATCTTCGGCCTGCTCGGCCTCGCGGTGTTCCTCGGTTTCTTCGGCATGCCGCGCTCCGCCCCGCTGGTCGGCGGGCTGGTGATGGCGCTGATGACGCTGCCGGTCATCATCATCGCGTCCCGCGTCGCGCTGAAGGCGGTGCCGCCGTCGATCCGCCAGGCGGCGCTGGGCATCGGCGCCTCGCCCTTGCAGACGGTGCTGCACCATGTGCTGCCGCTGGCGATGCCCGGCATCCTGACCGGCACCATCATCGGCATGGCCCGCGCGCTGGGCGAGACGGCGCCGCTGCTGCTGATCGGCATGGTCGCCTTCATCGTCGACGTGCCCCACGGGCTGACCGACAGCGCCACGGTGCTTCCGGTGCAGATCTACATGTGGGCCGACAGCCCCGAGCGGGCCTTCACCGAGCGCACCTCGGCGGCGATCCTGATCCTGCTCGGCGTCCTGATCCTGCTGAACGGCGCGGCCGTGATCCTGCGCAAGATTTTCGAGAGACGGTGGTGAGCGTCATGAGCATTCAGAACCCGCTGAAGCTGCGGCCCCGCGCCGAAGACCGCCCCGGTCAACGCGCGGGTGCCGCCCTGCCCAACAAGATGACCGCCCGCGGGGTGACGGTGTTCTACGGCGCCAAACAGGCGTTGAAGGGCATCGACCTCGACATCCAGGAAAACCGGGTGCTGGCGCTGATCGGCCCGTCCGGCTGCGGCAAGTCGACCTTCCTGCGCTGCCTGAACCGGATGAACGACACCATCGAGGGCTGCCGGGTCGAGGGGCGGATCGCGCTGGATGGCGAGGACGTCTATGGCAAGGCGGTCGATGCGGTGCAGCTGCGCGCCCGCGTCGGCATGGTGTTCCAGAAGCCGAACCCCTTCCCCAAGTCGATCTACGACAATGTCTCCTACGGCCCGCGCATCCATGGCCTGGCCTCCGGCCGCGACGAACTGGACGAGGTGGTGCAGACCTCGCTGAAGCGCGCCGGGCTGTGGGGCGAGGTCAAGGACCGCCTGCGCGAACCCGGCACCAGCCTGTCCGGCGGCCAGCAGCAGCGGCTGTGCATCGCCCGCGCCATCGCCGTCAGCCCCGAGGTGATCCTGATGGACGAGCCCTGCTCGGCGCTCGACCCCATCGCGACCGCCCACATCGAGGAGCTGATCGACGAGCTGCGGGCCAACTACACCATCGTCATCGTCACCCACAACATGCAGCAGGCCGCCCGCGTGTCGCAGCGCACCGCCTTCTTCCATCTGGGCGAGATGGTGGAGTGCGACGACACCGAGGACATCTTCACCAACCCGCGCGACGAGCGCACCCAGGGCTACATCACCGGCCGCTATGGCTGAGCCCCGCCTTACCTCTGCGCCCTCCCCTCCTCCTTTGTTGAAAAGGCTGTCCCATGCCGGTTAACGTCGAGACGCGCGCTGTCAACGGAGCCACCATGAACGCGGCCCTGAAGCCGCTCGTCCTGATCGTCGAGGACGAGGCCGACATCCTGACGCTGCTGAAGTACAACCTGGAAAAGGAAGGCTTCCGCGTCGCCACCGCCAGCGACGGCGAGGAGGCCCTGCTGGCCGCCGGCGAGCAGACGCCGCACATCGTGCTGCTCGACTGGATGCTGCCGCTGATGAGCGGGCTGGAGGTCTGCCGCCAGCTGCGCCGCAACGCCAAGACCCGCGACATCCCGATCATCATGCTGACCGCCCGCGGCGAGGAAGGCGACCGGGTGCGCGGCCTGAACTCCGGCGCCGACGACTACATCACCAAGCCCTTCTCGCCGACCGAGCTGGTCGCCCGCATGCGCGCGGTGCTGCGCCGCGCCTCTCCCGGCATGACCGACGAGGTGCTGACCTTTGCCGACGTGACGATGGATTCTGGCCGCCCACCGCGTCCGCCGCAACGGCCGTGACGTACACCTCGGCCCGACCGAATTCCGCCTGCTGCGCCACTTCATGCAGCATGCCGGCCGGGTGTTCTCGCGCGAGCAGCTGCTCGATCTGGTGTGGGGCCACGACGTGTATGTCGAGCCGCGTACGGTCGACGTACACATCCGCCGCCTGCGCAAGGCGATGAACGAGGAGGACGAGCTGGACCTGATCCGCACCGTGCGGTCGGCCGGCTACGCGCTCGATACCAAGTCGGTGTGAGTGCGGGGTTCGGATGGGGGTAGGATGGGGGCCAAGACCACCACAGCACTGGTGAGAAGGCCCTCGATGATCCTGCTTTTCACCGATTTCGGACTTTCCGGCCCCTACACCGGCCAGATGAAGGCGGTGTTGGCACAACAGGCGCCCGGCGTGCCGGTCATCGACCTGTTCGCCGACGCCCCCGCCTTCGACCCACAGCTGTCCGCCTATCTGCTGGCAGCCTATGCTCCGGCCTTCCCGGCTGGCAGCGTCTTTCTCTCTGTTGTCGATCCCGGCGTCGGCACTGACCGGCGGCCGGTGATGGTGGAGGCCGACGGGCGCTGGTTCGTCGGTCCGGACAACGGCCTTTTCGCCCTGATCGCGCGCCGCGCAACGTCGCTAAACGCCTGGACAATCGACTGGATCCCGGACCGGCTGTCCGCCAGCTTCCACGGCCGCGACCTGTTCGCCCCCGTCGCCGCCAGCCTTGCCACCGGCCGGGCCGTCGCGCGCAGCCCGCTCAATCCCGCCGCCATCGACCGGCCGGACTGGCCGGAGGAGCTGCCGCGCATCGTCTATGTCGATGTCTACGGCAACGTCATGACTGGCCTGCGGGCCTCCGCCCTGCCCGCCGACGCGGTGCTGACCGCCGGTGGCGCCCGCGTCGCCCGCGCCCGCACCTTCGGCGCCGTCGGGCCGGGGCAGCCGCTGTGGTACGAAAACTCCAACGGGCTGGCCGAGATCGCCGTCAACCGCGGGCGGGCCGACCGGGTGCTGGGACTGGCCGTGGGCGACCTGGTGACGGTAGAGTCCTGAGCGGGCCCAAAAGAAAACCGCCCGGAAGCGGGTGCTTCCGGGCGGCTGCTGCGTCGATCAGGTGCTTGTCCGATCGGGCGTCTCGGGTCGGATGTCCTCAGGCTCAGTCGTTGTTGCGCTGGCCCAGGAACTGCAGCAGGAACTGGAACAGGTTGATGAAGTCCAGGTACAGCGTCAGGGCGCCCATCAGGGCCAGCTTGCCGGTGCTCTCGTGATCGTAGCCCTCGGCGTAGCTTTCCTTGATCGCCTGGGTGTCGTAGGCGGTCAGGCCGGTGAAGATCAGCACGCCGATGGCGGAGATCGCGAAGTGCAGGGCCGGCGACTGGAAGAAGATGTTCGCCAGGCCGGCGATCACCAGGCCGATGACGCCCATCATCAGGAACGAGCCCATCTTCGACAGGTCGGCCTTCGTGGTGTAGCCGTAGAGGCTCATCGCCAGGAAGGTCGCGGCGGTGACGAAGAAGGTCAGCGCGATCGACGCCCCGGTGAAGACCAGGAAGATGGCCGACATCGACAGGCCCATGGCACCGCAATAGGCCCAGAAGATCATCTGTGCCGATGCGAAGGAGAGGCGCTGGATGCCGAAGGACAGCACCATGACGAAGGCCAGCGGCGCCAGCATCACCACCCACTTCAGCGGCGTGCCGAAGATGGTGGCCATCATGGCCGGGCTGGACGACACGAGCGCGGCGACCAGACCCGTCAGGATCAGGCCGGCACCCATGTAGTTGTACACGCGCAGCATGTGCTGGCGCAGGCCTTCGTCGAAGTATCCCCGATCTGTCGCGCGGCCTGCGGTCGCGAAGCGGTTATAGGTCGGGTCTGCCATGGTTTGGTTTCCTCGGTGGAATTGGGTGATCCCGTCGCAGGACATATTGGCGAGTCCGCCAGGCGGTTCAATAGGAATCGGCGGCGCTTTTTCCAGATGAAAAAGCTTTCACGATTCGTTTTTCCTGCGGCTTCATCATACGGGAGTCACTCGTTCCGAAGCAATGGCGCCGAAGGCTGGCCCAGAGCCCGCCAAGTACCATAGAACCCGAAAGCCAGCGTGATCGCCGTACTCAGCAACGCGGTGGTGACGACAGCCGACGGCAGGAAGCTCCATTCCCAATGCATCAGGAACTTCAGCACCGCCCAGGCGGTCAAGGTTCCGATGAAGCCGGCAATGACCGCGGTCAGCAGGCCGAGCAGCCCGTATTCCAGCAGGAAGGCGCGCAGAATGTCGCCGCGCGTGGCCCCCAGCACCTTCAGCACCACCGCGTCGTAGACCCGGCGGCGGTGGCCGGCGGCGACCGCCCCGGCCAGCACCAGCGTGCCGGCGGCCAGCGTGATGCCGGCGACGATGCGCACCGCGGTGCCGATATGGCCCAGCATCTCCGCCACCGTGTCCAGCGCGTCCTTCACCCGCACCATGGTGATGTTGGGGAAGCGTTGCAGGACGGCGCGCTGCACCTGCGTTTCGGCGTCCGGCGTGGCGCGGACGGTGGCGACCCAGGTCTGCGGCGCCCCTTCCAGCGTGCCGGGGGCAAAGACCATGGTGAAGTTGATCGCCATGCTGCTGAAATCGGCGGAACGGACGTTGGCGACCTTCGCCTCGAAGCTGCGGCCCAGGATGTTGACGGTCATGGTGGCGCCGGGACCGATGCCGAAGGCCTCGGCGACGCTCTGGTGGATGGAGATCAGCGGCGGCCCGGCATAGTCGGTCGGCCACCAGGACCCGGCGGTGACGGTGGAGTGCTTCGGCAGCGTCGCCGAATAGGTGATGCCGCGGTCGCCGGCCAGGATCCAGGCCTGCTCCGGGTTGACCAGCGCCTTTTCGGCATCCTCGCCGTTCACCCGCTCGATCCGACCGCGCAGGCTCGGCACCGCCTCGAAGGCGCTGGCGCCGGGGACGGCGGTGACGAGCTCGCGCAAGGGGTCGAACTGGTCGCGCTGGATGTCGACGAAGAAGAAGGCCGGGGCGTCCTGCGGGATCGTCTCCGACACCCGGCGGGAGAAGTTGCCCTGGATCAGCGCGATGGCGACCAGCACCGTCAGGCCAAGCCCCAGCGACAGCACCACCGCCGCCGTCGGGTTGCCCGGCCGGTGCAGGTTGGCGAGCGCCAGCCGCAGGCCGGGACGCCTGACCCGCCCTACCCTCGCAGCACCCCAGGTGACCAGGGCGGCGGCGGCGCGGAAGGCGAGGAAGGTGGCGATGGAGCCGCCGACGAACCACAGGGCGAAGATCTTGTTGTGGGCGGTCAGCACCGCCAGCCCGGCGAGCGCCGCGGCCGATACCACCATCGCGACCGTATAAGGCGTGCGCGGCCGTCCGCCGGCCGGGGCGATCACGTCGCGGAACAGGGCGCCCGCCGGCACCTCGCGCGCCCGGCCGAGCGGCCACAGCGAGAAGGTCAGCGCGGTCAGCACGCCATAGAGGGCGGCGAGCGCCAGGGCGCCGGGATAGACGCCGATGTGGGCCGACACCGGCAGCACGCCGTCGAGCAGCCGGCCAAGCGCCAGCGGCGCCACGGCCCCCAGCGCCAGCCCGATGACGATGCCCAGCAGCGCCAGCGCCAGGATCTGCGCCAGATAGAGCTGGAACACCAGGGCGCCGGGCGCACCGATGCACTTCATCATGGCGATGGTGCGGGCACGCGAATCGAGATGGCTGCGCACCGCGTTGCCGACCCCGACGCCGCCGACCAGCAGCGCGGTCAGCCCGACCAGCGTCAGGAACAGCGTCATGCGGTCGATGAAGCGCTCGATCTGCGGCGAGGCGTTGGTGTAGTCGCGCATCCGCCAGGGCGCGTCGGGGAAGCGGCTGCGCAGGGTATCCTGCCATGCCTTGAGGTCGGTGTCCGGCGGCAGCGCCACCTTGGTGCTCCACCAGGTGAGGCTGCCGGGTTGCAGCAACCCGGTGTTCGCCAGCGACGGCAGCGCCACCAGCAGGCGCGGTCCGAGCGAGAAGGCGTTGGAGGAAGCGCGGTCCGGCTCGCGGTCCAGCACGGCGGCGACGCGGTAGGCGCCCTCGCCGACATGGATGGTGTCGCCGGGCTTGATGCCCAGCCGGTCGACCAGACTGGCCTCGACCACCGCACCCCAGCGGCCGTCCTTCTGCGCCAGCGCGTCGCGCAGGTCGCCGCCGCCGTCCAGCGTCACGGCGCCGTAGAGCGGATAGAGATCGTCGACCGCCTTCAGCTCGACCAGCGATGAGCGGACGTTGTCATCCGCGCGGGCCATCGCCCGCATCTCGGCGGAGGTCGACACCCGGCCGCCGGCCTTCAGCGCGGCCATCTGCCCGTCGGCCGGCGGATTGTAGAGTTGCCGCAACGCGACGTCGCCGCCAAGGATGGAACGCCCGTCGCTCGCCAGCCCGTCGAGCAGCCCGCTCGACACCGACTGCACCGCGGCGATGGCGGCGACGCCCAGGGCGAGGCAGGCGAGGAAGACCCAGAACCCTTTCAGGCCGGTGCGCAGCTCCCGCCGGGCAAGCCGGAGCGCGAGGCTGAGGTTGGTCATCGCGTAGCCCCCTTCCACCTGCTGCTGTCCCCTCTCCCCCCCGGGGAGAGGGTTAGGGTGAGGGGGGTGCGTGGCGAGGATTGCTTCAATGGCGAGGACTTTGCGCGTCGAGCAACGCCACGCACTGCGTCCCCCTCACCCCGACCCTCTCCCCGGGGGGAGAGGGAGTATTTGGCGCGAACATCCTTTCCATCCCCCTCACTCCCCCGCCGCCTGGAGCTTCGCGCGCCGGGCGGCCTGCCCATCGTCGGCGATCCGCCCGTCCGCCAGCCGCACCGTGCGGTCGCAGCGCGCAGCCAGGCTCTGGTCGTGGGTGATCAGCACCAGCGTCGTGCCGCGCCGCTCGGCCAGATCGAACAGCAGCTTGACGATGGTGCTGCCGGTGTCGATGTCGAGGTTGCCGGTCGGCTCGTCGGCCAGCAGTAGCGACGGCTCGGTGACGAAGGCGCGGGCGAGCGCCGTGCGCTGCTGCTCGCCGCCCGACAGCTGGCCGGGATAATGGTGGATGCGATGGCTTAAGCCCACCTGCTCCAGCCCGACGCGGGCGCGGTCGAAGGCGTCGGCGACCCCGGCGAACTCCAGCGGGATGGCGACATTCTCCTGCGCCGTCATGGTCGGCACCAGATGGAAAGCCTGGAAGACGATCCCCACATGCTGGCGGCGGAAGCGGGCCAGCCCATCCTCGTCCAGCTTCCCGAGATCCTGGCCGGCGACGCGGACGAGGCCGCCGCTGGGGCGTTCCAGCCCGGCCATCACCATCATCATGGTGGACTTGCCGGAGCCGCTGGGGCCGACGACGCCGACCCGCTCGCCGGCCGAAACCTGAAGATTCACGCCGCGCAGGATGTTGACGGGTCCGGCGCCGCTGTCCAATTTCAGGTGGACGTCGTCGAGTTCAACGATGATTTCGTTTGAAGGCCGGGCGATGGAGTTTGACGACGTTGCAGGGGACTGAGCCTTGGACATGCGACACTCGCACAAGCGGAATGGACCATCGCCATATGGCACGACCCGCCGGGCTTTCAACACGGGCGCCCTTGGCGCCGCACTCGCCTTTCTTCTTGCCGCAGGGGCATCGATGACCGTTCCGACCCGCGCGGCTGCCGCGCCGCCGGTGAAGCTGCTGGCGCTGGGCGACAGCCTGACCGCCGGCTACGGCTTGCCCGAACCGCAGGGCTTCACCCGCCAGCTGGAAAAGGCGCTGGCGGCGAAGGGCTACAGCGTCACCGTCGTCAACGCCGGCGTGTCGGGCGACACCACCGCCGGTGGGCGGGCGCGGCTGGACTGGGCGCTGGCCGACAAGCCGGACGCCGCCATCGTCGAGCTGGGCGCCAACGACATGCTGCGCGGGCTCGACCCCGGTCAGGCCAGGGCCAACCTCGACGCCATCCTGAAGACGTTGAAGGAGCGCAAGGTGCCGACCCTGCTGGCCGGCATGTTCGCCTCGCCCAGCCTGGGCAAGCCCTACACCGACAGCTTCAACGCCATCTACCCGGATCTCGCCAAGACCTACGATGTGCCGCTCTATCCCTTCTTCCTCGACGGGGTGGCGTTGCAGCAGGCGCTGATCCAGCCGGACGGCCTGCACCCCAACGCCCAGGGCGTGGCGGTGATCGTCGAGCGCATCCTGCCCTCCGTCACCGCCCTGCTCGACAGCCTGCCGCAAATCCAGAAGACTACAGAAAAGACCGGAGGCTGAGCCGCCATGACCGTGACCCCCATGACCGTGCCCCAGGACAGCGACACCCGCTTTACCGCCGCCTGCGCCGCCGGGTCCGAGTGGGGGCCGACGGTCAAGGCCTGCCTGGACCGGCTGGGGCCGGTCGCCGGCTGCAACCTGGGCTTCCTCTATCTGACCGACGGGCTGGCGGAGCATGCGACCAGCATCGTCACCCTGCTGCGCGGCGTTACCGGCATCCGCCATTGGGTCGGCACCGCCGGCATCGGCGTGATGGCGAACGGTGCGGCCCTGTTCGACGAGCCGGGGCTGGCGATCATGGCCGCCCGCCTGCCGGAGGACAGCTTCCGCCTGTTCCCCACCCTGACCGACGGGCTGGAGCCGCTGCGCGGCAATGCCGGCGGCTGGCTGGACAAGCATGGCGCGGCGCTGGCGCTGATCCATGTCGACCCGCACCATGCCGACATGGCCGGGCTGGTCGCCCGTTTGTCGGAGGAGGCCGGCGTCTTCCTGGTCGGCGGCCTGACCGCCTCGCGCGGGGAGTTCCCGCAGATCGCCGCCGGGGCGGAGGATGCCGACCCGGTCACCGACGGCGGCGTGTCCGGCGTGCTGTTCGCGCCGCAGCTGCCGGTCGCCACCGCGCTGACCCAGGGCTGCCGCCCCATCGGGCCGACGCGCACCGTCACCGCCAGCGACGACAACGTGATCCTGGAGATCGACGGCCGCCCGGCGCTCGACGTGTTCAAGGAGGACATCGGGCCGGAGCTTGCCGCCGACCTGCGACAGGTGGCCGGGGTGATCTGCGCCGGGCTGCCGATCGCCGGCTCCGACACCCAGGATTATCTGGTGCGCGACCTGATCGCCATCGACCCGCGCGCCGGCTGGCTCTCCATCGCCGAACGGGTGACCACCGGCCAGCCGGTGATGTTCACCCGCCGCGACGCGGAGACCGCCGCCGCCGACATGCGCCGGATGCTGGACAGCCTCAAGAAACGGGTGAAGGCGACGCCGAAGGGGGCGGTGTATGTCAGCTGCATCGCCCGCGGCCCCAGCCTGTTCGGTGCCGCCAATGCCGAGCTGTCGATGATCCGCGAGGTCTTCGGCGACATCCCGCTGACCGGCTTCTTCGCCTCGGGCGAGGTGTCGCACAACCGGCTCTATGGTTACACCGGCGTGCTGACGCTGTTTCTGTAAAGATCATTTCGAATAAGGAACGTTCCGGATGCAGTATCGTCCGCTTGGCCGCACCGGCCTGTCGGTCAGCGCCATCGGCCTGGGCACCATGACCTGGGGCCGCCAGAACACCGAGGCCGAAGGCCATGCCCAGATGGATGCGGCGCTCGACCGCGGCATCAATTTCTGGGACACGGCGGAGATGTACGCCATCCCGCCCACCGCCGACACCTATGGCAAGACGGAGGAGGTGATCGGCAGCTGGTTCCAGTCGCGCGGCAAGCGCGACCGGGTGATCCTTGCCAGCAAGATCATCGGCCTGCCGGCCGGCGGCTTCGGCTGGATACGCGACGGCAAGTCGCGGCTCGACCGCGCCAACCTCTTCGCGGCGGTGGAGGCCAGCCTGTCGCGGCTGAAGACCGACTACATCGACCTCTACCAGATCCACTGGCCCGACCGCGTCACCAACCGCTTCGGCGGCCGCACCTATCAGCACAAGCCCGAGCAGGACGCCGTGCCGATCGAGGAGACGCTGGCGGCGCTGGCCGAGCTGGTGCAGGCGGGGAAGATCCGCCATGTCGGCCTGTCGAACGAAAGTCCGTGGGGCGTCATGCGCTGGCTGCGCGCCGCCGAGGTGGCAGGGGAGCCGGCCGGTCTGCCGCGCGTCGCCTCGATCCAGAACGCCTACAACCTGCTGAACCGGACCTTCGAGAACGGCTTGTCGGAGGTGGCCCTGCGCGAGGATGTCGGGCTGCTGGCCTATTCGCCGCTCGCCGCCGGCACGCTGACCGGCAAGTACCTGAACGGCGCCATCCCGCCGGGCAGCCGCCGCTCGCTCGACCACCGGCCGTCGCGCTACAACACGGTCAATGCCGACGCGGCGACCGAGGCCTATCTGGACATCGCCCGCCGCCACGGTCTGGCGCCGAACCAGATGGCCATCGCCTTCACCCTGCAGAAGCCCTTCGTCACCTCCTCGCTGATCGGGGCGACGACGATGGAGACGCTGATCTCCAACATCGACTCGGTCGGGCTGACCCTGTCGCCCGAGGTGTTGGCGGAGATCGACGCCGTGCACAACCGCATGCCGGATCCCTGCCCGTAAGCCACCGTACGGCCCGCACCCTTCATCGAACGGGGGCGGGCCGTTGCAGCAACCGGCCCTGCAAGTCTGGAGGTGCCCCATGCTCCGCCTGTTCGTCGCGCTCGACCTGACGGAGGAGGTTCGCCGGCGGCTGGCCGGTCTGGGCGGCGGGGTGCCCGGCGCGCGCTGGACCGAGCCTGAGAATATGCACCTGACCCTGCGCTTCATCGGCGAGGTGCCGGAGGATCAGGCGATGGACATCGACGCCGCCCTGGCGGAACTGCGGGCGCCGGCCTTCGCGCTCACCCTCGACGGGGTCGGCGTGTTCGGCGCCGGCCGCAAGGCACGGGTGCTGTGGGCGGGGGTGGAGCGCAACGAGGCGCTGGCCCATCTCCAGGCCAAGGTCGAGTCCGTCGTCGTCCGCTGCGGCCTGCCGGCGGAGGAGCGGAAATTCTCCCCCCACATCACGCTGGCCCGGCTGAAGGACGCGCCGGCCGACCGCATCGGCCGTTTCCTGTCCGACCGCGGCCTGTTCCGCGCCGGCCCGATGCCGGTCGACCGCCTCACCCTCTACCGCAGCCATCTCGGCAACGGCGGCGCGGTGTATGAGGCGTTGGGGGAGTATCCGCTGGACGGCCCGGCGGAAAGCTGACTGGGCGCTCAGGCGGTGATGCCGTCCCAGGGATCGGTCTCGGCGTCGGGCTTGACGCCGGCGCCGGTGACGACCACCCGGTCCTTGCCGTCCTGCTTGGCGCGGTACATGCGCTGATCGGCCAGTTCCACCAGCGCTTCCCAATCGGCGGGGCGGTCGGCCGTCTGTTCGGCGATGCCGATGCTGGCGGTCTGCAAACTGCCGTCCGGCCGCTTGCCGAAGCCGGCGCGGCGCATGCGCTCCACCGCGATCATCGCGCCGTCCACCGGGGTGTCGGGCATGACGACCAAAAACTCCTCGCCGCCCCAGCGGATCAGGGCGTCGGACTGGCGCAGCAGGCTGCGGATGGTGTTGGCGGCATGACGCAGGACGCGGTCGCCCTCCTCATGGCCATAGCGGTCGTTGACCGCCTTGAAGTCGTCCAGATCGACGAAGATCGCCGTCAGCGGCTGTGATGCCCGCTCGGCATGGGCGACCTGGAGTTTCAGCAACTCCTCGCCGATCCGGCGGGAGAAGGCGCCGGTCAGCGCGTCGTGCGCCGCCTGCTCCAGCAGCGCGATCATGAAATGCAGCTGGCTGATCGCCGCCAGCGTCGCCACCACCGCGATCAGCGCCAAGAGCCACAGCGCGCTGATGTAGGAGGGGAACGGCATCACCAGCGAGCCGTAGAAGCCGGCGGCCAGATGGGCACCCAGCATCGGTGCGGCGAACAGCGCCCCCTCCAGCGCGGTCAGCGGAAAGACGCTGAGCCCCGCCACCATCACGAAGGGCAGATAGCCGTAGCCGGCGCTGACGGCGATGCGCAGGTCGTCGACCCCCTGGTTATAGAGGAGCGGGTGCGAGACGGCGAAGAACACGGTCGGGATCGCCAGCAGCGCGGCCAGCCGCCACCAGGCGCAGGCCATGTCCTCGCAGGACCGGCGGTCGAAGGCGAGCGCCAGGAAGGCGGCGCTGGCGGTCAGGCGCAGCAGGATCAGCCAGATCGCCAGCGACCATTCAAAGACGGTGACGTCGATGGCGATCCACAGCGGCGTCAGGATGCCGAAGATCAGCGCCACCATGCGCACACGCGACTGGATCATCGCGGCGCGGCGGCGTTGCAGGATCGGCGAGTGGCCCGCCGGCAGGATCAGGTCGGGCAGCTCGTCGCCGCGGACGAAAGCGTCGACCAGCGCGGTGAGAAGCCTCTCAACCCGCATGAGGCAGCCTGCCCCCGGCACCGGCCGGGCATGTCGCCAATGGATTAGCCATGCTGGGTGATTACACGTGCATGACCGCCCCTTCAACGGCTTTCGCGCAAAAACCGCTCGGCAGCCGTGGAAAACACGCAAAGATCCCAGTATGCGACAAAAAGTAACGGGCGGCGCATCATCGACGCGCCGCCCGTCCAGACAGTCCCGATTTGTCCCCGGCGATGGCCGGGATCAGTCCTTCAGGTCTTCCCAAAGCTCCTTCACCTTGGCGAAGAAGCCTTCCGACTGCGGGTTCGACCCTTCCTTTGCGGCGCCCTCGAACTCGCGCAGCAGTTCCTGCTGGCGCTTGGTCAGGTTCACCGGGGTTTCCACCACCGCCTGGATGTACATGTCGCCGCGCTGGGCGCTGCGCAGCACCGACATGCCCTTGCCCTTGATGCGGAACTGGTGGCCCGACTGGGTTCCCGGCGGCACCGTCACCTTGGTGCGGCTGCCGTCGATGGTCGGCACCTCCACCGCCCCGCCGAGCGCCGCCGTGGTCATCGGGATCGGCACCCGGCAGTGGATGTTGGCGCCGTCGCGCTGGAAGATCGGGTGCGGGGCAAGCGCCAGGAAGATGTAGAGGTCGCCGGCCGGCGCCCCGCGCAGGCCCGCCTCACCCTCGCCCGCCAGACGGATGCGGGTGCCGTCCTCGACGCCGGCGGGGATGTTGACCTGAAGGGTCTTCTCCTTGCGCAGCCGGCCGGAGCCGCCGCAGGTCTTGCAGGCGTCCTTGATGACCTTGCCGGCGCCGTGGCAGCCGGGGCAGGTCCGCTCGATGGTGAAGAAGCCCTGCTGCGCCCGCACCTTGCCGTGACCCTGGCAGGTCGGGCAGGTGATCGGCTGGGTCCCCGCCGCGGCACCCGACCCGTTGCAGCCGTCGCACTGCACGGTGGTGGGCACGCGGATGGTGGTCTGGGTGCCCTTGAAGGCCTCCTCCAGCCCGATCTCCAGATTGTAGCGCAGGTCCTGGCCGCGGCCGGACGCACCGCCGCCGCCGCGGCGCCCGCCCATGAACTCGCCGAACATCTCGTCGAAGATGTCGGCGAAGCCGCCGCCGCCGCCGAAGTCGAAGTTGAAGCCGCCGGCGCCCGCACCGGCACCCGGACCACGGCCATTCTCGAAGGCGGCGTGGCCGAACCGGTCGTAGGCTGCGCGCTTCTGATCGTCCTTCAGGACCTCATAAGCCTCGCTGACTTCCTTGAACTTCTGCTCGGCGTCCTTGTCACCCTGGTTGCGGTCCGGGTGGTACTGCATCGCCATCTTGCGATAAGCCTTTTTCAGCTCATCCGCGCTGGCGTTCTTCGCCACACCGAGCAGCTCGTAATAATCCTGTTTCGCCATGGGGGCCGACCGCCTTTGAGTCGTTCTGGTCCAAACTGTCCGCGTCGCGTCGGAGCCTGACCCCAGCATACCGAAGGCCCGCCGCCGGGGAAAGGCGGCGGGCCATCGATGCTCGCGTCAGGTCCGTATCAAAAAGAAGCTGGCGTCGGGCTTATGCCGACTTCTTCTTGTCGTCCTGGACCTCCTCGAAGTCGGCGTCGACGACGCCCGGCTCGTTCGGCTGGGCGCCCGGCGCCTCGCCGCCCGCAGCCGGGGCCTCGCCCTGGCCGGCCTTGTACATCGCCTCGCCCAGCTTCATGGAGACCTGGGCCAGGGCCTCGGTCTTCGCCTTGATGCCGTCCAGATCCTCGCTGTCCAGCACCGACTTCAGTTCGGCGACGGCAGCCTCCGCGGCGGTCTTGTCGGAGGCCGGGATCTTGTCGCCGTTCTCCTTGATGGTCCGCTCGGTGGTGTGGATCAGGGCGTCGGCATGGTTGCGGGCGTCCACCAGTTCGCGGCGCTTCTTGTCGTCGGCCGAATGGGCCTCGGCGTCCTTGACCATCTTCTGGATGTCGGCGTCCGACAGGCCGCCCGAGGCCTGGATGCGGATCTGCTGCTCCTTGCCGGTCGCCTTGTCCTTCGCCGTGACGCTGACGATGCCGTTGGCGTCGATGTCGAAGGTCACCTCGACCTGCGGCACGCCGCGCGGGGCCGGCGGGATGCCGACCAGGTCGAACTGGCCCAGCATCTTGTTGTCGGCCGCCATCTCGCGCTCGCCCTGGAAGACGCGGATGGTGACGGCGTTCTGGTTGTCCTCGGCGGTCGAGAAGGTCTGGCTCTTCTTCGTCGGCACCGTGGTGTTGCGGTCGATCAGGCGGGTGAAGACGCCGCCCAGCGTCTCGATGCCCAGCGACAGCGGGGTGACGTCGAGCAGCAGGACGTCCTTGACCTCGCCCTTCAGCACGCCGCCCTGGATGGCGGCGCCGATGGCGACCACCTCGTCCGGGTTGACGCCGCGGTGCGGCTCACGGCCGAAGAACTGCTTCACCGCGTCGATGACCTTGGGCATGCGGGTCATGCCGCCGACCAGGATCACCTCGTCGATCTCGCTGGCCTTCAGCCCGGCGTCCTTCAGGGCCGCCTTGCAGGGCTCGATCGTGCGCTGCACCAGCTCGTCCACCAGGGCTTCCAGCTTGGCGCGGGTCAGCTTGATGTTCAGGTGCTTCGGACCGGTCTGGTCGGCGGTGATGAAGGGCAGGTTGACTTCGGTCTGCGTGGTGGACGACAGCTCGATCTTCGCCTTCTCGGCAGCTTCCTTCAGGCGCTGCAGCGCGAGCTTGTCCTTGCGCAGGTCGATGCCCTGCTCCTTGCTGAACTCGTCGGCAAGATACTCGATGATGCGGCTGTCGAAGTCCTCGCCGCCCAGGAAGGTGTCGCCGTTGGTCGACTTCACCTCGAACACGCCGTCGCCGATCTCCAGCACGGAGATGTCGAAGGTGCCGCCGCCCAGGTCATAGACCGCGACGGTGCCGGACCCCTTCTTCTCCATGCCGTAGGCGAGCGCCGCGGCCGTCGGCTCGTTGATGATGCGCAGGACTTCAAGCCCGGCGATCTTGCCGGCGTCCTTGGTGGCCTGGCGCTGGCTGTCGTTGAAGTAGGCCGGGACGGTGATGACCGCCTGCGTGACCTTCTCGCCCAGATAGTTCTCGGCGGTCTCCTTCATCTTGGTGAGGATGAAGGCGCTGATCTGGCTGGGGCTGTACTTCTTGGAGTGCGCCTCGACCCAGGCGTCGCCGTTGTCGCCGGAGATGATGCGGTAGGGAACCAGGCCCTGGTCCTTCTTCGTCAGCGGATCGTCGAAGCGGCGGCCGATCAGACGCTTGATGGCGAAGAGGGTGTTTTCCGGATTGGTGACCGCCTGGCGCTTGGCGGGCTGGCCGATCAGCCGCTCGCCGCCCTGGCTGAAGGCGACCATGGACGGCGTCGTCCGCGCGCCCTCGGCGTTCTCGATCACCTTGGCGCTGCCGCCTTCCATAACGGCGACGCACGAGTTCGTGGTGCCGAGGTCGATACCAATCACTTTGCTCATGTTCAGCCTCTTTCGTTCGGCAGATGCGTGGCGGCCCGTCTGGTCCGGCACCGCCGCGATCCCCATAGGGTCGGTGAAACGTCGGTGGAGCGCTTGGGGTCCTGGTGTCCGGGGGCGACACATGAAAGCGATGCCCCCGGGTCCGGCCCGTGCTGGCGGAGATATAGGCGGAGCCGTTTCGGGCTGCAACAGGGTGGCGCGCCTTTCAGCCTGCAAAAGCGGGGAAAAAACGCGTCCCCAACAGCCTTTGCCACACCGCCGCCGTCCTATTGCTCCTGGCAATAGAATACCGGTGTATTCAAGTACGCAAGGACGAGTATCCCGATATTCAAGCGCGATGATTCAAATCGTCACAGGTGTTACAAGAGATAAATCCTTAGCTTATGAACTAGTCAAGGAAGTTAACCTTTCATTAACAAGCAACCGCGTGCAAAGCTGTGTGCAATCAATTCGCAGTTGCTATGATTATTCAAGTTTTGGAGAATCTAATAGTGAAACCCCAAAAGGAATATGCTATCTCGTTTACCCATTGGGGATGACCGCAAGGGAAGGGGCCGGCAATGCTGCCGCTGCCGCCGCCGGGCCATGCGGTTCAATTGCGATGCTGGTCACACAGGTGTGAAAGGGAAGCGCGATGATGGACGAACGACGCGACGTGGCCCTGGCCATCAAGTCCTGCCTCGACAGCCTGATGAGCGATGCCACGCGATGCGATCTGGACGATCTGGTGCGCTTCCTCAGCCTCGCCGCCCTTGCGGCCGAAGAGGCCGCCGTCGCCCACGACCCGCATGCGCTCCGCATGAAGGCGCTGATGGCCACCGGCGCCGGCCACTGCTGACCGGCGTTCCTCCCATGACGGCGTTGCGGTAACCCTGTCCCGAAGAGGCGGATGCCTTCCGTCTCACAAAACCTGCCGCCTCACAAAATCTCCGCATTGCGGATGGCGTCGTCGATCCGGCCCAGCATCTCGGCGCAGGATTCGTCGCCATCCATCAGGTCGGGCAGCGCGAAGCTGAACATGGCGACCGCGGCGACGGACCCTGCCGCATCGGCGCGCTCCGCACCGACCAGCCACAGATAATGGGTCTCCGCCCGGCCGTCCTCTTCCGTCCGCATCATCGCCTGGGCGATCACGGCGCCGTCGGACCGGCTGTCCACGGTCCGGTCCCCTGCCCGCTGGTCCTGCGGCCGGACAAAGCGCAGAGCCATTTCCTGCAAGGTTGCGGCGGTGCCGCCGGAGTCCGGCCGCGGCACCACCCGGTCGGTCACCAGCCGCAGGACGCCCGCGGCCGGCGGCGGCGGCCGGAAGGTGCCGACCGGCTGCCCTTCATGCTCCTCCACATCGACGGCCCAGCCGGCCGGCAGCCGGAACCGCACCGTGTCGGCCCAGCCGATGTCGGAGCCCTGCGCGCCCCCAGGCCCGCTTGCTGAATAGGTGTCGTCGGCCATGGCCCGCTCCCGAAAAATCGCCCGCTTGTGAAAACGCCCATTTCTGGAAACCGCAGCGCGCCACGCGACGGCCCGCCGGAACCGGCACCATAGGCGTGGCGGAACCGGCCGCCAATGCCCGATTGATGCGGTCGGAAATGCCCGGGGACTGCCCTGGGGACTGCCCTGGGAACTGTTGGTGCGGCCGGTTTACTCCGGGATCAGGAACTGCACGCCCAGCCAGCGCCAGCGGCCGTCGGCGGCCGGCAGCGTGCAGTTGACGCGCGCCCGGCCCGGCGGGAAGGGATCGCGGATGCGGACCTCCACCCGGTCCTCGGCGATGCGTTCCAGCGCGGTGCGGCCCTGGCCGGTGGCGAAGCAGGCCAGCTTGGAGCTGTCGCCCACCCCGTCGGCGATGGTGAAGCCGAGCGGCGGCGGGTTGACGGTGACCAGCGGGTCGTCGGGCGTCAGGTCCGACACCGGCAGCGGCAGCGCGTTGGCCGCCAGCTCGAACCGGTCGGCGCTGCCATAGGTCTCGTTCATGACGAAGCGCGGCAGGCTCCAGGGATCGGCCTGCGGGTGCAGGACCCCCGACTGCTGGCCGAAGGCGGCGGTGAAGCCCTGGTCGATCACCATCTGCCGCACCGCCAGCGAATATTCGCCCTGCGGATAGGCCAGGACCGCCGGGCGCCGCCCCAGCTCCGCCTGGAAGCGGTCGGACATCCGGCGCAGGTCGGCGGCGAGCTGGTCGGGGCTGCGCGCCAGCATCGACTGGGTGGAGGTGCCGAGCGCCCCGATGGTGACGCCGGCCGCCGCCAGCTGGCGGATTTCGCCCCAGGTCATGTGGGCGGGGGAGCCGCGGTCCACCGCATCGGTGGCGACGAACAGGGTGAAGGGCAGATTGGCCGCCTTCAGCCGCGGCCACGCCTCGGTGAAGGCGGAGCGGCTGGCCTCGTCGATGGTGATCGCCACGGTGCGGTCGGGCAGCGGCTTGCCGGTGCGCAGCGCGTCCAGGATCTTCGGCAGGGGCAGGACGGTGTAGTCGCCGTCGGTCAGCTCGTCCAGATGGGCCTCGAACTGGTCGATGCGGATGCTGATCGACGGGTTCTGGTCCTCGCCGAAGCGGTCATAGGCGAACACCACCGCGCTGGCGCCCTGCGGAGAGGCGGCTTCGGCGGCGGCGGGCCGGGACACCGGCACGAACGCGGTCCAGATGGACAGCGCGGCGGCGGCGACTACCGAGACGGCACGACGGAACGGCATGGCGCCCTTGCGGAAAAGGCTGATTGGGGCGACCTCCGCCCCAACGCAAATGATGTGCCACAGTCCCCGTCCTGCGAACAAGCGCCGTCCGCCGCTTTCCTGCGGAGAGCAGAGATGCGGTGCGCGCGTGCAACAATGGAACGCCTCAGGCGTAGCACACGTAGAAATGAGCCGGGGCAAATGAGCTTCGGCAGATGGGTTCGGCAGACGGGTTTGGGCCGGTACCGGCCGCCCCTGTCCCTACATCAGCCGGCCGCCGGCCGCGGCGTCGGTCAGCAGCGGGTAGCGTTCGGCATCCGGCAGCTGGTAGTGCCACCATTCCGAGGGGTAATGCTCCCACCCCGCCCCCACCATCACGCCCAGCAGCAGGGCGCGGTTGCGCTGCTGGTCGGCGGTCAGGTCGCTGCGGCCATGGTGCGACCGCTCGGTCATCGCGTCGAACCCGGTGCCCATGTCCAGCGGCACGCCGGCGGCATCCACCAGCGTCAGGTCGATCGCCACGCCGCGGGTGTGGTTGGACCCCAGCCGCGGGTCGGCGATATAGGTGGGATCGGGGAAGGCGTGCCAAAGCCTCCATTGCGCCTCCGCCGGGCGGAAGGCATCGTACACCCGCAGCCGGCAGCCGATGCCGCGGGCCAGCCGGATGGCGTCGCCGAGCCGGCGGGCCGCGTCGGGGTGCAGCATGCACACCGCCGAGCGGTAGATCGGCACGCCCGACAGATTGTCGGCGGTGGCGTAGAGAAGCTCCAGGTCGATGTCGAAGGCCGGAGGCGTGATCTCGGTCAGCATGAACAGGGCAACCGTCGGCATATGAGAAAGACGATCGTCCTGTAGCATGGCCGCGGCGCCGTCTGCCATGGTCGCGGGTCTGCCATTCCCATGGCGGCGTGCCATGACGGCCGGCCCCATTTCGGGATGATGCCGCACGGTGAGGAAATCCGTGGCAGTCTGGCTTGCGTATCATGAACGGGCCGTCCGCGGGTCGCGGCGGCAGGGAAGGTGGGGTGATGAAGGTTCTGGGTCTGGATACGGCCACGTCGGGCTGTTCGGCGGCAGTGTGGGACGGAACGGCCGGTCAGGATGACGGTGCGCGGGTGACCGTCCGGCGCAGCCCGCCGATGGCGCGCGGGCAGGCCGAAGTGCTGGTGCCGCTGGCGCAGGAGGTGCTGGCCGACGCCGGCGCCGGTTTCGCCGACCTCGACCGCATCGCCGTCACCGTCGGGCCGGGCGCCTTCACCGGGCTGCGCATCGCGCTGGCCGCCGCGCGCGGCATCGCCGTCGCCCGGGACCTGCCGGTGATCGGCATCACCAGCTTCGACGCCATCGCCCATGGCGTGCCGGTCGCCGAGCGTGCCGGCCGGTTCCTGCTGGTTGCCGTCGACAGCCGGCGGGCGGAACCCTTCCTTCAGCTCTACGACGCGGCGCTCGCCCCCGTCGGCGATCCGGCGATGCCCGATCCGGCGGCGATCCCCGGCTGGCTCGACGGGCTGTACCCGTCCGGCCCGCTGCTGCTGGCCGGCGACGCGGCGGCGGTGCTGGCGCCGCTGCTGGCCGGGCGTGGCGATCTGGCGCTGGCGTCCGGCGACGGGCTGCCGGATGCCGCCGTGGTGGCGGCGCTCGGGGCCGTCCGCCCCACCGGCCTGCCAGTCGACCCCTTCTATCTCCGCCCGCCCGACGTCACCCTGCCTAAGACGGGGGGGCCTAAGACGGGGGGGCCGAAGACCGCGGGACCGAAGACCGCGGCAGCCAAGCCGGGGAGCAAAGCCGTACCGGGCGGAGCCGCGGCATGACCGCCGCCGTCCGCCTCCACCCCGCCGGCCTGCTGGAGGCCGGTGTGGTGGCGGCCCTGCAGCAGGCCTGCTTCCCGGACGATCCCTGGGACGAGGCGTCGGTCGCCACCCTGATCGTCCCGCCGGCCGGCTTCGCCACCATCGCCCTCGACGACCGGGACCGGCCGCTCGGTTTTGTGATGGCCCGGGTCGCGGCGGAGGATGCGGAGATCCTCGCCATCGGCGTGCTGCCGCAGGCCCGCCGCGGCGGCATCGGCCGCCTGCTGGTGGAGGCTGCGGTCAGCGGATCGCAGGACCTGGGCGCGACTGCATTGTTTCTTGAAGTTGCCGAGGATAACCCGGCAGCTTCGAGTCTATACAAGGCCAGCGGCTTTTTTTCGGTCGGGCGTCGCCCCGGATACTACAAACGACCGGATGGACGGGTCGCGGCACTTGTTCTGCGCCGCAATCTTGACGGGGCATAGGGGTTAATTTTTCTGCACGATCAGGCGATGGACGCCGTCGGGCTCATCCATTCGTTCGGGGTGGACAGAGAGAATGCTGTGACCCAACTCGATCAAGGATCGTGGAACGTTTTCCAAGGGTTCACCGGCATTCAGCCGGACTTCGAGGGTCTGCCCCGCGTCCATCCGCTCCACCATCAACTTGGTCTTGACGAAGGTTAACGGACAAACCTGCGAGGTGATGTCGAGAAACAAGTCTGTGGAGATTTTTTCGGTCACCGATTCCTCTTTGTTCCAAAGGATGGATATTGCACGATGCAGGAAACCTCTTTATATGGTGAGGTACGAATGCCGCGGAGCAAGCTTACATGAGCAACGGGTCCCCTTCCAACGCGCTGTTGTCTCTGACCACGGAGATCGTGGCGGCGCATGTCTCAAACAATACAGTCGCACTGACCGATCTTCCGACTCTGATCGAACAGGTCTACAAGTCGCTGGCCAATGTCGGCACCGAACCGGTGGTGGCGGAAGAGCGTCCGCAGCCTGCCGTGCCGATCAAGAAGTCGGTCACGCCGGACTATATTGTGTGCCTGGAAGACGGCAAGAAGCTGAAGATGCTGAAGCGCCATCTCAAGACGGCGTACAATATGACACCAGAAGAATACCGTGACCGCTGGGGCCTGCCGGCCGACTACCCGATGGTCGCGCCGAACTACGCCCGCCAGCGCAGCTCGCTGGCCAAGCAGATCGGTCTCGGTACCCGCGCCCGCCGCGGCGCCTGAGGGTTGGGGGTCCCGCAGGGCGGACCGGTGCCGTGCCGGCGCCGCCGCCCTTTTCCGCCCCCTCCCCTTCCCTTCCGCGCCCGTCGATCCCGCCTTCGCTGCGGGTGGTCCGTCCGGCAGGGCGTCGGCGCCGACCTGCTCTCCGGCGCTCCAGACTCCACAACTGCAAAATCACGCAGGCCGATCCGCTGCCGGCCAAGGGTGCCGGCTGACCGCGTGCCGCGCTGTCGGCTACGATGTCGGTTGACCGGCAACCGGCGGATCGTGTTATGCCTTGTGGCGCGCGCGACTCTGTCGTCCCGACCCAGCCGCTGTGGCCCGGCCGTTACAGTCCGGCGGCGTCAGGCAGGGAGGCGCAGCGCATAGTCCCGAACCATCATCGCAGCGGACCCTCGACATGGCTGATGCAAGCTTGGACCAGCCGGGCATGACCCGGACTAGCCCGGAGCGGCGCGAGGCGTCCGCACCCGATGCCTCCGGTGTCGGCGGCGAGAAGCTGACGGACGGTATTCGCCTGGGCACACTGGAGGTGCGGCTGGCCCGCTCGGCTGAGGAGATCGATTGGGCGCAGGCGCTGCGCTACCGCGTCTTCTATGAAGAGATGGCGGCGGTCCCCTCTCCGGCGATGCAGGCCCGGTCCCGCGATTTCGACGATTACGACGGTGTGGCCGACCATCTGCTGGTCATCGACCACGCCCGCGGCAACGGCCCCGACATGGTGGTCGGAACCTACCGGCTGATCCGCCGCCCCGCCGCCGAGAAGGTCGGCCGCTTCTATTCCAGCGACGAATACGACATCGGCCGCCTCGCCAGCTATCCCGGCGAGGTGCTGGAGCTGGGGCGCTCCTGTGTCGATGCCGGCTATCGGTCCCGCGGCAGCATGCAGCTGCTGTGGCAGGGCATCGCCGCCTATGTGTTCCAGCACGACATCGCCCTGATGTTCGGCTGCGCCAGCCTGCCCGGCACCGATCCGGATGCGCTGGCGGAGCCGCTGTCCTACCTTTACCATCACCATCTCGCCCCGGCGGAGCTGCGGGCGACGGCCTTGCCGGAACGCTTCGTCTCGCTGAACCGCATGCCCAAGGACCAGATCGATCCGCGCCGCGCGCTGAACATCCTGCCGCCGCTGATCAAAGGGTATCTGCGGCTGGGCGGTTTCATCGGCGACGGTGCCGTGATCGACCATCAGTTCAACACCACCGACGTCTGCATCGTGGTGAAGAGCGATCTGATCACCGACAAGTACGCCAAGCATTACGAGCGTCGCAGCCGCGACAGCCAAACCGGCTGAGGCCATCATGACCCGCACCGCCCGCGCCCTGGGCTCCTCCGGCCGCGGCGCCCTGCGCCTGACGATCTATCTGCTGTGGACGCTGCTGCTGATCCCGCTGCAAGCCCTGGCGGTGGCGCGCGGCTGGCGGCTGCGCAGCACATTGCCGGCCTTCTATCACGGCGTCTGTGCCCGTGTGATGGGGCTGGATGTGGTGGTGCGCGGCCAGCGGGTGGCCGACGGGCCGGTGCTGTTCGTGTCCAACCACTCCTCCTATTTGGACATCACGGCGCTGGGGTCGCAGATTCCCGGCTCCTTCATCGCCAAGTCGGAGGTTGGGAGCTGGCCCTTCTTCGGGCTGCTGGCCCGGCTTCAGCGCACGGTGTTCGTTGAACGCAAGGCCCGCGCCTCGGTCGACAAGCAGCGCGACGACATCGGCAGCCGTCTGGATGCCGGCGACAGCCTGATCCTGTTCCCGGAGGGCACCTCCAGCGACGGCAACCGCACCCTGCCCTTCAAGACCGCCCTGTTCGCGGTCGCCGCCCGCCGCATCGACGGCCGTCCGCTGACGGTGCAGCCGGTCAGCGTCGCCGCCACCCGCCTGGACGGCATCCCGATGGGCTTCGCCTTCCGCCCCTTCTATGCGTGGTACGGCGACATGGATCTGGCGCCGCACCTGTGGCAGGCCTTCCGCCTGGGCGGCATGACGGTGGAGGTTGAGTTCCACCCGCCGGTGACCATCGACGGCTTCAGCAGCCGCAAGGCGCTGGCCGAGCATTGCCATCGGGTGATTTCCGACGGCGTCGCCTGCGCCATTTCCGGCCGTCCGTCCGTCCCCGCCCCGGCGAAAGAAGCCACGTCTCCGGCCCCCGCTCCCACCGCCGCGAGTGCTTGATTCCGCTCTTGTATCCGATGCGGCACTCGCCTATAAACAGCGGGCGCGCGGGTGTAGCTCAATGGTAGAGCAGAAGCTTCCCAAGCTTACGACGAGGGTTCGATTCCCTTCACCCGCTCCAAACGCCATGCCGGCTGCATGGCATCCGGCCTTGGGCCGCTTCAGTTCCTGAAAATTTGAAATTTCAAAGACGGGCGGTTCGCACCGATGGGTGCGGATGGGCGCTCTCTTTTGCGTGGGCGGTTCGCCGATGGCGCAATTGCTCGAAGAGCCCCGATCTCTGAAGCTGGGCGATGCCGTTCAGCAGAAAGAAGGGAACCGCCGATGCCGCCGATCGAAAGAGCCCGCAGGCTGAGCCGTTCACTGCAGGCGCGCTTCCGCATCGACCTGTTCTCCGCCCTTGTCGAGCGCGAATTCGAACGGCGTCTGGCCGACGCCATCGTCGAGGCCGAACGCGACGCCTACCGGCGCGGGCGCGAGGAGGCACAGGCGGGGCTGGCCGCCGGTGCGGTCAGTCCAGTTCAGCGGCCGGAAGCGACGGTGCGGCCGGACGGCCCGCCCATGACCATGTAAGCCCGGCACGCTCGGCGCAGGCGTAATGCCAAGGGTTCTGGTCGCCATGCCCGGCCCAATGGGGGTCGCCGGCACGGATCGGCCTGCCGCAGCAACAGCACAGCGGCCCGTTGCGGCCGGCACGGCCACCATGCGCGCGCGATGCACCGGTCTTGGTCGACTTCGGCTTCGGTTCCCAGCCCAATGAGGCGGGATGCCGTCCATACAGCGCCATGGTGGTTCCCCCGGTTCGCCCTGATTGCGTTCGCCCTGATTGCGGATGATCCCCCGATCCCGGTCCGGCGACCCTCGCAACGAATCCTCCGAAAACGAGGCCGTCGATAACGATGCCGCCGTGACGGGGCGAGAATGCCGTCCTCAGTCCGCTTTGCCAACGACAAGGATGGACAGGATCCAACCCGAAATCGCCGGGCCCGCACCTATGCAATCTTTCAAAACCATTTCCATCACAGGGCGCCGGGGCAGAGGACACACAATAATCACCGGCTTTGACGACGGGAGACACATGATTGCGCTTCCCAACTTTCGGTGGTTGCCAGCCGGTCGTCTTTTGGTCTGTTTCCGGTCACATCGATGTTCATATCTGGTTAACCGTCCGGGACTAGCGTCCGCCGCCTTCGCTGCACTGCGGCATGTTCTTCGTGCGAAGGCGTTCCATGACGGCATTTCTGCTGGATTATCTTCCGACCCTGACCTCCCAGTCCGTCACGCTGTCGCCGGTTGCGGCAACCGGCATCGCCGGACTGTCGGCGGCCACCCTGTCGACGCTGCTCGGCGGCCGGCGGGCGATCCTGCTGGCGCAGGCGACGGCCTCCTCCCTCTTCCTGCTTCACTTCCTGTTGCTGGGCGCCCGAGACCGGCATGCTGATGTGCGGGCTGGGATTGATCCAGATGGCGGTGCGCGTGCGCCGGCACCCCGGCCGGGCGCTCGGCCTTCTCTATGGGTTGACCGTTCCGGCGGCGCTGGCGGTGGCGGCGCTGAGCTGGCAGGGGCCGATGTCGGCGCTGTCGGCGACCGGCTTCCTGCTGGCCACGCTCGGCCGCTGGCAGAGCGAGGTCGGGCGGATGCGCCTGTTCTTCATCCTGGCGACCCTGGTCGGGTCGGGACACAATATGCTGGCCGGCTCTGTCTTCGGGCTGGTGTCGGACGCGATGGGCCTGTCCGGTCATTGCATCGGCTTGTGGCGGGCTGGGATATTCCGCGGCCGTCCGTTCCCTGCACGCAACCCCTCCGGCCAAGTGGCGGCATAAGGCGTCCTCGTTCGCCTGCCCGCCTTGTCTCCCTTGGCGTGTCTCTCCCCGCCTGTCTCTCCCGGAGTGCTCCCGGTGGCTGGCGGGAACATTCAGCCCTGCGCATTGGTTGTGGCACCGTAGGGGACGCATGGGAGGGCTTGCCGTCATGGAAAAGGACGAGATCGTCGATACGCTGAACGAGCTGATCCGCATCGTCGAGGACAGCCATGAAGGCTATCGGCAGGCCGCCGAAACCGCCGAGGACGGGGATCTGAAGGCCCTGTTCAACGATCTCGCCGCCCAGCGCGGCGCCATCGTGCGCGAGATTCAGCGGCTGGTCGCCGAACAGGGCGGGGCGCCGGACATGGGCGGCACCATGCTGGGCGGCGCGCACCGCTTCTTCCTGGAACTGAAATCCACCGTGCTCGGGCATGACCGGGCCGCGATCATCACCGAGGTCGAGCGCGGCGAAAGCGAATGCCTGCGCCGCTATGACGAGGCGATGGCGAAGGAGCTTCCGCTGCCGATCACAGCGGTGATCGCCCAGCATCTCGACCGCATCCGTGTCGACCGGGACCGCATGGCGGCCCTGCGTGGGGTGGTGGCTTGATGGTGCGTCGCAGCATTGCGGGTGTGGAAAAGCGGGCGTAGGCTTTTTGCAATGGCTGCGACGAACCGGTACGGCCGCAGGGTTGTGCCGCCGCCATTGCCGATCATCCGGCTCCGGTGGCCGGATGTCCACTCCACCTGGACATGGATTGATGAACAGCGACAAACCGAAGAACGCGGACCTGACCGGCAACGATCTGGTGACGAAGGGCGCTTTCGCGCTCTATCGCGCCGAGAATGCCCACCGTGTGTCCGAATTCGAGAAGTCCCAGAATGCCGAGGCGGCCATCGCCGCCGATTTCGACGCCTACCGCACCCGTTACCTGCGGAAGTTCAAGGACGTCTTTGAAAGCCTGTCCGAGCAGGGACTGACCGTCACCCGCGCGGTCTGAGCGTTATGTGGACGGCGCCCGGAACGACGGCCGCAAGGGCGACCGCCGCCTGGGCGCCGTCCACCCCGCTTCCGTCTGCCAACGCCGCCGCTGCGGCAAGCCGTCAGCACCGACGGATTGCGGATTGAAACGATTGGGAAAGCTGCGGGGCCGCCGCTATACTGCGCGGCATGGCCCGTATGCTGTTCCTCCGCGACATCGACGCCGACGTGCAACTGCGCTGCCGCGCCTGCGGACATGGCGGCGTGCTGCCCCGTGCCATGCTGGAGCGGCGCTTCGGCCCCAATTACCCGGTTCTGTCGATCGCGCCGCATTACCGCTGCTCGCGCTGCGATTCCCGCGACACCGAAAGCCGGCCGATCCTGGCCGTTCCGGCGGCCCCCACCGCTGCCCCCGCCGCTGACGAGCCGTCCTTCGACGCGCCGCTGGCGGCGCTGAACGGGCTGCTCGCCTCGTTGCGGGGAGACAATGGTCCGGACAGGGCCGTGGACAGGGATCCGCCCGCTCCCCCGCCTCCCCCCGCTCGCGCCAAGCCCCTGTCGGAGCTTCCGCTGTCCGATCTCGTGGCCGACGGGCCGGGAGACGGCGAGGCCGAACCGTTGTGGGAGCCGGTGTCCCTCGCCGACATGGCGGCCCGGCTTGGCCGCAGTTCGCCGCCCGACGAGTGGGAGGACAAGTGGAACGACGATCCGGAGGAGGAACCGGCTGCGGGCGATTCCAGGGGTCCGACCAGGTTCCCGGCCAACGACGCGTTGCCGGAACCGGCTCCTGCGGGCGCTCCGGACGATGTCGATGATGATGAGGATGGCGACGACGAGACGCTGATGGCGATGCGCCAGCTGCTGGCGCAGGCCTATGGGTCGGATGACGAGTTCGACGAGGATCAGGAGGGTGAGCAGGAGGACGGGCGGAACGGCGCCATGCCGCAGCCTCCCGCCGGCCGTGCTGCGAACGCCGCTGACCGGCGGCCTGCCGACGATTTCGCCGGCGACAGCTTCAGCGGTGGTTTGAGGGGCGATTTGAATGGTGGCAACGGGCCTGCCCCCGGCCCTGATGACGACGAACCGACGGCCTTCTCGCACAAGGTTCTGGTGCGCCGGGATTTCGAGGACGAGTGGGCCGATAGCGATGCCGATGGCGATGCCGACCCCTGGGCGGCGGACGCGGACGAGGACGACCGCGAGGACGGGTTCGACGACGGCGAGCCGGACGGCGAGGAACCGTCGGAGGAGGACATCCTGTCCTTCGCCATCCGCGACCCGGAAAAGCCCGCCACAGCCTCCCGTCCCGCCAAACCCGTGCCGGCGCCGGCCGCCGAGCCACTCGACTTCGACCAGCACCGCGCCGAACGCCGCGCCCTGCGCCCGCCGCCGCCGGAGGACGAGGAAGGTTTCGACCGCACCCTGGCCGCCCTGCGGTCGATGATCGAGGATGCGGCGAACGAGACGGAGGAGGAGGACGCCGCGCCCCTGCCCCCGCCCACGCCGCCCCCGCCGCGCAGGACGCCGCGCGGCGCCGGCCAGACGGCCGACAGGTCCGCGGTGAAGCCGGTGGACAAGCCTCTTCCCCGCGAGGAGGAGGACGAGCCGCCGGCCGGCCGGGACGATGACGACGACGATGGTTGGTCGCTGCCGGCCGGCTGGGGCGATCCCGACCCGGCGCCGGAGCCGCCCGTCGCGGAGACCGCCTCCCCCGACGCGGCCCCTGCCGGGCGCCGCTCGGCCCAGGAGCGCGAGATCGAGGAGGCGATGAAGGCCCTGCGCGGGCTGATCGAGGACGAGGTGAACGCTGACCCGCCGGCATCTCCCCCGGCATCTCCCTCGGCGCCTCCGCCGGTTCAGCCGAAGCCCCGTGCCGGCAAGCCGCGCCAGTCCCGCGGCGGACCGGCCGCGCCGGATGCCGTCCGTCCGCAAAGCGTCCAGGCACCGGAGGTGGCGCCGCCGGAAGAGGACCTGTCCGGCAAGCCCGCCGGCGAGCCGACGCCGCTCAGCAAGACCATCGCCGCGCTGCGCGGCATGCTGGAACTGGACGGCCGGCGCAAGCGCTGACGCTCCGGCCGTCCAGCCGGAGGGCGCTTATCTCCGCAGGCGCTTTTCCTGCATGATTTCCAGCTGCAGCTGCTGGATTTCGGTCAGCCGCTGCCACTGGCGCTGGATCAGATAGTCCATCTTCTCGTGCAGGTGTCGGATTTCCAGCTCTGCCTTCAGGTTGACGCGGTAGTCGTTTTCGGAGCGCAGCCGGTCCTTCGCCTCCTGCCGCTTCTGGCTCATCATGATGACCGGCGCCTGGATGGCGGCCAGACAGGACAGCAGCAGGTTCAGCAGGATGAAGGGATAGGGATCGAAGGCGCGCGCATCGCCCTCGACGATGTTGATCAGCATCCACACGCCGAGGAAGAAGGCGAAGGAGATCAGGAAGGCCCAGCTGCCGCCGAAGGTGGCGAGGCCGTCCGACAGCCGTTCGCCCAGCGTGCGGTGGTCGTCATATTCCTCCTCCGGGTTCTCGGCCAGCGTCTCGTGCCGGGCGAGGCTTTCGGCGACCTCGCGGTCCAGCTCGCTGAGTTCGCCATGCTCCTCCTTCAGCAGCTCGGCGACATAGAGCGAACGGTAGCGCGCCAGCTCCTGCCGGCTGATCTGCGCGTCATGCTCCAGATGCGGGTGGTCGTGGCGGATGCGGTCGGCCAGGCTGGGGCGCAGCGCGTCGAGCGCGATCAGGTCGCGCTTCGGCCGGCGCTTGCCGCTGATGGCGCAGGGCTGCCGCTTGGACGCCTGATCGGCGGCATCGTGATTGGTGGATGGGAAAGTCGGCTCCGCGGACTCGTCACCGTCCCCCGGTGGAAACTGATGATCGGCCATGATGTCGCCCTCCCCGCATGCACATTCCGGCGCGGGCGACTTTATGCCTGATTATTTTGACAATCCGGTTAAATCACCGAAAGGCGAAGACCGCAGGTAAGGAAGCGATGGCCTTGCAAAGGCTGGACATCACCGGCGACGCCGGCCGCATCGGCTGTCCATCGGGCAATTCCGGATGAATTCCGGTTCATCTTCGCCACAAGCGGACAACGCCGAACGGAAAAGGGGCCGCCTTGCGGCAGCCCCTATCCTTACTTGACCGATGGGCCTTACCTGCGACCCGCTCTGGACGGTCAGCCGATGCGCCAGACGTCCGGGCTGTTCTCCAGCCGCTTCAGGACGTTGACGCGCTGCTGCTCGATCTCCTCGGGCAGGCGGTCGCCGAAGCGGTTGAACAGCTCTTCCTGGTCCTTCGCCTCGGCCTCGGCCTCCTTGCGGTCGATGTCCATGATCTTGGCGAACTTGTCGGCCGGGAAGGTCAGGCCGGACCAGTTCAGATCCTGGTAGCGCGGGGAATAGCCGAAGGGCGATTCCGCCACGTCGGTGGCGCGGCCGCGGACGCGGTCGACGATCCACTTCAGCACGCGCATGTTGTCGCCGAAGCCCGGCCAGACGAACTTGCCGTTCTCGTCCTTGCGGAACCAGTTGACGCGGTAGATGCGCGGCAGGCTTTCGACCTTGCCTTCCATCGACAGCCAGTGGTTCCAGTAGTCGGCCATGTTGTAGCCGCAGAAGGGCAGCATGGCGAACGGGTCGCGGCGGATGGCGGCCTGGCCGACGGCGGCGGCGGTGGCCTCCGAACCCATGGTCGCCGCCCAATAGACGCCTTCGCGCCAGTTGTAGGCCTCGAACACCAGCGGGAAGGTCTTCGACAGCCGGCCGCCGAAGATGAAGGCGCTGATCGGAACGCCGGCCGGATCCTCCCAGGCCGGGTCGATCGACGGGCACTGCGCCGCCGGGGCGGTGAAGCGGCTGTTCGGGTGGGCGGCCGGACGGCCGGAACCCGGCGTCCAGTCCTTGCCCTGCCAGTCGATCAGGTGCGCCGGCGCCTCGTCGGTCAGGCCTTCCCACCAGACGTCGCCGTCGTCGGTCAGCGCGACGTTGGTGAAGATGACGTTGTGGTCCAGCGTCTTTAGCGCGTTCGGGTTCGACTTCACGCTGGTGCCGGGGGCGACGCCGAAGAAGCCGGCCTCCGGGTTGATGGCGCGCAGCGTGCCGTCGGGCTGCGGCTTGATCCAGGCGATGTCGTCGCCGATGGTGCGGACCTTCCAGCCCTCGAACTCCTTCGGCGGGACCAGCATGGCGAAGTTGGTCTTGCCGCAGGCCGACGGGAAGGCGGCGCCGACATAGGTCTTCTCGCCGGCCGGGCTTTCCACGCCGAGGATCAGCATGTGCTCGGCCAGCCAGCCCTGCTCGCGGCCCATGGCGGACGCGATGCGCAGCGCAAAGCACTTCTTGCCCAAGAGCGCGTTGCCGCCATAGCCGGAGCCGTAGGAGACGATGCGGTGCTCGTCGGGGAAATGGACGATGTACTTGTTGTCGGCGTTGCAGGGCCAGGCCACGTCCGGCTGGCCGGGCTCCAGCGGGGCGCCGATCGAATGCAGGCAGGGAACGAAGTCGCCGTCGCCCAGGATGTCCAGCACTTTCTGGCCCATGCGGGTCATCATCCGCATGTTGACCGCCACATAGGGGCTGTCGGAGATCTGCACGCCGATGTGCGAGATGTCGGAGCCCAGCGGGCCCATGCTGAACGGCACCACATACATCGTGCGGCCGCGCATGCAGCCCTCGAACAGGCCGTCCAGCTTGGCCTTCATCTCGGCCGGGTCCATCCAGTTGTTGGTCGGACCGGCTTCCTCGCGCGTCTTCGAGCAGATGTAGGTGCTGTCCTCGACACGGGCGACGTCGCCCGGATCGGAGCGGCAGAGGAAGGAGTTCTGGCGCTTGGCCTCGTTCAGGCGGATGAAGGTGCCGGCCTCGACCATCTCGTTGCAGAGGCGGTCATATTCCTCCTGCGAACCGTCGCACCAGTGAACGCGCTCCGGCTTGCATTTCAGGGCGATCTCCTCGACCCAGGCCAGGAGCTTCTTGTTCCGCGTCCGTGTGTTACCAGTCATATCGTCCCTCTCGAAGGCTGGGCCGGTACCGCCGCGCCGGGCATGCCCCTTGTCCGGGGCTCCCGCGGCCGGTCCGGCCGTTCTTTCGTCCGTTGTCGTGTCAGATGGATGGCATCGGCCGCATCAGCGGCGTGCCGGTCCGAACAGGCGGCCGGGCTGCGAACCCGCCGCGAGGCGCGGCACCGGCAGGGTGCGGCGACGATACGGGGCAAAAGGCGGTCCTGAGGCGACAGGTCTGGGGGCCAATGGCCCGGACGGGAAACGGGTCGATCCGTTATGGTCCACTGAAGTGTTCTCCTGGTTGCGCGTGCCCGCGCGTCGCGTTCTTGTTTTTGGTGCGGCGCCCGGTGGTGTCGAAGCGACCTCTCGGCTGGTCGTTTATGCTTGCGGTTGGCAGGCTGACGGTTGGCTTCCCGCCTCTCTCATTTTTTTGCTTCTCTGACCGTTCTTTTTGTTCTTTTTGACCTGTTTCTTGCTTTTGTCCGGCTGCGGAGATGTCAGGCGCCTCCGCCGCTGTCAGGTGGGGTTCCAGCCGTTGGTGTCCCGGATGTCGATCCTCCGGGTTGTCCCGACCCGTCCGGCGGCCGGACCAGCGTGTCCAGCATCAGTTTAGCCGATTCGGGGTCATGGATTCTCTGCTCAAAATCGACGCGGGCGACGTACCCCCCGCGTCGCAGGTCGCATCCCTCCGGGTCGATCCCGGTCACGCTCCAGCCGTCCGTCCCATCGTCTGAGGCGGGCGCCAGCCGGGGGCCGTACCCCTCGCCGTTCAGACGGTCGAGCAGCGCCGCCTCATCCGCCGCCAAGGCAGGGGCAGGGGCGGGAAGGTCCAGCTCCGCGGCGGACAGCCAGTGGATGCGGCCGAAGCCGGCGACCAGATGGGCGCGCTCCACCGCCACGCGGTAGATCGCGAAGTCGCCGAAACCGGCATAGAGGGCGGCGTCGGGATGGCGGCGCAGGTAGCGCGCGCGGTGGTCCGGATCGTCCGACCGTTCCGCCCGGCCCTGGACCGACAGGCGCGCGCCGGTCAGCGGCTGCGCCAGCCCGGCGGTGCCGTCGAACAGCAGCCCGACCCGGCCGTCGGCCAGCAGGTTGCGCGTGTGGTCGGCGAGCGTGGAAAGAAGCAGCAGCGGGCTGCCGTCATGGTCGAACGCCACCAGCACCAGCGAGGGGTAGGGCCAACCGGCGGCATCCGCCATCGCCCCGGCACCCTCGTCGGCCGGGGTCGGCCGCTGCACGGTTGCCAGCGCGGCGCGGTCGCAGGCGCGCATCAGGCGCCGGGCACGCAAGGCCGGAGCCATGGTCGCCGGACCCTGGGTCGCCGGAGCCGGGTTGGCTTGAGCCGTGCCAGGCCGGTCGGAACCCGGCGGCGTCGCGCCCCCCTGGCCGTCCGCAGTGGCGCCGGCCGGAGAGGACGCGGAAAGGGCGTTCGAAAAACTCATTCCAAAACGAGCGCGTTCTCCCGCGCGGCACCGTTGTTCGGCGCCGCATTGCCGCCATATTGGCCCATACAAATGCTGCGGGAAAAGAGAAAACTGCCGCTGGTACCTGGACTCTGGCATAAAGTATTGGAATGACCACTCGTCCTATGCCTGATGTTTCCGCTAACATTACCGGGTTCCGGCAGTTCGACCGCGCCAACCTGTTCCCGACTGTCCGCTTCCCACTGTCCCTGCCCCGCTTCGATAGGATCAGTTACGACCATGGCCCACACCGTCGCCCTGGTGGATGACGACCGCAACATCCTGGCCTCGGTCTCCATCGCCCTGGAGGCCGAGGGCTTCGACGTGCGCACCTACACCGACGGCGCCGAGGCGCTGCGCGGATTGAGCCAGCGCCCGCCCGACCTCGCCGTGCTCGACATCAAGATGCCGCGCATGGACGGCATGGAGTTGCTGCAACGCCTGCGCCAGACCAGCCAGATGCCCGTCATCTTCCTGACCAGCAAGGACGACGAGCTGGACGAGCTGATGGGCCTGCGCATGGGCGCGGACGACTACATCAAGAAGCCCTTCTCGCAGCGCCTGCTGATCGAGCGCATCCGGGCGCTGCTGCGGCGCGAGGCCCTGCGCGGCGAGAGCCCGGAGGTCGATCCCGGCCAGATCATCACCCGCGGCCCGCTGCTGCTGGACGGCGCCCGCCATGCCTGCAGCTGGAAGGGCCAGCCGATCGACCTGACCGTGACCGAGTTCCTGCTGGTGCGTGCGCTGGCCCAGCGGCCGGGCCATGTGAAGAACCGCGACCAGCTGATGGACGCGGCCTATGGCGAGCATGTCTATGTCGACGACCGCACCATCGACAGCCACATCAAGCGGCTGCGCAAGAAGTTCAAGGCGGTCGACGCCGACTTCTCCCAGATCGAAACGCTCTATGGCGTCGGCTACCGGTACAAGGAATAACGCGGTGTCCACGCTCGGCAGGGCTGGGGGCGGAACCGGGGGCGGGAAGCGGCGGAGGCTGGGCGGCGTCTCGCCGCTGACCCTGCGCATCCTTGCGGTGAACGTGCTGGCGCTGCTGGTGCTGCTGGCGGGTCTGCTCTATCTCGGCCGCTACCAGGACAGGCTGATCCAGGCGGAGACCGAGGCGCTGGCGACGGAGGCGCGCATCTTCGCCTCCGCGCTTGGCGAAGGGGCGGTGAACCGCATCCTGACCGCCCCCTCCCCCACCGGCGACGAGAGCGGCGAGCGCTTCGAGCTGGCGCCCGAACTGGCGCGGCCGATGATCCGCCGGCTGGCAGAGGCGACCTCGACCCGCACCCGCCTCTTCGACATCGACGGGAACATGCTGTCCGACAGCCGGGTGCTGGTGGGATCGCAGGGCCGCATCGAAATCCGCGAGCTGCCGACCCCGCCGTCCGGCGATCCGGTCAGCCGGGCGATCAACGACCTCTACACCCGCCTGATCGACGTGGTGCCCAGCCGTGAAGGGCTGCCGGTCTACCGCGAGAAGCCGGGCCAGCCCAATCCGGACGTGGAGCGGGCGCTGGCCGGCGAGGCGGCGGCCACCGTCTGGCGCGTCGACGGCGCCGGCGGCGACCCGGAACTGCTGCTGACCGTGGCGGTTCCGGTCCAGCGCTACCGCGAGGTGCTGGGGGCGGTGCTGCTGACCCGCGGCGGCGGCGAGATCGACCGGGCCATCCGCTCCGTCCGCTTCGACATCCTGCGGGTGTTCGGCGTGGCGCTGCTGGTGACCATCGCGCTGTCCTTCTATCTGGCCGGCACCATCGCCCGGCCGATCCGCCGGCTGGCCCAGGCCGCCGACCGGCTGCGCACCAGCCATGGGCGCCATGCCGAAATCCCCGACCTCACCCGCCGCGGCGACGAGATCGGCGAGCTGTCCGGCGTGCTGCGCGAGATGACCGACGCGCTGTGGACGCGGATGGACGCCATCGAGCGCTTCGCCGCCGACGTCGCCCACGAGATCAAGAATCCGCTGACCTCGCTGCGCAGCGCCGTGGAGACGGCGGAGCGCGTCAGCGACCCGCGCCACCGCGACCGGCTGATGGCGATCATCGCCGACGATGTGCAGCGGCTGGACCGACTGATCAGCGACATCTCCAACGCGTCGCGCCTGGATGCCGAACTGTCGCGGGCAGAGCCGGAGCCGGTGGACATCGGACTGCTGCTGACCATGCTGGCGGAGCTGCGCCAGACGGTTGCCGCAACCATGGACGAGCGGGTGGCGGCCGGAGATGGCGATGGCGGGAATGGCGGGGCGCGGCCGCCGCGCCTCGTGCTCGACCTGCCGGCCGGCGAGCGGCTGGTGGTGCCGGGGCTGGAAGGGCGCCTGACCCAGGTGTTCCAGAACCTGATCGACAACGCCCTGTCCTTTTCGCCGCCCGGCGGCACGGTGCGGCTGACCGCAAGGCGCAGCGGCCGCAGCGTCAAGGTGGTCGTGTCGGACCAGGGGCCGGGCATTCCCGACGGCAAGGAGGAGGCGATCTTCGACCGCTTCTACACCGAACGTCCGGCGGGCGAGAAGTTCGGAACCCACTCCGGTCTCGGCCTATCGATTGCCAAGCAGATAGTCAGTGCGCACAATGGTTCTGTATTTGCGAAAAATCGTCATGTATCGGACGGGACCATCGAGGGCGCCGACTTCGTGGTGACTCTGCCTTTGCTGTGAGAAACTCTGCGGAATTCCAGGCTTCCTTCCCACTCTCGGCTAGACAAGCCCTGTCCAAGCATCGATCATGGTCTTGGTCGTTCTCGCTTGTCGGCTGCCGGGTCGGACGGACCATGCCGGTCCGGTTGTGTGCCTGCACCATACGGCAACGGGAAGGTGGCCATACCCCGGGACAAAGATGTGGGGTTGCCATGCTTGAGTGCGTTCCGCCCGAATCCTCCTCCGTGCATACCCTGTCCGCGGCCGGCCGCCGTTCCGCAGTCGTGGGTGCCGCCGCGGGCGCCGTCCCGGGTGCTGCGCCGGGCGACGTCGTCGACCTGCGCCGCTACCGTCTGGCCCGCCTGATCCGGGATGCCGGCCGGCAGCAGGGCGAACTGGCAAGGATGATGCGGCAATCCGCGCGGGAACGGACCCAGCTCGCCGAAGCGCTCCAGGGCGCGCAGCGCCACCTCGCCAGCATCGCCGACAACTACAAGGTCCTGCTGGTTCGGCTGAAGCGGGAGAAGGATTTCCGCGACGCCTGCCAGGAGGCGGCGGAACTGGAGGATCTGGACGAGATGATCCGCCGCCGCGACGCCCTCGCCCTGGAGCTGGAGGCGATCCGCCGCACTCCCCGCGGCGCCGCCGGCGCCTGAGGTCGGCACAGTCCTTATCCATGCCGAAAGAACGGTTGGAAGCGGATGGGGGATCCCGGACAGGTTTCCCCGCCTGACCTTGCGGGACACCGTTCCGTTCCCATTGACAGAACCGGCGCCACGTCTCACCTTCGCCAGACTATGGTGACGATTCACGGCACCTGCGTCTTGCTCTCCGGCATCGGCGTGCTGCTGCGTGGGGAGTCCGGACGGGGAAAATCGGATTTGGCCTTGCGACTGATCGATGGCGGAGCCTTGCTGGTCGCGGATGACCGGGTGGCGCTGCATTGCGATTCCGGCCGCCTGACCGCCTCTCCCCCGCCCGCCCTGGCCGGGCTGCTGGAGGTGCGGGGCGTCGGCATTCTTCCCGTTCCGTCGGCCGGGCCGTCCCCCGTCGGCCTCGTCGTCGATCTGCTCGAGCGTGACGAGGTGGAGCGGCTGCCGGAGGCGGAGACCGACACGCTGCTGGGCGTCGCCCTGCCCCGCCTCGGCCTGCACGCCTTCGATGCCTCCACCCCCGCGAAGATCCGCCTTGCCGCCGCCAGCCTGTGCGGCGGACGGCTGGACCGGGTGCCCGCCAGCCTTTCGGCCCCATCATGAAACCTCCCGACACCCTGATGTCCGACGCGCCGGCCGACCCCGCCGCCCCTGCCGCCCGCGGGCGCATCGTCCTGGTCACCGGCATGTCGGGGGCCGGCATGTCGGTGGCGCTGAAGGCGCTGGAGGATCTGGGCTACGAGGCGGTGGACAATCTGCGCCTGTCGCTGGTGCCGGCCCTGATCCGGCAGGCCGATCCGAAGCGCCGGCCGCTGGCCCTGGTGATCGACAGCCGAACCCGCGACTTTTCCGCGCAGAACTTCCTCGACGAGCTTGAGGAGCTGCGGCGCGACGGCGATCTCGACGTCAGTCTGGTCTTCCTGGACTGCGGCGACGAGGTGCTGCAGCGCCGCTTCACCGAGACGCGCCGCCGCCATCCGCTGGCGGAGGACCGCACGGTGCCCGACGGCATCCAGCGCGAACGCGCCCTGCTGTTCCCGCTGAAGGAGGAAGCCGACGTCACCATCGACACGACGCAACTGTCCATTCACGATTTGCGGCGCATCCTGTCCGGGCATTTCCGGCGTGACGCCCAGGCAGCCTTGCAGGTGTTCGTGACCTCCTTCTCCTTCCGCCAGGGTCTGCCGCGCGAAGCCGATCTGGTCTTCGACGTGCGGTTCCTGACCAACCCGCATTACGACCCGGAGCTTCGGCCGCTGACCGGCCTGAACCCGGCCGTCGCCGCGCGGGTGGAGAGCGATCCAGATTTCCCCGCCTTCTTCGGCAACCTGACGGAGCTGCTGCGCCCGCTGCTGCCGCGCTACAACCAGGAAGGCAAGAGCTATTTGACCATCGCCATCGGCTGCACCGGCGGCAAGCACCGGTCGGTCTTCATCGCCGAACGGCTGGCGGCCTGGCTGAAGGACCAGGGGCTGCGGGTCAATCTCAGCCACCGCGAACTGGAACGGCTGGGCTTGCGGACCGCCGGGGCCGGCCCGGCCAACAATCAGCCGGCCGGTGGCCAGCAAGCCGGCGGCCAGCAGGCCAACCATCAGGCCAACCATCAGGCCAACCATCAGGCCAACCATCAGGGATGATGCAAATTGCGCCTTGACGACCATGCGTCCAACCAACGATCCAGATGCGATGAGCGCTGCCGCCCCGCGGCGGCGGCCCTCGCGCAGGTCTCCGGGGAGGACCCAACCTTGAAGGATGTCCCATGATCGGTATGGTTCTTGTCACCCACGGGCGGCTGGCCGAGGAATTCATCGCCGCACTGTTCCACGTGGTGGGCGAACAGCAGCAGGTGCGCGCCGTGTGCATCGGCCCGGACGACGACATGGAACAGCGCCGCCAGGACATCCTGAACTCGGTGGCGGAGGTCGACGACGGGTCGGGCGTCGTGGTGCTGACCGACATGTTCGGCGGCACGCCGTCCAACCTCGCCATCTCCATCATGGACAAGGCGAAGGTCGAGGTGATCGCCGGCGTCAACCTGCCGATGCTGATCAAGCTCGCCAGCGTGCGCAAGACCGAGCCGCTGGACAAATCGGTGATCGCCGCCCGCGACGCCGGGCAGAAATACATCAACGTCGCCTCCACCCTCCTGTCGGACTGACCGCCCGCGATGAGCCACCCCGACGACACGGCATCCGCCGACGGCGAAATCCGCCGCACCGCCACCATCACCAACCAGCGTGGCCTGCACGCGCGCGCCTCGGCCAAGTTCGTCAAGCTGGTCGCCACCTTCGATGCCGAGATCTCGGTGCGCCGCGGCGAGTCCGTGGTGTCCGGCGAGTCGATCATGGGGCTGATGATGCTGGCCGCCGGTCCCGGCACCAGTGTGGAGCTGCGCGCCAGCGGCGCTGAGGCCGATGCCGCGATGGACGCCCTCCTGGACCTGATCAACCGCAAGTTCGATGAAGAATGACCTGCCCCCCGCCGGCCAGACCGGCGGCCCAACTGGCGGCCAAGTATCCGGCCCCGACCGCGGCGGTTCCGGCGGCACCCCGTCGCCCGAGCCGGTGAGCGCTTCGGCCAGCGCTGCGGCGCGCGCCCTGCGCGGCCTGGGCGTGTCGCCCGGCATCGCCATCGGCCCGGCCCATGTGGTGGAAAGCGGCGCCGTCGCCATTCCCGAATACGCCGTCGAACCGCAAGCGGTCGAGGCGGAGGTCGCCCGATTCAACGAGGCGGCGACCAAGGCGCGCCGACAGATCAAGAAGCTGAAGAGCAAGGCGCTCGTCCTGCCCGACTCGGCGTCGGAGGAGATCGGCTTCCTGCTCGACGCCCACCTGTCGATGGTCACCAACTCGCGCCTGACCCGCGGGGTGGAGCATCGCATCAAGCAGGACCGGATCAACGCCGAGGCCGCCATCCAGGCGGAGATCGCCACCATCGCCGCGACCTTCGCCGGCATGGACGACGCCTATCTCGCCGGCCGCATCGACGACATCCGCGAGGTCGGGCGGCGGCTGACCCGCAACCTGATGAAGCAGGAATACCGGGCCTTCAGCAGCCTGCCCCCCGGCAGCATCATCCTTGCGGAGGAGCTGACCCCCGCCGACACCGCCCTGCTCGACCCCACCGTCGTCGGCGGCTTCGCCACGGTGCTGGGCGGGGCGGAAGGGCACACCGCCATCCTCGCCCGCTCGCTCGGCCTGCCGGCGGTGCTGGGTGCCCCCGGCCTGCTGGCCGGCGTGCGCAACGGCGTGACGGTGGTCGTCGACGGCCTGCAGGGCCGCGTGCTGATCGACCCGCCGGCCGATGTGCTGGCCGATTACAGCGAGCGGCGCGCCGCCCGCGAACGCGAACGCCAGGGGCTGAAGAGCCTGCGCAAGCTGCCCGCCGTCACCCGCGACGGCACCGCCATCACGCTGATGGCGAACCTGGAGCTGCCGCGCGATCTCGACCACGCGCTGGAGCATGGCGCCCAGGGCATCGGCCTGCTGCGGACCGAGTTCATGTTCATGAACCGCGACCATCTGCCCGACGAGGATGAGCAGTACGCCGTGCTGCGCACCATGATCGAGGGGATGGGCGGCCGCACCGTCACCGCCCGCACCATGGATCTGGGTGGCGAGAAGCTGGCCGGCTGGATGGCCGGGCGCTATGGCGAGCCGGCCAACCCGGCGCTGGGCCTGCGGGCCATTCGCCTCGGCCTGCGCGAGCCGAAGCTGCTGGAGACGCAGCTCGCCGCCATGCTGCGGGCCGGCGTCCACGGACCGCTGCGCATCCTGCTGCCGATGATCGCTTCGGTCACCGAGGTGCAGAAGGTGCGCGAGATGATGGGGCAGGTCGCCCGCCGGCTGCGCCGCCGCGGCGTCGCCATCGCCGACCCGCTGCCGCCGGTGGGCGTGATGGTGGAGGTGCCGGGGGCGGCGCTGGCCGCCGACGCGCTGGCCTATGCCGCCGACTTCTTCTCCATCGGCACCAACGACCTGACCCAGTACACGCTGGCCATCGACCGCGCCGACGAACAGGTCGCCACCCTCTACGACCCGCTGCATCCGGCCGTGCTGCGGCTGATCCAGTTCACGGTGGAGGCCGCCCTGCGCGCCCGCATCCCGGTGTCGGTCTGCGGCGAGATCGCCGGCGACCCGCGCTATACGGCGTTGCTGCTGGGGCTGGGCGTGCGCGAGCTGTCGATGGCGCCGCTGGCGGTGCCGGCGGTGAAGAAGCGCATCCGCTCGCTCGACCTTGTGGAGGCGGGCCGCCGCGCCCGCGTCATCATGGACCAGAGCGACAGCGGCCGCATCGCCACGCTGCTGGACGATTTCAACGCGACCCTATGACGCCCCGCCGGATGTGTCGCCGGTGGGATGGGGGCGAAAGCCCCCCTCTCACGGCGCCTTCCGCCCCGCCATATGGCCGAGATAGGCGACGACCCGGTCCAGATCGGCATCGCTCAGCATTGTGGTGTCGAAACCCGGCATCTGCTGGCCGGGCCATGTCCGGACGGATCGCGGATCGCGGATCAGCGTCTTCAGCCCGGCGGGCGTGAGGTATTGGGTCGGGTTCATCGGCCGGTTCAGGTCCGGCCCCATCGTGGCGCTGCCGGCGCCGTTCAGGGTGTGGCAGGCCATGCACTGGGTGATGAACACCGCCTGTCCGGCGCGGATGGCCGAGTCGGCGGGCAGGCCCTGCTCGACCGCCAGCTGCGGCCAGCGGCGCAGCGGATCGTCGGAGGCGACGATGCGGGCCAGCTGATAGGGCCATTGTTCGCTGCGCACCCCCGACGCCTCCGGCCGCACCCACACCAGATAGAAGGGGCCGGCGGAGACCTCCTTTCCCGGCAGGTTGGGCCAGGGCCGGTCGGCCGGCTCCACCGCCAGGAAGGCGACGGCGCCGTCGGGACCGCTGCGCAGGCACAGCTCCGGCGGCAGCTGCGCGGTGAAGCCGTCCGACGCCACCCCCTCCAGCACCGTGCCGGGCGGAAAATCTACGGTACCCAGCAGGCTGGCGAGCGGCACGGCGCGGTAGCTCATCGGCCGGCCATAGGAGATGTCGGCCGGGATGTCGACGGTCACCGCGTCGGGCCGCGCCAGCAGGGTGTCGCGGTCGAACACCCGCTCGGCCCCGGCGACGGCGACGGTCAGCGCCGGCCCGCCGGCCAGTGCCGGATGCAGCGGTAGGGCGACGAGCAGCAAAGACAGGGCGGCAAACAGGCGTCCAGCCACAGGCCCAAGCGACGGCTTCCTCATTCCGGATCCTCCTCCCCTTCGTCGTCATCCCATGGGTCGTCATCGTCGGCGCCGGCACGCTGCGGGGCGGCGGCGGCCGGCTCCCGCTCCAGCCGCTCGATCTGGTCGGGATGGGTGATCTCGATCATGGGGCCATTGCGCAGCGTGATCCAGCCCCGCACGCGCACCCGGCGGCCTTCGTAGGACAGCGGGTCGATGCCGGCGCGGGTGACCTCGCGCATCGCGGCGCGGCCGATATGGACGGTGACGTCGCTGCGCCAGTCGGTGCCGAAATCGAGCCAGCTCTCGCCGCCGCCCTTGGACACCGCCAGCACCAGCCCTTCCACCAGCTGGAAGCTGTCGCGGTCGCGGGAAAGCCCGTCGGCGTCGGCGGCGTCGCGCACGGCATAGACCCGGCTGCGCCACAGCCCGCGCCCGGCGTTGCGCGCGGCCTCCTCGCCGGCCAGCAGCTCCGCCGCATAGGCGCGGGCGTCGGGCCGGGTGTGGACGCGCGCCAGCCCGCGGACCAGCAGCGCCGATTGCAGCCACAGCCCGTCTTCCCGCACCAGATGGGCGAGCAGCCGGCCATGGCGGTCGGTCGGCGCCGGCCCATGCAGCCTGACGCGGCGGCCCAGCGACAGATCGGCCAGCGCCGCGGTCGCCGCCTCGGCCAGCGGCCAGACCCGCCCGTCGGCGGGATCGGCGTTCCGCGGCGGCTTTGCCGCGTCGATCCCGGCCAGACGGACCCGGCGGCCGTCCTCCAACTCCAGCGTGTCGCCGTCCAGCACGGCGGTGACCCGGAGCCCGTCCGCCCAGGCGGCGCCGGTCACCGGCAGCCCGGCCAGCAGCAGAATCGACAAGCGCACAAGCGGAAGCGTGACACGTCGCATCGGGAAGGCCGTCCTTGCGGAACATCCGCCGCCGGGCGGGGTTTTGACCGGTATGCCGACCCATCTCCCCTTCCGCAAGCCCCTCCGCGCCGCACCCCTCCGCGCCGCACTGGCCACCCTGATGCTGGCAGCCGCCGCGCCCGCCCTTGTCGCGCCCGCGCCCGCCCGCGCCGGGCTGCTCGACAATGTCCTCTCCGGCGGCGACGAGGCGGCGCTGGGGGCGCAGGAACACCCGAAGATCCTGGCCCAGTTCGGCGGCGCGGTGAAGGATGCCAAGCTCCAGGGCTACATTGACCAGCTCGGCCGCAAGCTCGCCGCCACCACGGCGCTGGCGCGCGAGCCCTGGACCTTCACCGTGCTGGACAGCGACGTGGTCAACGCCTTCGCCCTGCCCGGCGGCTATGTCTACGTCACCCGCGGCCTGCTGGCGCTGGCGAAGGACGAGGCCGAGGTGGCCGGGGTGCTGTCGCACGAGATCGGCCACGTCACCGCCCACCACTCGGCGCAGCGCCAGACCCGACAGACCATCGCCGGGCTGCTCGCCGCCGGGGTCGGGCTGGTGTTCGGCAACGACACGCTGGCGCAGCTGGCCGGGCTGGGCGGCACCGCGATGGTCGCCAGCTATTCGCGCGAGCAGGAGCTGGAGGCCGACCAGCTCGGCGTCGAGACGCTGCGGCGGACCGGCTACGATCCCTTCGCCATGGCGACCTTCCTGGAGACGCTGCGCCGCGACAGCCAGTATGACGGCCTGCGCGCCGGCAACAAGGGCGGGGGCGGCTTCGACTTCCTCGCCAGCCATCCGGCGACCGAGGAGCGCGTCCGCCGCACCGCCGACCTCGCCCGCGCCATCCCGCCGGGCGGTGCCCGCCCGCGCGATCCTTACCTGGCGGCAGTCGACGGCATGATCTATGGCGACAGCCCGGAGAACGGCTATGTCCGCGGCCGCACCTTCGCCCACCCGCAGCTTGGCATCGCCTTCACCGTGCCGCAGGGCTATTCGTTGTTGAACGGCGCCGATCAGGTGGTCGCCAAGGGACCGAACGGCACCGCCATGGCCTTCGACGGCGGATCGGCCGCCGGCGTGTCCGACCCGGCCGGCTTCCTGACCGGCGTGTGGGGCAAGGACGCGACGCTGTCGAACCTCCAGCGTCTCACCATCGGCGGCATGGCAGCGGCGACGGCCACCACGCGCGGCGAGACCGACGGCACCAGCGCCGACATCCGGCTGGTGGCGATCCGCGCCCAGGACGGCAAGATGTACCGCTTCACCTTCCTGGCGCCCGCCGGATCGCTGGCTCGTTTCGACAGCGATTTCCAGGCGGCGGCCAACAGCTTCCACCGCATGACCGCGGAGGAGGCCGCCCGCTACCGCCCGCGCCGGGTGCAGGTGACGGCGGTGCAGCCCGGCGACAGCGTTGCCGGCTTCGTTCGCCGCATGCCGCAGGAGCCTTATGCCGAAGAATTGTTCCGAATCATCAACGACCTCCCGCCCGGCACGCCGCTGCAACCCGGCCAGCGGGTGAAGGTGATTGTCGGGCAATAGGGCGGGCAATAGTGAGCAGGGAGTAGCGGCAACCCCAAGCATGAGCATGACCGCATGAAATCCGCGTAAGGATACAGCCCCGCGGGTTGCCGCCGGCCGGATGGGCGGGTAGGCTGCCGCGCATGTCCGATACCCCGTCAGCGCGCCCCCAGATTGCTCCGCCCCTTCCGGCGACGGCCGTGAAGCCGGCCGGACAGGCGGTGGCGAAGGCGTCGGCGAAGGCTGCGGGAAAAGCCGGCCTGAAGCCCGCCGGGCGCCGGCGCCTGCGGCTGCCCATCGCCGCGGTGCTGGTGGCGGGGTTCGGCTCGCTGATGCTGGCGGCGGTCGCCAGCGTCCTGGTGCTGGGTCTGGTCAGCGCCAGCACCAACACCTTCGCCCTGCTGAACGACAAGGCCGATCTGGCGCTGGCCGGGGTGGAGGTGCGGGTCCGCCACCAGCTTGATCCCGCGCGCGAGATGGCGCGCTTCGTCGCCGGACTGATCGAGCGCGGCGACCTGCGCGCCGGCGACAACACGGCGATGATCGACACGCTGCGCGGCGCGCTGGCCGGCGCCCCGGACGTCACCGGCCTCGCCTTCATCCGCCCGGACCTGACCGGCGTCCGCGTCGGCCGGCTGAACGGCGGGCTAGCCGCCGATCCCATCGACTTGCAGGGCGACAGCGACATTCCGCCGGAGATCCTGGACGGCCCCAACCGCAGCGCCGCGACCTGGGCCGACCCGCGCTGGCTGAAGGAGGCGCAGAACAGCTTCGTCACCCTCTACCAGCCGGTGCGGCGCGACGGCCGCTATCTGGGGCAGGTGGCGGTCGGCGTGTCGCTGGGCGACCTGTCGCGCTTCCTGTCGGTGCTGTATGTGGAGCAGGGGCTGAACGCCTTCGTGCTGTATGACCAGAGCCATGTGCTGGCCCATCCGGCGCTGGTCGGCCGCAGCTTCGATTTTTCCGGCAAGCTGGACGGCCCGCCGCTGCCGCGTACCGATCAGGTCGACGACCCGGCGCTGGCGGCGCTGTGGTCCAGCGGCGTGCCCGTCCAGTCGCTGAAGAAGCGGGTGGAGGCGCGCGCCGTCCAGGTTCTCGGCAGCGACTACATCTTCCTGACCCGCAAGATGTCGGGATACGGGCAGCAGGACTGGATCATCGGCATCGGCTATCGCGACGGCGAACTGAATGTCGAGGTCCGCCGGCTCTACATCACCGGCGCCGTCGGCCTCGCCATCCTGCTGGTGTCGGTCGGGGTGGCGCTGCTGGTCGGGCGGCGGATCAGCCGGCAGGTGGCGCGGCTGGCCGAGGCCGCCGACCGCGTCCGCGCCTTCGAGTTCCGCGCCATTTCCGACCTGCCCGACTCCCGCCTGCGCGAGATGGCGCGCGCCGCCACCGCCTTCAACGCCATGGTCGCCGGCCTGCGCTGGTTCGAGACCTATGTGCCGAAGGCGCTGGTCCTGCGCCTGATGCGCCAGCGCGAGACCGAGGGCGGGCTCGACTCGGTGCAGCGCGAGGTGACGGTGATGTTCACCGACATCCGCGGCTTCTCCCGCATGGCCGAGCATATGGCCGCCGCCGACACCGCCGCCCTGCTGAACGAGCATTTCACCCTGCTTGCCGCCTGCATCGAGGCGGAGGGCGGCACGGTGGACAAGTTCATCGGCGATTCGCTGATGGCCTTCTGGGGCGCGCCCGAGGCGCAGGAGGACCATGCCGTCCGCGGGCTGCGTGCCGCACTGGCGATACACCATGCCATCCGCGCCGACAACCGCCGCCGCGTCGCCGAAGGCCGGGCGCCGATCCATGTCCGCGTCGGGCTGCACAGCGGCCCGGTGGTGGTCGGCAACATCGGCTCCGACAGCCGGATCAACTACACCATCGTCGGCGACACCGTGAACGTCGCCGCCCGGATCGAGGAGCTGTCGGCCGCCCTCCAGGGCGAGTCCGAGGTGATCGTCCTGACCAGCGGCGTCACCGCCGCCAAGGGCAAGGACGCCGTTCCGCTGGTCCGCCAGGGCGGCCGGTCGCTGCGCGGCCGGACCGGGATGACCGAACTTTGGCGCCTGGTGCTGGAGGAGGAGAAGAAGGACGCCGCGAAGGCGGCGGCAGTGGCAGCGGCGGCAGTGGCGCCGGCAGCGCCGCCCGCCGCACCCCCGCCGGTGGCGGGTGAGACTGCCAAGCCGGTGTTCGCAGGTAAGGATACGCCCTGAAGCGGGCCGGCGTTTCCAGATAAGTCATTGGAAAGACTGGAAACGCCCCTGCCCGCTTCCTTACCTCAGCGCCAGCTGCGACGGCCGCCGCGGCGGTCGTCCTCGTCGAACAGTTCGGCCAGCTTGTTCATCATCGTGCCGCCCAGCTGCTCCGCATCGACGATGGTCACGGCGCGGCGGTAATAGCGGGTCACGTCGTGGCCGATGCCGATCGCCACCAGCTCGACGGGCGAGCGGGTCTCGATCTGCTCGATGGTCTGGCGCAGGTGGCGTTCCAGATAGTTGCCGGCATTCACCGACAGGGTCGAGTCGTCGACCGGGGCACCGTCGGAGATCACCATCAGGATGCGGCGCTGTTCCGGCCGGCCGAGCAGCCGGTTGTGCGCCCATTGCAGCGCCTCGCCGTCGATGTTCTCCTTCAGGATGCCTTCGCGCAGCATCAGGCCGAGATTCTTGCGGGCGCGGCGCCACGGCATGTCGGCCGCCTTGTAGACGATGTGGCGCAGGTCGTTCAGCCGGCCGGGATGCGGCGGCTTGCCGCCGGCCACCCAGGCCTCGCGCGCCTGTCCGCCCTTCCAGGCGCGGGTGGTGAAGCCCAGCACCTCCACCTTCACCGCGCAGCGCTCCAGCGTGCGGGCGAGGATGTCGGCGCTCATCGCGGCGATGGAGATCGGCCGGCCGCGCATCGAGCCGGAATTGTCGATCAGCAGCGATACCACGGTGTCGCGGAAGTCCATCTCCTTCTCCGCCTTGAAGGAGAGCGGCAGGACCGGGTTGGCGACGACGCGGGCCAGCCGGGCGGCGTCGAGGATGCCTTCCTCCAGGTCGAAGTTCCAGGAACGCTGCTGCTTGGCCATCAGCCGCCGCTGCAGCCGGTTCGCCAGCTTGGAGATCACGCCCTGCAGGTTCTGCAACTGCTGGTCCAGCAGGTGGCGCAACCGTTCCAGCTCGGCCGGGTCGCAGAGGTCTGCGGCGTCCACCACCTCGTCATACTGGGTGGTGAAGGCCTTGTAGGCGTTGGGATCGGGCTCGTTGCGGCGGTTGAGGTCGTTGCGCCAGGGCTGGCCGGGGCCGGCGGGCTCCTCCGCCCCCTCGCCCTCGCCCATCTCCATGTCGCCTTCCTCGCCGGCGCCCTCCTCGGCGCTCTCGCCGGCCTCCGACGAGTCCTGCATCTCCGACGAGGCCATCGATTCGGCGTCGGACTGGTCCTCGTCCTGGCCGCGGGTCTGGCCGTGCTGGGGCGATTCCTCGTCCTCGGAGGACTGGGTCTGCTGGTCCTCCTCCTCCTCCTGGTCGGCTTCCTGCCCGACTTCCATGTCGAGGTCGGCCAGCAGCCGGCGGACGGCCTTGGCGTAGGCCTCCTGGTCGCCGACGTAGTTGGCCAGCCCCTTCATGTCCCGGCCCAGCCGCTCCTCGATCCAGGGGCGCCAGAGGTCGACGGCATGGGCGGCGGCGGGCGGCGGCGGCGCACCGGTCATCGCCTCGCGCGCCATCATCCGCAGCGCTTCCGACAAGGGCACCTGTCCGCGGTCGTCGAAGCGGTCGAAGCCCTGGCGGGTGTAGCGATCCTCCAGCGCCGCTTCCAGATTGTGGGCGACGCCGGCCATGTCGCGGCTGCCCAGCGCCTCGCAGCGCGCCTGCTCCATCGCGTCGTAGGCCTGGCGCGCGGCGTCGCCCAGCGGCATGCGGTGGGCATGCACCGTGGCGTCGTGATGGCGCAGCCGCAGCGCGACGGCATCGGCCGCCCCGCGCAGCTTGGCGACCTCGACCGGGTTCAGGTCGCGCGCCGGCAGCGGCACCCGCACCCGCTGGCCCGCCAGACCCGGCGGATCGGACGAAAAGCCCACCTGCACCTCCGCCCGCCGGGACATGGCGCGCACCGTGGCGGTGGTGGACCGCTTGAAGGCTTCGACGGGGGTGTCGTTCTGGGTGGTCATTTCATCAAGCCGGATGTTGGAATTCGGGCAGGCGCGCGGCCTTCCGGTCAAACGTAAGTGTGCAGGCGCAGCCGGAAACCCGGTTGCCCACGGCGATAAGCCCGTCGGCGAAACCGGCCGGGCCGGCACGGTAACGCTCCAAGGCCTCAAGCGCCACTTCGTGGTCTTCGACGATCAGGTCCACGGTGTTCAGAAGGCGGTCGAGGATCGAGCAGATCTCCGCACGCGGGCGTTTGTAGGCCCGCTCCATCACCCAGACGACCTCCGTCAGCACGATCCTGTTCACGAACAGCCGCTTGCCCTCCGCCACCGCGCGGCTGACGGCGTTGCGGGCGCGGGCGGCCTGTTCCTGGTCATCGTCGACGATCAGGCGGACGAGTGTGTTCGTGTCCAGTCCGATCATGTCCGCCGGAATCTCTCGGCGGTGGCATCCTGGATGGCCTCGTCCATGTCCTCGACCGACACCGGCGGGTGGAACCGGCCGGCGATGCCGAACAGATCCTCGATCCGGTGCTGCGGAGGGGAGGGTGTCGCAGTTGCCGCGACCCCTGGCAAGGCCAGAGGCGTGCCGGCGAACGGGTCCGCAGCGGTCGATTCCCCTCCCTCGCAGGCCCGGCGGTAGTAGCCGGTGATGTAGACCCGCAGTGCCGACGCCAGGGTCTGCGGTCCATTGTCCGGTGCCCGGTCGCCGCGGCGGGCGATGGCGGCGATCCGCTCCCGCACCAGATCGCACAGCTCCTCGACGGAGCGCCCTTCCCGCTTCGCGATGTCCGCCAGGGCATCCCACAAGAAAGGCTCCAGCGGCGGCGAGGCCGGGGAAAGCGCGAGACCGTGGTCGTCGCCGGTCACCTCGACCCGCAGGGAATCGCCGGGACCGAGCCGAAGCCGGTCACGCACGCTTTGCGGAAGCGTGAGTTTCCCGTCCGGTCCGATCCATGCGTATCCCATCGCTCTCCTCCGCCCGGTCTGCCGCCCGGTCTATCGGCCGACCTCTCACACGAGGTTCGCCTGGACCCCCGTCTCCGGCAGCTCGACGCCGAAGCAGCGCTGGTAGTATTCGGCCACCGTCGGCCGCTCCACCTCGTCGCACTTGTTGAGGAAGGTGATGCGGAAGGCGAAGGCGACGTCGCTGAAGATCTTGGCGTTCTCGGCCCAGGTGATCACCGTGCGCGGGCTCATGACGGTGGAGATGTCGCCGTTGATGAAGCCGGCGCGGGTCAGGTCGGCCAGACGCACCATCGACGCCACCGTGTCGCGGCCCTTGGCGTCGTCATAGGACGCGACCTTGGCCTGGACGATCTTCACCTCGGCGTCGACCGGCAGGTAGTTCAGCGTCGCCACGATGTTCCAGCGGTCCATCTGGCCCTGGTTGATCTGCTGGGTGCCGTGATAGAGGCCGGTGGTGTCGCCCAGCCCGACGGTGTTCGCGGTGGCGAACAGGCGGAAGGCCGGATGCGGGCGGATGACGCGGTTCTGGTCGAGCAGCGTCAGCTTGCCTTCCACCTCCAGCACGCGCTGGATCACGAACATCACGTCGGGGCGGCCGGCGTCATATTCGTCGAACACCAGGGCGCAGGCATGCTGCAGGGCCCAGGGCAGGATGCCCTCGCGGTATTCGGTGACCTGCACGCCGTCGCGGAGCACGATGGCGTCCTTGCCCATCAGGTCGATGCGGCTGATGTGGCTGTCCAGGTTGACGCGGATGCAGGGCCAGTTCAGCCGGGCCGCGACCTGCTCGATGTGGGTCGACTTGCCGGTGCCGTGATAGCCCTGGACCATGACGCGGCGGTTGTAGGCGAAGCCGGCGAGGATGGCCAGGGTCGTGTCCCGGTCGAAGCGGTAGGCGCTGTCGAGGTCGGGCACATGCTCCGAGCGCTGGCTGAAGGCCGGCACCTGCATGTCGCTGTCGATGCCGAAGACCTCACGCACCGAGACCGTCGTGTCGGGCTTGTGGTCGAACAGGGCCGAGCTGGCCTGGGTCGCTCCTTGGGAAGCCATGGGTGGTTTCTTACGTTCCAGCGAGTGTCGGTTGTCCAGCGGCCGCGGGATTGACCCGGCCCGCCAACGGGGGTTCAGGCAGCATAACAGGCTTTCAGCGTATTGTAGGCCTGATTGATTTCTTTCAGGCGTTCTTCCGCAGCCTTGTCGCCGCCGTTGGCATCGGGATGATGCTTTTTCGCAAGCTCCCGATAGCGTGCTTTGATCCGTGCGAAGTCCACCGGCGGAGTCAGTTCAAGGACCGCCAGCGCCTTTTCCTCTTCGGTACGGGCGTGGTGGCGCCGGTGCGCCTTTTCCTCGGTCTTCGTCTTGCCGGTGTCCTGGCCGAATTCGAAACTGAAGCCGTTGACCACGCGGTCGCGGATGAAGCGCTCCTGCGTCGCCCATTTGCCGAGCGGCCAGCTCGGCCGCTGCCAAGTGGTGTCCTGCCGCACCTCCGCCTCGATCTGGTCGGTGGACATGCCGGCGTAATAGTCCCAGGCCCGGTTGTACTCCCGGACATGCTCCAGGCAGAACCACCAGTACTCGTTGAGGCTGCTGCGGCTTTTCGGCGCACGGAATTCGCCGGCGGCGACGCAATCGGGATGGTCGCACACACGGGTGGCCGCGCGCGGGGCGGCGTAGCTGTCGTAACTGGAGCGGGCGCGGTTCCTGGTCATCGGCCAAGTATGGGAAGAGCCGGTGCCTCTGGCAAGCGCGCCGAATCGAGCTTCCGTCATCCGCAATCTGCGGGTCGCCGGGCTTGACAGACGCTTGACAGGGCAGGGATCGCACCGTCTCCTGACCGTTGGCGCGCCGGGCGGGTCACGACGTCCCGCCGCAGCCTCTCCCATCCCTCCCCGACCAGCGACGAGACATCAGGATCCGCCATGGAATACGCCACCCGCATCCGCGAAAAGCTGACCGCCGGACTGGCGCCGGACCGGCTCGAGGTCGTCGACGACAGCGCCCGCCATGCCGGCCATGCCGGGGCGGACGCCGCCGGGGAAACCCACTTCCACGTCACCGTGGTCTCCGCCGCCTTTGCCGGCAAGTCGCGGGTGGAGCGCCAGCGGATGGTCTATGCGCTGCTGGCCGACGAGTTGCGCGAGCGGGTGCATGCGCTGGGGCTGACCACCCACGCCCCCGGTGAAGCCGGGGCCTGAACGGGGCCGGAAAGCCCGCACCCATCCCGTCCGCGGGGCGTTCCCGTCGATCGTTCGTGCGCCTCAAATAACGAGCGGTTGAGCGGCCGAAATGACATACATATGGATGCAACCAAGAGTCGATTTTAGGAAAACTTGTAAGAATGAGAGGCGCTAGCGTGGTTGCATTTCCCGCTGCGTTTAGTAAAGTATGATATATGCAACCATTTATCGCGCCGTGGCGGACACAAACTTCGCATGTCCGCTGGCGGCTTCGTGGAAGGGGCTGCGGATGGCGAAGCGTGGGCCGAAGAAAAAGCGCGTGATCACTTCCCATGCGGGGGTGGAACCGCTGAGGAGCCAGAACATCATGATCGGCGGGCACCGCACGAGCATGCGGCTGGAACCGTCGATGTGGGATGCTCTGGAGGAGATCGGCCGTCGGGAAGGCCTGACCGTCAACCGCCTCTGCACCCAGATCAAGGAGCGGATCGAGGAGCAGGCGCGCCGCAAGGGCATCAAGCCGGAAGACGCCGATGTCACCCTGACATCGGCCGTGCGCGTCTTCATTGCGTCCTATTACCGGCGGGCCTGCACCGAGGACGGTCATCTGCGTGCCGGCCATGGCGGCAGCGACCCGTTCGTCGGCACGCCGTTCGAGCTGCCGCTGGCTGACGAGGAGGACGGTGTCAAGGCCGCGGTCGCCGCGGGCGGCAGCTTCCCCACGCCCGGTCCGACCCCCGGCCCGACCCAGGCCGCAGGTCCGGCCCAGCCCGGCCTGGACGCCTGAGCGGCGCCACCCGGCGCCCGCCCGGCTGATTTCCGGCGGGCGCCCGGGGCGAAGGCTATCCTATTCCGCCGCCTCGTCCCGGGCGGCGTCTTCGTTTTCAGGGCCGGCGCGATCATCGCCGGTGTAGTGCGCAGGCCAATGTCTGCGCACCGCCTCGCCGTTGCTGTCGAAGATATGGCACATGTTCAGAAGCACCGGCCGCTTGCCGTCGTCCTGGGCCGGCTTGCCGGACGCCTTCGCGCGGTCCGCCGCCTCGCGGGCCAGGATCGGGTAGACGGTCTGGAAGGCGGTGGTCGCCAGCGGACCCAGCAGCTCGACCAGATGGGTGCAGCCCTTCGCTCCGCCCAGCCGGTCCTTCACCGCCCGGGTCCAGCCCGGTCCGACGCGCAGGCCCACCAGCTGCTGGAACTGCGGCGTGATGCTGCCACAGGCCTTGTAGGGGCTGTGTTCGGTCACCGCCTCCACCGCCTGGACGGTCAGTTTGTCGTCGACGGTCAGGCGCATCCACATCTGGTGGATCGGGGTTCCCGGCTCCAGATGCCCGCGCTCCTCCGTATGGAAGCCATAGCTTTTGACGTCGGTCAGATGGCCTTCGATGTCCCACAGCCCGTCGGCGCGCCGAAAGCCCTGGCAGGTGACACGACGGGTGTGGATCGGCTCGCGCGCGGCGGGGGCGGACAGCGAGGGCGCGGACATCGGGCTTTCCAGTTCAGCAAAGAGGATGGCTCACCCTCGACTATCGGTGGGGCCGGGCGCCCGGTCAACCCGACCCCACCGCAACGCAGCGTTACCTATGGGTCAAGCTTGCCGTCAGCCCAGCGTGGCCTCCGCCGAATAGCCGCTGCCGAACATGTAGGCTTCGCGGCTGCGCAGTTCGTCCTCCAGATGGGTGCGCACCACGGCGAAGAGGTCGCGGATCGACACCATGCCGACCGCCTCGCCCTCCACCGCGATGGGCAGGTGGCGGTAATGGTGACGCTCCATCAGGTCGAGCGCCTCCAGCGCCGTCGCCGAGGGCTCCAGCGTGTCGGGATCGGCGGTCATCACCGACGACAGCAGGGTGGTGTCGGGGTCGAGCCCGGCCGCGACCACGCGGGCGGTCATGTCGCGCTCGGTGACGATGCCCTTCAGCGTCCTCCCGTCGGTGACCAGCACCGCGGCGATGCGCTTCTGCGCCATCAGCGTGGCGGCATCGCGCACGGTGGCGCCCGGCGGCAGGCAGGTCAGTTCCTGGTTCTTGATGACATCGGGCATCAGTCGGCGTGTCGGCATGTGTCCCATCTCCCTCGTGATTGCAGGTTTTGTGGACGAACGATGCACTCGACCGCGATTTCGCAGCGCGGCATACACGATCCTGTCAGCTTGATGGACCGATCGTCAATAGAACTGATTGTCTGGAACTTCCCGCATGTGCCGGGGCACTGCCGACGGCGTTGTCGTTACTGGCCGGACTCCAGCCGCTTGCGCAACCCGTCGAAGCCGCTGGTGTAGATGCCGGCAATCGCCTTGCGCGCGTCCGCATCGGAGGCGCCGCTGGCCTGGAAGCGCGAGGACCAAGTGATGCGGGTGGTGCGGGCGTCCACCGCGCTCAGCCGGATGGTGGAATTGTAGTTCTTCACCGGCAGCGGCCCGTTCAGCAGGGTGTAGCGCAGCCGGTGCTTGGCGGCGGAAAGGCCGGTCAGCCGTTCCTGGATCGCACCGCCGCCCTTCAGGGCGATGTCACGCTCCTGGCGGTCGCCGGTCTTGCGCAGGGTGCAGCCCTCCACCGCCGGGTGCCAGTCGCTGATCGCGCAGAAGGGGGCGATCTGCTTCCACACCTGCTCGACCGGCGCCTTGATCGTCGCCTGCTCGCGCACCTCCAGCGCCATGGCCGGCGCCGCCGCCAGCAGCACCGCACCCATCGCCGACATCCCAAGCGTCGCCTTCATCGCTCATCCTCCCCGTTGCGGCCGCGGCGGGATGGCCGCGGTGTTGGAGGGAGTATGGGCGGGCAACCGCCGCCGCTGCTATTGTGCGAAAGACGGATTATCCGTGATGACCGGGGATCAGGCGGGCTGGACCGACTCGTCCAGAACGGCGCGGACGGCGGCGGCATCGACGTCGCGGCGGGTGAAGGCGTTGCCGATGCGGTCAGCCAGGATGAAGGTGATGCGGCCGTCCTGCACCTTCTTGTCCTTCGCCATCGACCGCACCAGCCCATCCACGTCCCAGGCGACGCCGGGGATGTCGGCCGGGCGCACCGGCAGGCCGACATCGGCCAGATGGGCGCGGGCGCGCCGCGCGTCGTCGGCCGGGCACAGCCCGAGCCGGACCGACAGGTCGAAGGCCAGCACCATGCCGATCGCCACCCCTTCGCCATGCAGCAGGGTCTGGCCGAAGCCGGTCGCCGCCTCCAGCGCATGGCCGAAGGTGTGGCCCAGGTTCAGCAGGGCGCGGTCGCCGCTCTCGCGCTCGTCGACGCCGACGATGTCGGCCTTGGCGCGGCAGCTGACGGTCACCGCATGGCGCCGGGCGTCGCTGTCGCCGTCCACCACCCGCCGGCCGTTCCGCTCCAGCCAAGCGAAGAAGTCGGGCTGGCGGATCAGGCCGTATTTCACCACCTCGGCATAGCCGGCCAGCACCTCGCGCCGCGGCAGGGTGTCCAGCGTGGCGGTATCGGCGATGACCAGGCGCGGCTGGTGGAAGGCGCCGATCAGGTTCTTGCCGTGCCGGCTGTTGATGCCGGTCTTGCCGCCGACCGAGCTGTCGACCTGGGACAGCAGCGTGGTCGGCACCTGGATGAAGTCGATGCCGCGCAGCGCCGACGCCGCGGCAAAGCCGGTGATGTCGCCGATCACCCCGCCGCCCAGCGCCAGCAGAACGGTGGACCGCTCGATGCCGCGGCCCAGGACGTCGTCCATCAGTTGCTGGAAATGGGCGAAGTCCTTGGTCTTCTCGCCGGCCGGCAGGACGATGGCCGGCTGCGGTGCGATCCCCGCCGCCAGCATCGCGGCGTTCAGCGTGTCCAGATGCAGAGGCGCGACGTTGGCGTCGGTCACCACGATGGGCGCCCGGCCGCGGGTGATCGCGGCGATGCGCTCGCCGGCATCGGCCAGCACCCCGTCGCCGACGAGGATGTCGTAGCTGCGGGCGCCCAGCTCCAGGCGGACGGTGTCGAGTGCGGCCGGGGTGGTGGCGTTGACGGAGGTCATCGGGGCAGTCCGCGAAGCTGGTGGTTCATGACAAGGGGCGGGAGGCGGGGATCAGGGCGCGTCGGTTTTTGGGGCGTCGGGCTTTCCGGGCCGGCCGCCGCGCTGGGCGTTGCCCTGGCCCTGCGGTTGGCCCTGGGGCTGGCGGTGGGGAAGCTGGACGCCGAAATGCACCTCCAGCGCGTCGATCACCAGCTCCACCGTCACGTCGGGCGGGCGTTCGTCGCTGACCACGGTCAGGTCGGCCTCGGCATAGACGGGATAACGCTGCTCCATCAGCCGGCCCAGGATGGTGCGCGGATCGCCCTGGTTCAGGATGGGGCGGTGGGTGCGCCGGGCGGTGCGGGCGACCAGCACGTCCAGTTCGGCGCGCAGCCAGACCGAAATGCCGTGCTGGCGGATGGCGGCGCGGGTCTCCGGGTCCATGAAGGCGCCGCCGCCGGTCGCCAGGATGTGCACGGGCTCGTCCTTCACCAGGCGGGTGATGATGCGCCGTTCGACGGAGCGGAAGACCGGCTCGCCGTCGCGGGCGAAAATCTCGGCGATGGTGCAGCCGGCCGCGGCCTCGATCTCGGTGTCGGCGTCGCGGAAGGGCAGGTGCAGGCGCGTGGCCAGCCGGCGCCCGATGGCGCTCTTGCCGGCTCCCATCAGCCCGACCAGCACCACGGTGCGCGGCAGCAGCGGCACCGCATCCTCCGCCGCACCCGTGCCCGGACCTGCTCCCGGACCTTGGGCCGTCATCGCCTTGCGCAGTCCCATAACATCCATCCGATCCGCCACCCGCACTCCCGGCGCCAGCATGCCGGCGTCTTCGCCGGCCGTCACACCGCTGCAACAGACAACACTCATACCCGCCGAAAGCTGGCCGGCACAAGCGCCCCGGTTCCGCCATGCCCTGCCCCGCATCCTGCTGCGGAGCCGGCGAATGGCCCGGTGGACGGGTTGCGCCGCGGTCCAACCTGTGGCTACACTGCGCCGTCCTCCGGCCGCCGGCCGGGGCCGCGGATGCTTTAGCAGAAAAGCCCTTGCTTGTCCCAAGCCCTGCGGATGCAGGACATGGTAGCTCCGCTCCGATCCTCCGTTTTCCGACACAACACGTCCCTGGTGCCATGAGCCGGTTTCTTTCGATCCTCTTCGTCCTGCTGTTGCTGGTGATCGCCGGTGGCATGGTGTTCCTCGCCTCGTGGGACCTGCCGGCTCCGTCGAAAACGGTGGAGAAGGTTCTGCCGGATGAGCGCTTCCCGCGCTGAACCCCGACCATCGGCCGGGAAGGTCAGGCCCCAGGGTGTCCGACAGGCAACCGTTCCGCTGCTGGCCGGACTGCTGACGGCCGTCTGGTCCATGGCCGCCGCCGCGCAAGCCTTCGGCCCGCCGGTCCGGCTGACGCCCGACGCCGCGGTGGAAACCCCCGTCCGGTCCCGGCCTTCCATCCCCGCTCCGGTCATCGTGCCGGCCTATCCGCCCATCGTCACGCCGCCGCCCGCCGTCTCCCCGGTGGTGGCGCGGCCGGCGCCGGTCGCGCGCGAGCCGCTGGGGGCGCCCGACCCGGACGGCGCCGGCCTCCTCGACGGGGTGCAGGGGCTGGGCGGCGACCCCTGGCGCGGCATCGGCCGGGCCGAGCTTCTGCCCCTGATCGCCGCCCTGCCGGTCGACACCCCGTCTCCCACCGTCAAGGCGCTGGAGCGCCGCCTGCTGCTGAGCGCCGGCTCTCCGGCGGTCGCGACCGGGGAAGCGCCGCCGCCCCGCCGCCTCGGCGCCCTGCGCATCGAAAAGCTGGCGCGGCTCGGCGATCCCGCCGGGGCGGCCGAGCTGGCCGGGCGCCTGCCGGCGGCGCTGGCGGCGGACGAGCCGGCGGCCCGGGCGCTGACCGATGCGGAGCTGGTGCGCGGCGGCCTGGATTGCCCGCGCGCGCTGGCCCGCGGCAAGAGCTTCGCCTCCGCCTACTGGGCCAAGCTGGGCCTGTTCTGCCGTGCCCGTTCCGGCGACCGGGCCGGCACGGACGAGGCGCTGGCGGTCTTGCGCGACAGCCGCCGGTCCGACCCCTTCCTGCCGGTTGCCGAGGCGCTGGCCGGTGCCGCCCCACCGCCGGCCCGCTCGCTGTCGCTGCAAGCCGATGCGGACGGGCTGGCGCTGCTGCTCGCCGCCCTGCGCATCGCGCGGATCGGCGTGCCGCCCGACCGGCTGCCGCTGGACAATCTGCCGGCGCTGGCCGCCATCGCCACCAACCCCGCCGTCGATCCCACCACCCGGGCCGCCGCCGGCGAGCGGGCGGCGGCATCCCTGTTCCTCGATGCCCGCCAGTTGCAGGATCTCTATGCCCAGATCCCGGCGGTGGGGGACGAGCTGCTGCGGGTCCGCGACATCGCCCGGCGCGACCGCGGCGCCCGCACCCGCGCGCTGGTCCATCAGGCGATGGCGGCGGCGATGGACGGGCGGCGGCGCGTGGCGCTGGCCGCGCTGGCGGTGGAGCTGGTCGATCCGCGCCTGCGCGCCGGGCCGGTCGGCGGTGCCGCCGCCGGTCTGCTCGACGGCGTGTCGCCGACCGGCGACGCCGCGGCGCTGGCCCCGGCGGCGGCGCGGCTCTATTACGCGCAAGGCCGGCTCGACCAGGCGCAGCGCTGGCACGATCTGGCCCTGCGCAGCGGCCGCAGCGCCGACACCGCCTGGCTGTGGCCGCTGGCGGTGGTGGCGACGGGGCAGGGGGCTCAAGACCCGAGGGCCCTGACCGAATGGCTGGACGAGGCGCTGCGCGGCGCCGACACCGCCGCCCGCAGCCGCATCGCCGGCCAGCTGGCGCTTCTCCAGGCGACCGGGGTCGCCGTCCCGGACGAGGCCTGGATGACCGTCACCGACGGTGCCGGCCCGCCCAGCGGCAGCGAGGCCGGTGTCGATCCCGCCTTGTGGCAGCGGCTGGGCGACGCCGCGGCCGGCGGGCGCATCGGCGAGACGGTGGCCGTCGCCCTGATCCTGCTTGGGGAGACCGGACCCGCCATCCTTCCGCCCGTCGTCACCGCCCGCGTGGCGGCCAACCTGAAGGCGGTCGGGCTGGAACCGGACGCCCGCGCGCTGGTTCGCGAGGCGATGGCCGCAATCGCCGGCCCCACCGCCCAGGCCCCCATCCCGAATCCGACCCCAAATCCGACTCCAAATCCGACTGCCGAATGACCTTCCGCCCCGTGGAGCCCGCCACCACCATGACGCCGACACCATGACCGGCAGCAAAAAGACCGCCGTCAAAGCCGGCGCCAAGCGGCGCGGCCGGCCGTGCAAGCCGCGCCCGCTCGCCACCTCGCCGCATCTGGACGCCTTCCTCGACATGCTGACGGCGGAGCGCGGGGCGGCGGTGAACACCCGGCTGGCCTACGAGCGCGACCTCGCCGACCTCGGCCGCTGGCTGGCCCAGCGCAGCGTGGCGCTGGAGGCGGCGGGCACCGAGGATCTGCGCGCCTATCTGGCGGTGCAGAGCAAGGACGGCGCCCCCCGCACCGTGGCGCGGCGGCTGTCGGCGATGCGGCAGTTCTACCGCTTCCTGCTGTCCGAAGGCCGCCGCCTCGACGATCCCGCCTCGCCGCTCGACAGCCCCAAGCAGGGCCGTCCGCTGCCCAAGATCCTGACGGAGGCGGAGGTCGGCGCCATGCTGTCCACCGCCGAGGTGCGCGGCGGGCCGGAGGGGCTGCGGCTGGTGGCCCTGCTGGAGGTGCTCTACGCCACCGGCCTGCGCGTGTCGGAGCTGGTCGGCCTGCCGATGACGGCGATCATGCGCGACGGCCGCGGCCTGCTGGTGCGCGGCAAGGGCGGCAAGGAACGCATGGTGCCGCTGTCCGACCCGGCGCTGGCGGCGCTGGCCGGCTACATCCCGTTCCGCGGCCACTTCATCCCGCCCGCCGCCGGTGCAGGGGGAGCAGGCGAGGCCGGGCACAGCCCCTTCCTGTTCCCGTCCCGCATCTCCGCCGAAGGGCACCTGACGCGCCAGCGCTTCGCCCAACTGTTGAAGCAACTGGCCATCGACGCCGGCATCGACCCGGAAAAGGTCAGCCCCCACGTCCTGCGCCACGCCTTCGCCACCCATCTGCTCGACCATGGCGCCGATCTGCGCTCCGTCCAGAAGATGCTGGGCCATGCCGACATCGCGACGACGCAGATCTACACCCACGTCGTGACGGAACGTCTGAAGCGGGTCATGCACGACCACCATCCGCTGGCGCGCCGCAAGGTGGAGGAGGCGTCGGAGGGGTAGGGCAGGTAAGGATGGGTGGGGAGGTGAGGGCGTCGAGTCCCGCACCTCCCCGGTCAACCCTTACTTCTTCTCCAGCATCAGCGTGCCCTGGCGCGAGACCTTGTTCTTGATCTTGTCGGCCAGCAGGGCCAGCGCCCAGGGCAGCTGCACCTCCATCTCGACCCGGTCGTCCAGCACGTCGATGTGGCCGGCGATGGTCTGGGCCAGCGCCACGACGTGGAAGTTCAGGCGGTCGTCGGTCCAGCTGTCGTCGACGCTGGCCGACACGGCGCTCAGGCGCGCCCGCACCTCGCCCATGCCGTCGACCAGCCGGCGCTTGGCCTCCGCCCGGCCAAGCGAGTGGGGGATGGACAGGGTCAGGGGTTTCGGCATGGTCGGCGGCTCCGCACGTCACAGGGCTAGGGTAACGCCCGCAAGCGGGCGTTGGGTCCATCAGCGGTCGTGCAGGGGCGCCATCTGGTCCAGGCGATGGGCGAAGTCGATGTCGGCCTGGGTCACCGCGTCGTTGTTGCGGGTGTAGAGGATCACCTCGACCCGGCCCAGATCGTTGAACCATTCGGGATGGTGGCCGGTCTTCTCGGCCAGCAGGGCGACCTGGTTCATGAACCCCCAGGCGGCGGGGAAATCGGCGAAATGGTAGGTCTTGCGGATGGCGTCGCGTTCCAGCACCTCCGCCCAGCCGTGCAGTTCCTTCAGCGCCGTCTGGCGATGCGCGCCGACAAGACGATCCGACATGATGACCTCCCTTTCCTCAAGTCTCTCTTTTGCCGCCCGCAGCTTCTTGGCGAACGGGCGGCGGTTCGCTACCTTCTGCGGCATGATACGGAAACCTTCAGGTCCCCATACGGTTCCGCCCACGGTCGAAGACCTGGAGCGCATGGCCGAAGAGGCGCTCGACACCATCCCGGCGGAGCTGCTCGCCCCGGTCGGGAACCTCGTGATCCATGTCGAGGATTTCCCCGATGAGGATACCGAGCGGGAGATGGAGCTGGAAAGCCCATTCGACCTGCTGGGCCTCTATCGGGGCGTGGATTCTGACGCGGCAAAGCGTCGCCGACCTGCGAGGCGGGCCGGACATGATCTTCCTCTACCGCCGCCCGATCCTCGATTACTGGTGCGAGACGGGGGAGGAACTGCCGGCCATCGTCCGCCATGTCCTGATCCACGAGATCGGCCACCATTTCGGCTTCTCCGACGACGACATGGAACGGATCGAGACGATGGAATAGTCCGACAATCCCGACAATTGGGAGGAGGTGGCGGCCGAGACCTACGAGTGAAAATCGCACCGCTCCGTCTTGGAATAATGTACCTTCGGAAAGCGTTTCCCACCCTGGTACTCTGTAGCGGAATCGATAGATGAGCGCGTCGGCGATCCTGAAGCTTCAGAAAGTTGGCTTCACCTCCGAGCAGGTGGAGGCTCTGGCCGACTTCATGGACACCCAGGCCGCCAGCAAGGCGGACCTGGAATCGACCGAGCACCGGCTCGATGTAAAGATCACCGAGGTCAAATCCGAACTCAGGCTCGTTGAAACCGGGTTGCGCGCCGAGTTGAAGCAGATCGAGCAGCGGATGACGATCAAGCTGGGGGCCATGCTGCTGGCGCTGGCCGGATTGCTGCTCGCTGCGATCCGGTACCTGCCACCGCATCCGTAACGGCTGCCGCACATTCCCAGTTCTCCCCTATGCTTCGCCTTCGACGGCGCGAAGAGCAGGGGGCGCATTCAATCGTCCAGCGCGTCGGCCACCCGGCGGCGCAGGGCCGGCACCAGATCCTCATCGAACCACGGGTTGCGGTTCAGCCAGGCGGTGTTGCGCCAACTCGGGTGCGGCAGAGGCATATAGGCCGGGCCGTACTCCCGCCAGTTCGCCACCGTTTCCGTCATCGTCGCCTTGCGCCGCTCGCCCAGATAGCGCGCCTGGGCGTACTGCCCGATCAGCAGGGTCAGCCGGACGCCCGACAGCGCGTCCAGCAGCGGCGGGTGCCACAGCGGCGCGCATTCCGGACGCGGCGGGTAATCGCCGCCCTTCGGCATGGTGCCGGGATAGCACAGCCCCATCGGCACCACGGCGATGCGGGACTCGTCGTAGAAGGCGGCACGGCCCATCGCCAGCCATTTGCGCAGCCGGTCGCCGGAGGCGTCGTCCCAGGGGATGCCGCTGGCATGCACCCGCGCGCCGGGCGCCTGCCCGACGATCAGCAGGCGGGCGGTCGGGCTGCCGCGCAGCACCGGGCGGCAGCCATGGGGCAGCACGCCTTGGCACAGGGTGCAGGCGCGCACCCGCGAGAACAGGCGGTCGAGATCAGAGCCGCCGTCAACGGTTTCATCAGACAAGCGTCAGCAAATCCTGGACGAAGGCCGGCACCACCTGGGTCGCCGGGCCGTGGATCGAGCTGTGGAAATAGGAGGCGCCCTCCGACGGTTCCAGGTTCAGCTCGACCGTATAGGCGCCGGCCGACCGCGCTTCCGCCACGAAGCCGGCGGCGGGATAGACATGGCCCGAGGTGCCGACCGACACGAACAGGTCGCATTCCTCCAGCGCCCGCTGGATGCGCTCCATCTGATAGGGCATCTCGCCGAACCACACCACGTCGGGCCGCATGCCGCCCTTGCGGCCGCAGGTCAGGCAATGGTCGTGCACCGACAGGTCGCCCTGCACCTCCACCACCGTGCGGCAATGCAGGCAGACCGCCTTCAGCAGCTCGCCATGCATGTGCAGCGGGGCCTTCGAGCCGCCGCGCTCGTGCAAATCGTCGATGTTCTGGGTCACCAGCAGGACATTGCCCGTCCAGCGCCGCTCCAGCTCCGCCAGCGCCCTGTGCGCGGCGTTGGGCTGCACCGCCGGATCGGCGAGGCCGCGGCGGCGGTCGTTGTAGAAGCGGTGGATCAGATCGGGGTCGCGGGCGAACCCTTCCGGCGTCGCCACATCCTCCAGATCGACCTGGCTCCAGATGCCGCCGGCGCAGCGGAAGGTGTCCAGCCCCGATTCCTTGGAAATCCCGGCCCCGGTCAGGATGACGATCCGGTCGGTCGGGCGCAGGCGGTTGGTCAGGGCGGGAGCGGGCATGAAATCCCCTTAGCGGTTCGGAAACCGGTCATGTGGAAAACTTCTGCGGCGTACGCCCGTCACGCCCCGATGTAAAGCCGCAAGAAACACGAGAGAGGGGATACCGAAGGTGGTCAAGGTCCTGTTCGTCTGCACGGGCAACATCTGCCGCTCGCCCACCGCCGAAGGAGTGTTCCGCCATCTGGCCGACCGCGCCGGGCTCGGCGCCCTGGTGAGCGCCGACTCCGCCGGCACCCACGGCTATCACGTCGGCGATCCGCCCGATCCGCGCACGGTGCGCGCGGCGCTGGCCCGCGGCGTCGACCTGTCGGGCTTGCGCGCCCGCAAGGTGACGGCGGCCGACTTCACCCGCTTCGACCACATCCTGGCGATGGACCACGGCCATCTGGCCCAACTGCGCCGCATCGCCCCGGCGGGCGCCACCGCGGCGCTGCGCCTGTTCCTGGACGATGCGCCTGGGTTGGAAGGCCGTGAGGTGCCCGATCCCTATTATGGCGGCCCCGACGGTTTCGAGCAGGTGCTGGACCTGTGCGATGCCGGGTCGCGCGGCCTGCTGGACCGCCTGTCGCGCGAAAGCCGGTTTCCGATTCGCGAAAGCCTCGGGTAACGTCTCGCGGTTTCCCGGCTGCTTGATCTATGCTGCCGGGACAAGGCCCATTCGGAGCATCCCCTCACCATGACCAGCGCCACCACCGGCACAACCGCGCCCGGCGGAATCCTCGACGGCATCGTCCTGTTCGAGGCCTTCTCGCCGGAGGAGCGCGCGGCCGTGGCCTCGCGCGGGCGGGTGTTCGACGCCCCGGCCGGCGCCGTCCTGATGCGCGAGGGCGACAGCGCCAGCTCGCTCTATGTCCTGCTCGACGGCACGGTGCGCGTGGTGCGCGACGATCCCTTCGGCGGTCAGGTGGAGGTCGGGTTCCGCCGGGCCGGCGACTGTTTCGGCGAGATGGCGCTGATCGACGGCGGCGCCCGCTCCGCCTCGGTCATCGCCGCCACGCCGGTCACGGTGTTCGAACTGGAACGCGACCTGTTCCTGGCGCTGATCTCCCCCTCGCCCGACCTGCTGGCGAAGCTGCTGCGCGAACTCAGCCGCATGATCCGCGAGGTGTCGGAGCGGGTGGTGCGCGAGGATCTGGAGCGCCGCGCCCGCATCGCCGAATCGGCGCTGGCCCGCCAGCGCGCCATCACCCAGGCGGTGACCGGGCTGGCGCATGAGCTGAACACGCCGCTCGGCGTCTGCGTCACCGCGGCCAGCCATTTGCAGGATCTGGCCCGCCCCGGCAACGGCCCGCTGGCGACCGAGGAACTGCGGGAGCCGGCAGCCCTGCTCGACGCCAACCTCGCCCGCGCGGTGGAGTTGGTGGAGGCATTTTCCGCCATCGCCGCCTGCCAGACCGCCGAACCGCTGGAGGCGCTGGACCTCCGCTGCATGGCGGAGGACGCGGCGAGCCTGTTCGCGGTCCAGCATCCCGACCTGCCGCTGGCCGTCCGGGTCGTACCCGGCACCGCCTGCCCCTGGATCGGCTATGCCCCGCATCTGGAGCGTGTGCTGCACCATCTGTTCACCAACGCCGCCGCCCATGGCTATGGCGGCGGCCCGGGCGAGGTGGAGGTGACGGTGGAGCCGGCGACGCTGGATGCGGTCCCGGCCTGGAACCTGATCGTCCGCGACCGCGGCGCCGGCATTCCGGCCAACAACCTGCCGACCCTGACCGATGCCTTCTTCACCACCGCGCGCTACCGCGGCCACAAGGGGCTGGGGCTGGCGGTGGTGTTCAACACGGTGACCGGCCCGCTCGGCGGCCGGCTCGCCATCGACAGCGCGCCGGGCAACGGCACCACAGTGACGATCACCGTCCCGCAGGAGCTGTGACGGGCGGGTTGACGCTACCCCCTGTTGTTCCTCATCCGTGCAGGGTGAGGCCCTTCACCGTCTTGTCCACCGCCTTCTTCGGCCCGCGCAGGGCCAGCCCGACCAGATCGGGGCTGTCCGGGTCCTCGGCCTGGAAGGCGGCGCGGTTGGCGGCGTCGTGGCCGGTGGCGAACATGGCGGCGACATAGGGCACCAGCGTCAGGCCCCGCTCCAGCGCCGCATCGCGGACGGCGCGCAACTGGTCGCGGTCGGCGGCGAAGATCATCATCGGCTGGCCCAGCATGCGGCCATAGCGGCGGCCGGCACCGTCGACATACTCTTCGCCCAGCGCATCCGGTGCCGCGGCGGCGATCCCGGTGGCGAGGAAGGCGGCGACGTTCAGCTTCTGCCAGACCGCCAGATCGGCGCGGACGACCAGCGCGACCTTGGTGTCGAAGCGGACGGGTGCGTCCGCGGGGGTGGTTTCGGGCATCTGGCTGTGGGGCATCTGGCTGTCGGGCATGGCAATCATCTCCTTTGCCCCTTCAGATGCCCGACGGCGGCGCCTCAGTCTGGAACGTTCGTGCACAGATCGCGGTAGGCGGCCGGCGTCAGGCCATAGGCGCGGCGGAACCAGCGGCCGAGATGGCTCTGGTCGGCGAACCCCACCTCGGCCGCCACCAGGGCCGGCGCCTCGCCCTCGGCCAGCCGGCGCCGGGCGGCGCGCAGGCGCAGCCGGACCAGATAGGCATGCGGCGACAGGCCGAAGGCTGCACGGAAGCCGCGGTTCAGCCGGAACCGGTCGACGCCGGCCGCGGCGGACAGCGCGTCCAGCCCGACATCCTCGGCCATCCGGGCATGAAGCAGGTCGCGCGCCAAGCGGGCGGCGCGGTCGGGCTGCTGCGGCCGGCGGCCCTCCGGCGGTGCCAGATGGCCGGCCAGCCTCGCCGCCAGCCGGTCCAGCGACAGGTCGCGGGCCAGCCGCCCCTCGCGCCGGTGCAGGGCCAGGAAGGCGGAGCGGATCGTCGCCGCAAGGCCGGGATCGTCGGCCAGCGTGTCGCGGAAGCCCAGCGGCATGCCGGTTCCGCGCGGCGTCAGGCTGCGCAGCGCCTCGCTGCGGGCGGTCAGCAGCGGCACCGGCAGGTAGAGCATGGCGTAGGTGAAGCCATCCTCCCCCGGGCTGTGGCCGTCATGGGCCTCGCCGGGTTCGATCAGGATGACGCGGCCGGGAACGCTGGTGTGCAGCCGCCGCCGGCAGCGGAAGGCCTGCACCCCCTGCTCGGTGACGCCGACCAGAAGCTCGTCATGGTCGTGCAGGTCATAGGCATGGCCGCGGAAATGGGCGCGGATGGTCTCGATGCCGGTCTCCGCATCGCGGCGCACCGCCACCCAGTCATTCTTTCCGGCTGCCGTTCTTTCGGCCATGTGGCACCTCCGTCACCGGATCGAAGGACGGCGAAGCATGCCGCCGTCCTTCCCCCAGTCTCCACCGCCGTGGATGGTCAGCCGAACCGCTTGGCGATCACCGCATAGGCGGCGCGCAGGCCCAGCGCCTCGCCACCTTCCGGACGGCCGGGACGGGCCGAACCGTTCCAGGCATAGGTGTCGAGATGCGCCCAGGGCGTTTCCTTCGACACGAATTCCTGAAGGAACAGCCCGGCGGTGATGGCGCCGGCGAAGCCGTTGGCGGTGACGTTGTTGATGTCGGCCACCTTGCTGTCCAGCCCCTTGCGGTAGGGCGCCCACAGCGGCAACCGCCACATCGGATCGTCCTCCGCGGTCCCGGCCTCGGTCAGGTCGTTGGCCAGCGTGTCGTTGTTGGACATCAGCGCCGGCAGGTCGGGACCGAGCGCCACGCGGGCGGCCCCGGTCAGGGTGGCGAAATCGATCAGCAGCTCCGGCTTCTCCGAATCAGCCTCGGCCAGCGCGTCGCACAGGATCAGGCGGCCCTCGGCGTCGGTGTTGCCGACCTCGATGGTCAGGCCCTTGCGGGTCTTCAGCACGTCCTGCGGCTTGAAGCTGTCGCCGGACACGACATTCTCCACCGCCGGCACCAGCACGCGGAGCCGCACCGGCAGCCCGGCCATCATGATCATCCGGCCGAGCGCCAGCGCATGCGCCGCACCGCCCATGTCCTTCTTCATGATCAGCATGGCGGACGACGGCTTCAGGTCCAGCCCGCCGGTGTCGAAGCAGACGCCCTTGCCGACGATGGTCACCTTCGGGTGTTCCGGATTGCCCCAGCGCAGGTCGACCAGCCGCGGCGCCCGCGGGCTGGCGCGGCCGACGGCATGGATGGCCGGATAGTCGCGGTCGAGCAGATCCTGGCCGACGATGACCTCGACCGCCGCGTCGAACTCGGCGGCCAGATCCTGCGCCGCCTGGGCCAGCTCGGCCGGACCCATGTCGCAGGCCGGGGTGTTGACCAGATCGCGCACCAGCCAGGTGGCGGTCGCCGCCCGCTCCACCTCGCCGCGGTCGGCCTCCGCCGGCCAGACCAGGGCGGCGAAGCCCTTCTCGGGCGGCTTGCGATAGCGGGTGAAGCGGTAGCTGCCGAGCGCCCAGCCCAGCGCCGCCCGCGTCGCCGCCCGCGCATCCAGCGCCGCGTCGATCCGGTAGGAGCCGGCCGGCAGCGCGGCGGGCAGGCCGGCGAAGGCCCACAGGTCGTCGACCGCCGACACGCCGGCCAGCACGCGGGCGACGGCGCCGTCCGGCCCCGGCAGGAAGACGGTCGATCCGGCCTCGCCGGTGAAGCCCACGGCCTTGACCCAGGAGGCAACGGCCGGCGACTGCGCCGCCAGCCAGTCGGCCAGCCCGGCCTTGGTCACGGGGGTGAGGGCGACGGTGTCGGGACCGTCGACGGCAAGCAGGGTGGCGAGCAAGACGGGGGGTTCCTTTTCACGAGAACACGTCACGCATCCGATGCGGATGCCCATCCCCCAAGGATGGCGCGCCTGGAGCCGGCTGGAAAGGGGGGGCGTGGAACGGAGTGAAACGGTTGGCGCATGGATGTTTCCTCCGATCGGCATGGGCGCTGGGCGTCAGGTCCGGTGACTGCCGAATCCATGCCTCAACAAGCCTTTAAGGACAGGGAAAAGGAAAATCCGTCATGCGAACCAGAAGCCTTCGATTTCACCCACTTCACCAAAATCAGCGGAAAATTTCATGGCCCCGATCATTTTTGCAAAGCTCGATTGCGGTGTCCGATATTTCAGACTGAGAGATTTTCCCCAACGGCCCGGTTCACCAACAGCGACGTTCACGGTATAAGACCCTGTGATCATCAACCGGCGTTGCCGTCCATGATTGTGCTCGACATCGCCACAGTGCTGTTTCTGTACCAGTCATCACTTCTGGTGGGGGCGGCCGTCTTTCTGCTCGCGCGGTTGCGAAACGTCCCCGCATCGGGATTCGGCACGCTGGCGGCGGCGTTTTCCCTGGTGGGGACCGGCGGCGCCCTGGCCGGATTCGGCGAGCAGGCCATGCTGCCGAAGTTCGTCTGGACCCTGGGCAGCCTGCTGCTCGGCGTGGTCGGGCATGGGCTGCTGGCGCTGGGGATCGAACGCCTGCGGTCCGGGCGCCTGCCGCGGGGGTGGCGCCTGCTGGCGCTCTATCCGCTTTCGGTCCTGATCGCCGCTTGGGCGACCGGTTTCCACCTGGACAACCAGCTCCGCGCCGCCTTTTTTCATCTGAATGCGGCGCTTTGCCTGATGCTGGCGGCGCGGATCGTGACCCGGCTCCGGCGGGTCGAGCAGTTGCCGTCCTGCCGGCCGCTGGCGGCGGTGCTGGCGCTCAGCGGGGCGTCGTTCCTGCTCGGTGCTGTGGTCATCCTGTTCGTCGCGGATTTCGTGCCCTGGCTGGCCTGGGAGTTCTTCATCCAGATCCTGGGCAATTTCGCCGTCTCGATCCTGATCTACAGCGTCGCCACCGACCGGGCGGAGCGCAAGCTGAGCCTGATGGCGGAGCTGGACAGCCTGACCGGCATCGGCAACCGGCGCTGGCTGGAACGGATGCTGCCCGGCCATCTGCGTCCCGGCGACACCGTCTTCTGCATCGACCTCGACCATTTCAAGCGGATCAACGACCGGTTCGGCCATGCCGCCGGCGACACCGTACTGGTCGCGGTGGCGGCGACGCTGCGCAACCTGAAGCGTTCCGACGATGTGCTGGCGCGGATGGGCGGGGAGGAATTTCTGCTGTTCCTGCCGGAATTGCGGACATCGGACGCGCTGCCGGTCGCCGAGCGGATCCGCGAGGCGATCCAGGCGATCCCGTTCCAGCTTCAGGGAAACCCGCTGGGGGTGACGGCCAGCATCGGCGTCGCCCAGGTCGTCCGGCTGGGGGAGAACTGGCCCGACCTCGTCCATGCCGCTGACATGGCGCTCTACGAGGCCAAGCGCGACGGCCGCAACCGTGTCGCGCACGCGCCGCGGGTTCCCCAGGACCTCGTGCCGGCGTAAGAAGGGGGAGCGGTTGCGCGAAGGCGCAATCCGTCGCTCCAACCGTTCCCATCCTATTCCTTCGCGCGAAAGGTGCCGTCCGATGTCCGACCCGACCCTGGTGATTGGGAACAAGGCCTATTCGTCCTGGTCGCTGCGTCCATGGCTGGTCCTCAAGCAGGCCGGGATCGCCTTCGCCGAGACCCCGATCGTCCTTCGCCAGCCGGACAGCGCCGCGCGCATCGCCGAGCATTCGCCGTCGGGCCGTGTGCCCGCCCTGATCCATGACGGGCTGACCGTCTGGGATTCGCTGGCGATCTGCGAGTATGTGGCGGAACTGGCGCCGGAGGCCGGGCTGTGGCCGGCGGACCGGGCGGCGCGGGCGGTGGCGCGCTCGGTGGCGGCGGAGATGCATTCCAGCTTCGTTTCGCTGCGCACCACCATGCCGATGGACCTCAAGCGCGACCGCAAGGGCCAGGGCATGACCGAGGCGACCGCCGCCGACATCGCCCGGATCGAGGCGCTGTGGGCCGATGCCCGCACCCGCTTCGGCGTCCCGGCCGGCGGTCCCTTCCTGTTCGGCGCCTTCACCATCGCCGACGCCATGTTCGCCCCGGTGGTGACGCGGCTGGAGACCTATGGCGTCGCGGTTTCGCCGGTGTCGCGCGCCTATATGGACGCCGTGCTGGCGCTGCCGGCGATGCGGGACTGGACCGCGGCGGCCAAGGATGAGCCGTGGGAATTTGAACCGTGAGCTTTACCGTCCGCACCGCCTGGCCGGAGGATGCCGCGGCGGTGGACCGGGTGCTGTCGGCCTCCTACCCGGCCCTGATGCCGGCCGGCTATCCGCCCGAGGTCATGGACCGGGTGCTGCCCATCATCACCCGGTCGAATCCGGCGCTGCTGGGCGCCGGCACCTATTATCTGGCGGAGGCCGCGGATGGCACGCCGGTGGGCTCCGGCGGCTGGAGCTTCGACTGGCCGGGTGAGCCGGTGCGTCCGCAGCAAGCCGGGCTGGCCCATGTCCGGCACTTCGCCACCCATCCCGGCTGGCTGCGCCGCGGCGTCGGACGGGCGCTGCTCGACCGCTGCTTCGCCGATGCCGCCGATGCTGGTGCATCGCGGATGCTGTGCTACGCCAGCCTGGTGGCGGAGGAGTTCTATGCCTCCGCCGGCTTCGTGGCGACCGGCCGGAATTCGATGGAGTTCCCGCCCGGCAACCGCTTCGACAGCATCGTGATGGAGCGGGGCCTTTAGCCAGGCCTCGCCCCGCGGAAACGGAAAACGGCGCGCCGTCCTGCCGGATGGCGCGCCGTTCTCCTATCCGCCCGCCGCCCCGCCGGTGAGGGCGGGGCGGAGGTTCGGCCGTCGGTCACTCCGCCGGGATGGCGCGCGGCAGGGTCACCGGCACGGCCAGACGGTGCAGCATCTCCTTCGGGACCACCTGCCAGAAGTGGCCGAGTTCACGCTGCCAGTCGTTGAGGATCTCGGCGGCGAAACGGCTCTGCGTCTCGGCGACATGCTCCTCGATCAGGGCGCGCAGCTGGGCCTCGTAATGGGCCACCTCGACCCGCTGGAAGATGACGCTCTCTTCGTTGATGAAGAGCGGCAGCGAGTCCTCCGGATCGTAGATGTAGGCCATGCCCCCGGTCATGCCGGCGCCGAAATTGTCGCCGACCTTGCCCAGGATGACCGCCGTACCGCCGGTCATGTACTCGCAGCCGTTGGAGCCGCAGCCCTCCACCACCACGGTGGCGCCGGAGTTGCGCACCGCGAACCGCTCGCCGGCCTGGCCGGCGGCGAACAGCTTGCCGGCGGTGGCGCCGTACAGCACCGTGTTGCCGATGATGGTGTTGCGGTTCGACTCCAGCGGGCTGCTGGTCGCCGGACGGACGACGATGGTGCCGCCCGACAGGCCCTTGCCGACATAGTCGTTGGCGTCGCCCATCACCTCCAGCTTGATGCCCTGGACCGCGAAGGCGCCCAGCGACTGGCCGGCGGTGCCGCGCAGACGGACGGTGATGTGGCCGGGCTGGAGCCCGAACATGCCGAACTTCCGCGTCACCATCGAGGACAGCCGCGTGCCGATGGCGCGCTGCGTGTTGCGGGCGTTGTAGGCGAGCTGCATCTTCTCGCCTTCCTCGAACAGCGGGCGGGCATCGGCGACGATGCGGGCGTCCAGCGTGTCCGGCACCTCGTTGCGGCCCTGCAGCGTGCAGTAGCGCGCGTTCTCGCCGGGATCGACCTGGGCCAGCAGCGGGTTGAGGTCGAGGTCGTCGAGATGGGCGCCGCCGCGGCTGACCTGATGCAGCAGGTCGGTGCGGCCGATCACCTCGGTCAGCGAGCGGAAGCCCAGCTTGGCCAGGATCTCGCGGACCTCTTCGGCCAGGAAGGTGAAGAGGTTGACGACCTTCTCCGGCGAGCCGACGAACTTCTCGCGCAGCTTCTCGTCCTGGACGCAGACGCCGACCGGGCAGGTGTTGGAATGGCACTGCCGGACCATGATGCAGCCCATGGCGATCAGGCTGGCGGTGCCGATGCCGAACTCTTCCGCGCCCAGCATGGCGGCGATGACGATGTCGCGGCCGGTCTTCAGGCCGCCGTCGGTGCGCAGCCGCACGCGGTGGCGCAGCTTGTTCAGCGTCAGGACCTGATGGACCTCCGACAGGCCCATCTCCCAGGGCAGGCCGGCGAACTTGATCGAGGTCTGAGGGGACGCGCCGGTGCCGCCGGAGTTGCCGGAGATCAGGATGATGTCGGCGTTGGCCTTCGCCACGCCGGCGGCGATGGTGCCGATGCCCGACCGGCTGACCAGCTTCACCGTGACCTTGGCGTCCGGGTTGATCTGCTTCAGGTCATAGATGAGCTGCGCCAGATCTTCGATCGAGTAGATGTCGTGGTGCGGCGGCGGGCTGATCAGCATGACGCCCGGCGTCGAGTGACGCAGCCGCGCGATCATCTCCGTCACCTTGAAGCCGGGCAGCTGGCCGCCCTCGCCGGGCTTGGCGCCCTGGGCGACCTTGATCTCCAGCTCGCGGCACTGGTTCAGGTACTCGGCGGTGACGCCGAAGCGGCCCGACGCCACCTGCTTGATGGCGGAGTTCCAGTTGTCGCCGTTCTTGTCGGGACGGAAGCGCGCCGGATCCTCGCCGCCCTCGCCCGAGTCGGACTTGGCGCCGATGCGGTTCATCGCGACGTTCAGCGTGCCGTGCGCCTCGGGCGACAATGCTCCCATCGACATGCCGGGCGTGATGAAGCGCTTGCGGATCGAGGTGATGCTCTCCACCTCGTCCACCGGAACGGCGGCCTTGGTGGTGCGGAACTCCAAGAGGTCGCGCAGCTGCATCGGCGGCCGCTTGTTCACCTGCTCGGAATACTTCTTGAAGGTGGTGTAGCTGTCGTTGGTGACGGCCTGCTGCAGGGTGTGGATGATCCCACCCTCCCAGCCATGGCGGTCGCCCGACTTGCGGAAGCGGTAGAAGCCGCCGACCGGCAGGGGCAGCGCCTCGCCGGCATAGGCCAGCGCGTGCTGCTCCAGGACCTTCTTCTGGATGCCGTTCAGGCCGATGCCGGAGATGCGGCTGACCATCGCCGGGAAATGCTCGGCGACCAGGGCGCGGCTGAGGCCGATGGCCTCGAAGTTGCCGCCGCCGCGGTAGCTGCTGATGACCGAGATGCCCATCTTGGACATGATCTTCAGCAGGCCGTCGTCGATGGCCTTCTTGTAGTTCGTCATCGCCTTTTCCAGCGACAGCGAGCCGAGCAGGCCGCGGCGCTGGCGCTCGGCCACCGCTTCCTGCGCCAGATAGGCGTTGACGGTGGTGGCGCCGACGCCGATCAGCACCGCGAAGTAATGGGTGTCCAGGCACTCCGCCGTGCGCAGGTTCAGCGAGGTGAAGGTGCGCAGGTTGGAGCGGATCAGGTGGGTGTGGACCGCACCGGTCGCCAGGATCGCCGGGATGGCGGCGCGGGCCGGGCCCATCGCCTCGTCGGTCAGGGTGACGTGGTTGGCGCCGCCGCGGACGGCGTCCTCCGCCTCCTGGCGGATGCGGCGCAGCGCGTCGCGCAGCGCGTCGGGGCCGCCGTCGACCGGGAAAGTGGCGTCGATCACCGCCGCGGTGTCGGCCATATAGTCCCGCATGGCGTGGAATTCGGCGGTGGTCAGCACCGGGCTGTCGAGTTGCAGCAACCGGGTCTGGCTCTCATCCTCGTCCAGGATGTTGCCGAGATTGCCCAGACGCGTCTTCAGGCTCATCACCCGGCGCTCGCGAAGCGAGTCGATGGGCGGATTGGTGACCTGGGAGAAGTTCTGGCGGAAGAAATGGTGCAGGCCGCGGTACTTGTCGGAGAGCACGGCGATGGGGCTGTCGTCGCCCATCGAGCCGACGGCCTCCTTGCCGTCCTCCGCCATCGGGTGGAGGATCAGCTCCATGTCTTCCATGGCGAGGCCGAAGGCCATCTGGCGACGGCGCAGCTCGTCCTTCTCCATCTCCGACGGCTCGCCCTTCAGCGCGGCGGTCTTCACCAGCTCGTCCAGATGGGTGGTGTTCTTGACCCACTGGCCCCAGGGCTTCTGGCTGGCCAGATGGTCCTTCAGCTCACGGTCGTTGAACAGCTTGCCGGCCTGCAGATCGACGGCGATCATCTCGCCAGGCCCGAGGCGGCCCTTCTCGACCACCTGGTTCTCCTCGATCTTGACCATGCCGGTCTCGGAGCCGCCGATGATCAGGCCGTCGGTGGTGATGGTGTAGCGCATCGGGCGCAGGCCGTTGCGGTCCATGCCGCCGACGACCCAGCGGCCGTCGGTCATGGCGAGTGCTGCCGGGCCGTCCCACGGCTCCATGACGGAGTTGCAGTAGGCGATCAGGGCCTTGTGGTTGTCCGGCGTGGTCTGCGAGCTGGTCAGCGCCTGCGGCACCAGCATCATCTTGACCATCGGCGCGCTGCGGCCGGCGCGGACCATCACCTCGAACACGCTGTCGAGCGCGCCGGAGTCGGACAGGCCGACGCCGATGACCGGCTTCAGGTCGCCCATGTTGGCGCCGAACACCGGATGCTCCATCCGGGTCTCGTGCGCCTTCATCCAGTTGACGTTGCCCTTCAGCGTGTTGATCTCGCCGTTGTGGGCGAGCATGCGGAAGGGCTGCGCCAGCGGCCAGGTCGGGAAGGTGTTGGTCGAATAGCGCTGGTGGTAGATGGCGAAGGACGACTCGAAGCGGTCGTCGGTCAGGTCCGGATAGAAGGTGGACAGCTGTTCGGCCAGGAACATGCCCTTGTAGATGATCGAGCGCGCCGACAGCGAGCAGATGTAGAAGTCGTTGATGCGCTCGTTCTGCACCGCCTTCTCGATCCGGCGGCGGATGATGTAGAGGTCGAGCTCGAACTGCTCGTCCGACACGCCCTTGGCGTTGCCGATGATGATCTGTTCGATCTCGGGCCGGGTGGCGTTGGCCTTTTCGCCGATGATGTCGACGTTGATCGGCACCTGGCGCCAGCCGTAGATGTAGTAGCCGAAGGCCAGGATCTCGGTCTCGACGATGCAGCGGCAGGCTTCTTGGGCGTCCAGGCTGATGCGCGGCAGGAAGACCTGGCCGACCGCCAGATTGTTCTCCGGCGGCAGGTGGCCGATGATCTTGACGTGGTCCTTGAAGAACTTCTGCGGCACCTGGACATGGATGCCGGCGCCGTCGCCGGTCTTGCCGTCGGCATCGACCGCGCCGCGGTGCCAGACCGCCTTCAGGGCTTCGATGCCTTTTTCGACCACCGAGCGGCGGGGCTTGCCGTCGATCGCGGCGATGAAGCCGACGCCGCAGGCGTCGTGCTCGTCGGCCGGATTGTAGGCGTGGGCAGTGGTCAGCGCCGCGGCGTTGGCGCGGAAATCGGCGACGAACTGCTCACCCTGGTTCATCTCGGTGGTCATGGAACGACCCTTTCACAGTCTGGACGTTGACCTGGGGGGCCGAAGGGAAGGCCCCCTGGGGTAGACGGTGTTCTGATAGCGGAAAGACGGAGCGCCTTACTCGGCCGCGACGGCCAGCTTGGGCGCGCCGACGGTCTGGGCGTAGGCGTGCATGGCGTCGGCGGCGTCGCGGCCGTCGCGGATGGCCCACACCACCAGCGAGGCGCCGCGGACGATGTCGCCGGCGGCGAAGACGCCGTCCAGGCTGGTCATCTTGGTGCGGTGGTCGACCAGCAGCGTGCCCCAGCGGGTGACGGTCAGGTCCGGCGAGCCGAACATGCCCGGCAGATCCTCCGGCTCGAAGCCGAGCGCCTTGATGACGAGGTCGGCCGGCTCGGTGAAGTCGGAGCCCTCGATCACCTGCGGGGTCTGGCGGCCGGTGGCGTCGGCGACACCCAGATGGATGCGCACGGCGCGCACACCGGTGACGACATCGGTGCCGGTGAAGGCCTCGGGTGCGGCCTGCCAGACGAACTCGACGCCTTCTTCCTCGGCATGCGCCACCTCGCGCTGCGAGCCCGGCATGTTCTTGCGGTCGCGGCGGTACAGGCACTTGACCGAGGTCGCACCCTGGCGGATCGCCGTGCGGACGCAGTCCATCGCGGTGTCGCCGCCGCCGAGAACCACCACCTTCTTGCCGGCGGCGTTCAGCGAGCCGTCCTCATAGGCCTCCATGGAATCCCCGAGACCGACCTTGTTCGAGGTGGTCAGGTATTCCAGCGCCGGGACGATGTTCTTCAGCCCCGAGCCGGGGGCCTTGATGTCGCGGGCCTTGTAGACGCCGGTGGCGATCAGGATGGTGACGTGGCGCTCGCGCAGCTCGGCCAGGGTGGCGTCGCGGCCGACCTCGAAATTGGAATGGAAGATGACGCCGGCATCGGCCAGACGCTGGACCCGGCGGGCGACGACGTCCTTCTCCAGCTTGAAGCCGGGGATGCCGTAGACCAGCAGGCCGCCCATGCGGTCGTAGCGGTCGTAGACATGGACCTCGTAGCCCTTGGCGCGCAGCTCCTCGGCGGCGGCGAGACCGGCCGGGCCGGCGCCGACCACGCCGACCGACAGGCCCAGCTCGCGGGCCGGCTTGCGCGGCTTGACCCAGCCGTTTTCCCAGGCGGTATCGTTGATGTACTTCTCGACCGAGCCGATGGTGACGGCGCCGTGGGTCGACTGCTCGATGACGCAGTTGCCCTCGCACAGCCGGTCCTGCGGGCAGATGCGGCCGCAGATTTCGGGGAAGTTGTTGGTGGCCTGGGAGACCTCGTAGGCCTCCTCCAGACGGCCCTCGGCGGTCAGCTTCAGCCAGTCGGGGATGTTGTTGGAGACCGGGCAGTGCACCTGGCAGAAGGGAACGCCGCACTGCGAGCAGCGGTTGGCCTGCTCGCCGGCGCGCTCGTTGCTGAAGCGGGCATAGATCTCGGCGAAGTCCTGGCGGCGGTCGGCGGCAGACCGCTTGTCGGGCATCTTCTGCGCGGTGTGCACGAAGCCCAACATTTTCTGGTTCGCCATGACGTCTGCTCCTTGCTTCGCGGCCCCGCCCGCTGTCGCGGGGGCATCGCCTTGCTGGGCCTGACCGGGGGCTGCGGCTGTGGCCTACACCGACCGGATGGGTTGAAATCGAACGTCCGCGAAGTGGCGGACGCTCGTCATATAACGCATGCGCCCACCCCGCGGAAGCACAAAAACACCGATAGGTCCGGTTTGTTGACCTTTTCTTCCGCAAGGCTGAAATGCGTGGGCGTGGCGGTGGGGTGTCACAAAAACGCGACAGAAAATTAGTCCCAATTCAGGACTATCGCCCGAATAGGGGTACCGACCCCACGCCATCGCCAACCGCCGCCGCCGCCTGCTATAAGCGCTGCAACATTCACCGTGCCGAAGGCTGCGTGCCGCGATGATGATCGATCAATATCTGGACGCCACCCTCCTGGGGCTGATCGAGGGGCTGACCGAGTTCCTCCCCGTCTCCTCCACCGGCCACCTGATCATGCTGGACGAACTGCTGGGTTTCGAGGGCCCGCCCGGCAAGGTGTTCGAAGTCGTGATCCAGCTCGGCGCCATCCTGGCGATCTGCGTGGTCTATTTCCAGCGGCTGTGGCATGTCGCCACAGGGCTGAAGGACGATCCCGGCGCCCGGCGCTTCGTGATGGCGGTGGTCATCGCCTTCCTGCCAGCGATGGTGCTGGGCGCCGGCCTGCACGGCGTCATCAAGGCGGTGCTGTTCAACCCCACCGTGGTCAGCATCGCGCTGATCGTCGGCGGCATCGCCATCCTGCTGGTGGAGCGGCTGATCCCGGTCGCCCGCTACCACAAGATCGAGAATTTCTCCGCCCCGCTGGCGCTGAAGATCGGCTTCTGCCAGTGCCTCGCCCTGGTGCCGGGCGTGTCGCGGTCGGGTGCCAGCATCCTGGGCGCCCTGCTGATGGGCGTCGACCGCAAGGCGGCGGCCGAGTTCTCCTTCTTCCTGGCGGTGCCGACCATGGCCGGCGCCACCGTCTACGACCTCTACAAGAACTGGTCGGTGATGAGCCTGGACAGCGGCCTGCTGATCCTGGTCGGCTTCGTCACCGCCTTCATTGCCGCAGCATTGGTGGTGAGGACGCTGGTGGACTTCGTCGGCCGCTACGGCTTCACCCCGTTCGGCTGGTACCGCATCGCCGTCGGCACCGGCATGCTGGCGTTCCTTTACCTGTAAGGACGAGGGCCGCGACTGCGGCCCCCGCAGGCCCATGCCTGCGCAGGCAAGCGGCCGGATGGCCGCGCCCGCCGATTGAGGGCAAAAAAGCTAAACCACCCGCCGCGGCACCGCACGGGCCGCGGCGGCGGCCATGCCCAGCGCCAGCAGCGCGATCATCGCGAAGGCGGTGGCGAGGCTGGTGGCCTCGGCGATGAAGCCGACCAGCGGCGGACCGGCCAGCACGCCGGCATAGCCCATGGTGGACACCGCGGCGACCGCATGGTCGGGATGACCGCTGTCCACCGACCCCGCGGTGCTGAACAGCACCGGGACGATGTTCGACAGGCCGATCCCGGTCAGTCCGAAACCGACCATCGCCAGCACCGGCGCTCCCCCTCCGACGATCCCCCCGGCCAGCACGCAGCCCAGCCCGGCCGTGGCCAGCAGGCCGCCGGCACGCATCAGCGTCGCCCCGCCGAAGCGGTGGCGAAGCCGGTCGCCGCTGAACCGCCCGGCCGCCATGGCGGCGCAGAACACGCCGAAGCCCATGCCGGCGATGGAAGCCGGCGCCCCCAGATCGTCGCGCAGGTGGATGGCGCTCCAGTCCAGGATGGCGCCTTCGCCCATGAAGGCCATCGCGGCGAGCAGGCCAAGCAGCAGGGTCTTGCGGTCGGGCAGCACCAGCCCGCCGCCGCCGGAATTGCGGTCGGGCAGGAAGCGCCCCTGCAAGGCCAGGAACAGCGCCAGCAGCCCGGCCGACACCAGCCCGGCCTGCGCCGCCGGCGGCATCAGCGGCAACAGCAGCCCGCCCAGGCCGGCGCCGGCCAGCCCGCCGAGGCTCCACATTCCGTGCAGCGATGACATGATCGGCCGGCCCATCCGCCGTTCCACCAGCGCGCCCTGGGCGTTCATCGCGACGTCCATGGTGCCGCCCGACGCGCCGAACAGCGCCAGCACGATGCACAGCGTCGTCACGTCCGGCACCAGCGAGGGCAGGGGAAGCAGCCCGGCGAACAGCAGGGCGGTCACCCGCGTCACCGGCGCGCTGCCCAGCCGGCCCAGAAGCGGCCCGCTGGCGATCATCGCCGTCAGGGCGCCGACGGCGAGGCAGAGCAGGGCGGCACCCAGCACCGCCGGGCTGAGGTCGAGCCGGTTCTTCAGCAGCGGAATCTGCGTCGCCCACACGCCGAAGACGGTGCCGTTCAGGAAGAAGGCGGCGACGGTCGCCCAGCGCGCGACCGATGCCTGTTCCGCCATCCGGCCCGACACGCCCCGGATATCCTCTGCTCCCGTCATCACCGTTCCCGCCCTGGTTGAACCGCCCACATGACGGCGGCGGCGGGGTAATTCAAGCGGCGTTGGAGCAGGCGTGCCATGCCCGCGGCAGCAGGCCGATGGTCCGGGCAAAGGAAAAGCCCCGGCGCAGGGCCGGGGCTTTCGGGAGGCATGGGCGCGAACCTGCCTGCTGGCGGGCCTTGGCCCGGCAGGCGTTGTCAGTGCGCGCTGTTGGTCTGGCCGCTGAACTTGCCGCCGACGATGAAGCGCGACAGGTAGGTCGGCAGGATCACCTCGCAGGCCGCCAGCTCGGTGATGCCCAGATCCTTGAAGCCCAGCGCGCCCGGCGAGACGACGTTGTCCTGCTTCAGCAATGCCACCTGGTCGCGGGTCAGGGCCGGGGCCAGCACCGGCACCTTCTCCAGGATGCCGGCCAGCGACTCGGCGGCGTTCCAGGGGATGGTCACCAGCGGGCGGTGGCGCTGGATGTCCTTCTGGGTCAGCTCCAGCAGTTCGCGGAAGGTGTAGATGCGCGGACCGCCCAGCTCGTAGGTCTTGCCGCGGCTGGCGTCGCTGTCCAGCGCCGCGATCACGGCGTCGGCCAGGTCGCCGACATAGACCGGCTGGAACAGGGTCTTGCCGCCGCCGATCAGCGGCAGGACCGGGGCCTTCTGCGCCATCGCAGCGAACTTGTTGAAGAAATTGTCCTCCGGCCCGAAGACGATGCTGGGGCGCAGGATGGTCGCCGCCGGGAAGGCGGACAGCACCGCCTGCTCGCCGGCCGCCTTGGAGCGGGCATAGACCGACGGCGAGGAGGCGTCGGCGCCGATGGCGGAGATCTGGATCAGCCGGTTGACGCCCGCCGCGGCGGCCAGCCGGGCGATGCGCGACGCGGCGTCGACATGCACGCCCTGGAAGCTCTGGCTGCCGCGCTCGTACAGCACGCCCAGCAGGTTGATGGCGACATCCGCCCCCTGCAGCGCGCGGCCGACCGACACGTCGTCGGTGCAGTCGGTGGCGAACGGCACGATCTGGCCGACGGCGCCGGCCGTCTTCAGGAAGCCGGCCTTGCCCGGGTTGCGGGTGGCGATGCGGATGACGGCGCCCGACTTGGCGAGGCGCCGGATCAGGTGGCGGCCGATGAAGCCCGAACCGCCGAACACCGTGATAACCTGAGTGCGATAGGACATCGACCGTCTCCCGTGCCGTTGCGCGCCGAAACCGGGGTCTTCGCGCTTTTTGCGCGCGCCCCCGCGCGTCGTCCGACTGTGTGTCGCCATAAAGGACTGCTGGAACTGCGGTCCTGCTTATAGCGAATGGACCGCGCCCAATCTAGGGACTGCATCGCCGCGGCCGGTGCTCCGCGGGCGAAAACCCGCGATGCGGCAAAAAAATGAAGGGGCCGGAAAAAAGCTGTTGACGCCCCCCGGAAGGATCATTAAACAACCGCCCACACACCGAGCACCGAGCCCAGGTGGCGGAATTGGTAGACGCGCAGGTTTCAGGTACCTGTGGCAGAAATGTCGTGGAAGTTCGAGTCTTCTCCTGGGCACCATTTCTTTCTACCCGGCTGCGCCGCATGCACAGCTCCTTCGATCGAGAAGGAGGACGTGCAGAGCGGCGTTCGTCGTTTCTAGGGTCCATGGCCGGGGGCCTGACCACCCCGGGACGCGACCATGCCCATCGACCTTCATGACGGCGACCTCCCCGACGGCCTCGACCTCGGCGCCGGCGCCCGCGACAACTGCGTCGCCATCGACACCGAGACCATGGGGCTGAACCCCCACCGCGACCGCCTCTGCCTGGTGCAGCTGTCGGCCGGCGACGGTGCGATCCATCTGGTGCAGTTCCGCCCCGGCCAGTATGAGGCGCCGAACCTGAAGCGCCTGCTCACCGATCCCACCGTGACCAAGCTGTTCCACTTCGCCCGTTTCGACGTGGCGGTGATGAAGGCCTATCTGGGCGTCAGCTGCCAGCCGGTCTACTGCACCAAGGTGGCCTCCAAGCTGGTCCGCACCTTCACCGACCGCCATGGCCTGAAGGACCTGTGCAAGGACCTGCTGGGCGTGGAGATCTCCAAGCAGCAGCAGTCCTCCGACTGGGGGGCGCCCGAGCTGACCACCGACCAGATGAAGTACGCCGCGTCGGACGTGCTGCACCTGCACGACCTGAAGGCGAAGCTGGACGTCATGCTGGCGCGCGAGGGCCGCACCCACCTGGCCCAGGCCTGCTTCGACTTCCTGCCCGCCCGCGGCGAGCTGGACCTCGGCGGCTGGGAAACCCCGGACATTCTGGCGCACTGACAGCGGGCGTCTTTGGTGCTTCAAATGGCGGGAGGAATCCCTCTCCCCGCTCTCAGCGGACCTTCGGTCCGCCTGTCGCGACAGCGCAAACTTCGTTTGCGCGAAAGCGGGGAGGAGAGGGGGCTGACCGGGCGTTGATTTGACCCGGCGTCCGCCGGTGGGCATACTGCCTGATGCGCCTGTCCGGGAGTCCTCCGGGCAGGCGCCGTCTTTGTGAACGGCCCATCGCCGGGCCTTGCGAATGGAAGGCATCACAGCCTTGACCAGTGTCATTACGTCCAGCCTCGCCGGCAGCCAGGCCGTTTCGACGGAGTCGAGCCCGGTGGAAAACCGCGATCTCGCCTGCGCCACCCGCGTTCTGCGGACCGAGGCCGATGCGCTGCTGGCGCTGGCCGACAGCCTCGACGGCAAGTTCCTGCGGGCGCTCGACATCCTGCAGGGCATCGAAGGCCGCGTGATCGTCACCGGCATGGGCAAGTCGGGCCATGTCGCCCGCAAGATCGCCGCCACCATGGCCTCCACCGGCACGCCGGCCTTCTTCGTCCATCCGGGCGAGGCGAGCCACGGCGACCTCGGCATGATCGCGAAGATCGACGCGGTGGTGGCGCTGTCCAATTCCGGCGAGACGCACGAGCTGGCGGACATCATCGCCTACACCCGCCGCTTCGGCATTCCGCTGATCGGCATGACGCGGCGCGCCGCCTCCGCCCTGGCCGAACAGTCCGACGTGGCGCTGGTCATCCCGCCGGAACCGGAAGCCTGCCCGCTGGGGCTGGCGCCCACCACCTCCACCACCATGATGCTGGCGCTGGGCGATGCGCTGGCGGTGGCCCTGCTGGAACGGCGCGGCTTCTCCGCCGCCGATTTCCGCGAGTTCCACCCCGGCGGCCAGTTGGGCCGCGCATTGCTGAAAGTCACCGACATCATGCACAAGGGCGAGGATTTGCCCCTGTGCCGTCTTGACTCGCCGCTGTCCGACGTCATCTTCGAGATGACGGCCAAGCGGCTGGGCTGCGTCGGGGTGACCGACGATGCCGGCGCGCTGGTCGGGATCATCACCGACGGCGACCTGCGCCGTCATCTGACGCCGGAGCTTCTGGCGGAACGCGCGGACAGCATCATGTCGCCGCGGCCCAAGACCATCCGCCCCAAGGCGTTGATCGTCGAAGCGCTGCGCGAGATGAACGACAAGAAGATCACCACCCTGTTCGTGATCGAGGCCGACCGGCCGCTCGGCATCGTGCACATCCACGATGTCCTGCGCGCCGGTGCGGCCTGACGATTGTTCTGTCCATGATGGAAGCGAAGCGCCGAGCCGGAGGGACGAGGATTTGAGCCTGGACGACCTGCGCAGCCCTGATCGCACCGCCCCCGCCGCCCCGAGCAGCGGGCAAGGCTCCATCGGCGGCCTGTCCGCTGCCGGTGCGCCGAACCTTCGCGCGCCGGACCGCCGCCTGTCGGCCGCCGCCGAACCGCCGGCGGCGCTGCGGGCGCACCGGCGGCGCGACACCCGTCCGGTCAGCCGGGTCTACAGCCGTTTCGTTTCCGCAATGAAGTTCGTGCTGCCGGCGGCGGCGCTGGCGATGGTGGCCCTGCTGGCCGCCTGGCCGTCGCTGAACAGCCCGCAGAGCGCCCGCGTCAGCGCCGACGCCGGGCAGAGCGAGATGCTGAAGCCGCGCTATTTCAGCCTGGACGAGCACAACCAGCCCTTCTCGCTGGTGGCGGCCAAGGCCGACAAGTCGGCCGACCAGCCCGACATCGTCCTGCTGGACGACCCGCAGGCGGAGATGACGGAGACCACCGGCACCTGGGTGACCATGCGGTCCGACAAGGGCTGGTACAACCAGGCCACCGGCATCCTGCTGATGCGCGGCAACGTCCATGTGCTGCGCGACGACGGCAACGAGTTCACCACCAGCGAGGCCGAGGCCGACATCCGCAAGGGCAACGCCTGGGGCGACAAGGCGGTGACCGGCCAGGGTCCGCAGGGCGAGATCAACGCCATCGGCTTCCGCATGACGGACCGCGGCAAGAATGTCGTCTTCCTCAACCAGTCGAAGGCCGAGGTCCAGGCCGCCGAGCGCCCCGGGAGCAAGAAGCCGTGACGTCCAAACGGTCGCCAATCCGTCCCCCAACACTCCGTACCGCCCCCTTTTGTACCGCCCTGACCCTGTCGGCCATCCTGGCCGGCGGGTTTTTCGCTTTCGCATCTCCGATCTCCGCTCCGGCCTTCGCCCAGGGCCTGCCCGGCATGGGCGGCAAGCAGCCGGTGGAGATCAACGCCGACCAGGCGATCGAATGGCACCAGGACGTCCGCGCCTATGTGGCGCGCGGCAACGCGTCGGCCAAGCGCAACGACTCGACCGTCTTCGCCGACGTGCTGACCGCCTATTACCGCGAGACCCCGGGCAAGGGGAACGAGGTGTTCCAGCTGGTGGCCGACGGCAACGTCCGCATCGTCAGCCCGACCCAGCAGGTCTATGGCGACCACGGCGTCTATGACGTCGACAAGCAGGTCGCCGTCGTCACCGGCCGGGATCTGAGGCTGATCACCACCAAGGACGTGGTCACCGCCCGCGACAGCCTGGAATATTACGAGGCGCAGGACCTGACCGTGGCGCGCGGCGACGCGGTGGCGGTGCGCGGCAACGACCGGCTGCGCGCCGACGTGCTGATCGGCCGGCTGAAGAAGATGCCGGACGGCACCACCCAGATGGAGCGGATCGACGGGTCCGGCAACATCGTCGTCACCACCCCCACCGACGTGGCGCTGTCCGACAAGCTGGTCTATTCGGTCGCCGACAATGTCGCGGTGCTGATCGGCAACGTGAAGATCACCCGCGGCGACAACCAGCTGAACGGCGAAGCCGCCGAGATGAACATGAACACCAAGATCAACCGCGTCATCGCCGGCCGCGACGCCGGCGGCCGGGTCAGCGGCCTGCTGATTCCCGGCGAGAAGAACGGGCCCGGCGCGCCCGCGGGCAAGAAGCAGTGACCGTGCTGACCGCGAACGGGCCCGGCGCCGCTTCTGCCGGCAGCATCGCCGCAGCATCCGTCCCGACCGAAGGGCTGGTGGCCCAGCATCTTGGCAAGTCGTTCAAGAAGCGGCCGGTGGTGCGCGACGTCTCGATCAGCGTCCAGCGCGGCGAGGCGGTCGGGCTGCTCGGCCCCAACGGCGCCGGCAAGACCACCTGCTTCTACATGATCACCGGGCTGATCGCCGCCGACTCCGGCACGATCACGCTGGACGGCCAGGACATCACCGCGCTGCCGATGTACCGCCGCGCCCGGCTCGGCATCGGCTATCTGCCGCAGGAGGCCTCGATCTTCCGCGGCATGACGGTGGAGAACAACATCCGCTCCGTGCTGGAGGTGGTCGAGAGCGACCGCGACGCGCGCGAGGCGATGCTGGACGAGCTGCTGGCCGAGTTCTCGGTCACGCATCTGCGCCGCTCCCCCGCCCTGGCGCTGTCGGGCGGCGAGCGGCGGCGCGTGGAGATCGCCCGCGCGCTGGCCGGGCAGCCGCACTTCATCCTGCTGGACGAGCCGCTGGCCGGCATCGACCCCATCGCGGTGAACGACATCCGCGAGCTGGTCGGCCACCTGCGCGACCGCGGCATCGGCGTGCTGATCACCGACCACAATGTGCGTGAAACATTGGACCTCGTCGATCGGGCATACATTTTGCACGACGGTGTGGTACTAATGGAGGGACGGCCCGACGAGATCGTGGCGCACGAGGGGGTTCGCCGGGTCTATCTCGGTGACCGCTTCAGTCTGTAGCCCTCCGTTTCCACTGGTTCCGGTTCCACAGCCATGGCGCTTGCTCAACGTCTCGACCTTCGACAAGCCCAGACCCTGGTGATGACGCCGCAGCTGCAGCAGGCCATCAAGCTGCTGCAGCTGTCGAACATCGAACTGTCGGACTTCGTCGACCGCGAGATCGAGCAGAACCCGCTGCTGGAGCGTGACGGCGGACCGGCCGACGGCGGCAGCGATCCGGCGGGACCGGCGGACGGCGGCGATGTTCCGGGCGGGCTGGACGGCCCCGGCGGCATGGAGGCGAACGGCCTCAGCGTCGACGGGCTGAACGGCCGCGATGACGGGCCGGGTCTGGCCCCCAGCGACGGACGCACCCGCGACACGGTGGAGATGACCTCGTCGGACACGATGGCCTCCTCGTCGGAGTCGCCGCTCGACACCGATTTCGAGAATGTCTACAGCGACGACCGCTTCTCCGACGGCTCGGACGGCGGCAGCGAGGTCTACGGCTCCTACGGCGAGCGCGGCGGCCGCAGCGGCTTCGAGGATGACGACAGCAACCTCGAAGCGACGCTGACCAGCGAGAAGAACCTCCGCGACCATTTGACCGAGCAGCTGAAGATCGACCTGCCCGACCTGGGCGACCAGCTGATCGGGCTGGCCCTGATCGACATGCTGGACGAGGCCGGCTGGCTGATCGGCTTCGACGCCCAGGCGCTGGCCGAGCAGCTCGGCTGCGGTGCCGACCGGGTGGAGCGGGTGCTGGCCGCCTGCCAGCGCTTCGATCCGCCCGGCATCTTCGCCCGCTCGCTGAAGGAATGCCTGGCCATCCAGCTGCGCGAGAAGAACCGGCTCGACCCGGCGATGGCGGCGCTGCTCGACAACCTGGAGCTTCTGGCCGCGCGCAACCTGCCGGCCATCATGAAGGTCTGCGGCGTCGATGCCGAGGACGTCGCCGACATGGTCGTCGACATCCGCAAGCTGAACCCGAAGCCGGCGCTGGCCTTCGACCACACCCCGGCCCAGCTGGTCACCCCCGACATCCTGATGCGGGCCAATCCCGGCGGCGGCTGGCTGATCGACCTGAACCCGGACACGCTGCCGCGGGTGCTGGTCAACCACCGCTATTTCGCCCGCATCTCCGACGGCGCCCGCAACAAGGCCGACAAGGAATACATCTCCGAGCGGTTCCAGTCGGCCAACTGGCTGGTCAAGTCGCTGCACCAGCGCGCCACCACCATTTTGAAGGTGGCGAGCGAGATCATCCGCCAGCAGGATGCGTTCTTCATCCATGGCGTCTCGCACCTGCGACCGCTGATCCTGCGTGACATCGCGGAGGCCATCGGCATGCATGAAAGCACAGTCAGCCGCGTCACCACCAACAAGTTCATGGCGACCCCGCGCGGCGTCTTCGAGCTGAAATACTTCTTCACCTCCGCAATCCAGGGGGCGGACGGGCAGGCATCCCATTCCGCAGAAGCGGTTCGGCACCGCATCAAAACCATGATAGATGCCGAGAAGCCCGACGATGTGCTGTCCGACGACAAACTGGTGGAGATTCTGCGGGCGGAAGGGATCGACATTGCGCGAAGGACTGTCGCGAAGTATCGTGAAGCGATGAAAATACCGTCATCGGTGCAGCGACGCCGTGCCAAGATGTCACGCATGTAAGCGGGTTCGATGGGGGAGGGCTCGATTGACAGTCCGGTGACCCTTGCCTATCGTCCCGGCCCGCAAGCGGCGGATCAGCATCTATGAGCCCGACATCTTCGGACGTCGTGTCTACACCGTCCCCAGCGGACCAATATTGGAAACGTTCCACCATGCAACTCTCCGTCAAAGGCAAGCAGCTCGATGTGGGTGACGCTCTGCGCACCCATGTGGCCGACAGCCTGAACGCCGTGGTCGGCAAGTACTTCGACAAGCCGATCGAAGCGAACGTGATCCTGACCAAGGACGCGCACCTCTACAAGGCCGACATCCAGGCCCATGTCGGCCGCGGAATCGTCCTGCAGAGCGCGGGCGACGCCACCGAACCCTATCCGGCCTTCGACATCGCCTGCGAGAAGCTGGCCAAGCGCCTGCGCCGCTACAAGCGCCGCCTGCGCGACCACCACGCGGCCGAGAACGGCGCCGCCCTCCCGGCGAGCTACCGGGTGCTGGAAGCCGAGACCGAGGAGCATCACGACGAGGTCGAGGCTGCCGCCGACGGCGCCGCGAACCCGATGGTCGTCGCCGAGATGGAGACGAGCATCGCCACCCTGTCGGTCAGCGAGGCGGTGATGCGCCTTGAGCTGGCGCAGGCTCCGGCGCTGATGTTCCACAACGGTGCGCATGGCCGCCTGAACATGGTCTACCGTCGCGCCGACGGGAACATCGGCTGGGTCGACCCGGCGGAGAAGGCCGGCGCCTGACGGCGCCGACCCGTCTCGCCGGTCAAGAAGCGTCATGCTCGACCTCATTTCTCCGCACGCCATCCTCCCGAACCTGAAGGCCGGCAACAAGAAGCAGGCCCTGCAGGAGATGGCGCGCAAAGCGTCCGAGCTGACCGGTCAGCACGAGCGGGCGATCTTCGACGTGCTTCTGGAGCGCGAAAGGCTGGGCACGACCGGCGTGGGGCATGGCATCGCCATCCCGCACGGCAAGCTGTCCAGCCTGGACCGTGTCCATGGCGTCTTCGCCCGTGTGGAGCGGCCCATCGATTTCGATGCGATCGATGAGCAGCCGGTCGACCTGATCTTCCTCCTTCTCGCCCCGGAACAGGCGGGAGCCGATCATCTGAAGGCCCTTGCCCGCGTCTCGCGTCTTCTGCGGGACCAGTCCATGTGCGAGAAGCTGCGCGGAGCCCAGTCGGGCGACGCGATGTACGCGCTCCTGACCCAGCACGAGCCGAGCCCGTCCAACTGACGGGCCGCCGGTGAGGGGAATGGTATGCCGAAAGGGCCGCTGCACATTCGTGCGCGGCCCTTTTTCTTTGGTGCTTCAACACCAATTAGTGTCGGAACGGACGGGCTGCTACACTGGACCGAGTCGACTTGTTTGACGGGGGCCAAGGCCATGGGAAACCCACAGCGCAAGCCCTGGATTTCGCCGCAGGACTACCTCGCCGCCGAACGCAGCGCCGAGGTCCGCCACGAATATGTCGATGGCGAGATCTTTGCCATGGTCGGCGCGAGCCTGAACCATGCACGGATCGTTGCGCGCCTCGGGTATGCGATCCGGCAGGCGGCGTTGCGTCGTGGCTGTGATGCGTTCACCAACGACGTAAAGGTCAGGGTGGAGGCGGCGAACGCCTACTACTATCCCGACATCGTGGCGACCTGTGCCGCTGACGACGACCCGTATGTCGTCAAGGACCCGGTGCTGGTCGTGGAGGTGCTGTCCGACAGCACCGAAGCCATCGACCGTCGCGAGAAGCGGACCAACTACCAGAAGATCCCATCCCTGCGCGAGATCGTGCTGGTCTCGCAGAGCGAGCGTCTGGTCGAGGTCTACCGCCGCGACGGCAGCGGCTGGACCGTCGATGTGGTGCGCGACGGTCCGGTCATGCTGGCCGCGTTGGACCTCTCTCTGCCGTTGGACGCGATGTACGAGGATTGAGGGCACGCGGCGCTTTTCAATACCGGCCCTCCGTCGGTCGTCATCCCCGCGCAGGCGGGGATCCAGGAAACTCCGCAGTGAAGCGGCTGAAGCGGCTGGATTCCCGCCTGCGCGGGAATGACGGTCGAGATGAAACGGCGTCGGCTTCCGGCGCCCGCGCCCCTCACCCCCGCTCCGCCCAGCCCATGTAGTTCACGTCCAGATCACGCGCGTTCAGCCGGAACTCGTCGCTCAGTGGGTTGTACGTGATGCCGGTCAGGTCGCGTACGCTCAGGCCGTACGGGCGTACGATGGCGTTCAGTTCGGACGGGCGCAGGAACTGGCGCCAGTTGTGGGTGCCGCGCGGCAGCCAGCGCAGGATGTACTCCGCCCCGACGATGGCCAGCGCGAAGGACTTCGGCGTGCGGTTCAGCGTCGCCAGGAACAGCACCCCGCCCGGCGCCAGCAGGTCGGACAGCGACTTCACGAACAGGGGCACGTCGGCGACATGCTCGATCACCTCCATCGCCAGCACCACGTCGAACGTCTCGCCGCTGGCCGCCAGCGCCTCGGCGGTGGTGGCGCGGTAGTCCACCGTCGTGCCGGTCTCGGCGGCGTGGGTGGCGGCGGTCTTGATGTTCTTCTCCGACGCATCGACCCCAACCACCGTGGCGCCCATCCGCGCCAGCGGTTCCGCCAGCAGCCCGCCGCCGCAGCCGATATCGACGATGCGCAGGCCGGCAAGCGGGTTCGGCGCCAGCGGGTCGCGGCCCAGCCGCCTGCAGACGGCATCGCGGATGTAGGTCAGGCGCAGCGGGTTGAGCCGGTGCAGCGGCTTGAACTTTCCGGCCGGATCCCACCACTCGGCGGCGATGGCGGAGAAGCGGGCGACATCCTCCGGATCCACGGTTCCGCCGCCAATTCCGCCGGCAGGAGCGGTTGCGGACGCGTGCGGGAAGGCGGAGGATGAGGCGGTCATGGTGAAAATCCGTAAACTGTGAGGCGGGACGGGCGCGGGCAACTTGCCTCGCTTCCAGCGACGGAGTATGGATACGCCGCCCCGCGCCGGCAACGGTGGAGCGGGGGTGCGCACAGCCGACCCGCATGACCCAGATGGCGAGATCCAGACGGCATGACCGGGCGGCCAGACATGGTGTGAGGTATGGCGCGGATCGTCCTGAAGTTCGGAGGCACGTCGGTCGGCGACATCGACCGCATCAAGAACGTGGCCCGGAAGGTCGAGCAAGAGGTGAAGGCGGGGCATCAGGTCGCCGTCGTCGTGTCGGCGATGTCCGGCGTGACCAACCAGCTCGTCAAATACTGCAACGAAATCGACAAGCTGCACGACGCCCGCGAATATGACGCGGTCGTGGCGTCGGGCGAGCAGGTGACCTCCGGTCTCCTGGCCGTCGCCCTGCAGTCGCTCGGCATTCCCGCCCGCTCCTGGGCCGGCTGGCAGATTCCGATCCGCACCGACGACACGCACGGCAAGGCGCGCATCGTCTCCATCGACACCACCGAGATGGAAAAGTCCCTGCAGACCGGCGAAGTCGCCGTGGTCGCGGGCTTCCAGGGCGTGTCGGAGCATGGCCGCATCACCACGCTGGGCCGCGGCGGCTCGGACACCTCGGCGGTGGCGCTGGCGGCGGCGGTGAAGGCCGACCGCTGCGACATCTACACCGACGTGGACGGCGTCTACACCACCGACCCGCGCATCGTCACCAAGGCGCGCAAGCTCGACAAGATCACCTACGAGGAGATGCTGGAGCTGGCCTCGCAAGGCGCCAAGGTGCTTCAGACCCGCTCGGTCGAGATGGCGATGAACCACCGCGTGCGCGTGCAGGTGCTGTCGAGCTTCGAAGCGGCGGCGGGCAGTTCGCTTCCCGGAACCCTGGTTGTTGACGAGGACGAGATCGTGGAAAAGGAAGTTGTTAGCGGCATCGCCTACAGCCGCGACGAGGCGAAGATCACCCTGGTGGGCGTCGCCGACCAGCCGGGCGTCGCCGCCGCCATCTTCGGTCCGCTGACCGACAACGCCGTCAACGTCGACATGATCGTCCAGAACGTGTCGGAAGACGGCAAGTCCACCGACATGACCTTCACCGTCGGCAAGGCGGACATCGCCCGCGCCGTGAAGGTGCTGGAGGATGCGCAGTCCACCCTGAACTACAAGCGCATCGTGTCGGATGCCAACGTGGTCAAGGTGTCGGTCATCGGCGTCGGCATGCGCAGCCATGCCGGCGTCGCCCAGCGCATGTTCAAGGCGCTGGCCGACAAGGGCATCAACATCCAGGTCATCTCGACCTCGGAGATCAAGATCTCGGTCCTGATCGCCGAAGAGTATGCGGAGCTGGCGCTGCGCGCCCTGCACACCGCCTACGGCCTGGACGCCGCCTGATCGCAAGGTGGGTGCCGGGGACGGGAACATCAGGAGAGGGCCGGCCATGACCGACGCCACATCTTACGCGGCGGCAGCATCGGCCCGGCTCGACCGGCTCTGGCAGCGGGGCCGGGACTTTCTCGGCACCCGCACCGCCGTGATGGGCGGTGCGATGAGCTGGGTGTCGGAACGGCATCTGGTCTCCGCCATCTCGAATGCCGGCGGCTTCGGCGTGCTGGCCTGCGGCTCGATGGCCCCGGACCAGCTGGCGGTTGAGATCGCCGGCACCCGCGCGCTTACGACCAAGCCGTTCGGCGTCAACCTCATCAACATGCACCCGGCGCTGGACCAGCTGATCGACGTCTGCCGCGAGCAGGCGGTCGGTCATGTGGTCGTCGCCGGCGGGCTGCCGACCGGCGCCACCCTGCGCCGCATCAAGGATGGCGGGGCCAAGGCGATGGCCTTCGCCCCGACCCTGACCGCCGGCCGGCGGCTGGCGAAGCATGGCGCCGACGCGCTGGTGATCGAGGGAACCGAGGCCGGCGGGCACATCGGCCCGGTCTCAACCACCGTGCTGGCGCAGGAAATCTTGCCCGACCTGCGCGAGGTCCCGGTGTTCGTCGCCGGCGGCATCGGCCGGGGCGAGACGATCCTCTCCTATCTGGAGCTGGGGGCCGCCGGCGTGCAGGTCGGCACCCGTTTCGTCTGCGCCACCGAATGCGTGGCCCATGCCAATTTCAAGCAGGCCTTCATCCGGGCGTCCGCCCGCGACGCCCAGCCGTCGGTGCAGATCGACCCGCGCTTCCCCGTCATCCCGGTGCGCGCGCTGGCGAACGAGGCGTCAAAGCGTTTCATGGAGTTCCAGCGCGACGTCATCGCCAGGGTCGATTCCGGCGCGATGAGCCGCGACGAGGGCATGCTGGAGATCGAGCATTTCTGGGCTGGCGCGCTGCGCCGCGCGGTGATCGAGGGCGACGTGGAAAGCGGCTCCCTGATGGCCGGGCAGAGCGTCGGGCTGGTCACCCGCGAACAGCCGGTGGCCGAAATCCTGGCCGAATTGATCGCCCAGGCCGAATCGGCGCTGGCACGGCGGGCGATGGATGAGGCATCGTTAAGCGTGATGACGGAGCCGACGGTGGGAGCGCTGTAGCGATGACCGACACCCTCGACACGGCAGCCGGTGACGGCGGTATGGGCGGGGGTGTGCATCCCCGCTTCGACGGCACCTCGTCGCGCCGGCTGCTCGCCCGGCTGCGCGACATCATGGCCGGGTCGGGGTCGGGGCAGGACCGGCTGGACAAGATCGTCACGCTGATCGCCGCCGAGATGAAGGCCGACGTCTGCTCCTGCTACGTCATGCGCGCCGGCGAGGTGCTGGAGCTGTTCTCCACCGAGGGCCTGAACAAGACCGCCGTCCACAACACCCGCCTGCGCGTGGGCGAGGGCATCGTCGGCTACATCGCCGGCCATGCCCGCCCGGTGGCGCTGGACAACGCGCCCTCCCACCCCAGCTTCGCCTACCGTCCGGAAACCGGCGAGGATCCGTTCCAGTCGCTGGCCGGCGTGCCGATCCTGCGCGGCAGCAAGGTGCGCGGCGTGCTGGTGATCCAGCACAAGGACCGCCGCCGCTATGTCGAGGAGGAGGTCGAGACCCTCCAGACCATCGCCATGGTCGTCGCCGAACTGGTGGCGCAGAGCGAGCTGGTCAACCCGGTCGAGGTCACCACCACCGGCGACCCCGTGCTGGCGCCGGCCCGCCTGTCGGGCACGGCGATGAGCGCCGGGCTGGCCATGGGCCTCGCCGTCATCCACCGGCCGCAGCTGACCGTCCGCCAGATGGTGGCGGAGGACGCCGATGCCGAGCTGGAGCGCTTCAACACGGCGCTCCAGACCATGCACAGTGCCATCGACGATCTGCTGGAGGCGGCGTCGCTGGCGGGCTTGAGCGAGCCGCGCGACATCCTGGAGACCTACCGGATGTTCGCCGAGGACCGCGGCTGGCTGTCGCGCATCCGCGAGGCGATCCGCGTCGGCCTGACCGCGGAAGCGGCGGTGCAGCAGGTCCAGAACGACACCCGCGCCCGCATGAGCCATCTGACCGATCCCTACATCCGGGAACGGTTGATGGATTTCGAGGATCTGACCAACCGGTTGCTGCAACATCTGGCCGGCAAGACCGGCACCACCGACGGCGCCACCCTGCCGGACGACATGATCCTGGTCGCCCGCTCGATGGGGCCGGCGGAGCTGCTGGATTACGACCGCACCCGCCTGCGCGGCCTGCTGCTGGAGGAGGGGTCGCCGGCCAGCCATGTCTGCATCGTCGCCCGCGCGCTCAACATCCCGGTGGTTCAGGCCGCCGACGCGCTGAACCGGATCGAGCCGCTGGACCAGCTGATCGTCGACGGCGACCATGGCTCGGTCTTCATCCGCCCGGCCGAAGACATCCAGATGGCCTTCGGCGAGGCGGTGGCGTTGCAGCACCGCAAGGAGCAGATGTATGCGGAGATCCGCAACCTGCCCTCGGTGACGCGCGACGGCGTGCCGATCTCCATCCAGCTGAACTGCGGCCTGCTGATCGACCTGCCGCATCTGACCGCCAGCGGGGCGGAGGGCGTCGGGCTCTACCGCACCGAAATCCCCTTCATGGTCCGGGCGTCATATCCTGACGTGACGGCGCAGACGACCCTCTATTCCCGCATCATGGACGAGGTCGGCCACAAGCCGATCGTCTTCCGCACGCTGGATGTCGGCGGCGACAAGATGCTGCCCTACATGACCGGCGGCGAGGAGGAGAACCCGGCGCTGGGCTGGCGTGCGGTGCGCATCGGGCTGGACCACCCGTCGCTGCTGCGCCAGCAACTGCGGGCCTTGCTGCTGGCCGCCGCCGGCCGGCCGCTGTCGGTGATGTTCCCGATGATCGCCGAGGTCGCGGAGTTCGACGGCGCCCGCCGCCTGCTGGAGCTGGAGCTGAAGCGCCTTGCCGCCCAGGGGATCGAGGCGCCCAGCAGCCTGCGCGTCGGCACGATGCTGGAGGTGCCGTCGCTGTTGTGGCAACTCCCGGCCCTGCTGCCGAAGCTGGACTTCCTGTCGGTCGGCTCCAACGACCTGACCCAGTATCTGTTCGCCGCCGACCGCGGCAACCCGCGCACCTCGACCCGCTACGACCCGCTGTCGCCGTCGATGCTGTGCGTGCTGCGCCGTCTGGTCGACGAATGCAGCCGGCACAAGGTGTCGCTCAGCATCTGCGGCGAGATGGCGGGGCGGCCGCTGGACGCCATGGCGCTGATCGGCGTCGGCTTCCGCACCCTGTCGATGTCGCCGCCGTCCGTCGGCCCGGTGAAGACCATGCTGCGCTCGCTCGACGTCGCCGCCCTGCGGCAATATATGAGCGGGCTCTATACCGGTGCCGACCACAGCCTGCGCGACAAGCTGAAGACCTTCGGCAAGGATCATGGCGTGATCTTCTGATGCCGGATGGTGGCGCGCAGTGCCGCCGGTTTGGGAAGTTTGCTCTTTTTTCAGGCAGGTCGCGAAAAGAACGGGCGGAGCCGGTGTGGTCCGCCCTTTTTTATTTTCCATTCCTGCCAGGCTGGCCGGCCGATACCATAAAATAAGTATCCTTTTCCCTCGATCTTCTTCAGCCTCGGAGGCGACACCTGTATCCGGCAGCGCCAGCACGCTTTTTCATCGGAGGGCATTCATGCGCATACGCCTGGGCTACCAGCTGAATTTCAGCTTTCCCGCCCCTACCCCCATGATCGTGATGCTGAACGTGCATTACTCCCGCGTCGGCGACCTGGAGCGGCCAGACCATATCGTCACCAGCGTTCCGGCGCCGATCCAGGGCTATCGCGACAGCTTCGGCAACTGGTGCAGCCGGCTGGTCGCGCCCGCCGGTCCCGTCACCATCAGCGCCGACAGCATCATCCGGGACAGCGGGGCGTTCGACCCGGTCGATCCCGGCGCCGTCCAGCACCGCGTCGACGAATTGCCGGCCGACACGCTGCTGTTCCTGCTGGGAAGCCGCTATTGCGAGACCGATGTCCTGTCGGACGAGGCATGGCGGATGTTTGCGGGCACGGCGCCGGGCTGGGCCAGGGTGCAGGCGATCTGCGACTTCGTCCACAACCACGTGACATTCGGCTACGAGCATTCGCGCCCGACGCGGACCGCCGCCCAGACCTATGCCGAGAAGCGCGGGGTCTGCCGTGACTTCGCCCATCTCGCCATCGCCTTCTGCCGCGCGATGAACATTCCCGCGCGCTACTGCACCGGATACATCAGCGACATCGGGCTGCCGCCCCCTTATGGGCCGATGGATTTCGCGGCGTGGATGGAGGTCTATCTGGGCGGCCGCTGGCATGTGTTCGACCCGCGCAACAACGCCCCCCGGATCGGGCGCATCCTGATCGCGCAGGGGCGCGATGCGGCCGATGTGCCGCTCACCCACACCTTCGGCCCCAACACGCTGACGGAGTTCCGGGTCTGGACGGACGAGGTGGGCGCGTAATCGACGCCTGTCCCGTCGCTCAAGCCGGGCCGGGGTGGGGACCCCGCCCGGTGCCTGGCGGCAGGATGTCCGGCGCCGGGATCGCCGGGGTGCCGGATGCCGCCTCGCGCTCGGCGAAGGCCGCCCGCGCCTGCTCGATCTCGGCATGGTGCGTCTCCGCCCAGATCCACACGCCGCAGAAGGCCGCTCCCAGACTCTCGCCGAGCGGTGTCAGCGTGTAATCCACATGCGGCGGGATGACCGGATGCACCGTCCGCCGCACCAGCCCGTCCCTCTCCATCTGGCGCACGGTCTGGGTCAGCATCTTCTGGCTGATGCGGCCCACCGCCTTGCCGAGCTGCGTGAAGCGCAAGGTGCCATGTTCATGCAGGGCTTCGAGGATCAGCATGGTCCATTTGTCGGCCACCTTGCCGATGATGTCGTGGACCAGCGCCTTGATGGCCGGATCGACCGTGTCGGGGGGCGGTTGCCGGCGCCGTGCCTCGATCTGCGGGTCGGGCAAAGCCTTGCGCATCCCACACTCTCCTTTTGGTGCGTATAAATCTTTTCGGTGCCTACTTCTGTCTGGAGAGTGTGGGCGATAGCTTACGGACAGACAACAGCGAAAGTCACGCCCATGAAGACCGAAGGGAACACCATCCTGATCACGGGTGGCGGCTCAGGGATCGGCAAGGCTCTGGCCCACCGTTTCCATGATCTCGGCAACACGGTGATCGTCGCCGGCCGCCGCGACGATGTGCTGCAACAGGCGATTTCCGGCCGTCCGAACATGCACGCCATGACCTTCGATGCCGACAGCGCCGCGGGCATCGCCGACTTCGCCCGACGGCTGACGGCCGAGCATCCGGCTCTCAACGTGCTGATCAACAATGCCGGGATCATGCGCTTCGAGGCGCTCGACCGGCAGCGCGACCTTGGCGATGCGGAGGCGACCGTCGCCACCAACCTGCTCGGCCCCATCCGGCTGACCGACGCCCTGGTCGAGCATCTTGGCCGCCAGTCCGACGCGGCCCTGGTCAACGTCACCTCCGGCCTGGCCTTCGTGCCGCTCGTGGCAGCGCCCACCTACTCGGCGACCAAGGCGGCCATGCACCTCTACACGGTCGCCCTGCGCGAGGCGCTGAAGGGCAAGGTAGAGGTCATCGAGCTGGTGCCGCCGGCGGTCCAGACCGACCTCACCCCCGGGCAGGCCACCCGTCCGGGCTATCTGCCGCTGGCCGACTTCATCGACGAGGTGATGGCGCTGTTCCGGCAGCAGCCGACCCCGCGCGAGATCCTGGTGCAGCGCGTCGCTTTCCAGCGCCAGGCCGAGGCGGAGCACCGCTTCGACGAGGCGGTAACCACGCTCAACGAGATGGCCCGCAAAGCGCGCGAGGCGCAGCAGTAAGGACGCAGGCGAGGGCGGCTGCGTCAGGGCATAAAAAGTCAGGGCATAAAAAAAGCGGAGCCATGGAGGCTCCGCTTTTTTCGTTTTCGCTCAACCAGCCACCCCGATGATCACACGTCCAGGTTCGACACCTTGAGCGCGTTGTCCTGGATGAACTCGCGGCGCGGCTCGACGACGTCGCCCATCAGGGTGGAGAAGACCTCCTCCGCCTGATCGACGTGGCTGACGCGGACCTGCAGCAGCGAGCGCTTGGTCGGGTCCAGCGTGGTTTCCCACAGCTGGTCCGGGTTCATCTCGCCCAGGCCCTTGTAGCGCTGGATGGTGACGCCGCGGCGGCCAAGCTCCATCACCGTGTCGAACAGGGCGACGGGGCCGGTCAGGGCGCGGCTTTCCTTCTGCTTCTCGAAGGCCTTGCCGGCGGTGCCGAACACCCGCTTCAGGTCGGCGGCCAGCGCGTCCAGGCGGCGGGCCTCGCCGCTCTTCAGCAGGTCGGTGTCGAACAGGTGGCGGTGGGTGACGCCACGCCGGGCGCGGATCACGGCATAGCCGCCCTGGGGCAGCGCCTCGCCGCGCCAGCCGCCGTCGGCGTCCAGCCCGTTCATCCGCTCGGCCACCGCCTTGGCCGCGGCCTCGGCCGCCGCCTTGTCGTCGGCCAGGACGGCGGACAGGGTGCCGGCGACCGACGCCTGCTCCACCACCATGGCGTTGCCGACCTTGCGCGACAGCGTGTCGATCGCCGGGCGCGCGGTGCGGGCCTGCTCGACCAGGGCGGCCAGCTGCTCGCCGATCAGCAGCGAGCCGTCCGACAGCCGGACCGACAGGTCGCCCAGCGCCGCCTCGACCAGATACTCCTCGAGCGCCCGGTCGTCCTTCAGGTAGCGCTCCTTGGCGTTGCCGCGCTTGATGCGGTAGAGCGGCGGCTGGGCGATGTAGAGATAGCCGCGCTCGATCAGGTCGGGCATCTGCCGGAAGAAGAAGGTCAGCAGCAGGGTGCGGATGTGGCTGCCGTCCACGTCCGCGTCGGTCATGATGATGATCTTGTGGTAGCGCGCCTTGTCGGCGTTGAACTCGTCGCTGATGCCGGTGCCCAGCGCCGCGATCAGCGTGCCGATCTCCGCCGACGACAGCATCTTGTCCAGCCGCGCCCGCTCCACGTTCAGGATCTTGCCGCGCAAGGGCAGGATGGCCTGGGACTGGCGCGAGCGGCCCTGCTTGGCGGAGCCGCCGGCCGAATCGCCCTCGACGATGAACAGTTCCGACAGCGCCGGATCGCGCTCCTGGCAGTCGGCCAGCTTGCCCGGCAGCGACGACATGCTGAGCGAGCTTTTACGCGTGATGTCGCGCGCCTTACGGGCGGCCTCGCGGGCGGCGGCGGCTTCCACCACCTTCTGGATGACGCGGCGGGCGTCGGCCGGATGCTCCTCGAAATACTGGGCCAGCGCTTCGCCCACCACCGCCTCGACGACGGGGCGGACTTCCGACGAGACCAGCTTGTCCTTGGTCTGGCTGGAGAATTTCGGATCGGGAACCTTCACCGACAGGACGCAGGTCAGGCCTTCACGGGCGTCGTCACCCGACAGGCTGACCTTCTCCTTCTTGGCGATGCCGGACTCGGTCGCGTAATTGTTGATCGCACGGGTCAGCGCCGCGCGGAAGCCGGCGAGGTGGGTGCCGCCGTCCTTCTGCGGGATGTTGTTGGTGAAGCAGAGCGTCGTCTCGTGGTAGCTGTCGTTCCACTGCAGCGCACATTCCACCGTCACCACGCCGCCATGCTCGGTCGGCCGCTCGTTCTTCAGCGTGATCGCCGGCTTGTGCAGCGCCGTCTTGGAGCGGTCGAGCCAGCTGACGAAGGCTTCGAGGCCGCCTTCGTAGTGCAGGTCCTGCACCTTCGGCTCCACCCCGCGGGCGTCGGTCAGCAGCAGGCGGACGCCGGAGTTGAGGAAGGCCAGCTCGCGCAGCCGGTGTTCCAGCGTGGCGAAATCGAACTCGATGTTGGTGAAGGTCTCGGTCGAGGGCATGAAGGTGACTTCGGTGCCCGACAGCGGCCTGCCCTTCTCCGGCACCATCGGCGCCTCGCCGACGTCGGCCAGCGGCGCCTCGGCGTTGCCGTGGCGGAAGCGCATGGTCCAGGTGCGGCCGCCGCGCCAGATGCGCAGATCCAGCGTCTCGGACAGGGCGTTCACCACCGAGACGCCGACGCCGTGCAGGCCGCCGGAGACCTTGTAGCTGTTCTGGTTGAACTTGCCGCCGGCATGAAGCTGGGTCATCACGACCTCGGCCGCCGAGACGCCTTCCTCCGAATGGATGTCGGTCGGGATGCCGCGGCCGTTGTCGCGCACCGTGACCGATCCGTCGGCGTTCAGCACGACCTCGACCTTGTCGCAATAGCCGGCCAACGCCTCGTCGATGGCGTTGTCGACCACCTCGTACACCATGTGGTGCAGGCCGGAGCCGTCATCGGTGTCGCCGATGTACATGCCGGGGCGTTTGCGCACGGCATCGAGCCCGCGCAGAACGGTGATCGATTCCGCCCCGTAGTCCGCCTGCTGGGGCTCCGACTGCGGGAGGTCGTTCTTCAGTGCTTCCTGTGCCATGCGTCGACTATAACAGATTCGGTTGCGGATACGGCGGTTTAGCGTGCGTCGGCATGCTTTTTTTCCGGGATTTTTCCCCGATTTCCGCCCCTATCCGGGGCGGATGTGCGCGTCTTCGATGTGGAAGCGGCGGGCGTTGTCCCCAAGCGGGTCGAAAACCCCCTCGTCGGTGCCCGTCATCCAGGCCTGGGCGCCCAATGCCAGGATTTCGCCGAACAGCGCGGCGCGCCGCTCGGGGTCGAGATGGGCGGCCACCTCGTCCAGCAGAAGGATGGGTGCGGCGCCGCGTTCGGCCGCCAGCAGCCGGGCATTGGCCAGAACGATGGCGATCAGCAGCGCCTTCTGCTCGCCGGTGGAGCACAGCGCCGCCGGCATGTCCTTGGGCGCATGGCGGACGGCGAGGTCGCTCTTGTGCGGACCCACGGTGGCGCCGCCGCCGTCGGCATCGGCGCGGCGACCGCTGCGCAGGCTGTCGCGCAGCGCATCCTCCGCCGCCAGCGCCGGGCCTTCGTCCAGCCAGCGCTCCACCGTGCCGGCGACGGCGAGGTCGGCGCCGGGGAAGGGGCCGACCGAGCGGGCGCAGGCGGCGCGCAGCCGCTGCACCACCTCGCGCCTTGCCGCGGCGACGGCGATGCCGGTGGTCGCCATCTGGTCCTCCAGCGCGCCTAGCCAGCCCTCGTCGAAGCGGCCGTCGCGCAGCAGCCGGGCGCGTTCGCGCAAGGCATGCTCGTAGCGCGACAGCCGGCCGGCATGGGCGGGGTCGAAGCCGAAGACCAGCCGGTCGAGGAAACGCCGCCGTCCGCTCGACCCTTCGAGGAACAGCCGGTCCATCTGCGGGGTCAGCCAGACCATGGCGACATGGTCGGCGAGTGCCGTCTGGCCCTTGGCCGGGTGGCCGTCGATGCGGACCAGCCGGCGGTCGCGCTCGGAACTGCGGCTTCCGTCATGCGGCTCGCGGCCGGTGCCGATCTCCACCGGCCCCAGCGGGGTGTCGAGCGTTGCCGCCACCGCCCAGCCGGCGCCGGGCGGCGAGCCCAGCCGTTCCACTTCGGCCAGCCGGGCGCCGCGGATGCCGCGGCCGGGGGCAAGGAAGCTGACGGCTTCCAAGAGGTTGGTCTTGCCGGCGCCGTTCGGGCCGATCAAGGCGACGGGCCGGCGGTCGGGCTCCAGCCGCGCGGAGTCGTAGCCGCGGAAACGCGTCAGCGTCATCCGCCTGACCGCAAGGGCCGGAGCAAAAGCCGGGGTCGCGGCGGACACGCCGCCGCTCATCGAAACTGCCGTGTGGTGCAACTGGTCCGTTCCGCCTGGGGCGGGGAGGATCCCCGCAGCCCCATCACACGCGCATCGGCATCAGGACGTAGAGCGCGGTCGAGTCGGCGACGTCGCGGATGATGGTCGGCGACGCGGCGTCGGCCAGCGTGAACTGGGCGCCCTCGCCCTCGATCTGCTGCGTGATGTCCAGCAGATAGCGAGAGTTGAAGCCGATTTCCAGGGGGACTCCTGGTAGCTGACCTCCAGCTCCTCGGTCGCGCTGCCCGATTCCGGGCTGGTGGCGGACAGGGTGAGCGCGCCGCGGACGAGCGACAGCTTCACCGCCCGGCTCTTCTCGGTGGAGATGGTGGCGACGCGGTCGACGGCGGCGGCGAACAGCTTGGCGTCCACCTCCATCACCTTGTCGTTGCCGACCGGGATCACCCGCTCATAGTCGGGGAAGGTGCCGTCGATCAGCTTGGAGGTGACGACGACACTGTCGAAGCCGAAGCGGATCTTGTTGTCGGACATCGACAGCTCGATGCGGTCGGCGGCCTCGTCGACCAGCTTGCGGATTTCGGTGACGGTCTTGCGCGGGATGATGACGCCGGGGATGGCCTCGGCCCCGTCCGGCAGCGGCATCTCGACCCGCGCCAGCCGATGGCCGTCGGTGGCGACGGCGCGCAGCACCGGCGTCTCCAGGCTGCCCATCTTGCTCTTGGCGGCGTGCAGGTAGATGCCGTTCAAGTAATAGCGCGTCTCCTCGGTGGAGATGGCGAAGCGGGTGCGGTCGATCAGCCCGCGCAGGTCGGCGGCGGCGACCGAGAAATTGTGCTTCAGCTCGCCGCTGGACAGCTGCGGGAAATCCTCCACCGGCAGGCAGGACAGCTTGAACTGCGACCGGCCGGCGCGCAGCGTCAGGATGGTGCCGTCGCCGCCGATGTCCAGCTCCACCTGGCTGCCGTCGGGCAGCTTGCGGACGATGTCGAACAGGGTGTGGGCGGGGGCGGTGGTGCCGCCGGGGCGCCCGACCGTCGCCGGGACCGTCTCGACGATCTCCAGATCCATGTCGGTGGCGGCCAGCGACAGCTCGCCGTCGCCCGCGCGCAGCAGGACGTTGGACAGGATCGGAATGGTGTTCCGCCGCTCGACCACACTCTGCACGTGACCCAGGGAACGGAGAAGGGCGGCGCGTTCGATGGTGATGTTCATGCTGGCGTCGTCTCGGCCGGAGGGGAGCTGTTCTTGCGGAGCCACCGGGGTTGCGGGCCGTTGTCCGGCCGTCCCGCCCCGAGCGGGCGCGCATCATACCACATCGACGGGTGGGTCGAACCAAATTGTTGCGGCTAAGGCCTTCGGCATCATTATGCCCAGGCCTTCGGCCGAGGGGGATTCACGCCTCCCCCCGCCGTTTTGCCTCATGCAGGCGCAGGATATCGACGAAATCGGCGCTCTGCCAGTTGCGGGACCGGCTCAGCTCGCTGCGCACGCTGGCGACGAAGGCGTCGATCACCGCCCATTCGTCGGCGGCGATCTCGCCATCCGCCTCCAGATAGCTGTAGACCACCCGGTGCAGGCCCTGGCTGACCGGGCTGATCCAGCCATCCACCGTCTCGCCCATCGCCGCCATCAGCCGGCGGATGCGCAGCATGTGGGCCATGCGGTGGCCCGGCCTCTCCTGCGGCTCGGCCTTCATCGCCTGGAGGAAGGCGAGGCGGCCGGTCTCCACCGCATAGAGGCGCAGCGACTTCAGCTCCGGGTTGGCATAGCCGGCGGCGCCGAGGGTGCGGCCCCAGCGCCAGACCAGCTCCAGCAGCCAGACGATGTCCTCATGGTCGGGCACCGGGGCATGGCGGGCGCCCATCGCCGCCTGCATCCGGGCGGCCAGCGCCGGCATCACCGTGCCGGTCAGCTCGCGGCTGACCGCCGCCAGCTCCGCCCGCAGGGCCGGGCCGGTCGAGCGGCTGGCGAGGAAGCCGGTGCCGGACAGCGCGGTCAGCGCCCGGTCGAAGCGCTCCACCGCCTCGTGCAGCAGGGCGCGGGTCGGGGCGGGGGCGGACAGCACGCCGCCATCCTGGATGTCCATGTCGCCGAACATGCCGTCCACCACCTCGCGGATGGTGGTGCAGGCGGCGGTGAAATGGCAGAGCAGGGCGCGCAGCAGCGGGTGGGACTCGCGCACCGCCGGTCCCCCCGACCCGACATGCTCGCGCACATGGCGCAGGAACACGTCGTAGCGCCGCTTGACGTTCAGCCCATAGAGCGGGGCGAACCAGGCCAGCAGCTGCGACTGGTCGCGGAAGGGCAGGCCGAGGTCGCGCACCCGGCGGACGAAGCCGACCATCAGCGCCGACTGGCAGTCCACCTCGGCGGAAGTGGGGGTGGCGAAAGATGGATTGGCGGAACGGGGGTCGCCGGCGCCCTGCATGTCCCCCATCCGCATCTCGTCGATGTCGCGGCGCATGCGCTCGGTCAGCGGCACCAGCACCGCGTTGTGCTCCAGCAGGGCGCGGACGAAGCCCAGCAGGTCGCTGTCGATCGGCGCCTTGCGGCCGAGATACTGGGTGCGGAGCGCGGCGTCGTGCAGCGCCTCGTCGTTCGCCAAGGCCAGGAACCGGTCGGTCAGCTTGCGGTCGCCGGCCATGGCATAGAGGAAGTCGAGTGCCTCCTTGCGCATCAGCTCGCGCATCGCCATCGCGTCGGGGCTGGCCAGCACGGCATCCAGCATCGCCTCGCGCGCCATGCCGTCCAGCCGGCTCTGCACCTCCGCCGCCAGCCCCGGGAAGGCATAGCGGGTCAGCGCCGACCAGATGCCGCCCATGTCCACCCGCTGGACCAGCGCCGGCACCGACTCGGCCGAGCGGTAGAGGACGGGGTCGTCGACCAGGAAGGGCTCGAACAGGCTGGTGAACAGGCGGCGCGCCTTCATCGGCCGCAGGCGGTTGAAATGGTCGACCAGCGCATCGCGCAGGTGCCGCGCCCGTTCGCCGTTCGGGCTGGGCGTCCCTTCGACCGCATCCAGCACCGACCGGATGGCGTGCATCGGGATGCGGGCGACGACCTCGTCCATCTGGCGGCGGAAGGCAGTGACGTCGGTGCAGCTCCCGCCCGGCGAAGAGGCCGGGGATGCGGCGGGAGAGGCTATGGAGAGGGTGGCCGTCGGCGTGCTGTTCATGCGCACAACACCTCGCGGGATAATCGTCGCCTGGACGCTTATGATCCCGCGAGATTATTAAATATCTTTTGCCAATTCCACGCGTGTCTTCGGAAAAGTCTTATGATTACCGGTATATGTCAGGGAATTGCTTTGTAACCTTAGCTTTGCTGTCCACCCTTTTTCTTGGCTACAGCCCCGCCGCCAGCTGGGCGTCCAGCCCGGCGCGATAGTCGGGATAGGTCAGGGCGACGCCGAGCTGGCGCTTGATGCGGTCGTTCTTCACCCGGCGGCAATCGGCGTAGAAGCTGGCGGCCATCGGCGACATCTCCGCCCGGTCGAACGGCACGAGCGGCGGCGGCTCCACCCCCAGCAGGCGGCAGGCATACTCCACCACCTCGTGCGACGGGCTGGGCAGGTCGTCGACGACGTTGTAGATGGCGCCCAGAGTCGGCCGCGCCATCGACGCCCGCAGCGTGCCGGCGATGTCGTCGACATGGATGCGGCAGAACACCTGACCCGGCTTGTCGACCCGCTTGGCGATGCCGTCGCGCACCGAATCGAGGGCGCTGCGGCCGGGGCCGTAGATTCCGGCCAGCCGGAACAGGTGCATCGGCACGCCATACTGGCGGTACAGGTTCAGCCAGCCGCGCTCCGCCTCGACCCGCCGCTTCTGGCGCTCGCCGGTCGGCTTCAGCCAGGACGCCTCGCTGACCCACTCGCCGCCGGTGTCGCCATAGACGCCGGTGGTGGACAGGTAGCCGGCCCAGTCCAGCGTGCGCAGGTCGGCCAGATCGCGGCCATGCTGGTCGAGCACCGGGTCGCCCTTGCCGTCGGGCGGGATGCTGACCAGCAGGTGGGTGGTGCCGGCCAGCGCCGCCTTCGCATCGGCCAGCGGCCGGCCGCGGTCGAACAGGAAGGCCTCGATGCCCTGGGCCTCCAGCTCCGCCCGCTTTTCCTCGCTGCGGCAGGTGGCGGCGATGCGCCAGCCTTCGGCGCGCAGCCGGTCGGCGAAGACGCGGGCGCTGTAGCCGAGGCCGAAGACGAACAGGCGGGGATCGGTCATCGCGGGCGGTTCCGGTTGGAGCGGCGGAGGGGCGGCGGACTGTGTAGCACCGAACTGTGTAACACCGGGACCGGGCCTGCGGACTTGCGCCCCGCCCGGCGATGGCGGAGTGTAAAGACACCATGACCCGACGCAATCCTTACCTTGCCGGCGCTCTCGCGCTGGGGCTTCTCGCCGCCGCTCCGGCATTCGTGCCGGCCCCCCTGTCTGCTGCCCAGGCCGCGTCCTCCGGGCCGCCCTCCACCCTCGACCGCAACCGCGAGCTTCAGGCCTGCGCGGCCAAGGCGGAGGCCAACCCCGAAGGGGCGCGGGCCGATGCCAAGCGCTGGCAGGAGCAGGGCGGCGGCGACTCCGCGAAGCTGTGCGAGGCGCTGGCGCTGTTCCATGCCGGCGACTTCAAGGCGGCCGGCACCCAGATGGAGGCGCTGGTGCCGACGCTGGGCAAGGACGACCCCAGGGCCGCCGCCTCGCTGCTCGGCCGTGCCGGCTGGGCGTGGCTGCGGGCGGGCGACCAGGGGCGGGCGGAACGGCTCTACAGCGCTGCCCTCGACAAGACGCCGGGCGACGTCGACCTGCTGATCGACCGCGCCTTCGCCCGTGCGGAGGGCGAGCGTTTCTGGGATGCCGTCGCCGATCTGGACGCGGCGCTGACCCGCGACCCGAAGCGGGCCGACGCCTACCTCTACCGGGCGAGCGCGCAGAAGGCGCTGTCCAACTACCGGCAGGCGCTGGCCGACATCGACCGGGCGCTGGAGCTGAAGCCCGGCGATCCGGAGGCGATCCTGCTGCGCGGCAACGTCAAGGCGCTGGGCGGCAATCTGGGGGCTGCGCGCGACGACTGGTCGCTGGCCCGCCGCGTCGCCCCCGACAGCGACTGGGGCCGCGCCGCCGCCGACAACCTCGCCCGCACGGCGGAGGCCGCGGGGGATGCCGGCAAGGACAAGGCGAAGGAAAAGAAGGTGCAGTAAGGGGGGCTTCCCCCACGGCCTCCAAAAGAAAAAGCCCCGCCGCGGTGACCGCGGGCGGGGCTTTTTCCTGTCTGGACCGCTGTGGACGGACGCTTACAGCGCCGAGTCGACCCACTGGAACAGCGCACCCTTGGGCAGGGCGCCGATCTTGGTGGCGGCGACGCTGCCACCCTTGAACAGCATCAGCGTCGGGATGCCGCGCACGCCGTACTTGGTCGGGGTGTCGGGGTTCTCGTCGATGTTCAGCTTGGCGACGGTGACCTTGCCGTCATACTCGCCGGCCAGCTCGTCGAGCGCCGGGGCGATCATCTTGCAGGGGCCGCACCATTCCGCCCAGAAATCGACCAGGACCGGGCCGTCGGCCTTCAGGACGTCCTGCTCGAAGCTGTCGTCGGTAACCTTGATGGTGGTGCTCATGTGACCTCGTGCTGGATTCGGAAGCGCCGCGGACCGGTTGTGGAAGGCCGGCGGCCATCGCCCCGTCAGTGGAATTGAGCAAAATGTAGGGCGGAGGCGCCCGGCCGGTCAAGTCACCCCATCTTTCGGGTGAGCCGCCGGCAGCACCTCACCCCACCCTGGGGCCCAGCCCGGCCGCCGCCGCGTCCATCACCGAGGGCGGCAGCTCCATGGTGTAGGGACCGTCGGTCCACAGCAGCACGCAACGCACCCGCCGCCCCGGATAGACCGCGCGCAAAGCCTCGCGGTAGGCCGCCATCTGGCGACGGTAAACCATTGGAACGTCTTCCAGATCCCGCGGCGGCGGCCGGTTGGTCTTATAGTCGACGATCCACACCGTGTCCCCGGTCAGCGCCAGCCGATCGATGCGGCCGGCCAGCGCCCGGCTGCCGTCGCCGAGCGCCACCACCCCGATCAGCGGCACCTCCGCCCGCGAGCCGGGGCCGAACAGATGCGCGAACTCCGCATGGCTCAGCACCGCCAGCGTCTCCCGCGCGATGGCGTCCTGCTGCTCCGGCGTCAGCTTGTGCGCCGGGCGGGCCAGGAAGCGGCGGCAGGCGGCATCCCGCGCCGCCTCGGCCAGGTTGGGCAGGGTCTGCAACAGCCGGTGGACCAGCAGGCCGCGGCGGAAGCGCTGGCCGTCGTCGTTGCCGAGCGGCGAGCGCACCGCCGGCTCCTCGCCGTCCGGCCGCGACGGGGTCAGCGGCCGCGATGGCTCCGGCTCGCCCGGCGGCGGTTCGCCGATCCAGGGCGGGGGCGGCTCGGCGGCGGCACTTTCCTCCGTCTCGACATGGCGCGGCACCACGGCGGTCTGGGCGCCGACCAGCCGCCAGCCCTCTCCCGCCCAGCCGTCGGGGCACAGGCCGGTGAAGTCGAAGGGATGCTGCACGCCGTTGTCGCGCATCGCCTCCTCGACCAGCCGGTACCAGCAATCGTCGGACGGCTCGCGCTTGCCCTGGTGGCCGCAGATGTAGAGCCGGTCCTCCGCCCGCGTCAGGGCGACATAGAGCAGCCGGCGGTATTCCTGGTCGCGCCGCCGGTTGGCCCGCGCCCGCGCCTCGGCGCACAGCCCGTCCTCCTGGGACCGCCGGGCGGCGAACAGCGGCACCGGGCAGTCGTCGTCCGGCCACAGGATCGGCGGGCTCTGGGTCGGGCTGCCCAGTGTGTCGGGCAGGAAGACGATGGGCGCCTGCAAGCCCTTGGAGCCGTGGACGGTCATGATCCGCACGGTGCCGCCGCCCTGCTCCAGCTCGCGCTTGATCTCGGCGTCGCTGGCCGCCAGCCAGGCCAGGAAGTTCTGCAGGGACGGCGGCTCGGTCTTCTCGAAGGCGAGGCAGACGGCCAGGAACTCCTCCAGCGGATCCTGCGCGTCGGGGCCGAGCCGCTTCAGGATCGCGCGCCGTCCCGACCGTTCGTCGGCGGGGCAGGGCCGGTTCAGCAGGCCGGCGAACAGCTCGTAGGGAGCCGAGAAGTCGGTCCGTGCCAGCAGGTCGCCCAGATAGCGCCGGGCCGGGCGGAATTCCGGCTCGGTCTCCGCCAGCGCCACCAGCGAGCGCCACAGCGTGCCGCGCCGGCCATGGGCGACGCGGAACAGCGCCTCCTCGCTCAAGCCCACCAGCGGCCCCTTCAGCACGGTGGCGAGCGTCAGGTCGTCGTCGGGCAGCAGCAGGAAGTCGGACAGCGCCACCAGATCCATGACGGCGAGCTGCTCGGTCAGCACCATGCGGTCGACGCCGGCCACCGGCACGCCGCGGTCCTTCAGCGCGCGGACCAGTTCGGTGACGAAGGCGGTGCGGCGGCGCACCAGCACCATCACGTCGCCGGGCTGCACCGGCCGGCCCTTGGCCTCCAGCGTCTCGCCGCCGTCGATCCAGCGATGCACCGTCGCGGCGATGACCGAGGCGAGGCGGGCGGATGGCGAATCTGCGGTCTCGCGCGCCACCGGCGGCGCCCAGGCCGGCGTCTCGACCGTCTCGGCCGGCTTCACCGGCGGCCACAGCTCGACCAGCCCGGCCTGCCCGCGGCGGAAGGCGCGGTGGCGGATGGTCGGGTTGGCGTCCGAGGCCACGCCGTCGCGGGCATGGTCGAGCGCGAAGACGGCGTCCACCGTCTCCAGCACCGCCGCCGTCGAGCGGAAGGAGATGTCGAGATCGACCCCCGCCCATGTCCGCTGCGCCACCTCCGCCTTGTCCTGGAAATGGCGGCGCATGCGGGCGAATTCGGCGGGATCGGCGCGCTGGAAGCTGAAGATCGACTGCTTCTCGTCACCCACCGCGAAGACGGTGCGGATCTTGCCGTCGGGGGCGGCGGCCTCCAGCTCGACGAAGAACTCGCCGGCCAGCGAGGCGACGATGGCCCACTGGTCGGGGTTGGTGTCCTGCGCCTCGTCGATCAGGATATGGTCCAGGCCGCCGTCCAGCTTGTAGAGCACCCAGGGCACCCGCGGCGTGCCGTCCTTGCCGCTCAAGAGCCGGTTGGCCGCCAGGATCAGGTCGTCGTAATCCAAGAGAGCGCGCGCCGCCTTGCGCTCGCGGTAGGCCTCCAGCATCGCCTGCGCCAGCGTCAGCAGCGCGGTGGTCGAGGCGGCGACCCCGGCGGCCTTCACCCGCTCCGAAATCTCGACCAGCCGTTCCGCTTCCTTTTGCAGGGAGAGCAGCGCCTGCGGGTAGGCGGTGGCCGGCTTCTTGGTCATCAGTGTCTTGCGCGGGCTGCCGTCCGCGGTCAGGAACAGGCGCCTGTAGGCGTCGAAGGCGCGCACCCGGCGGTCGGCGGCGTCCAGCCAGTGCTGGATGGCGATGCCGCGCTCCTGGTCGCTGGCGCTGCCGCCCGACAGCGCCCGGCAGGCCTCGCGCAGGGCCGGCGGCTCGCACTGGTCGTCATGGCAGGCATGGGTGAGGATCGTTTCCTCGGTCACGCCGGGCGGCACCTCCAGCGTGTCGTGGATGGCGTCGATCAGCCCGTCCAGCCCGTGGAAGCGCTCGAACAGCTTCTCCACCTGCCCGCGCTGGCCAGCCAGTTCGGCCAGCAGCCCGGCGAAATCCTCGGCATTCAGCTCGCCGGTCAGCCGGCCCATGGCGCGGCCGAGCGGGCTGTCCGGCTCGGTGCGGCCGGCATGCAGCACGGCGTCGCGCGCCTCGGTCAGCAGCCCATCGGCGGTGCGGTCGTCCATCACGTCGAAATGCGGCGCCAGCTCGGCTTCCAGCGGGAAGCGGCGCAGCAGCGACTGGCAGAAGGCGTGGATGGTCTGGATCTTCATGCCGCCGGGGCAGTCCACCACCTGGGCGAACAGCCGCCTTGCGTTCAGCCGCGCCTCGATGGACGGCCGCTCGCCGCAGAGGTCGGCCAGCCGGTCCTCCAGCGCGTCGTCGGGCAGGGTGGCCCACAGGCCGAGCGTCCGGTTGATGCGGATCGCCATCTCCGCCGCCGCGGCCTTGGTGAAGGTCAGGCAGAGGATGCGCGCCGGCGGCGTGCCCGACAGCATCAGCCGCAGCACCCGGTCGGTCAGCACCTTGGTCTTGCCCGAACCGGCGGACGCCCCCACCCAGACCGACGCCGTCGGATCGGACGCCCGCCGCTGCGCCACATTGGGATCGAGCGGCAGGGTGCGGGTGGGCAGATCGGTCATGGTCATGAACGGGGCTTCCGGTGCCGGAGCAGGCGCTTATCCCCTCTCCCCCCGGGGAGAGGGTTAGGGTGAGGGGGATGCGTAGCAGGACCTTTGGGGCAGGCACGCAATGCGTCCCCCTCACCCCGACCCTCTCCCCGGGGGAGAGGGGGATTGTCCCCGAATCGAGCGAACCCCATCATTCCCCCTCCCCGCCGCCCGCCGACCATTCCTGGACGCGGGCCAGATGCGCGTAGTCGGTGTAGCGCGGCGCCATCGCCGGGCGTGGGCGGGAGCGGTAAGGCGTCTGAGGGTCGTCGAACTGCGCGATCAGCGCTTCCAGCCCGGCCCGCGCCTCCTCGCCCAGCGCTGCCGGGTCGCCCTTGACCGGCTTCTCCTCGCCGGCCGGGTCGCCGCCGGACAGGCGCCAGAAGGTCAGCTCGGCCACCTCGCCCTTGTCCACCCCGCTGAACCCGCCGGCCGCGGCGATGGCGGCCTCCAGCGGCAGCTGCGGGGCGAAGCCAAGCTCGATCTCGCGCGCGCTCGGCGGGGTGCCGGTCTTGTAGTCGATCACCACCAGCCCGTCCGGGCCGCGGTCGATGCGGTCGGCCTTGGCGGTCAGGGCGAAGGGACCGCCGGGGCCGGACAGCTCGAGCCGGCCCGGCACTTCCGTTCCCAGCGGGCGGAGACGGGGGCGGCGCTCGCGCTCCAGATCGACGAACCAGCCGGCCACCCGCTCGAAGCGCGGCCACCAGAAGGCCCAGACGTCGGGATGGCTGCGCAGCAGCGGGCCGAACCGTTCGCGCCCCAGCGCGATCAGCCGGTCGAGCGCGTCATGCGGCAGCGGCCCCGGATGCTCGCGGACGAAGGCGTCGAGCGTGTCGTGGATGATCTGGCCGCGGTCGGACGCGCCCGGATCGGCGGCGATGGGGTCGAGCGCCCGCAGCCGCAGGGCGTGGCGGGCATAGATGGCGTAGGGATCGCGCATCCAGGTCTCGATCTCGGTCACCGACAGCTTGCGCGGCCGGGCGCTCAGCGGCGGGCGCGGCTCCGGTGCGGCCACCGGCTGCACCCGGTCGGGCTCGTCCAGCCCGCGCGCCCAGCCGAGCCAGCAGGCCCCGCGCTCCTCGATCACGCCGTCCAGATCCAGCGCCTTCAGCACGGTTTCCAGCCGCAGCAGCCAGCGCGACGGCACCGTCGGCGTGCCCTCCACCCGTGCCGCGCGGGTCAGCACCACCTCCGGCGCGCCGCAGGCATGAGCGAAGTCGTGGGCCGACATGCCGACCAGCCGTTCCGGGCTGGGCAGGCCGAAATCGCGCCGCATCGGCCGCGACATCCAGGGATCGGCGGATGCCGCTGGCGGCCAGGTTCCCTCGTTCAGCCCGCCCAGGATGGTCAGGTCGAGATGCTGGAGGCGCGCCTCCATCGGACCCAGGATGAACAGGCGCGGGTGCAGGCCATAGCGCGGACGCACCGCCCGCGCACTCATCAGCGCGTCGAGCAGCGCCGGGTAATCCTTGGCCGGGATGGCCGGGAAGCCGTCCGCCGCATCCAGCAGGTCGTGGACGAAGCGCGCCGCCTCCTCGCCGTCGTCCTGGCGCCACAGCCGCTCCGCCCCGGTCAGCGCATCGTCGGCGGCCAGCGACTCGCAGAAGGCGACATGGGCGCGCACGAGGTCGGCCAGCGGCGTCTCGCCGGCCAGCGCCTCAAGGAAGGGAGCGGCGCGCTGGCCGATGTCGACCAGCCAGGTGCGCAGGAACTCCTGTTGCTCCTCATGGTCGAAGCGCTCGGCCTGCTCCAGTGCGGCGAGCACGCCGTCGAAGCCCTCCGCCGGGCGGGGGCCGCGCAGCACGACGCGCTCCAGCGCGCGGGCGGCGGCGCGGAAATCCGCGGAGTCGCGGCCGCCCGCCGCCATCGGGTGCTTGGCGAGCGCCAGCAGCGCCAGCGGATGGACGCGGCTCGCCGCCAGCTCCGCCGTCAGCCGCAGATAGGTGCCGACCGCGGTGTGGGCGAGCGGCTGGCCGCCGGAATCGTTGACCAGGATGCCCCAGCGCGCCAGCGCCATGGCAACCCGGCGTCCCAGGTTGCGGTCGGGGGTGATCAGCGCCGCGGTCCTGGTCGGGGTTTCCAGCGCATGGCGCATCAGCAGCGCGATGACCTGCGCCTCTTCCTCCGAGGTGGTTGCGTCGATGCGGGTCAGCCCGTCCAGCGCCGCGGCGTCCACCCCGGACAGTTCGCGCCAGCCCTCGGTGGTCGCCGCCGGGCGCATCGCCTCGGCGATCAGGCGGGCGCGGGCGCCGCGCGGCTCCGGCGCGTCGGTCCAGGGCAGCACCTCGTGCCGTTCCACCTCCAGCAGGCGGATCAACTGCGACAGCCCGTGCTGCGGGTGGGATTCATCCTCGGCGATGGCGTCCCAGATCGTGTCGTCGGCCCCGGTGTCGAGGCCGGGCAGCACCACCGCCCCCTGCGGCAGCCGGGCGATGACCGCCAGCAGTTCCGTCGTCGCGACGATGGAGCCGGTGGAGCCGGCGGCGATCACCATGCCCGGCGGCGGGGCCGCCTGCCAGAGGGCCGCCTGCGTCTCCAGCGCCAGATTGCGGCGCTTGGCCGGGTCGGTCTGGCCGCCCGACTCGAGGATGGCGGGCCAGACCTCGGTGATGATGCGCAGGAATTTCAGCGTGACCTGCCAGTGCTCGGCATAATCCGCCGGCACCAGCGACTCCAGCTTCTCGAAGCCGGCGCGCTCGGTCCACACCGCGTCGATCAGCCGGCCGAGATCGGCACCCAGCCGCACCGCCTGCGCCGTGGTCGCCGACAGCCCCTCGGCCCCCAGGATCAGCCGGGCCAGCGTCATCTGCCGGTTCAAGGGCGAGATCGCCTCCGGCAGGTCGAGCGGGACGTCGGGCAGTTCCTCCTCGGTCAGGCTGAGGTCGCCGGCATCGAGTTCGCCCAGCGGCGCCATCCGCGGCAGCAGCGTCGGCTGCCCGCCCGACCGCCGCAGGAAGGCCGCCTGCAACGCCCGGCAGGCACGCCGCGTCGGCAGCAGGACGGTGACGCCGGCAAGGGCCATCGGATCGCCGCCGACCCGCTCCATGATCCCCGCCGCCAGCATGTCGACGAAGGGCGCGCCCGCGGGAATGCTGTAGACTTTGGGGAGGGTCATGGGTTTGCGATCAGTTCCGGTGCTGGCTACGTGCGATTGAGTATAGCGCGGCTTGAGTATACCTCAGCCCCGCCCTCAATGCGCCACCGCCCGCATGCCGCCGATGGCCAGCAGTTCCTCGGCCTCTTTCAGCCCGGCCGGCGTGCCGATGTGGAACCACAGCCCGTCATGGGCAAGGCCGAACAGCCGGCCCGCCGCCTGGGCGCGGTCCCAGATCAGGTTGGTGGAGAAGGCGCCGTCGGGGGTGTCCGCCGCGAACAGCTCCGGCTTGACGATCTGCACCCCGGCATAGACGAAGGGCGCCAGCTCGCGCTCGCCCCGGCGGGTCAGCCCGCCCAGCGGGTCCATGTGATAGTCGCCGAGCCCGTCATAGCCGACCGACTTGGTCGTCGCCATCAGCAGCAGCAGCGCGTCCATCTCCGCCGGGTTCCAATGCGCGGCCAGCCGGCGCAGGGCCGGCACCGGCCCGTCGAGCCAGAAGATGTCGGCGTTCACCGTATAGACCGGCGCGCTGCCGAGATGGGGCAGGGCCTTCTTCACCCCGCCGCCGGTCTCCAGCAATGTCTCTTCCGGCGACAGGGTGATGGCCGGCGTCGTCCGGTCCTTCAGATGGTCGCCGATCATCGCGCCCAGATAGTGGCTGTTGACCACCGCCCGGCCGACGCCGGCCTCGGCCAGCCGGTCGAGCGCATGGTCCAGCATCGGCTTGCCCAGCACCGGGATCAGCGGCTTCGGCCGGTGGTTGGTCAGCGGGCGCATGCGCAGGCCCTGGCCGGCGGCCAGGACCATTGCGGTATCGGGAATGGTCATCTCAGAGCGTCTCCGGAACGACGAAGGCGGAACGGGCGGCGGGCGGCAGATGGCGGTCGAACCAGCCGGCGACCGGGGCCAACTCCGGCTTCGCCAGCTGGGCCTCCAGCAGGCGCCAGACCCGCGGCAGATGGACAAGGTAGGACCGCCGCCCCTGGCCCAGCGCCAGACGGACGAAGATGGCGACGATCCGCGTGTGGCGCACCGCCCCCAGCACCGCCATGGCGCGGCGGAAGGCGGCGGCGTCGGTCTCGGGGAAGGCGGCGAGATAGCGGGCAACCATCGCGTCCGCCAGATCGGCCGCCACATCGCGCCGCGCATCCTCCAGCAGGGAGACGAGGTCGTAGGCCCGCGGCCCCCAGCCGGCGCTCTGGAAGTCGATCAGCCCGGCCGCCTTCGCCCCCGGCCGGTCCAACCGCATCAAATTGTCGACATGGTAGTCGCGCAGCAGAAGCGACGGCGCCCCGGCGCAGACCGGCTCCAGCACCGCGCGCCAAGCCGTATCGAAATCGGAACGATCCTCTTCGCTCAGGGGGCGACCCAGCACCACCGGCACATAGGCGTCGAGGAACAGCCGGGTCTGGGCGATGAACAGGTCGGGATCGTAGACCGGCAGGGCGAGGCGTTGCGCCGCCCCCTCCGGCCAGCCGCGATGGATGGCGATCAGCGCATCGGTCGCCATTGTGTAGAGCGGCTGCGGATCGGCGCCGGCGGCCAGCAGGCGCGTAAATGTTTCGCTTCCGAAATCATCCTGGATCGCCAGACCGCGCTCCACATCCGCCGCCAGCACGGTGGGAACCGACAGCCCGATTGCGGCCAGTTCGGCGCCGATGGCGATGAAGGGGACGAGGTCCTCGGCCGGGGCCGGCGTATCGACCAGGATCAGCGTGCCGCCATCGGCCTTGCGCAGCCGCTCGTACCGTCTTGCAGAGGCATCGCCGGCCAGCGGCTCCCGCACCGCATCGGACAGGCCGTTGGCAGCCAGGAAGGCGGCGATCCCGGCTTGCCGCGCCTGGGACACGGCCGTCATCGCAGCGTCCAGTCGGCGGCGGCCACCCGCGCCGCCAGCGTGCCATGGCCGGTCAGGGTGGCGCGGCGGGCATCATGCCCGTCATGCTCCATCGTCACCTCCACCCGGTCGGGCGGCAGCAGCGGACCCAGCCGGTCCGGCCATTCGACCAGCGCCACCGCCTCGGCCCGCGCGTCGTCCCAGCCCAGCTCATAGACCTCGTCCGGTCCCGACAAACGGTAGAGGTCGAAATGCCAGACCGGGCCGATGGCGGTGTCGTAGGTCTGCACCAGGGTGAAGGTGGGGGACGGCACCTCGGCGTCCTCATGGGTGACGCTGCGGATCAGTGCCCGCGACAGCGCGCTCTTGCCGGCGCCGAGGTCGCCGCGCAGGGCCACGAGGTCGCCCGGCCGCAGGAGGACGCCGAGCCGGCGGCCCAGCGCCGCGGTGGCGGCCTCGTCGGGCAGGGGCAGGGTGACGGTGTGGAGGGGAGTGTCCGGCATGGCGCGGATACTGTGCGAAGCCGCCGCCCGCCCGCAAGCCGGAAAGAAGAGTGGGTTGGCAACAGGCTCAGCGGCCGATCCGCCGCTTGGGCGACAGCCGGTCGGCCGCTCCCGATCCAGGCCCCGCTCCAGGCCCCGATCCGGCGCCGTCCGCTCCGGCGGTGACCACCAGCCGCGGCGCCTTGTTGAAGTTCATGGTGATCATCAGCGTCAGCGCGCCGTTGATCAGGTGCAGCATCTTGTCGGACGCCACCGGCAGGGGGATGCGCCGGCCCATGCAGTAGCCGACCAGCGCCGCCGTCACCTCGGTGTCGGGCAACCCCAGCTCGGTCACCGCACCGTTGTCGTCGGTGATGGTCAGGCGGGTTTCGATCCCATCCGGCTCCGACCCTTCGGGACGGTGGTAGGCGATCTTGGAGACGGTGCCGACCGGCAGCGTGTCCTTCACCCGGCGCCGGCGATCCAGCACGGCCCGCACGACCTCCTGGTCGGTGAAGACCAGACAGCGAAGTTCCTTCATCCCAGGCCTCCACCCAAACCGGCATGCGGGCCGATGTCCGAACCGGATGGCCCGGATATCCACCGCATCGCTGTACTTTCGGCTTCGCCACTGCCGCGTGCAATCGACAAATTTAAGCGAATTTAAGCGAAATTGTTTTACTGCCGGGATCGGCTGCCGGGATTTGCTGCCGGGACCGTCCGTCGCGCGCCCCCCGCGCGCGGCACAGCACCGCCTTCCCCTTGCTGGGGGTTGACCCGGATGGCAAATGCGGACAATGGAAGGACCGTTCGCCGACCAGTCTCCCGCAACCGTCAACCGGCTTCCTTTCCCCGGCGCCCCGTCTCAAGGAATTGGCTTTCATGTCGCAGACCGCTTCCAGCAACGATGTCCTCACCACCGATGTCGTCATCGTCGGCGCCGGCCCCGTCGGGCTGTTCGCCGTGTTTGAATGCGGCATGCTGAAGATGCGCTGCCATGTGGTGGACGCGCTGGACATGGTCGGCGGCCAGTGCACGGCGCTCTACCCGGAAAAGCCGATCTACGACATCCCGGCCCATCCCTCGATCGAGGCGGCCGACCTGATCGACCGGCTGGCGGAACAGGCCGCCCCCTTCTCGCCCACCTATCACCTGGGCCAGCAGGTGGAAAAGCTGACCCGCCAGGACAACGGGCGCTGGCTGGTGGAGACCAGCATCGGCACGAGGATCGACACCCAGGCCGTCGTCATCGCCGCCGGCAGCGGCGCCTTCGGTCCCAACCGCCCGCCGCTCGACGGGCTGGAGGCCTATGAGGGCAAGTCGGTCTTCTACATGGTGCGCCGCCGCCAGGACTTCGCCGGCAAGAAGGTCGTGATCGCCGGCGGCGGCGACAGCGCCGTCGACTGGGCCATCTCGCTGGCCGACGTGGCGGAGCGCGTCTATGTCGTCCACCGCCGTCCGAAGTTCCGCGCCGCCCCCGAAAGCGTCGCCCGCATGGAAGCGCTGGTGCGCGAGGGGCGGGTCGAGATGGTGGTGCCCTATCAGCTGTCCGGGCTGGACGGTGCGGACGGCCGGCTGACCGCCGTGCGCGTCGCCACGCTGGACGGCGAGGAGAAGGCGCTGCCGGCCGACGCCCTGCTGGCCTTCTTCGGCCTGTCGATGAATCTCGGCCCCATCGCCGACTGGGGGCTGGACCTGGAGCGCAGCCACATCGCGGTGGCCCAGCCCGGCTGCGCCACCAACGTGCCGGGCGTCTTCGCCATCGGCGACATCGCCACATACCCCGGCAAGCTGAAGCTGATCCTCTGCGGCTTCGCCGAAGCGGCCCAGGCCGCCCACGCCATCCGCCCGCTGGTCTATCCGGGGGAGGCGCTGCATTTCGAATATTCCACCTCGAAGGGCGTGCCGGGCGCGGCGTGAGTGAACGCCCTCTCCCGCCTCTCGCACAAACTTTGTTTGTGCTGACGGCGTCAGGCGGATCGAAGATCCGCTGAGAGCCCGGGAGAGGGAGGTAATTCTACCCCGCCCTCACCCCGTTTGCCGGCGCCCGCACCGGCATGATGCAGCGGACATGGGCGCTGCGGTAGCCGGCGCTGCCGGTCTCGTCCAGCTCCAGCCGGCCGCCGTGAAGCTCCACCACGTTGCGGGCCAGCGACACACCCAGCGCCGCCGCACCCTGCGGGTCGGCATCGGGCGCCGCGGCGCCGCTGACCGACAGGGTGATGCTGCCGTTCAGCCGTTCGCCGGCAAGGCGGATGCGGCGGTCGGGCGGCGGGTTGCGGATGGCGCCGACCACCAGGGTGAACAGTGCCTGCTTCAGCCGCTTGCCGTCGCCCTCCATCTCGCCCAGCGCGTCCGGCGCCACCACCTCCAGCCGCAGCCCTTCGCGCCGCGCCCAGTCGCGGGTCAGGCCGGCCACCGAGTCGAGCAGGTCGGGCAGGCTGATCGCCCCGCGTTCCAGCGTGGTGACGCCGGCGCCCAGGCTGGTCAGGTCGACCACGTCGTCGATCAGCTCCAGCAGGCGCTGGCCGGCGGCCAGCATGCTGCGGACATACTCCATCTGCCGGGCGTTCAGCTCGCCGAAATACTGGTTCGCCAGCACCTCGGCGAAGCCGATGATGCCGTTCAGCGGCGTGCGCAGATGGTGGGAGACGTTGGCGATGAACTCGCTCTTCAGCTGGTCGGCGGCTTCCAGCGCGGCGTTGGAGGCGCGCAGCGCCGTCTCCAGCCGGGCGCCGTCGGTGACGTCGAGATAGCTGTTCAGCACCGCCCCGTCGGGCAGCGGCAGGGTGGAGAACTCCACCACCGACCCGTCGCTGCGCTCCACCCGGCCGGAGCGGACGCTGCGCTCCAGCGTGGCGCCGACCAGTTCCTCCTTCACCGCATCCCAGGTCGCGGCCTCGCCCGGCCGGTCGGCGCTCTTGTCCGCCCCCCTGTCAGCCGCCGCGATTTCCAGCAGCGGGCGCATGCGTTCGATGACGTCGGCGATGTGCGGCTCGCCATGCAGGTCGCCGTCCTCCAGATCCCAGATGCGGGCGAAGGCCGGGTTGGACAGCTTCAGCCGGCCGTCGCCGCCGAACACGGCGATGCCCTCCGCCAGATTGTCCAGCGTCTCCTGCTGCACCGCCATCAGGGTGTTGTAGGAGGATTCCAGCGCCAGCGTGTTGGTCACGTCCTCCAGGATGGTGATCAGCCCGCCCTGCGGATGCGGGGCCGCCAGATGGCGCAGCGTGGTGCCGTCCGGCAGGTGCAGCATCTCCTCCACCGGCTCGACCAGATGGGTGTAGCGGGTCAGCCGTTCGCGCTTGAAGGTCTGGTAGTCGGCATATTCCGGCAGGCGGCGGCGGGCGCGCAGCTCCTCCAGCAGCTCGGCGTTGGTCGGCTCGCCGCGCAGCCACGCCTCGTCCAGATCCCACAGCCGGGCATAGGCCTGGTTGAAGAAGGTCAGCCGGGTGTCGGGGCCGAAGATGGCGATGGCGGTGCCCAGCCGCTCCAGCACCTCCGCATGGGCGGTCAGGTGGCGGTCCAACTCGCCGCGCAGCTCCTCCAGCGGGGTGAGGTCCAGCGCGTAGCCGACCGCCAGCGTGCCGCCGCCGTCGGTCAGCGGCAGCGGCGCCTCCGTCACCTCCAGCAGCCGGCGCTCGGTGCCGATCACCACCGGCGCGCGGTCCGACTGGGCGAAGCCGCCGCTGCGCGCCCGTTCGGCCAGCGCCCGGCCGGTGGCGGTCAGTTCCCGCCCCTCCGCCACCACCGTCCCGGGATCGCCGTCGACGGCGCGGGCATAGGCGCGGTTGCACCAGGACAGCCGTAACGAGCGGTCGCGCATCCACACCGGCAGCGGCAGCGCGTCGGCCATCGCCTGCAACTCGGCAAGGCGGATGCGCGCCGCCCCGGCCGCCTGCTCCTGGCGCTGGGTGGCATCCTTGGCGGCGTCGCGGGCGACGGTCACATCCTCGATCCACACCACGTCGCAGTGGGTGTCGCCGGCCCGTCCGCGCCGGCCGGTCAGCACCAGCCGCCGGCCGTCGGGGGCCGCCGCCTCGCAGCGGAAGGGCTCGCCGTCGCGGCGCAGCCGGGCCAGGGCGGGGCCGAGGTCGGGGGCCGTCAGGGAGTCGGCGAATGAAGCGCAATCGGAAATGCCCAGCAGGGCCGCCGCCTCGTCGGACAGAAGGCCTTCGCCCCGGTCGGTCCAGGCGCACCAGGGCTGCGGCGCTGCGGCCAGCATCGCCCGCCAGCGGTCGCGGTCTGTGGCGGCGTGATCGGCTTGGCGCCGGGGTTCCTTGTTCCAAAAGAAGCCAGCGAGACCGACCACGCTCTTCACCCCCGGGACTGCCGGTGCTTGGTGACTGCCCGGCTGAATCTGTCAGAATGATTCAAGATGCGCAGAGTAGTTCAGCCCTTTCCCACCGACAAGCGACACCCGCCGACCTTGCGCCTTTTCGGATTGCCGTTCCCGCCCAGGTAGATTTCGCTCCAACACGTCCGGTCACGCCATGCTCTCTTCCGGGCTGGGCACCGTCTCTTTCGTGTGGCGCAGGGCGCAAATCGCCTTTTCGACCTCGGGAAAGGCCGCAGCCATGGTCTGGGCATGGCGGGCCGCGTCCGTCTCGCGCCCCTCGACGATGGCGCGTTCGAGCGCCGTGCAGGCGGCGGCCAGCGCCTTCGCCCCGGCGGTCCGCGCCGCCCCGGCGGCCGAATGGGCGGCGGCCCGCGCCTCCTCGCGGTCGCCGGCGTCGAGCGCGTGGCGCACCCGCTCCAGCGTCGGACGCGTCGTCTCGATGAAGAAGTCCATCATGTCGAGCGTGCCGTCATCCAGGCCGCCGTTATCCATGCCGCCGAAAGTTTCCCGCACATGGTCGAGGTCGAGAACCGGGAGCACCTCCTCCGCGGCCGCCGGAGCGGGTATCGGAGCCGGTGCCGGCGCCTCCGCCGGCAGGGGGAGGGGCAGGGGGCGGGCCTCCAGCCAGAGGACCAGCATATGGGACAGCTGCGCCAGCGTCACCGGCTTGGCGAGGTAGTCGTCCATCCCGGCGGCCAGACAGCGCTCCATCTCGCCGGACAGGGCATTGGCGGTCATGGCGACGATGGGGGTGCGCCGGCGCCCGTCCCGTTCCTCCGCCCGGATGCGGCGGGCAAGCTCGTAGCCGTCCATCACCGGCATATGGCAGTCGGTGACGATCAGCCGGTGCCGGCCGGCGCGCCAGGCCGCCAGCGCCTGCTCGCCGTCGGCCGCCAGCTCCGCCGCATAGCCGAGACGGCGCAGCTGGCGCAGCACGACCTGCTGGTTGGTCGGATGGTCCTCCGCCACCAGGATGGGGCCGTGGCCGGCCGAGTCCGCCGGTCCAGGCGCCGCGGCACCGGCATTGCGCTCCGGCGGCGGATAGGCCGGCTCCGCGCCGGCGGCATCAGGGGCCGTGCGGCCGGTCAGTGTGGCCGCGGCGCGGATCAGGGCGGCGCGGTGGACCGGCTGCACCAGTCCTGCCGCCGCCCCGGCCGCCACCCCGGACGCGGTGTGGGGAGAGGCGACCGCCCCGCCGCCTGCCGCCCCACTGCCTGCCGTCCGCCCGTCGCCGAGCAGGAGACGCGGCAATCCCGGAGCGCAGGCGCCGGCCAGCGGGTCCAGCCGTCCGGCCAGCGCCGTCGTCGTCACCAGCAGCCCGAAGCCGCCCCGCCCCAGCTTCGATGCCGCGTCCGCCACCGAAGAGGAGACCGTCACCGTCGCCCCGCCCTGCTCGAGATAGCAGGCCAGCACCGCGCGCTGCACCTCGTCCTCGTCGGCGACGAGGACCGGCAGGCCGTCCAGCGGCGTGGAGGACGGCGCCGGCAGGGCTTCCGGCGCACGCGGCAGCTCCACCGTGAACCAGAAGGTGGATCCGGCGCCGGGCACCGACGTGACGCCGATCCGCCCGCCCATCCGCTCGATCAGCCGGGTGCAGATCGCCAGCCCCAGCCCGGTGCCGCCGAACCGGCGGGTGGTGGAGCTGTCGGCCTGGCTGAAGGGCTGGAACAGCCGGGCCTGCCCCTCCGGCCCGATGCCGATCCCGGTGTCCTCCACCGCCACATGCAGGCGGACATGGCCCGGCTTTGCTGGGTCGGCATCGTCGGGGCCTGCGGTGCCGACGCGCAGCACCACCCGGCCGCGGTCGGTGAACTTGATGGCGTTGCCGGTCAGGTTGAACAGGATCTGGCGCAGCCGGCCGGAATCGCCGCGCAGCCGGTCCGGCACCGACCGGTCGATGGCGCAGATCAGCGCCAGCCCCTTCTGGTGGGCCTGGGGCGCCAGCAGGTCCGACACCCCCTCGACCAGATCGGCCGGGCGCAGCTCCAGCTCCTCCAGCTCCAGCTTGCCCGCCTCGATCTTCGACAAATCCAGGATGTCGTCGATGATCCGCAGCAGGGCCGCCCCGCTGTCGCGCATGGTCGAGACCAGCGTGCGCTGCTCCTCGTCCAGCGGGGTCAGGGCCATCAGCTCCAGCATGCCCAGCACGCCGTTCATCGGCGTGCGGATCTCGTGGCTCATCGTCGCTAGGAATTCGGCCTTGGACCGGGCGGCGATCTCCGCCTGCTCCTTGGCGCTGCGCAGCGCTTCCTCCGCCTGCTTGCGCGCGGTGATGTCGGTGCTCCAGGCCAGCACCGCCGGCTCGCCCTCGAAGCTGGTGCGCTGGAGCGTCTGCAAGGCCCAGACCCGGCTGCCGTCGGGGCGGTCGACCGCAACCTCGGCATCGCGCACCAGCACGCCGCCGCTCTCCGCCTCCCAGTCCTGCCCGGTTCCGCCCCGGCTGATGCTGGCGCCGGGCAGGGCCAGCGCGTGGCGGCTGCCGATGAAATCCTCCGGCGGCCGGCCGGCCAGCTCGGCGGCACGGGCGTTGGCGAAGGCGACGCTGCCGTCGGCGCGGCCGATGGAGACGCCGACCGGGCTCTGTTCCAGGATGGTGCGCAGCCGGCGCTCGCCGTCGGCCAGCGCGCTTTCCCGGGCGCGGATGGTGGTGACGAAATAGGACAGCGCGCGCGCCATCTCGCCGATCTCGTCCCGGCTGCCGGACGGGGTGGCGGCCGGCAGGTCCAGATGGGACAGCGGATCGGGCATCGTGCCGGGCATCAGGCCCGGCATCTTGGCCGGCTCGGCCGTCTCCACCGCCTGCATGGCGCTGCGCAGGCGGCGCAGCCGCGCCACCACATTGCGGTGGATGTAGGCGAAGATGGCGGCGGCACCCAGGATCGACAGCACGGCCATGGCGATCACCGCCCGCTCGCCGTCGCGGATCACCCGCTCGAACTCGCCGGACCGGTGGGCGACATCCTGCTCCACCGCCAGGAAATAGTCGGAGACGATGCCGACCAGCTGGTCGGAGACCGCCTGGTTGCGCGCGGCCGACCGCTTGATCGCCCGTTGCAGCGACAGCTCCGCCTCGCGCAGGGAGAACAGCGGCGAGCGGCCGGACGCCTGCTCCACCAGCTCGCGCTGCAACGGCTCCAGCCGGGCGGCCTGTCCGGCCGGCAGCAGTGCCAGCGCCTCCGCGGCATTGTCCAGCGCGGTGCGGGTGTCGGCCTGGAGACGGTCCAGCTGGCTGTCGCGGTCGGCGCGCAGCGCCGCCAGCAGCGTGGTCGCCGCGCCGGTCAGCTCGCGGCGCCAGCGCTCCAGCGCCGCGCGGCTGCGCTCCGCCGCCTCGGCATCGGGCAAGGAGGCTTGATCCCCGGCCCGCAGCTCCATGGTCCAGGCGCCTTCGGCCTCCTGCGACTCGGCGGCGCCCAGCCGGCCGGTCAGGGTGGCCAGCGCCTGGGCGCGGGCGCTGGTCTCGGCGGTCAGGGCCAGCTGCTGCCGGACCTGGGCGTTCAGGGTCAGCAGCGTGCCGACCAGCTCGTTCTTGCGGCGGTCCAGCTCGCCCAGATCCGCCCGACTGTTTTCCGCCCTGTTGCTTTCGGCCCGGCTGTTGCCGGCCCTGCCGTCCGTCCTGGCGCCGGGCTGATCGGCGAAGCGCACGGCGCCGCCATGGGCGATCAGCCGGGCCATCAGCTGTTCCAGCCGGACGATCTGGTCGCCCATCCGCGCCATCACCGCTTCGCGCGCGGTCTGGTCCTGGGCGGCGACCAGGGCGGGGGCGATGGCGGCGACGGCGCCGCTCTGCTGCACCAGCTGGGCGGCGGCGACCAGCCCCGGCACCTTGGCGGTGGCGATCTGCTCGTAACCCTGGTGGAAGCGGGAGAACAGCGAGACGGCGACGACGCTGGTCGCCGCGGCCAGCCCGCCGATGACCGTCAACCCCGCCAGGATGCGGAACGCCACGCTCCGCCCCAGATTGAGCCCCAGGTTCCGCCGGGGACTTCGCATGCCCACCCCCTCGCCCGTTGCCGATCCACCCCCATCAGCATGCCGATCATGCCATAGAAAGCGGGGGAGGGGTGGGGCGAAGTCGCGGGCGGGGTTTCAGTCGGGGGACGGGCCTTCAGGCGACGCCGGTGGACCCGAAGCCGCCGGTGCCGCGCGCGGTCTCGTCCAGCGAGGCGACCTCGACCAGCACCGCCTGGGGCGCCTCGGCGATCACCGCCTGGGCGATGCGGTCGCCGCGGGCGATGGCGAAGGGCTCCTCGCCCAGATTGACCAGGCAGACGCCGACCGGCCCGCGGTAGTCGCAATCGACGGTGCCCGGCGTGTTCAGCACGGTGACGCCGTTCTTCACCGCCAGCCCGGAGCGCGGCCTGATCTGCATCTCCCACCCCGCCGGCAGCCCGACGGCGAAGCCGGTCGGCACCAGCACCCGCTTGCCGGGCTCCAGCGTGACGGGGGCGTCCGCCGGCACCGCGGCGCGCAGGTCGAACCCGGCCGCACCTTCGGTCGCGTAGGAGGGCAGCGGCAGGTCGTCGTTGCCGGGCAGGCGGAGGAAGGCGACGGTGGGAGTCGGGGCGGGGGACATGATGCGGTTCCTGTGGTCGGATGGCCGGACGGTCGCCGGGTAGACGCTACTTCGCCTTGAGGGTCTCGGTGAAATGCTCCGCCACCGCCTGGGCCAGCCGGGAGGCGACGGCGTCCTTGGCCATGGTGGGCCAGGACTCGACGCCGTCGGCACGGATCAGGTGGACGGTGTTGTCGCTGCCGCCGAAGGTGCCGGTGCCGGGGGAGACGTCGTTGGCGACGATCCAGTCGCAGCCCTTGCGGGCGCGCTTGGCGGTGGCATAGGCCAGCACGTCGCCGGTTTCCGCCGCGAAGCCGACGACCAGCGCCGGGCGGCGGTCGCCGGGGCGGGACAGGGTGGCGAGGATGTCGGGGTTCTCGGTCAGCGCCAGGGCCGGCGGGCCGCCGCCGTCCTTCTTCAGCTTGCGGTCGCCGGCACCGTCGACGCGCCAGTCCGCCACCGCGGCGGCGCAGACGGCGATGTCGGCCGGCAAGGCCGCCTCGCAGGCCGCCAGCATCTCGCGCGCCGTCTCGATATGGGTGACGCGGCATCCGGCCGGGTCGGGCAGGCGGGTCGGGCCGCTGACCAGCGTCACCTCGGCTCCCAGCGTCGCCAGAGCCGCGGCGATGGCATGGCCCTGCTTGCCGGACGAGCGGTTGGCGATGTAGCGCACCGGGTCGATCGGCTCGTGGGTCGGGCCGCTGGTGACGATGGCGCGGCGTCCGGCGAGCGGCCGGTGGGAGGCTTGCGCGAAGAAACCGGCGATGGCGTCGACGATCTCCATCGGCTCGGCCATGCGGCCGGGACCGTATTCGTTGCAGGCCATCACGCCCTCGTTGGGGCCGACGCGCAGCACGCCGCGGCTTTCAAGCAGCGCCATGTTGGCCTGGGTCGCGGCATGCTGCCACATCCGCACATTCATGGCGGGGGCGACCAGCACCGGCTTGTCGGTGGCCAGCAGCACGGTGGCGGCCAGATCGTCGGCCATGCCGGCGGCCATCCGCGCCAGCAGGTTGGCGGTGGCCGGCGCCACGACCAGCAGGTCGGCCTCGCGCGACAGGCGGATGTGGCCCATCTCCGACTCGTCGGTCAGCGACCACAGGTCGCGGTAGACGGTATCCTCGGTCAGCGCCTGTACCGACAACGGGGTGACGAAGCGGGCGCCGGCCTCGGTCAGCACCGCCCGCACCGTCACGCCGCGCTCGCGCAGGCGGCGGATCAGCTCCAGGCTCTTGTAGGCGGCGATGCCGCCGGCGATGACCAGCAGAACGCGCTTGCCGGCCAGACTGGCGTGATCGGCCATGCGAACCCCCCTCTTTCCGGCGCCCGTTTCCCAAGACCCGCTTCCCGACGCCTCATGCCCGCTGCTGATAGTTCATCGCGCCGCCCCCGGCAAGCGGCCGGGCCGCGACATTTCCGGTCCGGCGACGATTTCGATCCGTTCGTGACCGTGCGCATGCGCGGAGGGGTGGGATTTTCAGAATTATCTGTTAGACAATAGGAGCTGTCCCGTCCCTACCTTCGCGTGTCGCACACAGCATGCCGCCAGGTTCCATCCCCGTCCTGCTGATCGAAGACACGCCCTCGCTGGCCCGTGTCTATGCAGAATACCTGAAAAAGGAATCCCACGCCGTCATCTCGGTGGAAACCGGGGCCGACGCGCTGGCGCAGCTGAACGACGGCGCGCCGATGGTGGTTCTGCTGGATTTGCAGCTGCCGGACATGAACGGGATGGAGGTGCTGAAACGCATCGACGCCCAGGCGCTGCCCTGCGCCGTCATCGTCATCACCGCCCACGGCTCGGTGAAGGCGGCGGTGGAGGCGATGCGCTACGGTGCCTACGATTTCCTGGTGAAGCCCTTCTCCGCCGACCGGCTGGTGGTGACGGTCCGCAACGCGATGGAGCGGCTGCGGCTGGCCCAGCTGGTCGACACCTTCGAGAAGGACCTGAACCGCGCCCGCTACCACGGCTTCATCGGCTCGTCGCTGGCGATGCAGGCGGTCTACCGCATCGTCGACAGCGCCGCCTCCTCGCGCGCCACCGTCTTCATCACCGGCGAGTCCGGCACCGGCAAGGAGGTCTGCGCCGAGGCGATCCACCGCCAGAGCCAGCGGGCGGCCCGCCCCTTCATCGCCATCAACTGCGGCGCCATCCCGAAGGATCTCATGGAAAGCGAGATCTTCGGCCATGTGAAGGGCAGCTTCACCGGGGCGGTGTCCGACCGCGAGGGGGCGGCGGCCCGCGCCGACGGCGGCACCCTGTTCCTGGACGAGATCTGCGAGCTGGCGCCCGATCTCCAGACCAAGCTGCTGCGCTTCATCCAGACCGGCACCTTCACCCCCGTCGGCGGGTCGAAGCTGGAGAAGGTCGACCTGCGCATCGTCTGCGCCACCAACCGCGATCCCCTGCGCGAGGTGGAGGAGGGGCGGTTCCGCGAGGATCTCTATTACCGCCTGCACGTCATCCCCATCCATCTGCCGCCGCTGCGCGAGCGCGAGGACGACGTGCTGGAGATCGCCCGCCACTATCTGGCCGAGTTCGCCAAGGAGGAGAAGAAGGGCTTCACCCGCTTCTCGCCCCAGACCGAACATGCGCTGCGCCACTACCACTGGCCGGGCAACGTCCGCCAATTGCAGAATGTCGTGCGCATCGTCGCGGTCCTGCATGACGGCGACACCGTGACGCCCGAGATGCTGCCGTCGCCTCTCGGCACGCCGCAGCCGTTGCAGGTGCTGGCCGCCGCCGCGCCGGCCGGCGGCGCCGCAGCCCCGCGGCCCCATGTCCCGCTCTCCCCCGACGCCATCAAGCCGCTGTGGGAGGTCGAGAAGGACGCCATCGAGGACGCCATCGCGGCCTGTGACGGCAACATTCCGCGCGCCGCCGCCCTGCTGCAGATCAGCGCCTCCACGATCTACCGCAAGCGTCTGGCCTGGCAGGCCGAGGGGAAGCTGTAGCCTCGGCCGGCGACCGGACCGACGCATCAGACCGGCTTTGATCTAACCCTTTATTTCGGCAAGAAAATCCGCCTCACGCCTGGAATCCGCCAAGAAACGGGCTAATACCCTTCGACAAAGCTCCGTCGCCTTGGTCGTAATTCCACTCCGGATTTGGCCGTCGTTCGTCCTATGCCGTGAGATGGAATTGCCCGCAACCACAGCATGCGGCTAGCCTCCCCGCACAATGTCTTGGTTCCGCTTGCCCGGCAGGCCTCACGGCGCGGCCGATGCCGGCGATCTTGGACCCAGCCGTTTGCCAAAGACTTGTCTTGCAGTGACCAAAGGGGAGGCCCATGACCAACGGTACCGTAAAATGGTTCAACACCACCAAAGGTTACGGCTTCATCGCGCCGGAGGCCGGTTCAAAGGACGTGTTCGTGCACATCACCGCGGTTCAGCGCTCCGGCCTGCATGCCCTGTCGGAGGGCCAGCGTGTCCAGTTCGAGGTCGCCCGCGGCGACAACGGCAAGGACTCCGCCGTGAACATCAGCGTCGTCGAGTGACGGGCCCGCGCTGAATCAGACCGGATACCCGGCGGCGCGGTAGGCCGCGATGGCGTCCCCGGCCAGCCGGGGAATGTCGCCGCGCAGCCTCTCCACCGCGTCCGCCGACCCGTCCCCAGCCGTTTTTCCGGCCTCCTCCCGCTCCGCCGGCGATGCCCGGCAGGCCATCTCCAGCGCGCGGGCGGCGCTGCACAGGGTGGTGGCGCCGAAGGTCCCGGCGGTGCTTTTCAGCGTGTGCGCCTCGCGCGTCAGGATGGCGCGGTCGGTCTCCCCGGCGATGCGCGCCACCCGTTCGCGGGTCTCCTCCACGAACTGCCGCAGCACGTCGGTCAGCAGTTCCGCATCCAGATCCTGCGCCAGCTGGGCCAGCACCTCGCGGTCCAGCACCTCCCCCGCCTCCGCCGGCGCGGCCGATGCGCAGAGGCCGAAGCCGGCCGGCATGTCCGGGTCCGCCGATGCCTGCGCCGTCGCGATGCGCAGCCATTTCTCCACCGTCTCCAGCAGCAGCAGCCGGTCGACCGGCTTGGCGACATGGTCGTTCATGCCGGCATTCTGGCAGCGGATGCGGTCGGCCTCTTCGGTGTCGGCGGTCATCGCCACCACCGGCACCCGGCCGGCCGGCCCCGGCAGCTCGCGCAGCAGGCGGGTGGCGGTCAGCCCGTCCATCTCCGGCATCGACAGGTCCATCAGGATCAGGTCGTAGCCGCCGGCCTGCGCCGCCATCACCGCCTCCAGCCCGTTGTTGGCGGTGTCGGCGCGGTGCCCGGCCTGCGCCAGGATGGCGGTGACCAGCATCTGGTTCAGCGGACTGTCCTCCACCACCAGAATCCGGCAGGGCGCCGGCTGACCGTCCGTGGGGAGAAGCGACGGCGGCGTCCGCTCAGTCATCGCACGCATGCTCCGCAATGAGGAAGGCGCCAGTGTATAGGGCGCGGCCTTGCCGCTGCAAAGCCCCGCTCCATGTATGCGGACGGGTGGTATTCACGGAGTCCCGCCGTCCGGCGCTTCAAATCGGCGCGTCCCGCCGGTATGGTGTCGCGCTTGGCCGGTGTCCGGACCCGATGCCGCCCACCTGACAAACAGCTTCCCTTCGACTTCAGGCAGTGCCGCAGACGATGACCAAACTGAACACCTACCGCTCCGGTCCCGACGAGCGCGGGCATTTCGGAATCTTTGGCGGCCGCTTCGTCGCCGAGACGCTGATGCCCCTGATCCTGGAGGTCGAGAAGGCCTATCGCGACGCACGCGCCGATCCCGCCTTCGAAGGGGAGATGCGCCAGCAGCTGAAGCAGTATGTCGGCCGGCCCAACCCGCTCTATTACGCGGAACGCCTGACCGAACAGCTGGGCGGCGCCAAGATCTACTTCAAGCGCGAGGAGCTGAACCACACCGGCGCGCACAAGATCAACAACTGCATCGGCCAGATCCTGCTGGCCCGGCGCATGGGCAAGACCCGCATCATCGCCGAGACGGGCGCCGGCCAGCATGGCGTGGCGACCGCGACGGTCTGCGCGCTCTACAACATGCCCTGCGTCATCTACATGGGCGAGACCGACATCGCCCGCCAGCAGCCCAACGTCTTCCGCATGAAGCTGCTCGGCGCCGAGGTCCGGCCGGTGACGTCCGGCAGCGGCACGCTGAAGGACGCGATGAACGAGGCGCTGCGCGACTGGGTCACCAACGTTTCCGACACCTTCTACATCATCGGCACCGCCGCCGGCCCGCACCCCTATCCCGCCATGGTCCGCGACTTCCAGTCGGTGATCGGCGACGAGGTGCGCACCCAGATGCAGGAGCTGGAAGGCCGGCTGCCCGACAGCCTGGTCGCCTGCGTCGGCGGCGGCTCCAACGCCATCGGCCTGTTCCACCCCTTCCTCGACGATCCCTCGGTGCAGATGATCGGCGTCGAGGCCGCCGGCCGCGGCATCGAGAAGGGGCCGCTCGACCATGCCGCCTCGATCAACGGCGGCCGTCCCGGCGTTCTGCACGGCAACCGCACCTATCTGCTGCAGGACGAGGACGGCCAGATCCTCGAAGGCCACTCGATCTCCGCCGGTCTCGACTATCCCGGTATCGGGCCGGAGCACAGCTGGCTGCATGACGTCGGCCGCGTCGACTACGCCTATGCCACCGACCAGGAGGCGCTGGACGCCTTCCAGCTCTGCGCCCGCACCGAGGGCATCATCCCGGCGCTCGAATCCGCCCACGGCCTTGCCGAGGTGATCAAGCGCGCGCCGACCCTGCCCAAGGACCACCTGATGGTGCTGTGCCTGTCGGGCCGCGGCGACAAGGACATCTTCTCCGTCGCCAAGCATCTGGGAGTGGAACTGTGAGCGCCGTGGAGAGTGCCGTCATGAAGAGCGTGGACGTCCTGGCCGACGGCCGCATCGCCCGCCGTTTTGCCGCGCTGAAGGCGGAAGGCCGCGCCGGCCTGGTCACCTTCATCACCGCCGGTGATCCCGATCCCGCCGTGTCCCAGGCGGTGCTGAACGGCCTGCCGGCCGCCGGCGCCGACCTGATCGAGCTGGGCATGCCCTTCACCGACCCGATGGCCGACGGCCCGGCGATCCAGGCCTCCTCGCTGCGCGCGTTGAAGGCCGGGATGACGGTGCGCAGGACGCTGGAGATGGTCCGCGGCTTCCGCAAGCTGGATGCCGACACCCCGATCATCCTGATGGGCTATTTCAACCCGATCCACGCCTATGGGGTGGAGCCCTTCCTGGCCGCCGCGCGCGAAGCCGGGGTGGATGGCCTGATCGTCGTCGACCTGCCGCCGGAAGAGGACGAGGAGCTGTGCCTCCCGGCGCTGAAGGCCGGCGTCAGCTTCGTCCGCCTGACCACGCCGACCACCGACGAGGCGCGCATGCCCGCCGTGATGCGCAACACCTCGGGCTTCGTCTATTACGTGTCGATCGCCGGCATCACCGGCACCGCCAGCGCGTCCAACACCGCCATCGACGCGGCGGTCGCCCGGCTGAAGCGCCACACCGGCCTGCCGGTCGCCGTCGGCTTCGGCATCAAGACGCCGGACCAGGCCGCCGAGGTCGCCCGCGTTGCCGACGCCGCCGTGGTCGGCTCCGCCATCGTCACCCGTCTGGCCGATGGGCTGGCCGATGGAGTTGACGGGGCCGGCAGCGTCAGGCCGGGCACGGTCGAGGACGTTCTGGGCTTCGTCGGCGAGCTTGCCAAGGGCGTGCGCGCGGCGCGGGGCTGAGGGACGGACGGTTTACAACGACGGCAAACCGCTTTACGACACCTGCAACACGATCGCTCATGGCGACGACCGGCTGAAGAGCCCGGTGCGGCACGGACCCGATGTCCGGCCGCCGCCGGGCTTCGGCGTACCGCCATGTCGTTGAAAGGCGTTCCATGAACTGGCTTACCAACTACGTCCGTCCCAAGATCCGCGCGCTCTATGCCCGCAAGGAAGTGCCCGACAACCTCTGGCACAAGTGCCCGAGCTGCGAGTCGATGCTGTTCCACCGCGAGCTGGAAGAGAACCTGCACGTCTGCCAGCATTGCGGCTTCCACATGCGGCTCGACCCGGTCAAGCGGCTGGAGACGATGTTCGACGACGGCGCCTATGAGGGCGTCGAGCTGCCGAAGTCGGTCGCCGACCCGCTGAAGTTCCGCGATCAGAAGCGCTACACCGACCGCCTGAAGGAAGCCCAGACCAAGACCGGCCGCACCGACGCCATCGTCGTCGGCGAGGGCCGCATCGGCGGCCATGCCGCCGTGGTCGCCGCCTTCGATTTCGGCTTCATGGGCGGGTCGATGGGCATCGCCGTCGGCGAGGGGCTGCTGACCGCCGCCCGCCTGGCGGTGGCGAAGAACGCCCCGCTGATCGTCGTTCCGGCCTCGGGCGGCGCCCGCATGCAGGAAGGCATCCTGTCGCTGATGCAGATGCCGCGCACCACCATCGCGGTGGAGATGGTCAAGGAAGCCGGCCTGCCCTACATCGTGGTGCTGACCGACCCGACCACCGGCGGCGTCACCGCCAGCTTCGCCATGCTGGGCGACATCCACATCGCCGAGAAGGGCGCGCAGATCGGCTTCGCCGGCGCCCGCGTGATCGAGAGCACGATCCGCGAGACCCTGCCCGAAGGGTTCCAGCGGTCCGAATACCTGCTGGAGCACGGCATGGTCGACATGGTCGTCCACCGCCGCGACCTGCGCCCGACGCTTGTCCGCACCATCGGCCTCTTGATGACGCCGCGGATCGACGCGGTGGTCGAGGATATCGACCTGACCGCCGCCCAGGGTGTTGCCCAGGGCGTCGGCGGTGAGCCGGTCCAGCTGCCTCAGGGGGCGGTGTCCCAGCCGGGCACGCCGCTGCCGCCTGCCACCCAGGCGACCGCGGCCCAGCCGGCCTCTACGGCGGAGCCGGTCCAGGCCGGCGACTGACCGTCCATACCCCTGCGACAATCCGACCAGAGACGATCATGAGCGACGCCCCGACCCCGCTGGCCAATCCGTCCGCAAGGCTGGCGGCGACCCGTTCCGATCCGGTGCTGGATCGGTTGAAGGGGCTTCACCCCAAGGTCATCGACCTGTCGCTGGACCGGGTGCACCGTCTGCTGGCGGCGCTGGACCATCCGGAGCGGAAGCTGCCGCCGGTGGTCCATGTCGCCGGCACCAACGGCAAGGGATCGACGGTCGCCTTCCTGCGCGCGATGCTGGAGGCGGCCGGGCATCGCGTCCATGTCTACACCTCGCCGCATCTCGTCCGCTTCCACGAGCGCATCCGCCTTGCGGGGCGCCTGATCGACGACGATCATCTGGCCGCCCTGCTGGAGGAATGCGAGGTCGCCAACGCCGGCAACCCGATCACCTTCTTCGAGGTGACGACTGTCGCCGCCTTCCTCGCCTTCTCCCGCGTGCCGGCCGACGTGGTGCTGCTGGAGACCGGCCTGGGCGGGCGGCTCGACGCCACCAATGTGGTGGACAGGCCGGCGGTGACGGCGATCACCCGCATCTCCTACGATCATCGCCAGTTCCTCGGCGACTCGCTGCTGGAGATCGCCAGCGAGAAGGCCGGCATCTTCAAGCCCGGCGTTCCGGTGGTCCTGGCGCCGCAACCGGAAGCCGACGCGCTGAAGGCATTGAACCTGCGCGCCAACGCCATCGCCGCGCCGATCCAGAGCTGGTCGGTCGAGGAGCGTCCGGACGGTTTCCGCTTCGAGAGCGCCAAGCGGCGGCTCGACCTGCCGATGCCCGGACTGGCCGGCGCCCACCAGATCACCAATGCCGGCGTCGCCATCGCCTGTCTCGACCATCTGCCGCTGGCGGTGGACGACGAGGCGGTGCGCCGAGGCCTCGCCGCCGTCGAATGGCCGGCCCGCCTGCAACGGTTGACCCGCGGCCCGCTGGCCGAGAGCCTGCCCGCGGGGTGGGAGCTGTGGCTGGACGGCGGCCACAACGATTCGGCGGGCGAGGTTCTGGCCCGCCAGGCGGTCGACTGGTCGCGCGGGCAAGCGGATGCGGGGCAAGCGGATGAGGGATTGGATGGCGGCTCTCCTCTGCCGCTGCTGCTGATCTACGGCATGCTGTCCAGCAAGGATCCGTTCGAGTTCCTGGGGCCGCTGGCCCCCTTCACCCATTCCCTGCGCGCGGTGGCGATCCCCGGCGAGGAAGCCAGCTTCACCGCCGAGGAATCCTGCGAGACCGCCAATCTCTGCGGCATCCGCGACCATGCCGCCGCCGACGGGGTGGACGCCGCCCTGGCCGATCTGGTGGCTTGCCGGCAGAGCCCGGCGCGCGTGCTGATCTGCGGCTCGCTCTACCTTGCCGGGACGGTCCTGGCGGAGAACGGGTGACATTTCGGGATTTCCGACCGCAACCACCCATGGACCACCGGAACCGCCGGCAATGGCTGTTGCCGGCGCATCAGTTTCCTTGTTCACCTGACCGGGGAGGAGGATCTGGAGATGGCCGGAAAGGTCCGGTAGCTCTTGGAATTGCGAAGTTGGGGTGTCCGCCGAGGCCCTGACTGTTGCCTGTTGCACAGGGGGCGCCTCGATTCATCCCAGTGGTTGCCCCCTTCACACCAACCCCTTTAAGATGATTTTGAAATTCTCTCTGCATTTTATGCGGGAGATTTCATAGTAGAAAACGATCCTGGCGCGAGGTGAAGGCCAAGCGGATCGCATTCTTCGGGGATGAGATTTTGAGCCAAACAGATAGCGATTTCAGCGACTTTATCGTCTTCGTGGACGAGAGCGGCGATCACAACCTGACCTCGATCAACCCAGAATTTCCCCTGTTCGCCCTGGCCTTCTGCATCCTGCGAAAAACGGATTACGCGACCAAGGTCGCGCCAGCGCTCGACAGCTTGAAGTTCGACACGTTCGGCCACGACCTGACTGTGTTGCACAGCCGCGACATCCGCAAGCAGCAGGGGGATTTCGCCGTGTTGCGCGATGCCGGAAGGCGCACCGCGTTCTTGGATGGTCTGTCCGCCGTAATCGAGGAAGCGCCCTTCACCCTTTGCGTCACAGCGATCGACAAGATCAGGCATAAGCAAAAATACAAGAACCCATACAACCCCTATCACCTGTCTTTGGAATACTGCCTTGAACGAACCTATCCCTTCCTGATCGCTCAGGGGCAGCAGGGAAAGCGCACCCATATCATCGCCGAATCGCGGGGCAAGGCGGAAGACAGGGATTTGGAATTACAGTTCCGCCGTATTCTCGATGAGTATGAAGACTGGGATCATCATTTCGAGTTGCGCTTCGCGTCGAAAGCTTGCAACTCGGTGGGGCTGCAACTGGCCGATCTGGCGGCGCATCCGGTCGCCCGTCATGTCTTGGCGCCCGATCAATTCAACCGCGCCTTCGGCATCGTGGAAAAAAAGCTGATGACCGATGGCCTGACCGGGATGGCTCGCCTGAACCGCCCGACATCCCGCGTCAAAGGTTATGAGGGGATCGGATTGAAAATCTTCCCCTAGCCTGAAAAGCGAAAAGGCCCTGGATCACTCCAGAGCCTCAACGCCGTTCGAGAAAGCCCGAACCATTTGCGAGATATATAGTAAAATCCGGGTGCGTCCGTCAAGATATATCGTAACATGTAACGCTGCGCATGGGGACGGAGCGGTCTCGCGCTGGGGAGTGGAGCCGATCCGCGACTTCTTTGGCAGCCCGAGCCTGATCCTCGAACCTGATCGAAGCGACCAAGGGGCTGTTCGCGACCATCTCCGCTTTCACCGCGTCGGCCAGAGTGATGGCCGACCAGTTGGGCATCCGCATCGTGCTGATCGACAGCATCCTATTGGCCAAGATCATAATCCGGCATGAGGTCGGATACAGGATCGAGGAAGCCTTAGCACTTCAAGAGAGTGGTATTCAAATGGCAGTCGCGGCGGAACCGCCGGCGGGCCATCGGGTCCGTCGGCAACGTCTGCTGAACGCGCAAGGCCCAAAACGAAAAAGCGGGCCAGATGCCGTTCCCGGCAACGCCCGCTGACCTTCTACCGACTTGTCTCACCCTTCCAGGGAAGGGGAAAATGGTGGAGCCGAGGAGGATCGAACTCCCGACCTACGCATTGCGAACGCGTCGCTCTCCCAGCTGAGCTACGGCCCCACACTCACACCGTTGCGTCTTCGTCGCCCCGGCGTGGCGCGGATATTGTCCATCGCGGGGGGTGCTGTCAAGCGCTTGATTCAGAAAAAATGACGTGTGCGTGCGATGACGTCGGAGGGGGCTCGGGATGGAGCGCAGGGCGGGGCATAGGACGGCCGATCCGCCGCAGGCCGGCCGGCCGATCGGCGGGCCGCCGTACTGGACAGGCCTCTCCGCTTATGCTTAGGGTGCCCGGAAAAGGCTGGCGCCCGCTGCGCAACCCTCTGCGCGCGGCCGTCGCAAAAACCGCACTGGAGCTGGCCCGGCATGATCGCGCTGTATTTGCTCATCAACACCATCCTGGATCTGTTCTTCTGGGTCCTGATCCTGTCGGCGATCCTCAGCTGGCTGGTGGCGTTCAACATCGTGAACACGCGCAACCGCGTGGTCTACCTGATCGGCGATTTCCTGTACCGCATCACCGAGCCGGTGCTGCGCCCGATCCGCCGCGTCCTGCCCAACCTGGGCGGGCTGGACCTGTCGCCCATCGTCGTGCTGCTGGCGATCTCCTTCATCCAGAACCTGATGGCCCAATACTGGCCGCGCTTCTGACCGTGGCATCCTCCTCCCCCTTCGAGGCGGTGGCCGACGGGCTGCGGGTGGCGCTTCGGGTGACGCCCAAGGCGTCGCGCAACGCGGTGACCGGCACGGCCGATGCGGTCGACGCGAAGGGGGAGGGCAAACGGGTGCTCAAGCTGGCGGTCACGGCGGTGCCGGAAAACGGCAAGGCCAACGAGGCCGTCATAAAACTGTTGTCGAAGGCGTGGAAACTGCCCAAGACCAGCCTGACCGTGGTGGCCGGCGCCACCGACCGGAACAAGATTTTGCATGTGGCGGGCGACCCGGCGGCATTGCTGGCGCGGCTGTCGCCCCTGATCGACGATGTGGGCAGCGAGGGTGGAGAGTAGCATGGCGGACGCGAAGATCATCGACGGCAAGGCCTTTGCGGCCGGCCTGCGTGCGCGGGTGGCGGATGGCGTGGCGGCGTTGAAGGCCAGCCACGGCGTCACCCCCGGTCTGGCCGTCGTGCTGGTGGGCGAGGATGCGGCCAGCCAGGTCTATGTCCGTTCCAAGGAGCGGGCGCTGGTCGAGCTGGGCATGAACAGCTTCGACCATCACGAGCCGGCCGACATGGCCGAAGCCGACCTGCTGGCGCTGATCGACCGGCTGAACGCCGACCCCGCTGTGCACGGCATCCTGGTCCAGCTGCCGCTGCCCAAACACATCGACACCCAGAAGGTGCTGGCCCGCATCGTCCCGGAAAAGGACGCCGACGGCTTCCACGTCGTCAATGCCGGCCTGCTCGCCACCGGCCAGCCGGGCGCCATCGTGCCCTGCACGCCGCTGGGCAGCCTGCTGCTGATCCGCGACACGCTGGGCCGCGACCTGAAGGGCAAGCGGGCGCTGGTGCTCGGCCGCTCCAACATCGTCGGCAAGCCGATGGCCCAGCTGCTGCTGCAGGCCGACTGCACGGTGACGCTGGCCCATTCCCGCACGGCCGATCTGGCCGGCGAATGCCGCCGCGCCGACATCCTGGTGGCGGCGGTCGGCCGGCCGGAGATGGTGCGCGGCGACTGGATCAAGCCGGGCGCCACCGTGATCGACGTCGGCATCAACCGCGTTCCGGCGGCGGAACCGGGCAAGACCCGTCTGGTCGGCGACGTCGCTTTCGACGAGGCGGTGACGGTCGCCGGCGCCATCACGCCGGTCCCCGGCGGCGTCGGCCCGATGACCATCGCCTGCCTGATGCTGAACACGCTGGCCGCGGCCTGCCGCGCCGCCGGCGCGCCGGTGCCGGAAGAGGCTGCCCTTTGATCACCGTCCATGCCCGTGCCGAAGACGGGCGGGTGGTGCGCCAGCCGCTGGACCTCGGCGAGCCTTTGCCGGGCGGCGCCGTCTGGATCGACCTTCTGCGTCCGACCGAAGCGGAGCGCGCCCATGTCGGCGCGCTGACCGGCTGCGACCTGCCGACGCGCGAGGAGATGAAGGAGATCGAGGCCTCCAGCCAGCTCTATGTCGAGGGGGAGGGGATCTACATGACCTCTCCCATCATCTCGCGCGCGACCTCGCCGCATCCCGAGCAGGGCGAGCTGACCTTCGTGCTGACCCCGCGCCACCTGATCACGCTGCGCTACACCGAACCGCTGCCGGTCATCACCTTCGCCGCCCGCTGCGTCCGCCAGCCGGAACTGCTGGCGACGGGAGAGAGCGCGCTGTTCGGCCTGCTGGACGCGGTGATCGACCGGGTCGCCGACGTGCTGGAGCTGGTCGGCGGCCGCATCGACGAGCTGTCGGCCCGCGTCTTCGACGATTCGCTGGACGGTGGCGGCTTCGGCAAGGCGGCCAAGAAGCCGGACGAGCTGCAGGACGTGCTGCGCGGCATCGGCCGGGCCGGCGACCTGACCCACAAGGTGCGCGACAGCCTGGCCGGCCTCGACCGGCTGGTGGTGTTCATGACCTCGGTCAGCGGCGGGCGGCTGAACAAGGACCAGAAGACCGCGCTGAAGACGATGACGCGCGACTTGCGGTCCCTGACCGAGCACGCCGGCTTCCTGGCGCACGAGGCGAACTTCCTGCTCGACGCCACGCTGGGCCTGATCAACATCGAACAGAACGCCATCATCAAGATCTTCTCGGTCGTCTCGGTGGCGCTGATGCCGCCGACGCTGATCGCGTCGGCCTATGGCATGAACTTCAAGCACATGCCGGAACTGGACTGGGAGTTTGGCTACCCGATGGCCATCCTGCTGATGGTGCTGTCGGCGGTGGTCCCGCTCTGGTATTTCCGCCGGCGCGGCTGGCTGTAAACCCACCTTCAACAGGGAAATCCCGCCGATGACGACCATCCTGCCCGACGCCGCCCTCGACGCGCTTCTGGCGCAGGATGTTCCCTACGGCGACCTGACCACCGGCTCGCTCGGCATCGCCGCCCGTCATGCCCGCATGAGCTTCGCCGCCCGCGGCGCCATGGTGCTGGCGGGGACGGAGGAGGCGGCGCGTCTGGTGGAGAGGGCCGGCGGCCGGGTCCTGCGCGTCGAGCCCAGCGGCACCGCCGTCGAGGCCGGAGCGCTCTTCCTCGAGGCGGACGGCCCGGCCGGGGCGCTGCACCATGCCTGGAAGGTGGCGCAGACCCTGGTCGAATACGCCTCCGGCATCGCCACCCGGGCCCGCCGCATCGTCGAGGCGGCTCCCGGCGTGACCGTCGCCTGCACCCGCAAGAACTTCCCCGGTGCCAAGGATCTCAGCGTCAAGGCGGTGCAGGCGGGCGGGGCAGTGATGCACCGGCTGGGCCTGTCGGAAACGCTGCTGGTCTTCCCCGAACACCGCGCCTTCCTGAGCGACTCTCCGGAGGCCTGGATCGCCGCGCTGCGCCGCAAGGCCCCGGAAAAGAAGATCGTGGTGGAGGTCGGGTCGATGGAGGAGGCCGTGGCCTTCGCCCAGGCCGGCGCCGACGTGATCCAGCTGGAAAAGCTGCCGCCCGCCGCCGCCCGCGCGGTGATCGAGGCGACAAGGCACCTGACGCCGCCGCCGGTGGTGGCTCCGGCCGGCGGGGTGACCGAGGCGAACGCCGCCGCCTATGCCGCGGCCGGCTGCCGCCTGCTGATCACCTCGGCCCCCTTCTTCGGCCAGCCCGCCGACGTGAAGGTCGTGCTGGGGCCGGCGTAAAAGCGAAGCCCGCGACGGCAGGTCGCAGTCACCGGAATTCCTGATTTTGCGAGTGAAAGCGCTTCCGCAATACCTATGCGTGCGCCACAGTGGCGGCGCGGACGGGATGGCGGACCGGCCGCCATCCCCGCCGCTTACGAGGAGTGAAGAGGATGTTGCATATCCTCAAGCTCCTGATCCTCCTGCTGGAGATCGTCAAGCGGCTGCTTGACCTCTACCGGTAAGGATCGGGCCGGCGGGCAGGGGATAGCAGCCCCTGCCCGCCAAGCCTGATATTGCCCCATCCGTGCCTGTAGTCAACCGGCGGTATAGAAACCTCTACGCCGCCAGCCCGCCGCCCAGTTCGATGCGGACCTCCACCACGCCGGGCTCGTCCAGGTTCTCCTTGCGGACGAACCCCAGCGCGCGGCACATGTTCAGCATGTTGGTGTTCTCGCGCAGAACCTCGCCATAGACCTCCTTGATGCCGCGCGAGCGGGCGTAATCGAGGATCTTGTTCATCATGATGTAGCCCAGACCCTGGCCCTTCATGTCGGACCGCACCATCACCGCATATTCGGCGCGGCGGTTGTCGGGGTCGGCGGTGATGCGCACCACGCCATACATGATGGTGTCGCCGGTCTGCGGGTCGGGACCGACGGCGATCAGCCCCATCTCGCGGTCGTAGTCGATCTGGGTCAGCCGCGCCGCCGCCTGGTGCGACAGCCGTTTCAGCGGGGCGAAGAAGCGCAGGCGCAGGTCTTCCGCCGTCTGGTTCTCCACCAGATGGTGCACCAGCGGCTCGTCCTCCGGCAGGATCGGGCGGACGAAGAACTGGCGGCCGTCCTTGATGGTGATGCGGTCTTCCAGCGACTTGGGATAGGGGCGGATCGCCAGCCTCGCCGCCCCGGCCAGGGCCGGCACGCCGACCTTGATGCGGGCGTCCAGCGCCGTCACGCCGTCGGCGTCGGCCAGCAGCGGGTTGATGTCCATCTCCGCGATCTCGGGGAAATCGACGACCAGCTGGCTGACCTTGTTCAGCGTCAGCGCCACCGCGTCCAGATCGACCGCCGCGCGTGAGCGGTAGCCCTGGAGCTGGCGGTGGATGCGGGTGCGGCTCATCTGTTCGGCCGCCAGCTTCATGTTCAGCGGCGGCAGGGCCAGCGCGTAATCCTCCACCACCTCGACGCCGATACCGCCCTCGCCGAACAGCAGGACCGGGCCGAACATCTCGTTCTCGGTCATGCCGACGATCAGCTCGTAGGCGTCGGGGCGGACCGCCATCTCCTGCACGGTGAAGCCCTCGATCTTCGCCTCCGGCGCCAGCTCGGCGACGCGGGCCAGCATCGCCTCGGCCTCGGCCTTCACGTCCTCCGGGCTGGTCAGGCCGAGAGCGACGCCGCCGACGTCCGACTTGTGGGTGATGTCGTGCGACAGGATCTTCAGCGCGATCGGCCCGCCGATGACGCGGGCGGCGGCGGCTGCCTCCTCCGGCGTCTGGGCGACGCGGGTGTCGACCACCGGGATGCCGTAGGCGGCCAGCACGCGCTTGGCCTCATACTCGCTCAGCCACTCGCGCTTCTCGGCCATGGCGCGGGAGATCACCTTCTTCACGGTGATCTCGTCGGGCTGGAAATCCTCCGCCACCGACGGCGGGGTCTCCATCAGCAGCTGCTGGCTGCGGCGGTAGCGCACCAGATGCATGAAGGCGCGCACCGCGTCGGACGGGCCGCTGTAGGTCGGGATGCGGGCCTCGGCGAACAGCTTGCGCGCCTCCACCGCCGACTGGTCGCCGATCCAGCTGGTCAGCACCGGATGGCGGCGCGCCTTGTTGGCCTGCACCGTCTCCGCCACCGCCTGGGCGATGGCCTCGCTGTCGGTCAGGGCGGACGGGCAGTGCAGGACCAGCACGGCGTCGTTGCCGGTGTCCTGCATCAGCGCGTTCAGCGCCTCGGCATAGCGCTTGGGCGTGGCGTCGGCGCCGATGCGCAGCGGGTTGCGGAAGGGGGTGCCGCCCGGCTGCCCCCCACCCGGCTGCGGACCCAGCGCCTTGGCCAGCGCCTCCTGCGTCTCATCCGCCATGGCGGCGAGCCGGCCGCCGGCCTGGATCAGCTTGTCGGTGGCCATCACCCCCATGCCGCCGCCGTTGGTCAGGATCGCCAGCCGGTCGCCGGTGATCGGCACCCCGGTGCCCAGCGTGCCGGCGGCGTCGAACAGCTCGGCCAGATCGTTGACCCGCAGCACGCCGGCCCGGCGGAACACCGCGTCATAGACGGCGTCCGACACCGCCAGGGCGCCGGTGTGGCTGGCCGCGGCCTCCTGCGCCTCGTCCGACCGGCCGGCCTTGATGACGATCACCGGCTTCTGGCGCGAGGCGGAGCGGGCGGCCGACATGAATTTGCGGGCCTGGGTGATGCTCTCGATATAGAGCAGGATGGCGCGCACGGTGACGTCGGAGGCCAGATAGTCCAGCAGGTCGCCGAAATCGACGTCGCCGCGGTCGCCCAGCGACACCAGATGCGAGAAGCCGATCCCGCGCGAGGTCGCCCAGTCGGCGACCGAGGTCAGCACCATGGAACTCTGCGCCACCAGCGCCACGTCGCCCTTGCGCGGCGCCACCGGCGCGAAGCTGGAGTTCATGCCGCGGCCGGGCACCATGGCGCCCAGGCTGTTCGGGCCCAGCACCCGCATCAGATAGGGTTTGGCGGTGTCCAGCATCGCCTGGGTCTGGTCGGCCGACATGCCCTTGGTCATGACGATGGCGGCCTTGGTCCCGCGCTTGCCCAGCGCGTCGATGGTCGCCGCCACCGTGTCCGGGGCGGTGCAGATGACGCCCAGGTCCGGGGTGATCGGCAGGCTGTCCACCGTCTTGTAGGTCAGCACCCCTTCCACCGCGCGCTCTGTCGGGTTGACCGGCATCACCGGCCCGTCGAAGCCGGCCTGGAACAGGTTGCGGGCCACCACCGCCCCCACCGTGCCGGGCTTGCGGCTGGCGCCGATCAGGGCGATGGAGGCGGGCTTGAACAGCTTGTCGAGGTTGCGAACGGTCATGACCGGATCCGGGGCTGGGATAAGGCGCCGGCCCCCAGTCTGCCACGGGATGCCGACGGTTTTGATGACGAACAGCGTGGGCCCGGACTTTCATCCCCGCCATTTGCTGCGGCGCAACATTACGGGCTGGTATGACCATTGGGCAAGGGGGCGTTTCGTCGCGCCTATTGAAAACGGGAAAGGAGTGAAAACAAGGGGGAGTTGTCGTGTTGCGCCTTGCGGAGGGGCGCCGACACCCCCCAAGCTGTCGATCGTCCGTACGCCAACTTGCGCAAGGGAGCCTGTTCATGAAGGTCGGAATCGTCGGGGCGGGGTTCGTCGGCAGCACCGCCGCCTTCGCCATGGTGACCACCGGAGCGGCCAGCGAGGTCGTGCTGGTCGACATGAACGAGGCGCTGGCCCAGGCCCAGGCGCAGGACATCGCCCATGCCGTGCCCTTCACCCATGCCGTCACCGTCCGCGCCGGCTCCTACGCCGCGCTGGAGGGGGCGGGGGTGGTCGTGCTGTCGGCCGGCGTCGCCCAGAAGCCGGGCGAAACCCGGCTGGAGCTGCTGGAACGCAACGCCAAGGTGTTCGGCGCCATCATCCCGGAGGTGCTGAAGGCGGCCCCCGACGCCGTGCTGCTGGTCGCCAGCAACCCGGTGGACGTGATGACGCAGATCGCCACCCGCATCAGCGGCCTGCCGCGCAACCGGGTCATCGGCTCCGGCACCGTGCTGGACACCGCGCGCTTCCGCGCCCTGCTGGCCGAACAGCTGGCGGTGACGCCGCGCTCCGTCCACGCCCATGTGGTGGGCGAGCATGGCGACTCGGAGGTTCTGCTGTGGTCGAGCGCCACCGTCGCCGGCCTGCCCGTCGAGCAGGCGGCCGCCCAGCTCCGCCGCAGCCTGACGGCGGACGACCGCGCCGCCATCGACGAGGGCGTGCGCCGCGCCGCCTACCGGATCATCAACGGCAAGGGCCACACCGCCTTCGGCATCGGCGGCGGGCTGGCCCGGCTGGTCGCGGCCATCGGCGCCGACGAACGGATGGTGGCGACCTGCGCCATGCTGACCGACAACGTCTGCGGCGTGCCGCAGATCGTGCTGTCGCTGCCGCGCGTCATCGGTGCCGGCGGCGTGGTGGACACCGTTCTGCCCAACCTGTCGGCGGAGGAGGAGACGGCGCTCCGCCGCAGTGCCGAAATCCTGAAGGAGGCCGCCGACGGCGTCGAACGCCGGATGGGCTGGGCCGGTTGACGCTACCCGGCATGATCCGTCGACACATGATCCCGTAGACCCGCCGCCAGCCCGTCGAAGACGGCGCGGCAGCGGGGGGTGGAGCGCAGATCCTCGTGCATGGCGACCCACATGCCCATCGGCATGTCGAAGGCGTCGGCCAGCAGCCTGACCAGTTCGGGATTGCGCCGCGCCAGCGGGACTTGGCAGATGCCGATGCCGAACCCGGCCTCGATGGCCGACAGCTGGGCCAGATGGCTGTCGGACCGCAGGGCGAAGCGGGGCAGGACGAGGCCCGGCGTCCGCCGCATCATGGAACGGATGTCGGGAGTCTCGCGGTCGAAGCCGATCAGGCTGTGGCGGCCGAGATCCTCCAGACACTGCGGACTGCCGTGGCGGTCGAGATAGTCGCGGTGGGCGTACATGCCGAGCGCGATGACGCCGATCCGCTTCACCAGCAATGCCTGCTGGTCGGGCTCCACCATCCGCACAGCCACATCGGCGTTGCGTTGCAACAGGTCGTCGACGGCGTTCGACAGCACCAGTTCGATCTCCAATGCTGGATGGCGGTCGCGCAGGTCTGCCAGGATCGCCGGCAGGATGCGGGCGCCCACCACCTCGCTGGCGGTGACCCGCACCGTGCCGCGCACCTCCGCCCCGCCACCCGTCGTCCCACTGCCTTTCCCGCCATAGCCCGATGCGGTGCGCCACAGACTGGCCGCCGCCGCGTCCAGCGCCTCCGCCTGCGGTTTCAGCGCCAGCGCCGCGTCGGTGGGGTCCAGCCCGCGTGGCGAGCGCACGAACAGCGGGCCGCCGACCGCCTCCTCCAGCGCCGCGACATGGCGGGCCAGCGTCGGTTGTGTCAACCCCAGGGCGCGCGCCGCCGCCGACAGCGACCCCTCGCGGATCACGGCCAGGAAACTGCGGTAAAGGTCCCAATTGGGCGGCGGATGGCTCATCGATTTCAGTATAGCGGTTAGCCGCAGTTCGACAATTCCGTTCAGCCCGCCCCCAGGTCCATCCTTCTCCATCACCAAGCGGAAGGCGATGGAGGCAGCGATGGCAGGACAGATGACCGGTAAAGGCAGGACCGCTCTGGTCTTGGGGGCGACCGGCGGGATCGGCGGCGAACTGGCGCGGGCACTGGCGGCGCGCGGCTGGACCGTGCGCGGGTTGCGCCGCAAGCCGGCCAAACAAGGGCAGCCACAGCCGGACGGCATCGAATGGGTGGTCGGTGACGCGATGAACGCCGCCGACGTGAGGGCGGCGGCCGAGGGGGCGGCGCTGATCGTCCATGCGGTGAACCCGCCCGGCTACAAGGATTGGGATCGGTTGGTTCTACCCATGGTCGACAACAGCATCGCCGCCGCCGTCGCCAACAATGCCCGCATCCTGCTGCCCGGCACCGTCTACAATTACGGTCCCGACGTCTTCCCGCTGATCCCGGAAACCGCGGCGCAGGCCCCGCTGACCCGCAAGGGCGCCATCCGGGTGGAGATGGAGCGCCGTCTTCATCTTGCGGTGGAACAGGGTGCGCGGCTGTTGATCCTACGCTGCGGCGACTTCTTCGGACCCAGGGCCGCCAACAGCTGGTTCAGCCAGGGCCTGCTGACGCCCGGCAAGCCGCCGACCCGCATCAACCAGCCCGGCCGGCCGGGGGTCGGCCATCAGTGGGCCTATCTGCCCGACGTGGCGGAAACGGCGATGCGCCTGCTCGACCGCGAGGCGGAGCTGGGCGACGACGCGATGTTTCACATGGACGGCCATTGGGATGCCGATGGAAGCCGGATGGTCGCGGCCATCGCGCATGCCCTTGGCAAGCCGGATCTGCCGGTGCGGCGCATGCCCTGGTGGCTGCTGCGGCTGGCCGGCGTGGCGGTGCCGCTGTTCCGCGAACTCGGCGAGATGCGCTATCTCTGGCAACGTCCGGTGCGGCTGGACAACCGGCGCCTGCTGGCCTTCCTGGGCGGGGAACCGCACACGCCCCTGGACCTCGCGGTGCGCCGGACCCTCGAAGGGCTGGGGCATCTCCCCGCTCAGCCGGCGGCTATGCCGGAGACGGGGAGACGCATACCCGACCTTGCGACCTCAAGCCGACAAGGCTGAGGCCGCAAGGTTCAAACCATCAACCCTCAGACCACCGGGCCCGGGTTGCCCTTGTTGGCTTCCAGGGCGCGGGCGAGGCCTTCCTCGATCTTCTTGGCGGCCTCTTCGGCGTTGCCCCAGCCGCGGACCTTCACCCACTTGTTCTTCTCGAGATCCTTGTAGTGCTCGAAGAAGTGGGCGATCTGCTCGGTCACGATGGCCGGCAGGTCGGTGTAGTTCTTCACGTCGGTGTAGAACGGGTGCAGCTTGTCGACCGGAACGGCCAGCAGCTTCTCGTCCTCGCCGGCCTCGTCCTCCATGTACAGGACGCCGATGGGACGCGAGCGCAGGACCGCGCCCGGGACGACGCCGTGCTGGCCGACGACGCAGACGTCGACCGGGTCGCCGTCACCCGACAGGGTGTGCGGGATGAAGCCGTAGTTGCAGGGATAGAACATCGCGGTGTGCAGGAAGCGGTCGACGAACACTGCGCCCGAGTCCTTGTCGACCTCGTACTTCACCGGCTGGCCGCCGATCGGAATCTCGATGACGACGTTGACGTCCCAGGGCACGTTCTTGCCCGCGGCGAGCTTGCTCAGATCCATGTATCGCGTTCCTTCGACTGGCGTATTCAGGGCACGTTCTTGTTTTGGCGCCGATGCCCGGTCCGGCGCCACGCGGGGCGGGAGTTTAGGCGGAACGCACCCTGAGTCCAAGGAACTTGCGCGGGCTCTTGCGCAGGTGCGGCAAAGCGGCAACCCTGCCGGTCATGCCCCGTCCGATCCTTCTTTTTTTCACCCTTCTGGCCCTGCTGTCGCCCTATCCGGGTCTGGCCGGCCAGCCCAGTCACGGCATCGCCATGCATGGCGATCTGGCCTTGCCGGCGGACTTCACCGCCCTTCCCTACGTCAACCCGGCCGCACCCAAGGGCGGGACCATCCGGCAGGCGGTGACCGGCAGCTTCGACAGCCTGCACCCGCACATCGTCAAGGGCGTGCCGGCGCTGGGCATGGGCTACGTCTTCGAGACGCTGCTGACGCGCTCGTGGGACGAGCCCTTCTCGCTCTACGGGCTGCTGGCCGACCGGGTCGAGGTGGAGGACGATCGCTCCGCCGTCACCTTCCACATCGACCCGAAGGCGCGCTGGCAGGACGGCACGCCGCTGACCGCCGCCGACGTGCTGTTCTCGCTGGAGGCGCAACGGCGGGACGGCACCCCCAACCGCCGCCTGTTCTACGCCAAGGTCACGGCGGCCGAGGCGCCCGACCCCCAGACCGTCCGCTTCGCCTTCGCCGCCAACCCCGACGGAACCATCGACCGCGAGATGCCCTTGCTGATGGGGCTGATGCCGATCCATTCCAAGGCCTTCTGGGCGGGGCGCGATTTCAGCCGCACGACCTTGGAGCCGATCCTGGGCAGCGGCCCCTACCGCGTCGCGTCGGTCGATCCCGGCCGCCGCATCGTCTATGAGCGGGTGCGCGATTATTGGGGCCGCGACCGGCCGGTGCGGGTCGGGCAGTTCAACGCCGACCGGCTGGAGTTCGACTATTACCGCGACGATTCGGTGGCGCTGGAAGCCTTCAAGGCCGGGCAGGGAGACGTTCGTTACGAAAGCGATCCGGCCAAATGGGCCACCGGCTACGACGGTCCCGCCCTGCGTGACGGCCGCATCGTCCGGGAGGAACTGCCCAACCACCGCCCCGAACCGGCGCGCGGCCTGATCTTCAACACCCGCCGTCCCCTGTTCGCCGATGTCCGGGTCCGCCGGGCGCTGGGGATGGCGCCGGATTTCGACTGGATCGGCCGCAGCCTGTTCCACGGCCTGCTGACCCGCACCGCCAGCTACTATCCCAATTCCGAGCTTGCCGCCCGGGGCCTGCCGGAGGGGGAGGAGTTGCAGGCGCTGGCGCCCTTCCGCGACCGCCTGCCGCCCGATCTCTTCACCAAGCCCGTCACCCTGCCGGAAGCCGGCAACGGTAGCGGCAACGCCAGCGGCAAAGGTAGTGGCAACGGGCCGGGCGGCCTGCGCGCCAACCGGCGCGAGGCGCTGCGGTTGCTGGAGCTGGCCGGCTGGCGGGTGCGCGACGGCCGGCTGACCGACGATGCGGGAAATCCTTTCGCTTTCGAAATCCTCCTGTCCGATCCGTCGGAGGAGCGGGTGGCGCTGGAATTCGCCCGCTCGCTGGAGCCGCTGGGGATCGCGGCCCGCGTCCGTACGGTGGACAGCGCCCAGTTCCAGGCCCGGCTGGAGCGTTTCGAGTTCGACATGACCATGCGCTGGTGGGCGTCCAGCCTGTCGCCGGGCAACGAGCAGCTCTATTATTACGGATCCGATGCGGCCGGGCAGGAGGGTAGCCGCAACCTTGCCGGCATCCGCGACCCGGTGGTCGATGCGCTGGCCCGTTCCATCGCCGCCGCCACCACGAGGGAATCCCTGGTCGGCCGGGTGCGGGCGCTCGACCGGGTTCTGCTGTGGGGGCATTACATGGTTCCGCTCTATCACAGCCCGGTCGACCGCATCGCCCGCTGGGCGACCCTGCACCGCCCCGCCATCACCCCGCTCTATGGCCCGATGATTGAAAGCTGGTGGGTGGAATAGCGGAAGAGACAATGAAAACGGCTGGCGGCTTCCCTTGCGCTCTCCCTCGCCGCACCGCATCATCGCGGCAAAGACAACGTCGGTAACGACGAGACGGGGGAGTTTGCCAACCATGCCGACCGCCAAGCAGCGCGTCACCCTTGCCGCTTTCGCCGCCATGATGGCGCTGGCCGCCGCATCGCAGGCGGCGCTGGCCCAGCCGCGCACCGACCTCGTCGTCGGCATGGCGCTGGAGCCGCCGCATCTGGACCCGACCGCCGGTGCGGCCGGGGCGATCAAGGAGGTCACCTACGCCAACCTGTTCGAGCCGCTGCTGCGCGTCGATGCCGACGGCAAGCTGGTGCCCGGACTGGCGGAGCGCTGGAGCGTGTCGGAAGACGGGCTGACCTACCGCTTCACCCTGCGTCCCAACGCCAAGTTCCACGACGGCACGACCGCCGATTCCGCCGACGTGAAGTTCACGCTCGACCGTGCCCGCGCCGCCGAGTCGGTCAACGCGCAGAAGGCCTATTTCGCCCCCATCGCCAAGGTGGAGACGCCGGACCCGCAGACGGCGGTCGTCACCCTGTCGCGCCCCGACGGCCTGTTCCTGTTCCACATGGCGAGCGGCGACGCCGCCATCGTCGCCCCGGAATCGGCGGCGACCAACAAGCAGAAGCCCGTCGGCACCGGCCCCTTCAAGTTCGACCGCTGGGTCGCCGGCGACCGCGTCGTGCTGGTGCGCAACCCCGACTATGACGGGGCGAAGCCGAAGATCGACCGCGTCACCTTCCGCTTCATCAGCGACCCGGCCGCCCAGGTGGCGGCGCTGAAGGCCGGCGACATCGACGCCTTCACCCTGTTCAGCACCTATGAAGCCCTGCCGGAATTCCGCAACGACCCGGCCTTCACGGTCATGGTCGGCTCGACGGAGGGCGAGACGCTGCTGTCGACCAACAACGCCCGCAAGCCCTTCGACGATGTCCGCGTCCGCCGCGCCATGGCCCATGCCATCGACCGCCAGACGCTGATCGAGGGCGTGCTCTATGGCAACGGCGTCGCCATCGGCAGCCATTTCCCGCCGCACCGCGAAGGCTATGTCGATTTGACCGGGATGTATCCCTACGACCCGGCCAAGGCGAAGGCGCTGCTGGCCGAGGCGGGCTATCCGAACGGCTTCGACACCACGCTGCGCCTGCCGCCGCCGCCCTATGCGCGCCGCGGCGGCGAGCTGGTCGCCGCCATGCTGGCCGAAGTCGGCATCCGGGCGAAGATCGAGCCGGTGGAGTGGGCGGCCTGGCTGGAAAAGACGTTCAAGGGCAAGGATTACGACCTGACCATGATCGCCCACACCGAGCCGCTGGACATCGACATCTACGCCCGGCCCGACTACTACTTCAATTACAAGAGCGAGCGTTTCAACGCCCTGAACGACGAGCTGAATCGCACCCAGGACCCGGGCCGGCGCAACGCCCTCTACGGCGAGCAGCAGAAGGTCCTGGCGGAGGATGCGGTCAACGGCTTCCTCTTCATGCTGCCGTCGGTGACGGTGCAGAAGGCCGGCCTGACCGGCATGTGGGTGAACCGCCCGGTCCAGGCCAACGACGTCACCGGCGTGTCCTGGAAATAACGCAAGGCAAGTAAGGCCAAGGTAAGGATAGACCCGCGTGCTTGCGTTCCTGCTGCGACGGCTGGCCAGCCTGATCGTCACCGTCTGGCTGGCCAGCATCGTGGTCTTCACGGTGCTGCAACTGGTTCCCGGCGACCCGGCGCTGCTGATGCTGGGCGTCAATGCCCAGCCCGACACGCTGGCCGCGCTGCGCAGCCAGATGGGGCTCGACCAGCCCATCCTTACCCGCTACCTGCACTGGGCCGGCGGGCTGGCGCGCGGCGACCTCGGCGTCAGCCTGACCTATGCCCGCCCGGTGGCCGATCTGGTGGCGGAGCGGCTGGCGGTCACCCTGCCGCTGTCGCTGCTGTCGCTGGTCCTCAGCACAATGCTGGCCCTGCCGCTCGGGCTGCTGGCGGCGGCGCGGCGGGGCAGGGGGAGCGACTGGGCGGTGCTGGGCTTCGCGCAGCTCGGCGTGTCGATGCCCAGCTTCTGGATCGCCATCCTGTTGATCCTGCTGTTCTCGCTGACCCTGCACTGGTTTCCGGCCGGCGGCTTTCCCGGCTGGAGCGGCGGCGTCGGCCCGGCGCTGCACGCCCTGCTGCTGCCGGCATTGGCGCTGGCGGTGCCGGAGGCCGCCATCCTCGCCCGCGTCACCCGCACCGCCGTGCTCGACACGCTGGGCGAGGACCATATCCGCACCGCCCGCGCCAAGGGGGTGGGCCGCATGGCCGTCCTGCTGCGCCATGCCCTGCCCAACGCCCTGATCCCGGTGGCGACGGTGCTGGGATTGCAGATTTCCTTCCTGGTGGCCGGTGCCGTGGTGGTGGAGAATGTCTTCACCCTGCCGGGGCTGGGCCGGCTGCTCTATCAGGCCATCGGCCAGCGCGACCTGATCGTGGTGCAGGGGGTGGTCGTGCTGCTGGCGCTGTTCGTCGTGCTGGTGAACGCCCTGGTCGACATCGCCTGCGCGCTGGCCGACCCGCGCCCGAAAGGGGGGGCGTCATGAGGCGCCGCCTTCCGCTCTCCCTCCATCTCGGCGCCGGGCTGACCCTGCTGCTGGTCGCCATCGCGCTTCTGTCGCTGCTGTGGACGCCCTACCCGGCGGAGCAGGTGCGGGTGGTCGCCCGGCTGAAGCCGCCCACCGCCGCCCATTGGCTCGGCACCGACCATTTCGGGCGCGACGTGCTGTCGATGATCATGGTCGGCGCCCGCAACTCGCTGGCCGTCGGCGCCGCCGCGGTCGGGCTGGGGCTGCTGGCCGGGGTGCCGCTGGGGCTGTTGGCCGCCGCGCTGGGACGTTGGGGGGACGAGGTTGTGGCGCGGCTGGGCGATCTGGTCTTCGCCTTTCCCGCCGTGCTGACGGCGATCCTGCTGACCGCCGCCCTGGGCGCCGGGGCGGTCAACGTCGTCGTGGCGCTGGCGCTGTTCAACGCCGCGGTGCTGGCCCGCGTCACCCGCGGCGCCGCGCTGGCGGTGTGGCGGCGGCCCTTCGTCGGGGCGGCGCTGGCGCTGGGGCGGGGACCGCTGTCGGTGACGCTGGTGCATGTGCTGCCCAACATCGCCGGCATCGTCGTGGTCCAGGCCACCGTCCTGTTCGCCGTCGCCATCGTCAACGAGGCGGCGCTGAGCTATCTCGGCCTCGGCATCCAGCCGCCCAGTCCCAGCTGGGGCAAGATGCTGGGCGATGCCCAGACCCACCTGTTCACCGCCCCGTTGCAGGCGGTGTTTCCCGGCGTCGCGATTGCGCTGAGTGTCATGGGGCTGACGATGCTGGGCGACGGCTTGCGCGACTGGCTCGACCCGCGGCACCGGTCTTCGGGAGTGATGTGAGCCGGGCTGATATGACCCCTCACCCCGCCTGCCGCGTCCGCTCCGACAGTTCGATCAGGTCCATCAGCTCGTTGCTCTTCCAATAGCGCGACTTGCCCACCTCGGTGCGCGCCGTGGCGACGAGGTCGTCGATGATCGCCTGCTCGTCGTCGCCAAGCGCGCCGCCGCGCTCCAGACGGTGCGACAGCAGGCGGGTCATGTTGTGGCTGAAGGTGGGAATCCAGGCGCTGACCCGCTGGCCGAACACGCCGGCGATGGCGTTGATGCGCAGGAGATGCTCCATCCGCTCGTCGAGCGGGTCGGTTTCCTCGAACTTCATCGCCTTCTCGACGTTGGCGCGCAGCTCCTCCAGCAGGGTTTCGCGCCACTTCACCAGATCGTAGGTCTCGAAGCCGAAGTCGCGCGACATCGCCTGCCAGCGCCACAGCAGCCGGTCGAGCCAGACGATGTCGGCATGGTCGATCACCGGCTGGCGCCGGGCGGCGGCGGCCTGGGCGGAGCGTTCCATCGCCACCGCGGCGACGCGGCTGCCGATGATCTTCGCCGCCTGGGTCCAGGCGTTGCGGAAGGCCGGCTCGCTGCGCCGATCCTCCATCAGCCCGGCCGAGGTCGCGGCGTGGACCAGCTGGTCCAGCCGCTGCACCAGCGCCTCCAGCCGCGCCTTTTCCTTGGCGCTGGGCCGGATGGCGGAGCCGGGGACCCGCTCGTTCAGCTTCAGGACGACGCTCAGCGCCGCGGTCAGCGCGCGGGTGACGCCGATGAAATGGCCGGTCAGCGCCGCGGTCATGGCGTCGCCGCGGCCGGGATCGACGCCGCTCTGCCGGATATAGAGCGCCGCCACCGGATAGTTGCGCTTCACCGACAGCACCGACAGCGGCAGCATGGCCGCCAGATCGTCGCCGCAGCGGTCGCGCAGCGATTCGGTGGCGTCCAGCAGCAGGTCGGCCAGCCGGTTCGCCTCCGTCTCGCCGCTGCAACTGGCGGGGAAATCCTCCAGCCGGTCGGCAACCGGCTTCACCGGCCCCTCGGCGTTGGTCAGGATCAGATGCATCAGCCGCAGCGTGGCGAGGTCGATGTGCGGCGTCTTTTCCAGGAAGCCCGACATCAGGCGGGTGCGGCGCGGCCGGTTGCGCGACATGCCGGCCAGCAGCTCGTCCACCGCCTTCTTGTTCGCCAGCACGGCGTCGAGATGCTTCACCGACGCGACGCGCATCCGCTCCTTCATCACCATGGCGACGGGGGAGCGCAGGATGCGGTCGATCACGTCGCCGCGCGCCATCTCGTCCAGCGTTTCCTGTGCCTCGACCGCCAGCAGGGGGAAGGCGTCGCGGCTCAGCGCCTCCCACAGGGCGCCGACATCGACCCGTTGCAGCATGCCGGGAACCGAGACGCCGGAGTGGTACAGCACGTCGTCGTCGATCAGGAAGGCTTCGAACAGGTTGGTGAACAGGCGGCGGGCGCGGTTGGTGCGCTGGCGGTTCAGATACTCGATGACATATTGGCGGACGAGCTGGACCCGGTCGGTCGGCTCGCTGTCCATGCCTTCGATCTCGCTCAGCAGGCTGTAGACGAGGCTGGCCGGCAGCCGCGTCACCAGGGCGTCGATCTTCTGGCGCAACTCGTCCTGGCGCAGTTCGTCTGGGTGCAGCTCGTCCGGGCGGAGGTCGCCGGTCAAATCGTCGCTCATGCGCGGGCCGCCACGCGATGTTGAAGGCGTCGGCGGGCGCAGGCGCTCCGCCGCGCGTCATTTAGGACGCAAACTGTAAATTTTTATGTAATGAACCGGGCGCGCCTTCCCCGGCCGGATGGGACCGGACGGGAAGGGCGCGCCCCGGTCGGGGGCCGGTCCAGGGGGCCGGTCAGCCGTTCCGCTGCTTGGCGATCGGCTGCGAGAATTGCAGCTCGATGTCCCAGGGGAAGTGGATCCAGGTGTCCTGGCTGACTTCGGTGATGAAGGTGTCGACCAGCGGCCGGCCGGCCGGCTTGGCGTAGACGGTGGCGAAATGCGCCTTCGGCAGCATCTTGCGCACGATCTCCGCCGTCTTGCCGGTGTCCACCAGGTCGTCGATGATCAGCCAGCCCTCGCCGTCGCCGGCCTTGGCGCCTTCGACGCCCTTCAGGATCGTCGCGTTGCGCTGTTGCTGGTGGTCGTAGCTGGAGACGCAGACGGTGTCGATCATGCGGATCTCAAGCTCGCGCGCGATGATCGCCGCGGGAACCATGCCGCCGCGCGTGATCGCGATGATGCCCTTCCACGGGCCGCGGTCGATCAGGCGCCAGGCCAGCGCCTTGGCATTGCGGTGGAGCTCTTCCCAGGACACCGGGAAATGCTTGTTGAAGGGGGCTTCGGCCACGGTACTGACTCTCCAAAAACAGCAAGTGGACTGTATAACCCAGCCGCCGCCGCCCGGCAATCCGGGGCGATTCGGCCGTCCGGGCCCCGCGGTCGCAGGGGCTGCCGCAGGGGGCTTGCTGGCGGGGCGAAAATTCGTGAAAAAAGCGCTTGCGGGGCAGGGGGCTTCTGAGTATGTTGCGCGCCTCGACGCCGACGGCCTGCCGCCGACGCCGGGACAGACGATGGATAAAGCGCCCGTAGCTCAGCTGGATAGAGCATCAGACTACGAATCTGAGGGTCAGGAGTTCGAATCTCTTCGGGCGCGCCATCCTTCCCGTTCGACGCACGGGCCACCTCCTGGGTGGCCTTTGTCGTCTGGGACATCGTCGAAATCCGCCGCTGGGCTCCGGTGTTTTTCTTCGCGAAAACCGCTTGCCTTCGATGACGGATTTGAGTAGGTTGCGCGCCTCGACGCCGGGGGATACTTCGACGGCGAGATGCTTGGCAGACAAGTTCTGTGGATAAGGCGCCCGTAGCTCAGCTGGATAGAGCATCAGACTACGAATCTGAGGGTCAGGAGTTCGAATCTCTTCGGGCGCGCCATCCTCCCAAAAGCACAGTGATCGACACCCAAGGCCGCCTCCGGGCGGCCTTTGTCGTTTGGGGGTTCGCCGATGAGCCTCGTCGCGCTGGCGCAAGCCCCGGTGGCTCCACTACACTCGGGGCCCGCACCACTGGATGCATGGCCATGCCCCGCAGCGACTTCTATCCGCCCATCGACCCGTTCCAGACCGGCACGATTGCCGTCGACGGGATCCACACGGTTTATTGGGAGCAGGCGGGCAACCCGCGCGGCGTGCCGGTGATGTTCCTGCATGGCGGTCCGGGGGCCGGCGCCTCGCCCACCCACCGCCGTTTCTTCGATCCCGCCCATTACCGCATCATCGTGATGGACCAGCGCGGCGCCGGCCGCTCCACGCCCTTGGGCGAAACGCGCGAGAACACCACCGAGCGGCTGGTCGAGGACATCGAGACGCTGCGCCGCCATCTCGGCATCGAGCGCTGGCACCTGTTCGGCGGCTCCTGGGGCTCGACCCTGGCGCTCGCCTATGCCCAGACCCACCCGGACCGCTGCCTGGGCCTGATCCTGCGCGGCATCTTCCTGATGCGGAAGAGCGAGATCGACTGGTTCCTCTATTCCATGCGCATCCTCTTCCCCGAGGCCTGGGCCGCCTTCGCCGGCCATATCCCGGAGGACGAGCGCGGCGACCTGCTGGAGGCGTTCTGGAAGCGGCTCGATTCGTCCGACCCGGCGGTGCGCATGGCCGCGGCCCGGGTGTGGAGCATCTATGAGGGAAGCTGTTCCTCGCTTCTGCCGTCGCCCGACCTGATCGCGGCCAGCGGCGAGGACCGCCACGCCCTGGGGCTGGCGCGGATCGAGGCGCATTACTTCCGCTCCAACCGCTTCACGCCGGAGGACAAGCTCCTGCGCGACGTCGACCGCATCCGCCATCTGCCGGCGGTGATCGTCCAGGGCCGTTACGACATCGTCTGCCCGGTGATCTCCGCCGACGCGCTGCACCGCGCCTGGCCGGAAGCCGATTACCGCATCGTCCCCGACGCCGGCCATTCCGCCATGGAGCCCGGCATCCGCGCCGCGCTGATCCAGGCGACGGAGCGGTTTAAAGAGTATCGGTGACGGGAGCTTCGGGGAATCGCTGAGGTGGGGCAAGATCGACACGGATTTCACGGATTTAGACACGGATTTCACGGATTTTTTTTGAGCTTGGCGCCGCTTGGGACTGTTCCGGCAGCAGCGGCTTCGGGACGCCACATCCGTGAAATCCGTGTTTCAATCCGTGAAATCCGTGGAGATCTTGCCCGCCGCTCCCGCACTCTTCAGGCAACCGCCCTTGCACCAATCCCCCTCCCACCCCACACTCTGCCGATGCCTGAACTTCCCGAAGTCGAGACGGTGTGCCGGGGCCTCGCCCCGCATCTCGAAGGCCGGCGGCTGGTCCGTGTGGAGCAGCGGCGGCCGAACCTGCGCATCCCCTTTCCGCCGCGCTTCTGCGAAAGGCTGACCGGGCGTGTGGTCACGTCGGTGCGGCGGCGCGCCAAATACATCCTGATGCATCTGGACGACGGCGGCGTGCTGATCGCCCATCTCGGCATGTCCGGCCGGATGATCATCGCGCCGGAACGCCCCGACGCCTTCGACAAGCACGATCATGTGGTGTTCGAGACCGATGCCGGCACCATCGTCACCTTCAACGACGCCCGCCGCTTCGGGCTGATGGACCTGACGGTGGCCGACGCGCTGGGCGACCACCCGATGCTGCGCAACCTGGGGCCGGAGCCGCTCGGCAACGAATTCTCCGGCCCCGACCTCGCCCGCCGTCTGGCCGGCAAGATCACCCCGATCAAGGCCGCCCTGCTCGACCAGGGCATCGTCGCCGGCTTGGGCAACATCTATGTGTCGGAGGCGCTCTACCAGTCCGGCATCCTGCCGACCCGGACCGCCGCCAGCCTGACGCCCGCAGAGGTCGACCGCCTCGCCGTCGCGGTGCGCGAGGTGCTGGAGCGCGCGATTGCCGCCGGCGGCTCGTCGCTGCGCGACTACCGGCAGGCGTCGGGAGAGCTGGGCTATTTCCAGCACCAGTTCGCCGTCTACGACCGGGAGGGGGAGGGTTGCCCCGACTGCGACTGCGACCGTGCCCGGACGGGGGGCGTTCAGCGGATTGTACAGTCGGGCCGCTCGACTTTCTTTTGTGCGGCGCGCCAACGGTGATATAGCTGGGGCATGACGGCTCTACCGGCCATGCTCCGGGCGGCGTCCGCCGCTTTCCTCCTTGCCGGCCCCGCAGTTGCGGGCCTGGGGAGCTTCCTCATTCCCATTCCTTCGGCACTGGCGGCCCAGCTTGCCGCAGCCGAGTCCGGGCCCTTCGTCCCCGGCACCACCGATGTGCCGGTGATGCCCGGGCTGGCGTCCGCCGAATCGGAGCCGCTGGTCTTCGACAAGCCGGGTGGGCGGATCGTCCAGGCCGTGCTGTCGGGCGAGGTGCCGCGACAGGCGGTGCTGGCCTTCTACGACCAGACCCTGCCGCAGCTGGGCTGGCGCCGGACCGCCGACCGCGTCTTCGTCCGCGACGGCGAGGAGCTGCGGCTGGAGTTCCCGCAGGCCGCCCAGAAGGCGAAAGCCGCCACCGGGACCGCCACTGGGACCGCCACCGGGACAGCCGTCCGCTTCACTTTGACGCCGCGCTGATCGCGGGAACACCCGCCATACTCGCGGCAGCCCTTGCCATTCGTCGCCATCGAACACCCTCAACAACCACGAGTCCCGGAAGCAACCGGGCTCGCCCCATCGGGAGAGTGCTGCAGCCATGTCCGCCACCATGTCCTATGAAACCATCCTCGTCGAGACGCGCGGCCCGGTCGGGCTGATTACGCTGAACCGTCCGAAGGCGCTGAACGCGCTGTGCGACCAGCTGGTGACCGAGCTGGGCCAGGCGCTGGACGCCTTCGAGGCCGATCAAGCCATCGGCGCCATCGTCGTCACCGGGTCGGAGCGGGCGTTCGCCGCCGGCGCCGACATCAAGGAGATGGCCGGCTTCTCCTATATGGATGTCTACAACTCCAACTTCATCACCGCGAAGTGGGAGCGGCTGGCCAAGTGCCGCAAGCCGACCATCGCCGCGGTCGCCGGCTTCGCGCTGGGCGGCGGCTGCGAGCTGGCGATGATGGCCGACTTCATCCTGGCCGCCGACACCGCCAAGTTCGGCCAGCCCGAGGTCACCATCGGCACCATCCCCGGCGCCGGCGGCACCCAGCGCCTGACCCGCTTCGTCGGCAAGTCCAAGGCGATGGAGATGGTGCTGACCGGCCGCATGATCGACGCCGCCGAGGCCGAGCGCTGCGGCCTCGTCTCCCGCATCGTCCCGGCCGCCGAGCTGGTCGAGGAGGCGGTGAAGGTCGCCACCAAGATCGCCTCGCTGTCGCAGCCGGTCATCGCCATGGCGAAGGAGGCGGTCAACGTCGCCTATGAATCGACGCTGGCCGAGGGCATCCGCTTCGAGCGCCGCCTGTTCCACTCGACCTTCGCCACCGAAGACCAGAAGGAAGGCATGGCCGCATTCGCCGAGAAGCGCCAGGCCGGCTGGAAGAACCGCTGAGTCGTCGCGCCAGCTTCGACTCTGCCGCTGGAGCCGTCCCCTGCATCTTGCGGGGGACGGTCCAGATCCCATCAAGATGTCGTTGAAGTACGATTAGTCAAAATCATCGGGCGTCCACGCCTTGACTCGCGGTGCGCTGCCGCGTATAAGGCGCGCTCGCATCACGACAGCCGTGTCGTTCGGAGTAGGGTTTCCATGGCCAATCATAAGTCCGCTGAAAAGCGCATTCGTCAGACCGAGCGTCGCACGGAAGTCAACCGTGCCCGCGTCAGCCGCATCCGTTCCTTCGTCAAGAAGGTCGAGGGCGCGATCCAGAGCGGCGACAAGTCCGCCGCCGCCGAGGCGTTCAAGTCCGCTCAGCCGGAGCTGATGCGCGGCGTGTCGAAGGGCGTGCTGCACAAGAACACTGTGTCGCGCAAGCTGTCGCGTCTGTCGGCTGCGATCAAGGCTCTCTGATAGAGCTTTCATACGCTGCTTTCAAAAAGCCGCGCCCGTGACTCGGGGCGCGGCTTTTTGCGTTTAAAGTAAATGTGCGGATGCTCGACAATTGTCTTAGATTGTTCTTGGGATCGCGTATGAGATTCGGGATCGGTCATGCGGTCAATGAGAACGTTTTTATCTTTTTGGGCCGTTCGCCATCTGTCCCATTGCCAGATTTCCGCGGCATGGTTAGACTTTTGGTCCATTCGGTCGGGCGAAATAGGGTGATGCAACACTCTGTGTCCGTCCGAACACAGCAGTGAAATACTGAAGGTCTTACGCCGGATCAGGGCTTGTTGAGTCCCGGTCGTTCGCACGATCTTCTTTTACTTACAAGCTGTCGCGCCTGGGGCGGGATTTTCAATCCCGTCGACTCCGGCGTGTGCTTTTTGGATATAGTGTTCCGTTCGGTTTTTCCTTGCCCGGAGTCCTTCGGGCTGGACCAGACGGCGGCCATTCCGGTTTTGGCCGGCCGGCGGAAGGAGCGGGGGTAAGGGAGCATGTCGGTCGGCGTGTCGTTGGATCAGCAGTGGGCGCGCATTCGCGGACGCCTGAAGGAAGAGGTCGGCGAGATCGCCTACCGGAGCTGGCTTCAGCCGCTGTCCGTCGCCAGCCTGATCGGCGGCGAGGTGTGCATCGTCGTGCCCACGCGATTCATGCGCGACTGGGTGCTGACCCACTATGCCGACCGCATCCGCGCCCTCTGGTCCGGCGAGAATCCGGAAGTGCAGTCGATCGACGTCATCGTCGCCTCCACGAATCCGCCGGCGGCCCTCGTCGCCGACAATGACGACATCGACGACGACCGCCCATCCCCGCCCCGCGGTTTCGATTCTCGCGGCTTCGATTCGCGCGCCGCCGACTCCCGTCCGGCTCCCCGCCCGGCCCCGCCGCAGGGGTCGTTCTCGGGATCGCCGTCCGGATTCTCCGGCGAGCCGGCCCCGTCCACCGTCTACACATCCGCCTCCTATGGCGGGGCGTCGGACGAATCGCCGACCGCGGTGCCTGCGATTCTGGAGGACCGGTCCGACCTGTCGGCCGCACTCGACCCGCGATTCACCTTCGAGAATTTCGTCGTCGGCAAGCCGAACGAGCTGGCCCACGCCGCCGCAAGGCGCGTCGCCGACGCCACCACCGTGACCTTCAACCCGCTGTTCCTCTATGGCGGGGTGGGGCTGGGCAAGACCCACCTGATGCACGCGCTGGCCTGGCAGATCCGCAAGAACGACCCGAACCGCAAGGTGCTGTACCTGTCGGCCGAGAAGTTCATGTATCAGTTCATCCGGGCGCTGCGCTTCAAGGACACGATGGCCTTCAAGCAGCAGTTCCGCTCGGTCGACGTGCTGATGATCGACGACGTGCAGTTCATCAGCGGCAAGGACTCGACGCAGGAGGAGTTCTTCCACACCTTCAACGCGCTGGTCGACCAGAACCGGCAGGTCATCATCTCCGCCGACAAGAGCCCGTCCGACCTGGAAGGCATGGAGGAGCGGCTGCGCTCCCGCCTCGGCTGGGGGCTGGTCGCCGACATCCACCCGACCACCTACGAGCTGCGCCTCGGCATCCTCCAGGCCAAGGCCGACGCGCTCCAGGCCAGCATCCCGATGAAGGTGCTGGAGTTCCTGGCCCACAAGATCACGTCCAACGTGCGCGAGCTGGAAGGGGCGTTGAACCGCATCGTCGCCCATGCCGAGCTGGTCGGGCGGTCCATCTCGCTGGAGACGACGCAGGAGGTGCTGCACGATCTGCTGCGCGCCAACGACCGCCGCGTCACCATCGACGAGATTCAGAAGCGGGTGGCGGAGCATTACAACATCCGCGTCGCCGACATGCATTCCGCCCGCCGCGCCCGCGCGGTGGCCCGTCCGCGCCAGATCGCCATGTATCTGGCCAAGCAGCTGACCGCCCGCTCCCTGCCGGAGATTGGCCGCAAGTTCGGGGGCCGTGACCACACCACGGTCATGCATGCGGTCAAGAAGGTGGACGAGCTGCGCGCCACCGATCCGTCCTTCGCCGAGGATGTCGAGCTGCTGCGCCGCATGCTCGAAAGCTGAAGAGCGCTCAATCCACCGGTGACGGTGTGTTGCCACGCCACTATGCCATAGCACCGTGGAGTCTGTTAAGGTCCGCGCGCACGGACTCTTCGCCGACGACACGGGTGTGCTGGTGGAAACGACTGTTCTTGTCGCCGACGATTCCAATTTCTTTCGTGAACTGATCCGGGAAGAGCTGGAAAGCAGCGGCTACCGCGTTCTGCTCGCCAAGGATGGCGGACAGGCGCTCGCCCTCTATCGCAGCCACGACATCCACATCGTCATCACCGATCTGGAAATGCCGGTGATGACCGGGCTGGAGCTGTGCTGGCATGTCCGGGCGGCGGACGACCAGCACCGCACCTTCACCATCCTGATGACCGGCGACAGCGAGACGGCCCGGCGGGTCGAGGCCTTCGAGTCCGGCGCCGACGAGTTCCTGGCCAAGCCCATCGACCTGCCGATGCTGCGCGCCCGCGTGCGGGCCGGCGAGCGCATCACCCGCATGCACCGGGTGATGGTGGAGATGCTGAACACCGACTACCTGACCGGGGTGGCGAACCGCCGCTATTTCATGGAGCGGCTGGAGCAGGCCTACCGTGTCGCGAGGGAAGGCGGGGCGCCGCTGGCGGTCGCCATGTTCGACATCGACCATTTCAAGGCGATCAACGACACCCACGGCCACGGCAATGGCGACCTCGCGCTGAAGCGCTTCGCCGACCATTGCGCCGCCCAGGTGCCCGGCGGCGGCTTCCTCGGCCGGCTGGGTGGGGAGGAGTTCTGCCTGTGCCTGCCCTCCGGCGACCTGGAGGGGGCGCTGGCGCGGGTCGAGGCGATCCGCCGCTCCACCGCCGAGCTGACGGTGGAGACCGGTAGCGGCGCCGGCTTCGGCTTCACCGTCAGCATCGGCATGTGCCTGGACCGCGGCACCGTCTCGGTCAACGACCTGATGACCCAGGCCGACGAGGCGCTCTATTTCGCCAAGCGCAGCGGCCGCAACCGCACCGTGCTGCGCGGCGCCGAGGGCGTGGTGGTGAAGGCGAGCTTCTACGTCATGTGACGATCCTCCTGCCGGGTTCTCCCTTTTTCCCATGTGACGGCTCTATGAAGTTTGGCGGAGCCTCATCTTCCCCCATGGACGGACGGCTTTTGTCTCAGGCACACTTTGCGTCTTGAGCGGGGCTGCGCGAAGTCGCCGCCAGGGGAACCTGAAAAAACGCCATCCAAGAGCCAGGGAGACCGGACGTCATGTCCAAGATCGAGAACGCCCAGAGCGAGTCGCAGCGGTCCAGCGCCGAGACCCAGCGCGCCGCCAAGAGCTTCACCCGCCGCCTGCTGCTGCAAAGCGCTGCGGCCGCCGCCGGTGTCGCCTCGGTCGGTCCCTTCGTCCTGCGCGAGGGCCGGGCGGCGTCGGGCAGCGTGAAGATCTTCTCCTGGGCCGGCTACATCAGCCCGGACATGCTGGCCGACTTCGAGAAGAAGACCGGCGTCAAGGCGACCCTGACCGAATACGGCACCAACGACGAGCTGCTGAACCAGCTGAAGGCGACCGGCGGCGCCGGCTTCGACATCATCCACCCCACCGTCGACCGCGTGCCGAACTATGTCGAGTTCGAGCTGGTGCAGCCGATCGACGAGGCGAAGGTGAAGTGGGACGGCTGCCTGAAATCGTCGGTCGAGGGCTCCGCCGGGATGGGCGGCGTCGTCGGCGGCAAGCGCTATTTCGCCCCGGCCGACTGGGGCACCGAGGCGCTGGCCTACGACATGAAGAAGGCGCCGCTCGCCTACGGCACCGCCAGCTACGGCGACCTGTGGGCGCCGGCCAACGCCGGCAAGGTGACGGTGCGCGGCCATTCCTCGCTGATCGGCATCGCGCTGTGGCTGGAAAGCCAGGGCAAGCTGCCGCACCCGGTCCGCGACCAGTTCAAGGACGAGGCGAAGGCGCGCGCCAACTTCGACGCCATCCTCAAGGTGGCCGCCGCCAACAAGAAGTCGGTCGCCCAATTCTGGACCAACGAGAACGAGGCCCAGGGCGCCTTCCGCGCCAACGGCTGCGTCATCGGCCAGACCTGGGACAGCAGTGCGGTGGCGCTCCGCAAGGAAGGGCTGCCGGTCCGCTTCGTGGCGCCGAAGGAGGGTGCGCTCGCCTGGATGGAAGGCTTCGCCATTCCGAAGAAGGCGGAGAACCTGGACAACGCCTATGCCTGGATCAACTGGTTCTACACGCCGGAGGCCGGCGCGCTCTACACCAACCATTCCGGCATCTCCAGCACCGCGGTCGGCGCCGAGGCCCACCTGACCGACCTCAACAAGCAGTTCTTCGCCGACGCCTATCCCGGCGACGCGCTGCAGAAGCTGTGGTGGTGGCCGATCCAGGAGGCGTGGTACGTCTCCATCCGCAACGAGTACCAGGATCGCTTCCTGGCGGCGTGATCCGCACACAGCAGGGGCCATGAGCCAAGACGTCCAACTCGACCACGTCACCATGCGGTTCGGCGACACCGTCGCCGTCCGCGACGTCTCGCTGACCATCGGGGCCGGGGAGTTCTTCAGCTTCCTCGGCCCCTCCGGCTGCGGCAAGACCACCATCCTGCGCATGATCTCCGGCTTCATGGAGCCGACCGACGGCGCCGTCCGCATCGGCGGCCGGGACATGAAGGGGATCGGTCCGAACAAGCGGCCGACCGCGCTGATCTTCCAGAACCTGGCCCTGTTCCCGCTGATGACGGTGGCGGACAACATCGGCTTCGGGCTGGAGGTGCGCGGCGTCCCGTCGGCCGACCGCAAGCGCCGCGTGCGCGAGCTGCTGGAGCTGGTGGCGCTGCCCGACACGGCGGACAAGCGGGTGACCGACCTGTCCGGCGGCCAGCGCCAGCGCATCGCCATCGCCCGCGCGCTCGCGGTGGAACCGGCGGTGCTGCTGCTGGACGAACCCTTGTCGGCGCTGGATCTCAAGCTGCGCCAGCACATGCGCGCCGAACTGCGCGAGTTGCAGAAGCGCACCGGCGTCACCTTCATCTACATCACCCACGACCAGGGCGAGGCGCTCACCATGTCCGACCGCATCGGCGTGATGTCGCGCGGCGTGCTGGAGCAGGTGGGCGACGGCAAGACCATCTACGACCACCCGGAAACCGCCTTCGTCGCGTCCTTCGTCGGCGAGGCGAACCGCTTCGCCGGGCGGGTGACGCAGGCGGCCGACGGCTGGGCGGTGCTCGACAGCGCCTTCGGGGCCTTGCGCGGGCGCAACCCGCGCGGGCTGGCGGTGGGCGACCGCGCCACCCTCTATGTCCGGCCGGAACGTCTGGCGCCGGCACGTCCGGGAGCGGGCGAGAGCGACAACAGCCTGAGCGCCCGCGTCAGCCACAGCGACTTCGAGGGCGCCTTCGTCAACGCCTTCCTCGACGGCGGCCTGACCGTGCAGATGCCGCATCTGGGCCAGGAGCCGGCCTTCGTCCCCGGCGAGACCGTGCGGCTGGGCTTCCGCGCAACGGACGCCGTGGTGCTGCCGACGAATTGAGCCTCCCTCTCCCTAAATCCCCCTCTCCCCGGGGGGAGAGGGGATCCCGGGGCGGGAGAGGGCATAATCCGCACAAACGAAAACGCCCCGGCCAATGGCCGGGGCGTTTCGCATTCCCGATACCCGCAAGCCTCAGCTGGCCTGCTGGATCGCCGACAGCTGCCACTGGCCGCCGCGCGGGCGGACGAAGGTCCACAACTCGGTCGCCTCGGTCGGCTGCGAGGCGTTGCCCTCGATCACCTTGCCGCTGGCACGGTCCACCGTGACGTCGGTCAGCGCGAAGCGCATGGCGACGGTGGCGTATTCCTGCGCCCCTTCGCGCCAGCCCTCGGCCAGATCGCCCTGGAGCAGGCGGACGTCGCTGACCTTGTTGACCACGCCGCGGCTGCGGTTCTCCGCCAGATCGTCGTTGAAGTAGGAGAACATCTCCGGCGTCGTCGCGGCGCGGAGCGCCTCGGCATCCTCACGCCCGTAGGCGGTCTGGACGGTGACGAGCAGCCGCTCGAACGACTCGAAGTCGGCCGGCTGGATGCCGATCTCGTCGGCCGCCTGACGGCGCTGGGCCGGGCCGGCGTTGCCGCCACCCATTCCGCGGTTGCCCATCGGGTTGTAGCCGGCGTCGGCCGCCTCGCGGTTCATCTGGTCGCCCTGCGGACCGCCGGCATAGGCCGGCCGGTTTCCACCGAGCGGACCGCCGGACGCCGCGGTGTTGGCGGTCTGCGAACGGTTGCGGAAGAAGCGCATGGCCAGCCGGACCAGGAAGACGACCAGCAGGATCTGCAGCAGGAAGCCCAGGATGCCGGCGAAGCTGCCCAACCCCTCGAAGAAGCCGCCGCCGAACAGCATCGCGCCGATGCCGGCGCCGATCAGGCCGCCCATCAGGCCCGACATGAAGCCGCCGCCGAAGAAGCCGCGCGAGGGGGCCGCCGCCGGGGCGGTGGCCGCGGCGCCGGGGCGCTGCATGCCGGGCGACGCCGCCGGGGCGGTCGAACGCTCCATCGGCGACACGGAATTGGGGGCGGTGCTGGTGGCGGCCGGCGCCTCGGTCGTGCGGCTGCCGCGGCTGCCGGACGAGCTGCTCTTGCCGGCGCGGGCGTCGGCGGTTCCGGCGGCCAGCGCCATCACCAGCGCAACCGCCACGGCGGTCGCAGCGCGGGCGCCGCGCTTCGCTGAAGAGGGGGCGGAAAGGCTCGAAGGTCGGGTCTTCTCGCTCATGATCGTGCTCGCTTGTCGCATCTGGTCGGTTATCCAGCCTTCCCAGATGGGGGTGGTCCCGCCTCCGTTTAAGAGGCGGTCTCACTTTTTTCGAGCAACAATCAGCATCGCCGCCTAATCGGTCTCACTTTGCCAAACATTGCTCATCGGCCCATCGCCCATCGGGCCGTCACCATGCAGGGCGTCGATCGCCCGGCGGTCGCGCTTGGTCGGCCGCCCGGCGCCCGGCGGCTGGAACGGCGCGCGGTAGGGATCCTGCAGGCGCTCCTCCGGCACGGGAGGGGCGAGATCCTCGTACAGCGCCTGGGCCTCCGGCGCCGGGCCGCGGCGGCTGCCCAGCGCCACCACCTTGATGACGCGGATGTGCCGCCCCTGGGCAAAGGTCAGCACGTCGCCCGGCTTCACCGCCGCATGCGCCTTGGTCACCACCGCCCCCGACAGCCGCACGCCCCCGTCGTTGCACAGCTTGGCGGCGAGGCTGCGCGTCTTGAAGAAGCGCGCATACCAAAGCCACTTGTCGATCCGCAGCCGGCCGGGGGTGGAGTCTTCGCTGTCGGTGTTGCTCATGGGCGTTTCCGTCTGTTGGTCTGGTGTCCTGTGGTCGTCATGCCCCCTCACATCCCCGACAGCTGCCGCAGCTTGGCGAAGGGATGGTCCTCGTTGGTCAGCTTCTCGCGCCGCTGCCGGTTCCCCTGCTGCTGGCGGGAGGGCCGCTTGCGCTTCCAGGTCACCGCGCCATCCTCGGCCACCATCCGCACATAGCTGAGCCCGGCCAGCACCGCCCCCAGCTCCTCCGCCGACAGGCCGACGCGCTGGCCGAGCGCCACCTCGCGGATCGGTGCATTGGCTCTGGACGCGGTCAGCAGCTCCGTCTCCAGCCGGTCGAGCATGTCGACGCGCAGCGCCCGCCCGCCGGCCAGCGGATAGCCGATGGCCTCCCAGAAGCCGGGCGGCGCGCCGCCCTCCTTCACCGGCGGCGCCTCGACAGACACCCGGCCGGGCGGCGGGATCGGCACCGGCAGCGGATGGCCCTTCGACACCGCCCACAGCAGCCCGCGCAAGGTCACCGCCGCCGGCTTGGCCAGCGCGGTCAGATAGAGGTGCGACACCCCGAGCCGGACGCCCAGCCCGGTCAGCGCCTTGCGGTCCTCGCGCTCCAGCCGCTCGACCATGTCGGCGACGGGCTGCCGGGGCAGAACCCCAAGTCCCTCCACCAGCTGGAAGGCCAGCCCCCGCCCCGCCCCCGACAGCCCTTGCGCCGCGGACAGCGCGAAGAGCGGCTTCAGCCGGGCGGCGATGTGGTCCTTCAGCCAGCGCTCCAGCCGTGCCCGCACCCGCTCGCGCTGGGCCTGGTCCAGCATGCCGTCGTCGAACGGCACCACCAGCGGCGCCAGCACCGACTGGCCGGCGGCCAGCCGCGCCACCGGCAGGCCATCCGCACTCAGCACCGCGTCGGCCTCCAGCGCGAAGGCGTCGTCCGGCTCCGCCTCGAAGGCGCGCAGCCGCTTGGCCAGCTCGTCGCGCAAGGCCCGTCGGGCGGCGGTCAGCAGCGACTTTGCCTCGTCGGAGCGGTCGGGCGCGTCGGGAACGAAGCGGAAGCCCTCCAGCTTGCCGACGACATGCCCCTCCACCACCACCTCGCCGTCGGCGCGCACGCCGCCCAGCAGCGAGCGCCCGTCCTTCAGCGTGCGGGCCAGCGTGGCGGACCGGCGGTCGATGAAGCGCTGGGTCAGCCGCTCGTGCAGGGCGTCGGACAGCCGGTCCTCGATGGCGCGGGTGCGTTCCTGCCAGTGCAGCGGGTCCTTCAGCCAGGTCGGCCGGTTGGAGATGTAGGTCCAGGTGCGGATGTGGGCGATGCGGGCGACCAGCGCGTCGATGTCGCCCTCGGTGCGGTCGAGCCGGGCGACCTGCTTCGCCACCCAATCGTCGTCCAGCCGGCGCAGCGGCGTGCGCAGGCTGCGGAAGATCTGGCCGAGCAGCTTGGTGTGGGCATCCGACAGCACCTTGCGGAAGTCGGGGACCTGGCAGACCTCCCACAGCAGCTTCACGGCGTCGCGGCCGCGCGCCAGATCCATGATGTCGGGATCGCGCACCAGCGCCTGGAGCGCCAGATGGTCGTCGGCCTCGCGCACACGGGACAGCTCCGCGAGCGGCGCCCGTTCCTCCAGCGATTTCAGCAGGAAGCCCGGCGTGTCGAAGCGCAGCTCGCTGTTGCGCCAGGACAAGGCCTTGACCGTCTCGAACTCGTGGTTCTCGACGCGGGTGACGAGGTCGGCGTCCAGCTCCCCCACCTCGTCGGTGGTGCCGAAGGTGCCGTCGCGCATGTGGCGGCCGGCGCGGCCGGCGATCTGCGCCACCTCGGCGGGGCGCAGGCGGCGCGGGGCGAAGCCGTCGAACTTGACGATGCGGGCGAAGGCGACATGGTCGACGTCCATGTTCAGCCCCATGCCGATGGCGTCGGTCGCCACCAGATAATCGACCTCGCCCGCCTGATAGAGCCCGACCTGCGCGTTGCGGGTGCGCGGGCTGAGCGCGCCCAGCACCACGGCGGTGCCGCCGCGCTGGCGCCGGATCATCTCGGCGATGGCATAGACGTCGGTGGCGGAAAAGGCGACGACGGCCGAGCGCGGCGGCAGGCGCGTCAGCTTCTTGTGGCCGGCATAGGTCAGCTGCGAGAAGCGCGGCCGGCTGATGAATTCCGCCTTCGGCACCAGCCGGCGGATCATCGGCTGCATCGAATCGGATCCCAGCACCATCGTTTCGACCATGCCGCGGGCGTTCAGCAGCCGGTCGGTGAAGATGTGGCCGCGCTCCGGGTCGGCGCAGAGCTGGATTTCGTCCACCGCCAGGAAATCGACCGCACGGTCCAGCGGCATCGATTCGACGGTGCAGACCCAGTAGGACGGGTTGGGGGGCAGGATTTTCTCCTCCCCCGTGACCAGGGCGACCGCGTTCTTCCCCTTGATCCCGACGATGCGGTCATAGTTCTCCCGCGCCAGCAGGCGCAGGGGAAAGCCGATCATTCCGGACCGGTGACCGAGCATGCGCTCGATCGCCAGATAGGTCTTGCCGGTGTTGGTCGGCCCCAGCACGGCGACCACACGGCCCCCCCGCCCGAGACCGCCGCCCGCCGAAGCGTGAGTGGCCGAAGCCATGGACGACGTCATGGGGTTAAGCTTTGGGGTGCGCGAGGCCGCAATGCAAGCGGCGGCTTGGCGATGTATGGCGATTGCGCTGGTCTGGACGTCCGGTCGCCGCCGGACGGCTAATGCCGCAGGGAGAATGCTCGGCCGGCGCGGAGCGAACGGAGCCCGCTCCGGGCAATGCCGAGGATCAGCAGGTAATCCTGCTTGATGACCGACAGGCTGAAGAACAGCGGGGAAAGATCGAACGCGCTCATGGGAGTGATCCCGGATTTCGGGGCGAAGCGAAAGACGCTGGAAACGAGAGTCTGGAGACGAAAAGGGCCGCCGAATGGGGGTTCGGCGGCCCTCGGGCTCACGGCGGCTGCGTTGGGGGGCTTGGGATCGCCGCCGGGAGTCTCTCTGTTACGTCAGCCAGTCTGTTACGTTATCCCTTGGGCGGCTCCTGCGGTGCCGGCGCCGGGCCCGGCCCGGGGCCCTTGCCCGGACCCATGCCATGCCGCGGACCGTCATGGTCCCAGCCGCCCGGGCCGCCATGGTGCGGGCCCATATGGTGGCCGCCCATGCCGCCCGGTCCCGGGTTCAGCATGCGGTCGGCCTGCTTCTGCTGGTCGGGCGTCAGCTGGGCGTAGAGGTCGGTCAGGGCCGGGCGGACGGTCTGGACCTGCTGCAGGTGGGCCTGCATCATCTGCTCGGCGCGTTCAAGGCGCTGCGGCAGGGCTGCCGGCGGCGGGGCGTCCTTGAACTTGACGCACAGAATCCTGCGTCGGCTTCAGGCTGGAGCGGGCGGCGTCGGCGAACTTGGTCCAGGCGGCGCGCTGCTGCTCGGTGATGTTCAGCTTCTTCTCCGCATAGGCCAGCTTGCCGGCCAGACGGGCCTCCTGGTCCTCGCACATGCGGGCGAAGTGGCGGTCGGGACCGCCGGGAGGCGGGCCGCCGGCCGGACCACCCTGGGCGAAGACCGGAACGGCCACGCCGAGACCGGCGACCAGCAGGGCGGACGTCAGAAGGGCGCGTTTCATGGTGTCGACTCCTCGGTGTGTTGGTGCTGTCTAAACCCCGGATGGAGGGGGCTTATTCCGTTGGGACGGTGCCGGCTGTGTCGCCGTCGTTGTCCCGATGACCAGACAATGGGCGCCGAACGTTGCGGTCGAATGTCCGCAAACCGGTCATTTGGTAACAGAGTGTAACCGCGGGCCGTCCCGTAACCGGGCGTTACACATTTCCCCTTCACGCCCGCGGCGCGGCGCCCGATCATGGGGCCATGGACCGCACGCCCCATCTCCTCGTCGTCGACGATGACCGCGAAATCCGCTCCCTCGTCGCCCAGTTCCTGACCAAGCACGGCTTCCGGGTCACCGGGGTCCGGGACGGGGCGGAGATGATGCGCACGCTCGACGGCGCCCGCGTCGACCTGATCGTTCTCGACCTGATGCTGCCGGGGGAGGACGGACTGTCGCTCTGCCGCCGCCTGCGCGCGACGCCGCAGACGGCGCAGACCCCCGTCATCATGCTGACCGCCATGGGGGAGGAGACCGACCGCATCGTCGGGCTGGAGATGGGCGCCGACGACTATCTGGCGAAGCCCTTCAGCCCGCGCGAGCTGCTGGCCCGCATCAAGGCGGTGCTGCGCCGCGTCTCCGCCCCGCCGGTGGCGGGCGCGCCTGCGGCGGCCGGCACCGTGCTGCGCTTCGAGGGCTGGTCGCTCGACCTCACCAAGCGCGAGCTGCGCTCGCCCGACGGCGTGCTGGTCCAGCTGTCGGCCGGCGAATACGACCTGCTGGTCGCCTTCGTCGAGCATCCGCAGCGGGTGCTGACCCGCGACCAGCTGCTCGATCTGGCGCGCGGCCGCTCGGCGGTGCCCTTCGACCGCTCCATCGACGTGCAGGTCAGCCGCCTGCGCCGCAAGATCGAACCCGATCCGGCCGACCCGACGCTGATCAAGACGGTGCGCGGCGGCGGCTATCTCTTCACGCCGACCGTCAGTAACGGCGGTGTGGCGCCATGACCGCCCAGCCGGAAACGGCCAAATCCCAGCCGGAAACGGCCAAATCCAGGCTCGCCCGCCGCCGCGGCGCCTTCCGCCGGCTGCCCGTCCGCTTCCCCGACAGCCTCGCCGCGCGCATCGCCCTGACGGTGGTGCTGGCCCTGCTGCTGACCCAGGCGATCAGCGCGCTGGTTTATCTGACCGACCGCAGCGAGGGGCCGCCGATCCACGGCCCCAACGTGCTGATCCAGCGTGTCACCGCCATCGTCCAGCTGGTGGAGAGCACGCCGCCGCCGGGGCGCGAGCGGGTGGTGCGCGCCATCGACGACCCCGTCCTGCGGGTCGAGCTGCGCCCCGACCGGCCGCCGCCGCTGTCGCCCGGCACCTATGCCGGCGGCCGGTTCGAGGGGCTGAAGCGCCGGCTGAGCGAGCAGCTCGACACCGCCGACCGCAACATCCTGATCGAAATCCAGCGGCCGCCCCGTAAAGACGCCCCACCGCCGCCGCCCTTCATGGCGGGCGACGAGCCCCGGCACTGGGGGCCGCATGTCCGGCTGTCGGTGCGGCTCGGCGACGGCTCCTGGCTCAGCTTCACCGGCGGCGAGCCGCTGCCCGGCCCCTTCGGCATCGTCCGCTTCGTGCTGTGGATGGGCGCCATCGTCGCGGTGATCCTGCTGGTGTCGCTGCTCGCCGCCCGCCGGGTGACGGCGCCGCTGGCCGGCTTCGCCGCCGCCGCCGAACGGCTCAGCGTCGACGGGCAGGCCGATCCGCTGCCGGAGGAAGGGCCGCTGGAGCTGCGCGCCGCCACCCGCGCCTTCAACCGGATGCAGGCGCGCCTCGCCCGCTTCGTCGCCGACCGCACCCAGATGCTGGCGGCGATCGGCCATGACCTGCGCACGCCGATCACCCGGCTTCGCCTGCGCGCCGAGCTGGTCGACGATCCGGAGATGCAGCGCCGGATGCTGGCCGACCTCGACGAGATGGAGGCGATGATCTCCGCCACGCTGGCCTTCGCCCGCGACGACGCCCAGCGCGAGCCGCGCGGCCGCTTCGACCTTGCCGACCTGCTGCAGAGCCTGTGCGACGACCGCGTCGACGCCGGCCACCGCGCCGTCTACGAAGGCCCCGCCCATGCGGTGGCGGAGGGCCGCACCGTGGCGCTGCGCCGGGCGCTGGCCAACCTGATGGACAACGCGATCAAATATGGCGGCGGCTTCACCGTCCGGCTGGAGACCGGCCCGGACGGCGCCCAAGCCCACTCCCAGGCCCACGCCAATGCCCTGATCCACATCGACGACGACGGTCCCGGCATCCCGGAGGCGGAGTTCGAGAAGGTCTTCGCCCCCTTCTACCGGCTGGAGCGCTCGCGGTCCCGCGACACCGGCGGCGTCGGGCTGGGCCTGTCCACCGCCCGCAGCGTCATCCGCGGCCATGGCGGCGATGTGACGCTGGCGAACCGCAGCGGGGGCGGCCTGCGCGCCACGGTGACGCTGCCGCTTTGATCTCCCTCTCCCGGCAAGGATCCCCTCTCCCCCCGGGGAGAGGGTTAGGGTGAGGGGGACGCGCGGCGAGGATTTTCAAGAGTTCGCGCACTTCCCGCTCCCCACCAAATCCATCCCATGCATCCCCCTCACCCCGACCCTCTCCCCGGGGGGAGAGGGAGGCCCCCGCAATTTCGGATAGAGTCATCCTTTCGCCACGGTCCGGAGACAAATAATCGTCGCTCCTCCACCGGTCTTCCGGCCAAGCGGCTGTGAGCGTATGAGGATCGAAGCGGGAACGTTTCCCGCACTCACCACCCAGACCTGACAGGGCCAGCGAGCGCGCCGTGACCGCCGACCGACCGGACCACCAGACGGACCATGGGACGGACCAGCGCCGGAGCAGCCAGCTCTACGCCGGTCCCCGCCCGGTCCGCACCCGCGAAGACCCGTCGCCGCTCGACCGGCTGACGGCCGGCGAGTTTGCGCGCCTGTTCGCCGCCAAGGCGGTCGAGCTTGCCCGCGACCGGCTGGCGGCCGCCGGCAAGGGCAAGCCGCGCCGCAGGTCCCCGCCGCCGTCGGCCGCCCCGCCGCCGACACCCTTCAGGCAGCCCCGCCGCCGGTCCCGCGGCCTGCCCGGCTTCAAGCTGCCGAACTTCACCCTGCCGTCCCTCTCCCTTCCAAGGATCTCCTTGCCGAAACCGAAGCAGCAGCCGACCCCATCCGCTCGCCGGTCCGGCGGCAGCCCGCCGCCGCCGTCTCCGCAGCTCTCGGCCCAGCCCGCCGGCCGCCCCGGCCGGGCGCCGCAGCCGCCCCGGAAGAACGGCGGCGGCTGGATGAGGCGTCTGGTCCAGTGGGGCCTCGTCGCCGCCATCTGGTGCGGCATCGGGCTGGGTGCGGTGCTGGCGTGGTTCGCGCTCGACCTGCCGGACATCTCCAAGGTGGCGCAGTTCGAACGCCGCGCCTCGATCACCGTGCTGGCCGCCGACGGCAGCGAGTTCGCCCGCTTCGGCGACCTGCACGGCACGACGCTCAGCGTGCGCGACCTGCCGCCGCATCTGGTTGGCGCCGTGCTGGCCATCGAGGACCGCCGCTTCTACAGCCATTTCGGCATCGACCCGCTCGGCCTCGCCCGCGCGGTCTATGTCAACTGGCGCTCCGGCCGGGCGGTGCAGGGCGGTTCCACCATCACCCAGCAGCTCGCCAAGAACCTGTTCCTGACGCCCGAGAAATCGCTGAAGCGCAAGATCCAGGAGGCGATGCTGGCGCTGTGGCTGGAGAGCCGCTTCACCAAGGACCAGATCCTCACCGCCTATCTGAACCGCGTCTATCTCGGCGCCGGCACCTTCGGGGTGGACGCCGCCGCCCGCACCTATTTCGGCAAGCCGGCGACCGAGGTCGACGTGCGCGAATCGGCGGTGCTGGCCGGCCTGTTGAAGGCGCCGTCGCGCTACGCCCCCAGCTCCAACCCCGACGAGTCGGCGGAGCGGGCGCGGGTGGTGATGGCGGCGATGCTGGACGCCGGCTACCTGACCCAGCCGCAGTACGAGGCCGCCCGCGCCGCCAAGCCGTCGCCCAAGCGAAAGCCCGGCGGCGACGGCCGCTATTTCGCCGATTGGGTGACCGATCTGGTGCCGGGCTTCGCCGGCCCCGACCATGGCGACGTCATCGTCCGCACCACGCTGGATTTGAAGATGCAGCGCGCCGCCGAACAGCGGCTGGAGGCCCTGCTGGCCGGTCCCGGCGCCGCCGCCAACGTCCGCCAGGGAACGCTGGTCGCCATGAGCCCCGACGGCGCCGTCCGCGCCCTGGTCGGCGGCCGCGATTACGACGGCAGCGAGTTCAACCGCGCCACCCAGGCGCTGCGCCAGCCGGGATCGGCCTTCAAGCCCTTCGTCTATCTGGCGGCTCTGGAGTCGGGCTGGACCCCGGACAGCCTGATCGACGACGCTCCCGTGCAGCTCGCCAACTGGAGCCCCGGCAATTACGACGGCAAGTACCGCGGCAGCATCACGCTGGCCTCGGCGCTGGCCCATTCCTCCAACACCGCGACGGCGCGGCTGATCGACCGGGTCGGCACCGACCGGGTGCGGCGCATCGCGTCCAACCTCGGCATCTCCTCGCCGCTCACCCGCGACCTGTCGCTGGGCCTCGGCACCAGCGAGGTGACGCCGCTGGAGCTGGTGCGCGCCTATGCCGGCATCGCCAACCGCGGCGTTCCCGTCTGGGCCTATGCCATCACCGAGATCAAAAGCCGCGACGGCACCGTCCTCTACCGGCGCCAGGGCGGCGGCGGCAGTCCGGTGGTCGATCCCGCCCATGCGGTGCAACTGTCCCGCATGATGACCGGCGTGCTCGATTACGGCACCGGCCGCAGCGCGAAGCTGAACCGCCCGGCGGCGGCCAAGTCCGGCACCACCCAGGACTATCACGACGCCTGGTTCGTCGGCTTCACCGCCGATCTGGTCGCCGGCGTCTGGCTCGGCAACGACAACAACGAGGCGATGAGGAAGGTCACCGGCGGCACCCTGCCGGCCAAGCTGTGGCGCGAGTTCATGGCAGACGCCCATGCCGGCAAGCCCGCCCGCCCGCTTCCCGGCCTGGACGGCGCCCCGGCCTGGAGCCCGCCCCCCGGAAGCGTGATGCCGGCAATCCTGCCGCCGGGCACCGGGCCGCAGGGCGGGGTGCCGGTGGCGTCGGCCGACGCGCGGCCCGGCGGTGTCCCGGTCGGCGGCATCGGCTCGCTGATCGAAAAGATCGCCGGCGGCTCCGGCGCCGCGCCCAGGGTGCAGTACGACTACAGCAACAGCGGCGTGCGGTAGGAGGCCGACGCCGCGCCCCAGGTTTCCCCCGCCGCCCCGACCCTGCTATACCTCCCCCCGGATTTCTCCAGAGCGGACGACAGATGCAGGCGGAAGAGCGATTGGACGGACCGGGCATGGCGGAGGCGGACGAGCGGCCGCTCGCCGCCGTTCTTGCCGCCCTGGCATCCGACGATCCTTCTCCCGGCACCGCAAATCCGCCCCCCCGCCTGCCGGTCGCTCCGGGTCCATCCCCCCTCAATCCCCTGCTCGGCATTGCCGCGCCGGTGCTGGCGCTGGTCGGCGCGTTGCGCGACCGCAGCCTGACCGATCAGCCCCGCGCCGCCGCCGCCGCGGCGCTGGAGCGTTTCGACCGCGCCGCCTCCGCCTCCGGCCTCGACCCGGACGAGGTCCGCGCCGCCCGCATTGCGCTGGCCGCCACTCTGGACGACGTCGCCCGTGCCGCCGGCCATGGCGGGGCCGCCATAGCGGAACCGGGTGCAGGCTTGCGGTTCTTCGACCTGCTCGACGGCATGCTGGGCGACCCGCGCCGCCACCGCCACGCGCTGGAGCTGTTCTACGCCTGCCTGTCGCTGGGTTTCGAGGGCCGGTTCCGCGACCGGCCCGGCGGCGGCCACGACCTCGCCCGCCTGCGCGACGAGCTGTACCGCATCCTGCGCCGTGCCCGCGGCGACGTGGCGGCGGAGCTGTCGCCGGCCTGGACCGGGGTGGCGGAGCCGTTCCGGCCGCCCAACACCCTGTTCGGCAATCCGGTGAGCGCTGTGCCGGGCTGGATCGTCTGGGCGGTGGTGGCGCTCGGCCTGTCCGGCCTCTACGTCCATCTCGCCGGCACCCTTGACCGGCAGGCGGAGCCGGTGGTCGCCCGCATCGCCGCCTTGCTGCCCGACCGCCCGATCGAGATCGCCCGGCTGGTCCCGCCGCCGCCGCCCACCGCCGGCCCGGCGCTGATTGGCCGCATCACCGGCCAGCTCGCCCCGGAAATCCGCACCGGTGCGGTGGAGGTGCTGGCGGGAGAGGATGGCGCCCTGGTCATCCGCGTTCCGGCGGCGGCGATGTTCGCCACCGGCAGCGACGCCGTGAAGGCCCGCCACCGCGCCATCGTCGAGCGGGTCGGCCAGACCCTGGCGGCGGAACCCGGCAGCGTGCTGGTGGTCGCCCACACCGACGACCAGACCCCGCCCGGCGGCCGCCTGCCGGCTGCGCAGGCTCTGACAGATGCCCGTGCCGAGGCTGTGCGCAAACTGCTGGAGCGCTCGCTGCCGCCCGCCCGCCTGTCGGCCGAGGGCCATGGCGACCAGGAGCCGATTGCGCTGAACGACACGCAGGCCGGGCGCGACGCCAACCGGCGGATCGACATCCGCCTCTATCCGCATTAGGGCGCCCGCCATGGCCGAACCCCGTTCCCCCAAGGCCGGCGCCCGGACGGCGACGACGCCCGGCAAGGGCCGCAAGCGCGCCGCCGCAAGGTCTGCCGCTGGGGCTGCCGCCGGGGCCGTCCCCTCGCCGCACCGCTCCGCCCGCACCCGCTGGGCGACGTCGCTGTCGGGGGTGCTGGCGCTGGGGCTGGCCGGCTGGCTGCTGCTGCCGCGTCTGGCCGCGACCTTCGCCCCGCAGCTGCTGCCGACCATCCAGCCGGACTGGAGCGTCCGCCTGCTGCCGCTGGTCCTGGCGCTGGCCGGCTGGATCGCCGTCAACCGCCGCATCGACGCCCGCGAGCGCGCCGCCAACGCCCGCCTGCTGGAGGCGCTGGCCGCTACCCGCGATCCCGAGCTGAAGGTCTCGCTGGAGGAGATCGGCACGGTCCGCAAGCGGCTCGACGGCGTGCTGGCCCAGCTGCGCAAGCGCCGGGGCGGTCGCTATCTCTACCAGCTTCCCTGGTATCTGGTGATCGGCGCCCCCGGTTCGGGCAAGACCACCGCGCTGGCCAACACCGGCCTCGCCGCCCTCTCGCCCGACGGGACGGCCGCTCAATCGCTGGCAGGTCCGTTCGCAGGCTTGGGCGGCACCCGCAACTGCGACTGGTGGTTCACCGACCGCGCCGTGCTGATCGACACCGCCGGCCGCTACACCACCCAGGACAGCCGGCGCGCGGTGGACGGACGGGTGTGGTCCGGCCTGCTCGACCTCCTGAAGGAGCACCGCCCGCGCCAGCCCGCCAACGGCGTCCTCCTCACCGTCAGCATTCCCGAATTGACGGGCTGGACCGACGCCGAGCGGCGCAACCACGCCATCCTGATCCGCCAGCGCCTGAACGAGCTGCGGGTGCAGCTGGGCGTGCGGCTGCCGGTCTATCTGCTGCTGACCAAGGCCGACCTGCTCGACGGCTTCGCCACCTTCTTCGACCCGCTCGACCGCGAGGCGCGCGGGCAGGTCTGGGGCCTGACCCTGCCGGCGCCCGAGCCGGCGGAAGAGACGGCGCCCGACGGCTCCGGCGGTCCGCTTCCCGTCTTCCGCGCGCTTTATGCCGGGCTGGTGCGGCGGCTGGACGAGCGGTTGCTCGACCGGCTGCACCAGGAGCCGGACATCCGCCGCCGCAGCGACGCCTTCGCCCTGCCGCTGCGCGTGGCGGAGCTTGAGCCGGCGCTGGCCGACATCGTCGACACCGCCTTCGGCTCCGAACATGGCGAGGAGACGCCGCGCCTGCGCGGCCTCTACCTGACCAGCGCCACCCAGACCGACGCCTCGCTCGCCCTGCTCGATCCCGAGGGCGGCCCCGGGGGCGGCGGACCGGCCTCCACCTATTTCCTCGAACGGCTGCTGCCCGACGTGGTCTTCCCGGAGGCCAACCTCGCCCAGGTCGACCGGCGGGTGGAGCGCGCCCGCCGCCGCCGGGCCCTGCTGTCCGCCGCCGCCGCGCTGGCGCTCGCCCTGGCCGTCGGCGGCTGGTGGCTGGTCAGCGCCCGCGGCAACGCCGCCCTGCTGGAGCGCGCCGATGCCGGCGCCGCGGCGGTGGAGGCGGCGCTGCGCCCGCTCGACACCCCGCCGCGCTCCCTGGTCCGGGTGGACGATGCCGACCCCGCGGCGATCCTGCCGGCATTGGATGCCCTGCGCGCCCTGCCGCTGGCGTTCGACGATGCGCAGGGTCGGCCGGGACAGTTGTGGGCCGGGCAGTTGTGGGCAGGCCCGGCGCTGGCCGGCGGCCTCTACCAGGGGGGCCGCATCGCCGCCCCGGCGCAGGAGGCCTACCGCCGCGCCCTGCGCAGCCAGTTCCTGGCCCGCATCGCCCTGCGGCTGGAGGAGCGGCTGCGCGCCGACTGGGCCTTGCCCGACCAGCTGCGCCAGACCCTGCGCGTCTACCGGATGATCACCGGGCGCATGATTGGCGGGCAAACGGCCGGGGGAACGGAGCCGATGGATGCCGGCGCCATGGCGGAATGGCTGGCGCTCGACTGGCAGCGCACGCTGCCCGGCCCGGCCAACGAGGTGCTGCGCCGTGCCCTGGGCGACCATCTCGCCGCCCTGTTCGCCGTCGGCTTCGCCCCCGTCCCGCCCGATGAGGTTCTGGTCGCCCGCGTGCTGGAGGTGCTGGCGCAATCGACGCCCCAGGCCTCTTCCGCCCAATCCGGCCGGGCCGCCCAGCCATGATGGGCTATTTCGCCACGCCGCGCGTCCTGGCGGCCGGGGTCGGCGGGATCGGCGCCGATCCGGTGGTGGGATTCCACGGCAAGGTGCCGGGCCGCGGCGATTTCATCGGCCATGGCCTGCCGTCGGCGGTCCTCGGCCCCTGGGACCGCTGGCTGTCGGCGGCGCTGGGCGAGGCCGGCCGCCGGCTGGGTGCGGAGTGGGAGCCCCTGTTCGTCCAGGCGCCGGTCTGGCGCTTCGCCCTGTCGGCCGGCCTGTGCGGCGCCACCCCGCTGGTCGGGGTCTGGATGCCCAGCGCCGACCGGGTCGGCCGCCTCTATCCCTTCACCATCGCCGCCGGCCTTCCCGCCGGCTTCGACATCGCCGACGCGCCCGCCGCCTGCGGCGCCTGGCTGTCCCGCGCCGAGTCCCTTGCGGCGGACGCCTGCCGCGCCGGCACCGATGTGGAGGGGTTGCCGGCCCGCCTCGCCATCCTCGGCCGGCCGGAGCCGGAGCGGGTCAGCCCCGCCACCCGCGCCCTGCTCGACCGCCTGTCCGGTCCGTTGCGCGCCGACGCCAGCCTGTGGTGGACCCGCGGCGCCGGCCGGATCGCGCCGTCGCTGCTGTCCTGTCCCGGCCTTCCCGCCGGCCCCCGCCTGACCGCCTTCCTCGACGGCGCCTGGGCCCGCTGGGGCTGGGAGAACGCCGACGAGGGGTAGGGGGAAGGGACGGTTTACGGCGTCCCCGCCATCTCGCGGTCGAAGCGGGCCAGCGCCTCTTCCAGCCCCCACTGGACCCGCGCCTTCTCGCTGCGGGCGGTCACGGCGCGGCAGGCGTCCTCACGCACCGGCGGCGTGCAGCCGGGGGTGGACCACAGGCTGTCGCCGGGCAGGAAGCTGTGCTCCAGGCTGGCGCGGGCCAGCCCGACGAGGTCGGCATAGCCGAAGCCGAACTCCTCCACCGCGCGCTGCAGCTCGTTGGTCAGGTCGATCCGGCTGACGCCCTCGTCGTCGGTCGACAGCACCACCGGCACACCGGCGGCACGATAGACCGGCAGCGGGTGGGCCTTGCCGCTGACGCCCAGGATCTTGTCGTTGCTGGTCAAATTGACCTCGACCGCCACCTTGCGCCCGGCCATCGTCCGCAGCAGGCCCTGGGGGTCGTCCTCATACATCACGTCGACGCCATGGCCGATGCGCTTGGCCCCGGCGATCTCCACCGCCTTGCGGATGTGGTCGCGCAGGCGCTCCGGCGGGACGAGGCCCAGCGTCAGCTCGCCGGCATGCAGCGCGACGTTGGTGCCGGGCTGGCGCCGCTTCGCCTCGGCCACCATCCGCATGTGCAGGTCGTAATCGTCGAGCGCCACCGGGTTGTCCTCCGGCGCCACGAAGTTCAGCCCGACGACGCGCGGCTCCTGCGCCTCCAGCAGGGCGTTGAACAGGGTGGTGGCATAGACCGGGCCGGGGCTCTGCGTGCGCGACACCTGCTGGAGATAGCGCACCGACACCGCACAGCCCGGCCGTGCCGCCGGCGTGCCGCAGCCAAGGACGCTGCGCATCCGCGCCTCCGCCGCGTCGATCTCCTGCCGGGCCGGGGCGACCAGGGCGGGCAGCCCGGCGGCGATCAGCCGGTCGGCGGTTCCGGCCAAGTCGGTCGCCGCCTGCGGCGTCCAGGGGAAGGACTTGCCGATGGCGGCGGCCGGGCCGGTGCCGAAGGACACCATCAGCTCGACATGCCGCTCGCCCTGCCGGCCGGCGCGGTCCACCACCTCGGCCAGCAGGTCGCCGGTGGAGTTGGGGACGGAGTTGGCGGCGCGGAAGCGCCCGAAGGTGGCGAAGAACTGGTCGTGCAGGCTGTAGCCGGAGACCGGCAGCGCATCGCGGGTCGACAGGGCGTCCAGCGCCATCGGGTAGAGCACGCTGTCGGCGATCACCGCCGCGGCGCCCGGCCGGGCCGACTTGGCGTCGCCGCAGGGCGCCTGCGCCGTCGGGGCCACCAGCGTCAGCGCCTTGACGTCGAAGCAGAGCCCGGCATCCGCCGCCATCCGCATGTAGGTCTCGGCATAGGCGGCACCGGTCAGGTGGCTGTGCAGGTCCGCCCCCTTGGGCATGCGGTAGAGGAAGGCGCGCAGCTCCGGCGGGCTGGTCCGCACCGCCTGGAACCGCCGCGCCGCCGCCGACCCGCCGGCATCGGCGCCCCCGCCGGCACTGCCGCCGCCCATCTCCGCCGTGGCGCAGGCCGCCAGCAGCAGCGTCGCCGCCAGCAGGGCCGTTACATTTTTGGTGATTCGCACATCAAGCATCTACCCGACTCCATATTCTCCTTTTGCGGGTATTGATGCGCTGATAATCGCGCGCGTACAACCGCCCTGTGCGGATCGAAAGGCTGTAGCGGGGCGGCGATTCCCGCTATGGTGCGGCGACCTTTTCCCGTGTTCCCGCCCATGTCCCGCCGTCTTTGGAGCCTGCCGCGATGACCGACACTTCCGCCCCGACCCTGCTCGATGCGGCCAAGCGTTTCCGCAGCAACGATCTGGCGGGGGCGGAACAGGTCTGCCGGGCAATCCTGACCACCGACCCGCACAACGCCCAGGCGCTGCATCTGCTGGGGCTGGTCGCCGCCCACACCGACCATCCGGAAAACGCGCTCGATCTGTTCGCCCAGGCCATCGCGGAGAACGGCAACGACCCGTCCTTCCACAACAGCCGCGGCAGCCTGCTTTTCCAGCAGGGCCGCCCGGCGGAGGCGGAGGAGGCGTTCCGCGCCGGCCTCGCCCTCAACCCGCGGCTGCCGGAGCTGCACGGCAACCTCGGCAACGCGCTGAAGGCGCAAAGCCGTCTGGAGGAGGCGGCCGACTGTTTCCGCGCCGCGCTGGACCTGCGGGCGCAAGCGCCGGAGATGCACCATTTCCTCGCCGCCACCCTGCGCGAGCTGGGCGAGCTTGAGGAGGCGGAGGAGCATTTCCGCACCGCGCTGGCCCAGGCGCCCGACTATCTCGACGTGCATTACAGCCTGGCGGAGCTGCTCTCCACCCGCGGCCGGCTGGCCGAGGCGGAGGCGGAATTCCGCATCGTGCTGGCCGCCGCCCCGCGCTTCGTCCCGGCCCAGGTCGGGCTTGCCCATGTGCTGCAAAGCCTCGACCGCGCCGCCGAGGCCATCGAAGTGATCGAGGCGGCGCGCGAGCAGGCCCCCGACCACCCGATGGTGAAGTTCACCCGCCGGCTGATCTATTCCAACGCGGTGCCCGGCTGGCACCTGCCGATGATCAACGATTTCGAGCGGAACGAGGCCTACAAGCAGTCGCTGGAACGGGCGGTGACGCCCGACTCCCTGGTTTTGGAGATCGGCACCGGCTCCGGCATCGTCGCCATGATGGCGGCGCGGGCGGGCGCGAAGAAGGTGGTGACCTGCGAGGTCAACCCGATCCTGGCCCGCGTCGCCAAGGAGACGGTGGCGCGCAACGGCTATGGCGACCGCATCGACGTGGTGCCGCGCCTGTCGACCCAGCTGACGGTGGGCGAGGGCGGCGATTTGCCGGAGAAGGCCGACGTCTTCGTGTCGGAGCTGATCAACATCGGCATGCTGGCCCCGCGCATGCTGTCGGTGCTGCAACATGCCCGCACCCATCTGGTGAAGCCGGGCGGCGCCATCATCCCGCGCGCCTCCACCGTCTACGCCATGCTGGTCGAGACGCCGGAGCTGGCCCGCATCAACCCGGTGGAGACCATCGACGGTTTCGACATGGGCAGCTTCGACGTCTTCCGCTCGCCCGGCTACCAGCAGATCGACCTCGGCGCCGACGCCCACACCCCGCTGTCCAAGCCCTTCACCGCGCTGGATTTCGACTTCACCCGCAACATGCCGGAGGAGGGCGAGCGGGTGATCGACGTGACCATCGTCACCGCCGGCACCTGCCACGGCGTCGCCTTCTGGTTCGACCTCTTCATGGACGACGCGGTGGTCTACAAGTCGGAAAGCCGCTCGCGCACCAACCATTGGAAGCAGGCGATGACCTTCCTGGAAAAGCCGATCGCCCTGTCGGCCGGCGACCGCCTGCGCATCGTCGCCCGCTACGACAACAACCAGATCTCCTTCGGGGTGGACGGGCTGACGGGGGGTGAGCGGGAGTAAGCGGGCGTGACCGAAGCCGTCCCGTCCAGCGACAGTCCCGCCGGCGACATCCCCTCCCGCCGGGCCATCGTCTCCTGGTGCCTCTACGACTGGGCGAATTCGGCCTACAACACCATCATCACCACCTTCGTCTTCTCGGTCTATTTCGCCCGCGGCGTCGTCGGCGACCCGGTCGAGGGCACCGCAAGGTGGAGTGCGGCGATGACGGTGGCCGGCGTCGCCATCGCGCTGCTCAGCCCGGTGCTGGGCGCCGTCGCCGACCGGGCCGGACGGCGCAAGCCGTGGATGGCGCTGTTCACCCTGGTCACCGTCCTGTTCACCGCCGCCCTGTGGTGGGTCAGGCCCGATCCGGCCGATGCCGCCTTCGCGCTCTCCTGCGTGGTGGTCGCCACCGTGGCCTTCGAGCTGGCCAACGTCTTCTACAACGCCACCCTGCCGGGGCTGGTGCCGCCGCGGCTGCTCGGCCGGGTGTCGGGCTGGGGCTGGGGCATCGGCTATTTCGGCGGGCTGGCCTGCCTCGTCCTGGCGCTGGTCGGTTTCGTCCAGGCGCCGGCCCCGCTGTTCGGCCTGTTCGGGATGGAGTGGGCCGACTGGGGCCAGCAGGCCAATGTCCGCGCCACCGCCCTGCTGGCCGCGGCGTGGTACGGGCTGTTCGCGCTGCCTTATTTCCTATGGGTGCCGGACGAGCCGGCGACCGGCCACGGCCTGCTGCGGGCGGCGCGCGAGGGGGTGGCGACGCTGCTCGCCACGCTGCGCCACGCCCGGCGCTACCGTGAGGTCGGGCGCTTCCTGATCGCCAGCGCCTTCTACCGCGACGGCATCAACACCATCACCGCCTTCGGCGGCCTCTTCGCCGCCGGGACCTTCGGCATGAGCTTCGAGGAGATCCTCGTCTTCGCCATCGCGCTCAACGTGGTGGCGGGGGCGGGGGCCATCGGCTTCGCCTGGATGGACGACCGGGCGGGAGCCAAGCCGGTGATCCTGATCGCGCTGGCCGGCATGACCGCCTGTTCGGTGCCGCTGCTGCTGGCGACCGACCGGCTGTGGTTCTGGATCTTCGCGCTGGGGTTGGGGCTGTTCTTCGGGCCGGCCCAGGCGGCCGGGCGGTCGATGATGGCGCGGCTGGCCCCGCCGGGCATGGCGGGGGAGATGTTCGGGCTCTACGGGCTGACCGGCCGCTTCGTCGGCTTCTTCGGACCGCTGCTGTTCGGTCTGGCGACCCAGGCCTTCGCTAGCCAGCGCGCCGGCATGGCGACGGTTCTGGCTTTCTTCGCCATTGGCTTCGGGCTTATGCTGGCGGTCCGCGAACCGGCCCGCTAGAAAAGGGCCTGTGTCAAAGCGCCGCACATGAGACCATTCGAGGGCAGAGCTGTTACCTTCGTTTTTGCTGCGACGCACAAAAGTCGAAGCCGAGGGATACGGACCATGCTGCACATCAAAGACATCGAAGCCTTCGCCCGCATCAACGAGGCCCTGAACGAGGAGCCCGGCCCGGATGGCGGCACGGATAATCGGCCGGAGCAGGCCGAACAGTCCGACTCCCAAGGCCAGCACGGTTCCGGCCCGGCGCATCCGGCGCTGGTGATGGCGATGCTGGCGACCGGCCGCCTGCCGCTGTCGGCCCTGTCGAAATCCGATCAGGCGAAGACCCCGGACGTACCGACGCCCTGGACCAAGATGTTCCGCCGCTCCTGACGGCGGTTGGTCCGGGTGGGACGCCGTGGAGTCGGTGAGCAAGATCGACACGGATTTCACGGATTTCAGCACGGATTTCACGGATGTGGCGTTCCGAAGCGACCTGTGTCGAGGTACTCGAAGCGTCGCCAAGTTCAAGAAAAATCCGTGAAATCCGTGTCTAAATCCGTGAAATCCGTGTGAATCTTGCTCCCGATGCCTCGACTCTCCGTACTGGCGGCTGTTGCAAAAATTCCGCCATAAAGGAAATTATTCTTATACGCTTCCCGCAGACCCACCTTTCTGCGGAGCCGCCCAATGCCCCTCGATCCCCGTAGCTTCACCACCGACAACTTCCCCCGCTGGGCCGAAGAGCCGCCGACTCCGTCGGAAGGCTCGCTGGTCCCCGGTTCGCAGTTCCATGAGGAACAGTGGATCATGGCCGCCGGCATGCTGGCCCGTGGCAACAGCTTCCTTCAGGTCTCGCGCGCCATGGGATGCAGCCGAACCACGCTCTGGCGCGCCTATTACGGCTCCAAGGATTTCCGTCACAGGGTCTGGTGGGAGCGGCAGGCGCTGAACCGCGAGGCCGAGCTGCGCCTCTCCTCCCTGCGCATCCTGGTGGCCGAGCAGATCGAGCGGCTGGTCACGTCGGGCGATCCCGCCACCGTCCGCTGGCTGGCCGAGCGGCTCGGCCTGTTCGCCGGCCTCGATCAGCCCGCCCGCGACTCCGCTCCCAGGCCTGCCCCCCGTCCCGCCCCGAAACCGGAAGACCCGCCCGCCGTCACCGTCCCCGAACTCGACGATGACATCCCCGGCGACCTGCGCGAGCGCACCCCGCCCAGCCCGGCCCTGGTCGCCGCCGTCCTGGCCCAGCCGGAGGCGGCGGGACCGAAGGGCGTCTTCCCCTACACCCTCAACCAGTATGAAGAGTATCCCAACCTCAACCCCGGCCCGGTGAGCCGCCGCGCCGCCGGTCCCTTCTCCTGGCGCCGGTAGGCGGGGGATGCAACATCGCCCGCCTCCCTGTTCCACGCCGTTCCATCCCCTCACAGAAGCGACAGCTGGTCCCCCACCGCCGGCGGCACCCGGAAACGGCTGCAATCGAGCTGCCAGCTCCGGCCGCCCAGCCCCTGCTTCCGGCAGGCCAGCTTGAAGCGGTGGCGCAGCAGCTCGGCATAGGGGCCGGTGCCCTTCATCCGTGTGCCGAAGCCGGAGCGGTAGAGCGCGCCGTCGCGGCTCTGCCGTATCAGGCTCAGCACGCGGTCGGCGCGGTTGGGGGCATGGACGCGCAGCCATTCCTCGAACAGGTCGGCGATCTCCAGCGGCAGGCGCAGCAGGATATAGTTGGCGGTGGTTGCCCCGGCGCCGGCCGCCGCCTCCAGGATGGCTTCCAGCTCATGGTCGTTGAGCGCCGGGATCATCGGGCTGGCGAGGACCGCCACCGGCACGCCAGCCTCCGACAGGGCGCGGATCGCCTCCAGCCGGCGCGGCGGGGTGCTGGCCCGCGGCTCCATCGTCCGGGCGAGATCGCGGTCCAGCGTCGTGACCGAGACCGCGACCGATGCCAGCCCCTGAGCGGCCATCGGCGCCAATATGTCGAGGTCGCGCAGGACCAGCGCCGACTTGGTGATGATGCTGACCGGCTGGTTGAAGTCGCGGCAGACCTCCAGCACCCGTCGGGTGATGCCCTCCGTCCGCTCGATGGGCTGGTAGGGATCGGTGTTCGCCCCCAGCGCCAGCGGCTGGCAGACATAGGATTTCGCCCGCAACTCCTTGGCCAGCAGCTCCGCCGCGTTGCGTTTGGCGAACAGCTTGGTCTCGAAATCCAGCCCCGGCGACAGGCCGAGATACGCATGGGTCGGCCGGGCGAAGCAGTAGATGCAGGCATGCTCGCAGCCCTGGTACGGGTTCAGCGAACGGTCGAACGGGATGTCGGGCGACTGGTTGCTGGCGATGATCGACTTGGCCGAGGCCGGCGAGACGCTGGTGCGGACCGGGTCGGACAGCGCCTCGTTGCCGCTCTCGGCATAGCCGGTCCAGCCGTCGTCGGTCAGGACGCGGGTCTCGCGCTCGAACCGCCCGGTGGCGTTGCTGACCGCCCCGCGGCCTTTGATCGGGGATCGCCGTATCTCGTCCATACCGGCAGCTTAGACGGGGCGAAATGGAACGTAAAGCGAACAAACGCGGTTTGGCCATATCGCTTGGCGCCGTCATTGCTTCCGCCACCGAACAAACATAAAGATATCTTTATGCTTGCATGGTTCCGGGAGCGCTGATACATCCATGGCCAATGACAGCGGCAGGGCCGGGGATCCGGCGCGCCTGGAATTCCGCTGCCCGACCGTCACCGCCCACCAGGAGTCATCCCTCATGGCCGCCGAATTCACGGACTACAAGGTCAAGGACATCAGCCTCGCGAACTGGGGCCGCAAGGAGATCACCATCGCCGAGACCGAGATGCCGGGCCTGATGGCCCTGCGGTCGGAATTCGGCGCCTCCAAGCCGCTGGCCGGTGCCCGCATCGTCGGCTGCCTGCACATGACCATCCAGACCGCCGTGCTGATCGAGACGCTGACGGCACTCGGCGCCACCGTGCGCTGGTCCTCCTGCAACATCTTCTCGACCCAGGACCAGGCCGCCGCCGCCATCGCCGCCGCCGGCATCCCGGTCTTCGCCTGGAAGGGCGAGACGGAGGAGGAGTTCTGGTGGTGCATCGAGCAGACGCTGCGCGGCCCGGATGGCTGGACCCCGAACATGATCCTGGACGATGGCGGCGACGTCACCCAGATCATGCACGACAAGTATCCGGAGATGCTGGACGGCGTCCGCGGCCTGTCGGAGGAGACCACCACAGGCGTCCATCGTCTCTATGAGATGATGAAGAAGGGCACGCTGAAGGTTCCGGCCATCAACGTGAACGACAGCGTCACCAAGTCGAAGTTCGACAACCTCTATGGCTGCCGCGAGTCGCTGGTCGACGGCATCAAGCGCGCCACCGACGTCATGGTCGCCGGCAAGGTCGCCGTGGTCGCCGGCTATGGCGACGTGGGCAAGGGCTCGGCCGCCAGCCTGCGTTCGCAGGGTGCGCGCGTCCTGGTGACGGAGATCGACCCGATCAACGCGCTCCAGGCGGCGATGGAAGGCTATCAGGTCGTGACGATGGAGGATGCCGCTCCGCAGGGCGACATCTTCGTCACCGCCACCGGCAACGTCGACGTCATCACGATCGACCACATGCGGGCCATGAAGGACCGCGCCATCGTCTGCAACATCGGCCACTTCGACAGCGAGATCCAGATCGACGCCCTGCGCAATCTGGTCTGGGAAGAGGTCAAGCCGCAGGTCGACGAGGTCGTGTTCCCCGACGGCAAGCGCCTGATCGTGCTGGCCCAGGGCCGTCTGGTCAATCTGGGCTGCGCCACCGGCCACCCCAGCTTCGTGATGAGCGCCAGCTTCACCAACCAGGTGCTGGCCCAGATCGAGCTGTGGACCAACGCCGCCAACTACGAGAACAAGGTCTACGTCCTGCCCAAGCACCTGGACGAGAAGGTCGCCCGCCTGCATCTGGACAAGATCGGCGCCAAGCTGACCACCCTGACCGACAAGCAGGCCGCCTACATCAGCGTGCCGACCGCCGGCCCGTACAAGCCGGACCACTACCGCTACTAAGCGGTTGCGGGATTAAGAAAAAAGGGCCGTCCCGGTGGGGCGGCCCTTTTTCTTTGGAGTGTAGGTCTCTTGTGAGGAGCAGGGGAGGCAGGCAAGGTCGACACGGATGTCACGGATTTGAACACGGATTTCACGGATGTTATCCGGAAAGGTTGCTTCCAGCCAAAGAACGTCGGCTTTGGCAGGCCAAAAAGAAAATCCGTGTAATCCGTGTCTAAATCCGTGACATCCGTGTCAATATTGCCCCGGCATTCAGAATTTCCACCGAAGCCGAAGTCACTCCGCGTCCGAGTCCTTCATTCCCAGCCACTCCACCATTCCCGTGCCGGCCGCCACGCCCATGGCGAAGCAGCCCTGCAACAGGTAGCCGCCGGTCGGCGCCTCCCAGTCCAGCATTTCGCCGGCCAGGAACAGGCCGGGGCGGCGGGTCAGCATCGACCGCTCGTCCAGCTCCGACAGGCGGACGCCGCCGGCCGTGGAAATCGCCCGCTCGATGGGGCGGACGCCGGTCAGCACCATCGACAGCCCCTTGATCTGGCGGGCCAAAGCCGCCGGGTCGGTCAGGTCGGCGGCGGGGGCGAACTCGCGCAGCAGGGCGGCGCGCGGGCCGGTCAGGGACAGCGACTTCTTCAGGAAGGTGGACAGCGACTCCGCACCGCGGCGGCGCAGGCGCTTGACCAGTTCGGCCTCGGCCATGTCCGGCAGCAGATCCAGCGTCAGGGTCGCCCACCCCTCCGCGGCGATGGCGTCGCGCAGCGGCGCGCTCAGCGCATAGACCGCCCCGCCCTCGATCCCGGTTTCGGTGATGACGAATTCGCCCTTCAGGCGCCGGCCGGCAGCGGAGAGACCGACGCTCTTCACCGGCTGGCCGGCGAAGCGGTCGCGCAGGTGATCGGACCAGGGCACCTCGAAGCCCATGTTGGAGGGAACCAGCGGTGCGACCTCCACCCCCAGCCCTTCCAGCAGCGGAACCCAGCCGCCGTCCGACCCGGTGCGCGGCCAGCTCGCCCCGCCCAGCGCCAGCAGGGTGGCGCGCGGGGCGACGGTCACGCTTTCCTCGCCCTGGCGGAAGGTCAGGGCGCCGGTCGCGTCCCAGCCGGTCCAGCGATGGCGGCTGTGCAGGGTCACGCCCAGACCGTCCAGCCGCCGCAGCCAGGCGCGCACCAGGGTGGAGGCCTTCATCTGCACCGGGAAGACACGGCCGCTGCTGCCGATGAAAGTCTCGATGCCCAGCCCGGCCGCCCAGCCGCGCAGGGCGTCGGGCGAGAAGCCGGCCAGCAGGCGGCGGAACAGTGGCTCGGCGGCGCCATAGCGCGGCAGGAAGCGGTCGAGCGGCTCCGAATGGGTCAGGTTCAGCCCGCCGCGCCCGGCCAGCAGCAGCTTGCGCGCCGGGGTGGGCGTGTGGTCGAACACGGCGACCCGCAGGCCGGCGGCCGCGGCGATCTCCGCCGCCATCAACCCGGCGGGGCCGGCGCCGACGATCGCCACGTCAGGGGTGAGGTGGGGCACTTGGAAACGCTTTCACGAAAGGGATCGCCCCCGCCCATCCCATGCTGCGCGGGCAGGGGCACGGGCGGGGGCATGCGGGGCTCGGCCTCGGTTCCCCGCGGATCAGTCCTCGTAATCCTGGTCCTGGGCCACTTCCTCGGCCAGATCGGCGGCGAGGTCGGCGAAATAGCCGGCATCGACCTCCAGGCCGTTCTCCTCGCAGATGCGCATGAAGATGCGGTAGGCATGCAGGATGGCGACGTCGAGGACGACGAGATCCCCTTCCTCGCTGTGGCGGTCGGTGATGTCCCGCTCCTGAAGGGTGCCGACGATGTCGTGCGCGGCGGCCTGCAGGACCGCGTCCATGGCTTGTTTGTGTTGGGTCGACATCGTGTGAATCCTCGTTCCGGTCGTGCTTCGCGTCCCCGCCCGGCCGGACCGGCGCCGCATGGCCGGCGGGGGTGGCCGAACCGTCGGAGGAAACGGGCGCGTCGGGGGCTCCGTTCGTCCGCGAAAGTTCGGCCTCCCCCTTGTTGTAGAATCCTTTTTCACGGCCGAACAAGCCCCTTCACGGGGGGCCGGGGCGGGTCCTTCCGGGTAGCCTCGTACCGGCCATGGAGGGGGCGGTGGAAGGAGGCCGCTTCAGCGTGCGACGGGGGCCAGCAGGGGAGCGCCGACATAGCCCAGCGCCTTGCCTTTCCGCCCCACCTTGTACCAGCCGCCGACGGCCTCCAGCACGGTGACGCGTTCGCCGGCCTCCAGCACATCCAGCACCTTGGCGTCGCAGACCGGGGCGACCCGCAGATTGCCGGCGGCCCGCAGCCGGGCGACGGTTCCCCTGGAAAGCTTTGGCCGCTGCACCCGTCCGGGCAGGTCGTCGGGCAGGGCGCAGCCGCGGTCCTCGCGGTCGGCCCTGGCGTAGCGGTCGGGCTTTGCGGCGGTTGCGGGCTCGGTGCCGGCAGTCCGCGTGGGCACGGCTTCGGCCAGATAGGCGCTGGTGACGTAGCCCTGCGGCTTGCCGCTTCGGCCGATCCGCTGCCAGCCGTCGGACGGCGTGCCGAAGGCCGTCACCCGCTCGCCCTTTTCCACCGTGTCGAGGACCCGGCCCTTGGCGTCCGGCGTCGCCCGCAGGTAGATGCCGGCGGTGGCGGTCATCGGCCGCTGTGCGGGAACGACCGAAGGCTGCCTGGCAGGGGCTTCCTGTGAAGCCGGCTCCTTGGCGACAGCTTGGGGCGCTACCTCGACCTGTGGCTTCATCGCCGGCAGCGGTGGAATCCTGACGGCCGGCGGTGCCTCCGCGGCCTTGGGATCGGGCGCCTTCGCGGCTGCGGCCGCTACCGGGGGCGGAGCGGGTTGCAGGCCGGGCGGTAAGAGCGGGCCCGACAAGGGACCGGGGGCTTCCGGGGGATGCTCCCAGACCACGCCGGGGGTCAGGGGTGGGGAAAGCGCCTGTGCCGGCGTCAGGCGGGGAAGGGCGACGATGGGGGCGGGCGACGGGGTCAGCCGTTCGGCCGCGCTGTCCGCCAGCGCGCCGGCCGGGCAGCCGAACGGGCCGCCCAGCAGCAGGGCCGGTGCCGCGATCCGCAGCCAGGCGATCAGCCGCGCTCCAGCCATCACCCCCTCCTCAGTCGAGCGTGATGCGGGCGATCAGCGTCGGCAGCGTCTGACAGCGCAGAAGCCCGTCGAGCGTCCGGTGTTCGGCCAGCCGCAGGGTCAGCGCGCAACCGAAGGAGTTCACCGCCAGTTCGGTCTGCGCCAGGGTGCCGATGATGCTGGACGAACGCGCGATGCTGTAGCCGGGCGCGCCCAGCTTGCCGGCCAGCGCGCCGTTGACCGGGCTGAACCCGTCGATCTCCAGTGTCATCGGTCCCAGATTCTGCACCACCACCTCGGAACTCGGATCCTCCTTGGTGGCGTAGAGCTGGACCGGGACGGCGCGGTGTCGGGCGATCCAGTCCTTCAGCGCGAGGTTGGCGACCACCGGGTCGCGGCTTTGCAGCGCCGCCTCCATCGCCGTCTGGCGCAGCGCCGGGTCGTTGCCGCCCAGCGCCGCTTCGAAAGCGACCAGCCGTGCCGCGCGGTCCGTGCCGGTCAGCTTGCCGCGCAGGTCGGCGACCTGGGCGATGCGCGCCTCGACCGCCCGGCGCTCCGTTTCGGCGCGGGCGGCTTCGGCCTTGGCGGCGGCGGTCTGCTGCGCCAGCCTTTCCTCCTCGCGCCGCCGGCGTTCGCTGTCCTCGGCCAGCCGCTGGGCGGCGTCGCGATCCAGCTGCTCGCGCAGGTTTTTGGCTTCGGGTGTGCCCAGCACGACCGTGCGGCCGGGCAGTTCGGCAGCCGGCTTGCCGATGCCGTCGAGCAGGCCGGGGGACTGTGGCGTCAGCGCCACCGTCCATCCGCCGGCACCGCGGGTGGCGAGCGCCGTCGCCACCCAATTCTTGCTCAGTCCGGCCTCCGCCGCCGGGCGCAGGAAGGTCACCGGCCCTTCACGGCTGTCCACCAGATAGGTCGGCCCGCCCAGAACCAGCTTGGCGCTGACCCGTGCCGCCATCTGCGGTTCCGAAGATGGCGGTTCCGGCAGCGGTTCGACGCTCAGCGACTCGATGCGCCAGGGGGCGGGCAGCAGCGCTTCGATCCGCGCACGCAGGAGGGAGTCCGGGATCGTCTCGACCGTGGGAACCTTGGCGGTGGCGGTGGCGGTGGCGGTGGCGGTGGCGGTGGCCTCCGCAGCCCGGGCACCCTCGACCGGTGCACCTAGTGCGACCCAGCCGGCGATGAGGGTTGCGCCCAGGCTCACTCTTGGGCCTGCCCCGAGGCCCGGCCCGGCACCGGCTGCGATGCGGGCCGCGAATTGTCCGTTCCCCGGTCGCTTCATCGCCGATCCTTCCCCCCGTGTCCGCCGTCCAATGTCCGCCGTCCGGCACTGGTATAGCGAAGGTTCCGGCCAAGGGAAGCGGCTTTTCCCGGCAACCTGTCGATCTGTGGTTGGATGCAATACCCGCCTGCGCCGGATTGTCGCGTCAATCCGCACCCATGGGTCGAATTGGACTTGGACGCCACACGCCACTTGCAATATGGTCACACAAATGGATGTATTGGCCCCGTATCGAGAGATCGGGACACGCAACGGATGGGGAACGGGGTTTCCGATGGAGGGCACGGGCGGAGGTAAAGACGGACCGGGGCTGCTCTGCCGCAATGTCAAAGTGAGCGGCCGCCGAACCAGTTTAAGAATGGAGCCGTATATTTGGGATTCGCTGAAGGAAATCTGTGAGCGGGAGCAGATGACCCTCAACGAAATCTGCACCCAAATCGACGAACGGCGTGGGGAGGCGAACCTGACTGCCTCCATCCGCGTCTTCATCGTCAGCTATTACCGCACCGCCATCGGTCAGCGCGGTTTTTCGGAAGATGGTCAGTCGCCTCTGCTGCGCAGGGCGATGGACGACGCCGTTCCGCTGGAGTGACAAGGGCGGGTATAACGGGCCAGGGGTGACGGGAGCGGGCTATGCGCTCCCGTCCACCGGGTTCACCAGCGCAGGCTGGGAACCGCGTAGGTCGGCATGTGACCCGACGCATCGGCCAGGGCGCGCAGGTTGACCGGATCGACCGAAGCCCCCCAGGCTGCACCGCCCAGTTCCTCCTGGTGGATGCCTGCGGTGACCAGTGCAACATCGATCCCGGCGGCATTGGCACCGGCGACATCGGTGCGCAGGCTGTCGCCCACCGCCAGGATGCGGCTCTTGTCGGCGATGCCCAGCAGCTTGAAGCAGCGCTCATAGACGGGGGCATGGGGCTTGCCGTGCTGGCGCACGTCGCCGCCCATCTCCTCATAGCGGGCGGCCAGCGTGCCGGCGCAGATCACCAGCATCGGTCCCACCATCACCACCAGATCGGGGTTGGCGCAGATCATCGGCAATCCTGCGGCCAGGCACGCGTCCAGCTGCGGCTGATAGTCCGCAACCGTCTCGCCGAAGGTGACGATGCCGGTGTTGACGACGAAATCCGCGTCCTCCGGCGTAGCGGCAACCCGATAGCCGAGCCCGGAGAAGACATCGATGTCGCGCTCCGGTCCGATGTGGTAGAGCCGCCGTCCGAGGGCGGCATGCCAGGGATCGTCGCGGTCGCGCAGGGCCTCGTAGGTCGCCTCGCCCGAGGTCATGACATGGTGGTAGCGCTCGCGCCCCAGCCCCATGCCGTCCAGCTTCTCGATGACGCCGGTGGTTCGGCGCGGTGCATTGGACAGCAGGCAAATTGTCTTGCCGGCGGCTCGCATGCTGTCCAGGCAGTCTGGCACGCCGGGATAAGGCTGCTCGCCGTCATGCAGCACGCCCCAGAGGTCCAGGATGAACCCGTCATAGCGGTCGATGACCTCGGCGATGCCGGAAATCTGTCGGATGTCGGCCATGGTGTCCGGTCGGTTCGGTGGAAGGACAAAGATCGGATTGCATCGATCGGATTGCGTCGATAGGCCGATCTCAGCGTGGTTGTAGCAACTCTGCGTAAACCGCCAGCGTGTCGGCGCACATGCGGTCCTTGGTGTAGCAGTCGGCGACGAAGGCCATGGCGCGGGTGCCGATGGCGTCCCGTTGCTCCGGCGTCAGCGACAGCGCCTCCTCCAGCGCCTGGGCCAGCGCGTCGGGATCGTCCGGCGGCACCACCCAGGCGGTTTCGCCGGGGACGACGGTCTCCTGATAGGCGCCGATGGCCGAGACGATCACCGGCTTGCCCATCGCCTGAGCCTCGACGATCACCCGCCCGAAGGCTTCCGGCTCGCGCGAGGCGGAGACGACCACCGTCGACAGCAGGTAAGCCGCGGCCATGTCGCTGCAATGGTCGGTCATCCGCACCACGCCGCGCAGGCCAGCATTGGCGATGCGGTTCTCCAGCTCTTCCCGGTAGCCGGTGCGACCCTGGTCGGAGCCGACCAGCAAGGCCAGCACATCCTTGCGCCCCAGCTTGGCCAGCGCGTCGATCAACACGATCTGGCCTTTCCAGCGGGTCAGCCGGCCGGGCAGCAGGATCACCGGCCGGTCGTCCGGCAGGTTCCATTGCTTGGCAAGGGTCACCAGCCGTGTCGGGCTGACCCGGTCGGGTGCGAAGACGCCGCGGTCGATGCCGCGGTGGATGACGCGCACCTGTTGCGGATCGACCGGGTAGTTGCCCAGCACATGGTCGCGGATGAAGCCGGAGATGGCGATCACCCGCTCGCCGCGCGCCATCACCGAATTGTACCAGCGCTTCAGCCGCCCGCCGACCGGCCCCGAACCGAAATTGTAGGGCGCGTGGAAGGTCGTCATGTAGCGCGCACCCGTCTCGCGGCAGGCCAGCCACGCACTCCAGGCCGGCGCGCGGGAGCGGGCATGGACTATGTCCACCTTGTGCTCGCGGATGATAGCGGCCAGCCGGCGGGCGTTGCGGCGGATGGTCAGCGGGTTCTTGGAGGCCAGCGGCAGCGTCAGATGGGCGATGCGGGCGCGGTCCAACTCCCGCACCATCGGGCCGCCCTGCGACGCCACCAGGGGCGTGCCACCGGCGGTCTGCAGGGCGAGTGCCATGTCGATGCAGCCGCGCTCCGCCCCGCCGGTGACCAACGTCGGCACCACCTGCAGCACCGTCGGCGCCCGCCCGCCCGGCCAATGGTCTGGCCAAGGGCCGGCGGAAGCGTCCTGATGGGCGTCTGCGTTGCGTGGGGAATGGTCGGTGGTAAGGTGGGGGTCGAAATCCATGATGCCGGCTGCTCGCAAGGGGCGGCCCGGGACCGGCCGCGGGGCCCGGCAAGCCGGCGCCCCATCGAGCCCGGTGCCCGACCGCGTGCCGGTGTCCGTTGTCGAAGGTGACCGTATGACCGAAACCGCAGCCCAACCGGGCGGCGCGCACCATAGCCTAACGCGCGGTGCCGCGACCATAGCCTATCACCACACCCCTGCCGGCCCGTCCGGGCGGGGCAAGCCGGGCGTGATGTTCCTTGGCGGCTTCATGTCCGACATGACCGGTGGCAAGGCAACGGCCCTGGAAGCCTGGGCGGTGGCGCGCGGCCTGTCCTTCACCCGCTTCGACTACCAGGGCCATGGCGCTTCCAGCGGGCGGTTCGCCGACGGTACCATCGGCCTGTGGGCCGACGATGCGCTTGCGGTGCTGGACGAGGTGACGACCGGGCCGCAGATCCTGGTCGGCTCGTCAATGGGGGGCTGGATGATGCTGCTGACTGCGCTCCGCCGGCCGGAGCGGGTCTCTGGATTGGTCGGCATCGCGCCGGCCCCCGATTTCACCGAAGACCTGATGTGGGACATCTTCGACGCCGACATCCGCCAGCGGATCATGGAGGTGGGCGTCTGGAACCGCCCGTCGGACTACGGTCCCGAGCCGCAGCCGATCACCCGCGCCCTGATCGAGGACGGCCGCACCCATCTGCTGCTGCGCGGTCCCATCGCCTTCGACGGCCCCGTCCGCCTGCTGCACGGCCAGCGCGACCCTGACGTTCCATGGCAGTTCAGCCTGAGGATCGCCGAAGCGCTGATCGGCGACGATGTCCGTGTCACGCTGGTGAAGGACGGCGACCACCGCCTGTCCCGTCCCCAGGATCTGGACCTGTTGTGCCGCACCGTCGGCGCCCTGGTGGATGAATTCGGCGGATGAAATCGGAGCGGTTCGGCGTGCCGCCAAAAAAACATCGTCCACGTGAAACAGAGGCTTGCATCCCCGCGAACCTCTGGCTATAACGCGGGCCTCTGCGGAGGGGTGGCCGAGTGGTTGAAGGCGCACGCCTGGAAAGTGTGTATACGTCAAAAGCGTATCGAGGGTTCGAATCCCTCTCCCTCCGCCACTAAGTTTCCGGGTTGAACCCGAAAAAAAGGCTCAGCTGACAAGCTGAGCCTTTTTCGTTTTGCGCTGCTCTTCAGCGAACCATCCGCAGCCGTGATCCAGCGAACCCAAAATAGAAAAGCCCGCCCCGCACCTGGCGATTGCCGGTGCGGGGCGGGCTGTGAGTCGTTTCCGGTGCCTGGAACGAAAGGGGGAGTTCCCCCTACTTCGACCGCGACACGCGGCGCAGGAAGTCGATGAACTGCGCCTGCTCTTCCGGGGACAGGTCCTTGACCATGCCCTGGTCATGAGCCTGGACACGCGGGATCAGGTCGTCCATCAGCGTCTGGCCTTCCGGCGACAGGCGCAGTGCGTAGGAACGGCGATCGTTGGGCGACGGGGCGCGGACGACGAGGCCGCGCGACTCGAGCCTGTCGATCACGGCGACCATCGTCGACCGGTCGATGCCGACCGCCGTGCCCAGATCGGACTGCGACAGGCCTTCATTCTCCCGGATCATGATCAGCACGCCGAACTGGCCGGGCGTGATGTCATGCGGAGCGACCGCGTTCTGGAAGCTCTGGAACACCGCGACCTGAGCCTTGCGCAGGTTGTAACCCACAAGCTCGGGAAGGGGGCCGAGGGCAAGCTTGCCGTTCTTTCCGGGCCGCAGACGCGACCGCCGGTCGGCGGGGGTGGAACGCTCGTTGTCAGTCACCGTGGATGCCATATTTTGGATGAATTATCGGATGAACGGATAAAATGCGGGCATGGCTCTCGTTTGTCAGCAAGAACTGAGCTGACGATAGGCTATGCATACCAGATATGCGCATGGCGTATTGGTGGGCGGGCGCACAAATTCCATCTTGAAGAGTCAAGAAGTGATCGACGCCGATTCGACGCCGATCGCCCGTCCTGCGGTTTCCCCTGCCGCGCGCGGGTTCCCGAATCGGAGCTTCCGACGCCCGGTCCCCCCCAGACCGGGCGTCTTCGTTTCCAGCCGGCCCCCTGAACCTCGCCCTGGTACGCTGAAGCGCTTTGCAGGGCAGGGCGGATGGTTGGGCGCTTGGTCCGTTGGCGGCTTTCGGGTTAGCTGTTCGACAGTGTCCCAACCAGAGAGCCGATGCCATGGCCTTCGCCATTCCCCTGTGGTCCCAGCCGGCCGTCCCCGTCACGGGCGGCGATCCGTTCCCGGTGCGGCGTATCTACTGCGTCGGCCGCAACTATGCCGCCCATGCGCGCGAAATGGGCGCCGATCCCGACCGCGAGCCGCCCTTCTTCTTCATGAAGCCGGCCGATGCCATCGTCGCCGACGGCGCCACCATCCCCTATCCGCCGAAGACCGCCAACCTGCATCACGAGATCGAGCTGGTGGTGGCGATTGGCACCGGCGGCCGCGACATCCCGGTCGACCGCGCGCTGGAGCATGTGTTCGGCTATGCCGTTGGGCTCGACATGACCCGGCGCGACCTGCAGAACGCCGCCAAGAAGGAAGGCAAGCCCTGGGACATGGGCAAGGGCTTCGACCAGTCGGCTCCCTGCTCCGCAATCCGCACCGTCGCCGACATCGGCCACCCGGCCAAGGGGGGCGTCACCTTGCAGGTGAACGGCGAGCCGCGGCAGAAGGGGGACCTGTCCGACCTGATCTGGTCGGTGGCGGAGACGATCTCCTACCTGTCCGGGCTGGTCGAACTGCAGCCGGGCGACCTGATCTACACCGGCACGCCGGAGGGCGTCGGTGCGGTGGTGGCCGGCGACGTGCTGACCGGTGCGGTCGAGGGCGTCGGCACCCTGACCCTGACCATCGCCTGAGCCGCCGCCGATGCGCATCGCGACCTGGAACATCAATTCGGTCCGCATGCGTCTGGACCTCCTCCTCCGCCTGATGGAGGAGGAGCAGCCGGACGTGATCTGCCTGCAGGAAACCAAGGTGGTGGACGCCGACTTCCCGCTCGCCCCGCTGGCGGAGCGCGGCTATGTCCATGCCCACATCCACGGGATGAAGAGCTACAACGGCGTCGCCATCCTGTCGCGCCTGCCCTTCTCTTCGCACGATGTCCAGCATTGGTGCGGCAAGCAGGACTGCCGCCACGCGCTGGCCCATCTGCCTGGCGGGATCGAGCTGCACAGCGTCTATATCCCGGCGGGCGGCGACATCCCTGACCCGGCGGTGAACGACAAGTTCGCCCACAAGCTCCAGTTCCTGGATGAGATGACCCACTGGCTCAGCACGGAACGGACGCCCGACCGTCCGATGGTGCTGGTCGGCGACCTGAACATCGCGCCCCTGGAGCAGGATGTCTGGAGCCATAGGGAATTGGTGTCCGTGGTCTCCCACACGCCCATCGAGGTCGAGAAGCTGGCGGCGATGCAGGCTTCAGCCGGCTGGGTCGACGCCCTGCGCCGCTTCGTTCCGCCGGAGGAGAAGCTCTACACCTGGTGGAGCTACCGGGCGAAGGACTGGGCCGCCTCCAACCGTGGCCGGCGCCTTGACCATATCTGGGTGACGCCGCCGCTCGAAGGCGCGCTGAAAGGCATCAAGGTGCTGCGCGATGCCCGCGGCTGGGAACCCAAGCCGTCGGACCATGTGCCGGTGATCGTCGATCTAAATGTCTGATGGCTGACTGCCTGACGGGGGGAGGGGGCGGTCGCACCCCCTCGCTCCGGTAAAGCCTTACTTGAGCAGGCCGATGTTCAACCGCAGCAGTTCCGGCGTGCCGTCCCTGGTCAGCCGGAACCTGTGGGCGCAGCCGTTGCGCAGTTCCTCCGGCGGGTCGTCGCGCATGTCCCAGCCGGTGGCGAGCGCATAGAGTGCGCGCAGGATGCCGTTGTGTGCGACGGCACCGGTCGGATGACCCTCCGCCGCCAGATCGGCGAGCCAGGAGCGCAGGCGGTCCTGCACCTCGCGTGGGCTTTCACCGCCGGGTGCTTTGAAGTCCAGCCCCAGCCGGTCGTGGCGGGCCGGCATGCGGCCGTCGGCGCGCAGATCCTCGGTGCGCTGGCCTTCCCACTCGCCCCAATCCATCTCGACGATCCGCGGTTCCGGCCTGGGATCGAGCCCGAGCAGCAGGGCGGTTTCCCAGGCGCGGCGCTTCGGGCTGGCGACCCAGCGCAGTCCGGCCGACTCGGGCGGCAGACGGTAGCGGGCGACCCGTGCGCGGCCGGCGTCGGACAGCGGCTCGTCGATGCTGCCCTGGATGCGCCCTTCGGCGTTCCAGGAGGTCGGGCCGTGGCGGAGGATCAGCAGGGTGGTCATGACGGTACCGGGACGCGGGTGATGGGGAGGCGCCGGCAGTCTAGCGCTTCACCGTCTTCTGCACCGGCATTTCCTTCACCTGGGCCAGGGCAACGCGGACGCGCGACAGATCGGGCGGCGCGAGGGCGGCCGATTTCCCCGGAGCCTTGGTCGGCTTGGCCGGAGGCTTGCCCGCTTTGGCCCCCGCGTCGGCCAGTTGGACGCGGCCCTTGCCGCCGCTCTTCTGGGCCAGCGCCTGGGACTTGGCGCGGGCACGGGCCTGCGCCTCCAGGATCTGCGGCGCGCGCGGTTCGCCGGTCTTCGGCGTCCAGGTGCGGAAAGGGCCGGTGTCGACATGGACATGGCCGGTGTGGGCGTACATCGCGTAGCCGCCGCGCTGCATCGCCGCCGCCTCCTCCGCCAGACGCGATGGCGGGATGCCGGCGATGGAGAAGTCGGCCGCCTGTCCGCGCATGTGGTAGGAGTTCTCGGCGACGTTCGGGTTGGTGCGGGCGAGGCTGGCGTTGCTGGCGCTCGACCGGTAGCCCGATGTGATGCGGATCGGCGACTCAGGCGGAGCGCCGACGCGCTGGCGCAGTTCCACCAGCATGTCGACCAGGGCGGGATCGACCGGGATCACCTCGTCGCTGCGGCGGTCGCGGAACAGGACGGCGATCTCGCGCATGGCGGCCGGATCGTATCCGTCGCCGGGGCGCCAGTAGGTGACGGAGGTCGTCTCGCCGCTGGCGGGGTGGTGCAGCACCACGCCGCGCGGGGCGCCATCCAGCTTCGCGCTTTCCAGCGGTGGTGCGGTGGCGCAGCCGCCAAGCTGCGTCGCGACGGTCAGCACGGCAAGCATCCCCAAGGCACGACCGGTCATGCGCATCGCTTTCCCCCGAGCTTTGCACGTTTCAACGACCCCGCCCGCCCCAATCCAGGCGGGGTTGCACACCGATCTAATACCAAGATTGTCACAGGAGGCCAGTGTGACAAAGCAACCTGTGGCGCATTGAACACGCACAAGCGCTTTTGGTCAGTAGATCCAATTGTCGGGGATTCAATCGGTAAGAAGCCTGCCGGTTTTTACAGGGACAGTTCCATCCCTTCGCGGGCGACCAGCGAACCGGGGCGCATTGCCTCCGCCTCCGCCGCGATGACGTCCAGCGCGTCGTCGGTGCGGGCGGGATCGTGGTGGAAGATCACCGCGCGGCCGACTCCGGCGGCCTCGGCCAGCCGCAGGCATTCCTGCCAGGTTGAATGGCCCCAGCCAACGCGCGACGGATATTCGGCATCGGTGTAGGTGCTGTCATACACCATCACATCGGCACCGCGCAGCAGGTCCAGGATCACCGGATCGCGGCCCTCGGCCGGATGCTCGGTGTCGGTCAGGATGCACAGGCTGCGGCCACCATGATCCACCCGGTAACCGGTGGCGCCGTCGGGATGATTGAGGCGGCAGGTGCGCACCACGACATCCGGCGCCAGCTCCAGCGTTTGCCCAGCCTGGAAATCGCGGAACTGGCAGTCGGCGCGGAAGATCTCGACCGGCACCGGGAAAAGCGGTGCCGTCATCATGTCGGCCAGCACGGTGCGGAAGGGCCGCTCCGGCGGCAGATGGCCGGCCCACAGCCGAATCCGGCTGGCCGGATCGAAGGCCGGGGCGAAGAAGGGCAGGCCGCTGATGTGGTCGAGATGGCTGTGGGTCAGCAGCAGGTCGATGTTCACCGGCCCGCCGTCGCGCGACAGCGACTCGCCCAGAGGCCGGATGCCGGTGCCGCAATCGAAGACGATGTGGGTGCCGCCGCAGCGAACCTCGATGCAGGCGGTGTTGCCGCCATAGCGCACGGTTGCCGGGCCGGGCGATGCGATGCTGCCGCGCACTCCCCAGAAGCGCATGACAAAGGGGGAAACGCCGCCGGCCCCGTCCTGGGCTGGCGGTTGGGCGGGATTGATGGTGGAACGAACGGTCATGACGGCGCCATCGTGGCTGCCAAGCTTGTCCAAGTCTAGTAAATCTCTCCCGCCCTTATTCTCTTCCGGGCGACTTCCACGGATGGCGGCCAAGGCTTTCGAACGCGGCGTGTCGCGAGTCGCCACCCTACGAAGGGCATCTGTCCAAACCCATAAGATGTGGTAGGTTGGGGCCTCGTCGCGTGGTGCGCGGCATGACTTCTCTCAGGTCCCCGCGCGGGTGGGGACCGGCTCCGGCGGAACCCGACGCGGATGGATCCTGACAAGCTCGCCAAAGTCCTCGCCATGGCCGAGTCGGAGCATCAGGGCGAGGCGCTGTCCGCACTGCGCGCCGCCCGCATCATGCTGTCCCGCGCCGGGCTGTCCTTCCGCGATCTGGCGGAGCGTGCACGCACCCCGGTGCCGCCCGCTCCCGAACCGCCGCCCGTCCACCCGTCCGAACCCGCCCCGGCACCGGCTCCACCGCCGCCGCCGGACGAGCTGGTGCGCGGTCTGCGCCGGCAGGTGAAGGATCTGGAACTGGAACTCGCCACCCTGCGCCGGCAGCTCGACAAGGCGGCGGGCGATGCCGATCGCCAGCGCGAGGAGGCCGACCGCTGGCGCACCCTGGCGCGCGAAACCGCGGAGAAGCTGTGGGACATGGGCAAGGCGCTGGAGCGCAAGCACTCCCGCCATGCCGACACCGACAAGCGGCGCGCCGTTCTGGAACTGTTGCAGGACCCCGGCAGCGCGCTGCTGTCGGATCGCGAGATCGCGCGCCGGGTCGGCGTTTCGCCGCACGACGTCGCCCATTGGCGCCGCCGGATGGCGATCGTCGGGCGCAAGCTGCGGCTGCTGCCGGTGGTGCCGCGCGGCCGCGGGCTGTGGGTCGGTCCTTCCGCCTGCGGCCTGGGCAGCACCCAGTCCAGGCTCCACGTCAAGCCCAATGCCAAGCCCCAGGCGGGCGAGCGTCACCGCTGGCTGGGTTTCGCCGGCGAGGTCACCATCGCCGAAAGGGGAAGCCGGCGGAGGCTGGCCCCCGTCGGGCGGTGAGCGGCGGTCCCAGTCGGTCGGCGGTCCAAGTTGATCGGCGCCCCAGTCGATCGGTGACTAGGGCACCAGACGATAGCCGCCGGGCTCCGTCACCAGGATGCGGGCATTCGACGGATCGGCCTCGATCTTCTGGCGCAGGCGGTAGACGTGGGTCTCCAGCGTGTGGGTGGTGACCGCGGCGTTGTAGCCCCAGACCTCCCCCAGCAGGGTTTCGCGCCCGACCACCAGGTCGCCGGCACGGTACAGGTATTTCAGGATCGCCGTTTCCTTCTCGGTCAGGCGGATCTTGCGGTTGGCGGCCTCGTCCAACAGCAGCTTGGCGCCGGGGCGGAAGCTGTAGGGGCCGATGGCGAAGACCGCGTCCTCCGTCTGCTCGAACTGGCGCAACTGTGCACGCAGGCGGGCGATCAGCACGCCCAGGCGGAAGGGCTTGGTCACATAGTCGCTGGCACCGGACTCCAGACCCAGGATGGTATCGGCGTCGCTGGCCGATGCGGTCAGCATGATGACCGGGCAGCGCACGCCCTCGCGCCGCAGCAGCTTGCACACGTCGCGCCCGTCCATGTCCGGCAGCCCGACATCGAGCAGGATGGCGGAAAAGCCGGTTCCCGCCCCGGCCGCCGTGCGAACCGCCTTCAGCGCGCCGGCGCCGTCGCCCGCTTCCTCGGTCTCGACCTCCTCCAGCAGCCGAAGCTGTTCTGCCAGCGACTGGCGCAGGGCGGTGTCGTCGTCGACCAGGAGGATGCGCTTTGCGATGGTCATGGGCTGTATGGGGGCTGCACGGGGCTGCGGCACGGGATCGGGGGGCGGATGCCGTCGGTGGCAGTGCCGAGGCCGCGCCTTAGTAGCATGGTGCCGGCTGATTGTCGTGATGGCTTGTGGCGAGAAGAGCCGGGCCTTTACAGAACCGCCAGCAGTGCCGCCGCCCCGTCCGCGTCCGGATCGGCACGGACGACCCGGTCGGGCTGAACGCCCAGCTCCCGCACGGCGGCGGCGACCGTATCGTCCGGCACCGCGATGCGGCGCATCAGCGCCAGTGCCCCCTGTTCCAGATTGCGGCGGGCCGCGGCCTCGTCGGCGGGCAGCGCGGGGTCTGCCCAATGCAGACACTCGACCAGCGCGGTGAAGCGCAGGCGTCGGCTGTCGGCCGTCAGGCTGGCGGCGAGATTGGCCAGGGCGTTGCCGTCCAGCAGGACCGGAGCGCCGTCGGGCAGCCGTGCCAGCGCGACGTCGGCCGCCAGGATCGCCGACGGATCGACCCGCGGGTGCGGGCCGGGCAGGGCATGGATGGTGATGCCGGCTCCGGCGGCGCGCAGCGCTTCGACCATGCGGCGGCCATAGGCGTGGGCCGGAAGATCGGCCGGCATCACCAGATGCACGGAAGCGGGCTGGCCGGGGGGCGTCGAACGGATGGTCACGGGGGAAGGGCTCCCGGTTGAAGGGCTGTGGCTTTCATCCTAACGCCCAAGGTTCCGGCGGCGGAGCGGCCCGTTGGAGGTGCCGACTCCGTCCGGCATTCCGTCCCGATCCGGTCCCAAAAGGGTCCTGGGCGGGAGAGGCTGGCGGGATCGTTGCGCCTTCGGCAACGGTGTAGCGCGCGGGAATCGCTGGACAGGGGCGCGCCACCTGCGCTTTGCTTCGCCCGCCGAACGCACCATGTCCCGTTTTTCGCGCCGGAGCCGGCGCACCCGCTACGCAAAGCCGCTGACGATGCAAGCCGAACACTCCTCCGCCAACACCACGGTCACCCTGTCCGCGCCCGCGGCAGCTCCCAAAGCGGCTCCGATCGACGAGGCCGCCGTGCGCGCCGTCGATCGGGCTCTGGCCGCCCTGCGCCGGGGCGAGGTGGTGGCGATCGAGACGGCCGACGGCACCATCGGCGCCGCGGTCTCGGTGGAGTCGGTGGCGCTCGACACGGTGGACCGGCTGAAGGCGCTGACCGGCGGCACTCCCCGGCTGGCGGTCACCCGCCGCCGCGCCGTCGTGCTGGGGCTGGCCGCCGCCGATGCGGCGCAGCCTGCGAGCGACATCGCCGACGATCAGGCGCCCGGTGCGGCGGCGGAGGCATTCGGCGCCATGACGCTCGACCGGCCCGACGGGTTGACGGCCGACCAGGCCCATGCGCTGGCCGATCCCGAACAATATCCGCAGGCCCAGCATGCGCTGCCGGCCGGCCTGACCGCCATCGAGGCCTGCCCCGGCAGCCGCGAGGCCGCGGCGGTGGACCTCGCCCGGCTGGCCCGCCTGCTGCCCGCCGCCATCACCGCCGACCTGCCGTCACCGCTTTCAGGGCGCGCAGCGGTCAGCGCTGCGGAGTGGGCGGCGGAGCATGACCTGCTACTGGTGCGGGCGTCGGACGTTGCCGATTACCGCGTGCATGTGGTGCGGACCCTGCGTCGCGTCGCCGACGCGCGGGTGCCGCTGGTCGGGTCGGAGAACACGCGCATCTACGCCTTCCGCCCGGCCGATGGCGGGCCTGAGCATCTGGCGATCGTCATCGGCGATCCCGATCCGGCGCAGCCGGTGCTGGCCCGCCTGCATTCGGAATGCTTCACCGGGGACCTGCTGGGGTCGCTGCGCTGCGACTGCGGCGACCAGCTGCGCGGTGCCATCGCCGAGATCGCCCGGCAGGGCAGCGGCGTGCTGCTGTATCTGGCGCAGGAGGGGCGCGGCATCGGGCTGGTCAACAAGCTGCGCGCCTACCGCATCCAGGACCGTGGCTTCGACACGGTGGACGCCAACGAAATCCTCGGCTTCGAGGCCGACGAGCGCGTCTATCTGCCGGCGGCGGAGATGCTGCGGCAGCTTGGCTTCGACTCGGTCCGGCTGATGACCAACAACCCGGAAAAGCTGCGCCAGCTCGCCCGCTGCGGCATCGCCGTGGTGGAACGTGTGGCCCACATCTTCCCCGCCAACGGCCACAACGAGGCTTATCTCCGCACCAAGGCGGAACGCAGCGGCCACATGTTCTGAGCCTTCAGCCCAACTTGGGCCGGCAAGGCAGGAATCGCCATGCCGGCCCGGCAGTTCTTGCCGCACCTCTTGCCGTCCCTGCGGTGCTGGGAATCGGATTCCGGGTGCTGACCGTCCGGAACCTCCCGAAACGGGTGATTCCGCTCCGGTTCGGGCACGGGTGCTTGGCACGGCGCTTGCTGTACCTGTCGTGACCACCGAGCCGGGAGACCGCCCATGGCCATCGACGCCACCACCATCGACAGCAGCGCCGTTCAGCGTGCGGTGCCGCGCGAGAAGGCGTCGTCGGTCATCAACGACGGCCACAATGGCGGTCCGGTGGAAATCCAGGGCGACATGTCCTTCTGGGACTTCCTGGACATCATCAACCCGCTGCAGCACATTCCGATCGTCAGCACCGTCTATCGCGAGATCACCGGCGACACCATCCAGCCCTCCATGCGGATCATGGGCGACATGCTGTATGGCGGCGTGATCGGCGGCATGGCCTCCATCGCCAACGCGGTGATCGAACAGGCGACCGGCAAGGATGTGGGTGAGACGGTCATGGCTTCGCTCGGCTTTGGGGGAGGTGACCATCCCGCCGCCTCCACCGCCGTCGCGGACGCCTCGGGGGGGCCGGCGGCGTCCGGTTCCCCCGCGGAGCCGCAACAGGCGCCTGCCACCGGGCTTGCCGCGGCGCTGGCCGCCGCCAAGCCGGCCGACCTTGCCTCCGCACTGTCGCCGGCTCCCGCTGCCACCGGACAGCCGATCCGGCTTGCCGCCGCGTCGCCGGCCGCTGCCAAAGCCACATCGGCAGAGGCCTCGCCGGCCCTCACCGCGCAGCTGGCCGCGGGTGCCGCCCCGCACCCCAGCAAGATGCCGGCGCGCGACACCCCGCTGGCCAGTTCGGCCCTGGCGAAGCACAGTGCCCCCCGCTTTGCGGCGCCGGTTCCGGGAGCGGTGACCGCCTCCGCCCGCGCCATCGGTGCCACGGCGGCCAATGGTGGCCAGCCGCAGGCCGGCACCGGGCAGCCGGCCCCCGCCCAGCCGGCCCCCGACCAGCCGGGCGACGCCGCGCCGTCCGCGCCACCGGCCGCCGGATCGGCTCCGGTCACGCCGGACATGCTGTCGGAGACGATGATGCGCAATCTGGCCAAGTACGAGCAGTCGCGCAAAGCGGCGCAGACGGCCACCAGCACCACGCGGGTTTCGGGATGAGCATCGAGATCGGTGTGACGCCGGATCGCCCCGGCACCGACAAGGTCGGACCCGACGGCGTCGGTCCGGTCACCACCGGCCGCCTGCGCTGGCCGGGCGGGGAGGCGCCCTGCGTGCTGGGCCGTGGCGGTGTCCGCCCCGACAAGCGGGAGGGCGACGGCGCCACCCCCGTCGGCCGGTTCCCGCTGCGCCGCGTGCTGTGGCGCGCCGACCGGCTGCCGCCGCCGGAGACCGGGCTGCCGCTCCACCCCATCGCCGAGCAGGATGGCTGGTGCGACGCGCCGGAGGATCCCGCCTACAACCGGCCTGTCGTTCGCCCCTATCCGGCCAGCCATGAGGAGATGTGGCGGGACGACCACGTCTACGACATCGTGGTGGTGATGGGGCACAATGACGACCCGGTGGTGCCGGGAATGGGCAGTGCCGTGTTCCTGCACCTCGTCCGTCCCGACCGGACGCCAACTGCGGGCTGCGTCGCGCTGGCGCCCGAGGACATGCTCCGGCTGCTGAAGGACTGCGGGCCGGGCAGTGCGCTCAGCGTTGCCGACCCGGCTGTCTCCGATGCTGCCGCCTGCTGTTGAGGCGGTTACTGGGCCGGGTAGGGACGCGCACCGAAGATCGCCGTGCCGACGCGCACATGGGTGGCGCCGAAGCGGACGGCGGTTTCGTAATCCCCGCTCATGCCCATGCTGATCTCCGGCAGGCCCAGCCGGCGCGCCATCTCGGCAAGCAGGGCGAAATGCATGGCCGGCTCTTCGTCCACCGGCGGGATGCACATCAGCCCAGTGACCGGCAGGCCCAGCCGGTCGCGGCAGTCGGCCAGGAAGGCCTCGACCTCCGCCGGGGCGATTCCCGCCTTCTGCGGCTCCTCGCCGGTGTTCACCTCGATCAGGCAGCGCGGCCGGCGGCCGGACTTCGCCATTTCCTCCGCCAGCGCCTCGGCCAGCTTCGGGCGGTCCAGGGTCTGGATCACGTCGAACAATGCTACGGCATCCTTGACCTTGTTGGTCTGGAGCGGCCCGATCAGATGCAGTTCCAGGTCCGGGAAGCGCTCCTTCAGCGCCGGGAACTTGCCCTTGGCCTCCTGCACGCGGTTCTCGCCGAACACGCGCTGGCCGGCGGCAAGCGCCTCCTCCACCGCTTCGGCCGGATGGGTCTTCGACACCGCCACCAGAGTCACGGCGTTCTTGTCGCGCCCGCAGGCGGATGCCGTCTCCGCAATGGCACGCCGCACCGAGTTCGAGCCGTCCCGTCACGCTTTCCGCAACCGTGGAACCGCCTGCTTCGGGGCCGGTTCGCGTATCTTTGCCAGTGCCCTGCGTCGTCGTCATGGCCGCCCCCAATCCGGTCGCTGCGGGTGTACAGCGCTTCCGCGGCGTGTTAGCGGACGGTCCGCGGAAACGCAAGCGCCCCAAGCGACCATGCCCGACGCATCCCCATCGCCGGCGCGGGTATTGTCATCGTTCTGCATATCGAGGAGACCTCCGCATGCGGAGTCCGTTTCGTTCCCTGCTCTCCGCCTTGACGCCGGCCGTCCCTGCCGGCCTGTTCGCCGCCGCAGTGGCCGTCTGGTGCGTCGCCGTTCCCGCCGCCAGCCCCGCCCATGCCGAGGAGCATCCGAAGCAGGCCCCCAAGGCTGTCGCCCCGGCGAAGCCCGGTGCCAAGCAAGGCAAGGCCAAGGTCATGCTGGGGTCGCCGATGACCAAGGTCCGCTTCAGCGAGCCGGCCTACCCGCTGACCGACGACGGCACCTATCGCAGCTTCATGGACAAGGTCCTGGACGAATATGGCCGCCGTTGCGTGCGGCAGGAACAGTTCGGCTGGGAGGTCGCGAAGGACGATCAGGAGCGGCTGGACTTCATCTTCCAGGGGACCATGGCGAATTACGGCCGCATGGGCTACCTGCTGGGCGAGATCCATCCCAAGTCGGTCACCGATTCGGAGACGATCGTCTTCCTCGGCGACCGAGACAAAGAGCGCTACCTGCTGGTCTGGACGCCGCTGGAGTCGTCGGTGCTGTTCATGGCGTGCGATACGGCCGACAAGGACTCCAAAACGGCGCCTAAGAAATAAGCCGGTCCCGGACAACGACAAAGGGCGACGGATTTCTCCGTCGCCCCTTTCGTATCCGCCGTTGGAACCCTACCGCTCAGAAGGCGAAGCGGGTATCCCACAGGACGATGTTGGCGTCGTTGTTCACGCCGCCGACCTTGTTGTCGAGATAGCTGTATTCCAGACCCGTGGTCAGGCCCGGCGCAACGGTGTAGGTCACGCCGGCCTGCCAGACATGGGTACGGGCGTTCAGGCCGGCGAAGTTGCTGTCGATGCCCTTCGCGTCGGTGTAGGTGGCGGCCAGGATCACCGAACCGAAATCGTAGTTGGCGCCGACGATCCAGACCTGCTGGTCGTCCACCCCGCGGGTGCCCTTGGCATAGCCGCTGTCGCCGCTGAAGGCGTAGCTGCCGCCGACCTTGAAGCCGGCGTAGGACAGGTTGGCGCCGACATGGACCGAGGACAAATCCTCAAGCTGGCTGGCCGCCTTGGCGAACTGATAGGCGGCGCTCGCCTCCAGGCCGAAACCGCCGAACTCGCCTTTGTAGGTGGCCTGGACCTCGCCCATGTCGCGATAGGCGGTGCTGTTCTTGCGGCGGTTGATGTCGGTGTTGCTGCTGCCATAGACCGGCGTGTAGGCGGCGCCGACCTGGAAGCCGGCGAAGCTCGGCGTCAGGTAGATGATCTTGCTGCTGGCGTCGCCCGACTCCAGCGTGCGCAGGCTGCCCAGCGCATAAGGCGCGCCGTTGGTGTTCGCGTAGTAGTTCAGGAACTGCGCGTCCGGCGAGCCTTCGATGCCTTCGACGTTCGGGCCGATGATGCCGTATTCGTCCGACAGGCCGTTGATCACGCCGGCCTGGATGGTGCCGAAGCCGCCGTTCACGAACATGAACGCGCGGTCGCTGTCGGTGCTGCGGTTGTTGTTGGTGCCGCCGGCAGCGCGCAGGCGCAGGCGGGCGCCGTATTCCAGACCGTTGTCGGCCTTGGCCGTCGGGGTGATGGTCAGGCGAAAGCGGTTGGCGAACTCGGTCTTGCGCAGGCCGGTGTTGTCGTCCTGGTCGACATAGGCGCCCTGGAAATAGGCGTCGCCGCCCAGCAGGATGTCGAGCTTGGACTGTGCAGAAGCGGTGCCGCAGCCGGCGGCGAGAGCAACGGCGGCGCAGCCAATGACGAGAGAACGCTTCATGGATGTCATCCTCGGTGCATGCGTCCCGTCAGATTGGGGCGCGAGCGGTATCTTGTGACCCCAGACTTAGTCCTGCCACCGCCACTCCGACAAGTGGCGGCAGGGATGGAAGTCACCTCATTCCGAGGACAGTGACGGGAAAAGCACGGAACTCCGGATCATGTAAATCCATATATTAAATACTTGCCGATTTATTGGGTGTCACAGTCAGCAGTCTTGCGCCGAAGGATTACCTATTTCGGACGAGTTGAGGCATGAGCCTGTTCGGCATGCGCCGGCCTGCCTTCCGGCTGGGAAATGGACAAAAAAAGAGGCGGCGGATTTCTCCGCCGCCTTCACGTTTGCTGCCAGGTACCCGTCCCTTAGAAGGAGAAGCGGGTGTCCCACAGAACGATGTTGGCGTCGTTGTTGCGACCGCCGGACTTGTTGTCGACGTAGCTGTATTCCAGACCGGTGGTCAGGCCCGGGGCCACGGCGTAGGTCACGCCGCCCTGGTAGACGTGGGCGCGGGCGTAATCGGCAGCGGAGAAGGCGCCGGTGCCGACGTTGGCGCCCTTGGCGTCGGTGTAGGTGGCGGCCAGGATGACCGGGCCGATGGTGTACTGGGCACCGACCAGCCAGACCTGGTTGTCGTCAACGCCGGTGTGGCCCTTGCGGTAGCCGCTGTCGCCGCTGAAGGCATAGCTGCCGCCGATGGCGAACGGACCGAAGGTGACGGTGGCGCCGCTGTGGATCGACGACAGGTCTTCGAAGCCGGTCGGGGCCTGGGCGAACTGGTAGGCAACGCTGGCTTCGATGCCGACGCCGCTGAAGGCGCCCTTATAGTAGGCCTGAACTTCACCCATGTCGTTGTAGGTGACGTTCTTGCGGCGCTCGATGTTGGTGTTGCTGCTGCCGTAGGTCGGGGTGTAGGCGGCGGTCAGCTTGAAGCCGGCGAAGCTCGGGGTCGAGTAGACGATCTTCGTGCTGGCGTCGCCCGACTCGAGCGTGCGCAGCGAACCGACAACGTACGGCAGCGAGGTCACGCCGTAGTAGTTGAACACCCAGCCGTCCGGGCTGCCCGAGATGCCGTCGACGTTCGGGCCGATGACGCCCGAGTTGTCCGACGGGCCGTTGACGACACCGGCCTGGACCGAACCGAAGGAGCCGTTCACGAAGATGTAGGCGCGGTCGGCGTCGGTGGTGCGGACGTTGCTGGTGCCGTTGGAGGCACGCAGGCGCAGGCGGGCGCCATATTCCAGGCCGTTGTCAGCCTTGGCCGTCGGGGTGACGGTCAGACGGAAACGGTTGGCGAATTCGGTCTTGCGCAGGCCGTTGTCGTTGTCCTGGTCGACATAGGCGCCCTGGAAGAAGGCGTCGCCGCCCAGCAGGATGTCGAACTTGGACTTGGACTGGGCCGAGGCGGTGCCGCAGCCGGCGGCGAGGGCAACGGCGGCGCAGCCGATGACGAGAGAGCGCTTCATGGATTATCCATCCTTATGCGTACGCCCCGTTCTGGCCGGGAGCGGTCGGTTGTCTTTGTAAGCAAGACTTAACCGCTCTCCAATTACTCCGGCAAGAGGCAAACTGCGGCGCGCTTTCGCATTCGCAACACAGTTGCAACAAAAACACACTCATAACTGGTTGGAATGATTACAAAATCCAAGAGTGGCTGAATTCTGCTCTTTGGTTGGACTGAAAATCAGGCGGCTTGCCTACAAAGTTGGCAAGGGGAAGGCATGGGCAAGAAAAAAGGCGGTGGCCGAAGCCACCGCCCTTTCCATCCGTTGCCGGACGTTCGATCGAAAGATCGATTAGAACGCCAGGATCGAGCGGACCAGGACGACGTCGCCCTTGTCGTCGCGGAGCGAGGCGTCGTTGTCCAGCTTGAAGTGGTCGTACTGAGCCTGGACGGTCAGGCCCGGAGCGACGGTGTAGCCGACACCGATTTCGTAGACCTGCAGTTCGCGGTCGCCGGCGGTGAAGAACGAACCGGCGTCCTTGCCGTTCTTGTAGTTGGCACCGACAACGATCGGGCCGGCGGTGTACTGAGCGCCGACAACCCAGTTGCGGGTGTTCTCGGTGGCAACGCCCGGACGCTTGTTCTGGCCCGACTTGCCGTAGTCGATGTAGCCGCCGCCGATGGCGAAGCCGGCGTAGCCAACCTGAGCGCCAGCCTGCCAGGCGTTCAGATCCTTGTAGTTCGAACCGACGACGTCGTCGACGGCACGGCCCCAGTTGTAGCCGGCGCTGGCCTTAACGGTCACGCCGCCGAAGGTGTTGTTGTAGTTGGCGCCGACTTCGACGATGTCGGTGTAGGTGCCAGCGCCGCCAGCGGCGAACGTGCCGACCGGCTTGACGCGGTTGACGTCGGTGGCCGAGCTGTCGTTACGCGGGGTGTAGCTGGCGCCAACCTGCAGGCCGGCGAAGCGCGGCGAGAAGTACACGATCTTGGTCGAGTTGGCTTCCGCCACCAGCGACTGGGTGATGATCGTGTTGCCGTTGGTGACGGTGCTGGCGGCGCCGCTGTTCAGGCCGTTGGCGGTGGTGCCGATCCAGGCCGGCAGCGCGTCATAGATGCCGAGCGGCAGGTAGTCGAGCGGGGCGGTCGTGTAGGTCTCGTCGTTGAACGAGTTGGTCACGCCGAGGCGGACCTGACCGAAGGAGCCCTGCGCGAAGATGTAAGCGCGGTCGGCATCGGTGTTGCGGGCGTTGTTGGTGCCAGCGTTGGCACGCAGACGCATACGCGCACCGTACTCCAGGCCGTTGTCGGCCTTGGCGGACGGGATGATGTTGATGCGCATGCGGTTGCGGAATTCGGTCGAACGCAGGCCGGAGTCCAGATCCTGATCGACGTAGCCGGCTTCGAAGTAGGCGTCGCCGCCGACCTTGACTTCGAACTTAGCCTGGGCGTTGGCGGCGCCAGCGCCGAGGGCGAGAGCGGCGGCGGCAGCGCCGGCCAGCAGATAACGGGTCATGATTTTTGCCTCCATCCTGGCAGCAGATGTTTCAGCCTGGTTGACGTCCTGGCTGAGACTTTCGTACGCACCCCCGCCTTCGCCAGCAAGCGGCAAATCTCCGGGATTGCTGCATTGGGGGGACAGTGTGTCGCACGGAGCACACTAAGAAGGAGGCCCTTGGCGAGCCCGCCGCAGTGCAACCCGGCAGGCTTCGCCTGTTGTCATCCTGTTGTGACGGGGTGGGGCAAAGACGCTTCCGCTGTTGCGTGGTGCCGTCCACTTATGGTCTGTTCACCGGCATTCCGCGCGTGACTCGCGCGCGGCAACCCCTTTTCTAAACCGGGTTCCCGACCATGCGCCGTTCGACCGCCCTTCGCCTTGTCCCTGTACTGCTCGCGGCTTCCGTCTCGATCGCCGGCTGCGCAAGCTGGGGCGGCAAGACCGAAACCGTCGAAGAGCAGATGAAGAACAAGGACTACAAGTTCGGCAGCCTGCTCGGCACCGACGGCGGTCTGAACCTGTTCGGCAAGAACAAGCGTGGCGGCGACCAGGACACGGCCGGGGGCATCGGCGTGAACAGCTTCCTGTGGCGCGCTTCGCTCGACACCCTGTCCTTCATGCCCATCGCCTCGGCCGACCCGTTCGGCGGCGTGATCCTGACCGACTGGTACACCCCGCCCGATTCGCCGAACGAACGGTTCAAGGTCAACCTCTACATCATGGACCGCCAGCTGCGCGCCGACGGCGTCCGGGTGTCGGTGTTCAAGCAGCAGCGGACCGGCAACGACTGGCGCGACATCACTGTCGGGCCGGAAACCGCCGGCACCCTGGAAGACGCGGTTCTGACCCGCGCCCGCCAGCTTCGCGTGGCGCAGAACGCCGCCGCCCGCTGACGCGGCGGCCGGTCCGGGCTGGTGTCCCGGCCTTTCGAGCATCTGGTACAACGGAAAACGGCGTCGCGCTCATGTCGCGTTACAATGTCAAGGAAACCGAGGCGAAGTGGCAGGGCGTGTGGGACAGCAAGGGCTGTTTCACCGCGCGCGAGGACGCCTCCCGGCCCAAATACTATGTGCTGGAGATGTTCCCCTATCCGTCGGGGCGCATCCACATGGGCCACGTCCGCAACTACACCATCGGCGACGTGATCGCGCGCTTCAAGCGCGCCAAGGGCTTCAACGTCCTTCACCCGATGGGCTGGGACGCCTTCGGCCTGCCGGCGGAGAACGCCGCGCTGGAGAAGAAGGTCCATCCCGCCGCCTGGACGCGCGAGAACATCGCGACCATGCGCGGGCAGCTGAAGACGATGGGCCTGTCCATCGACTGGGACCGCGAGATCGCCACCTGCGATGTGGAGTATTATCGCCACGAGCAGAAGATGTTCCTGGATTTCCTGAAGGCGGGCCTCGCCTACCGCAAGGAATCCTGGGTGAACTGGGATCCGGTGGACAACACCGTTCTCGCCAACGAGCAGGTGATCGACGGCCGCGGCTGGCGCACCGGCGCGCTGGTGGAGAAGCGCAAGCTGTCGCAGTGGTTCCTGAAGATCACCGCCTATGCCGAAGATCTGCTGAAGGGCCTGGAGACGCTGGACCGCTGGCCCGAGCGCGTCCGCATCATGCAGGAGAACTGGATCGGCAAGTCCACCGGCGTCCGGTTCCGCTTCAAGATCAAGGGGCGCGAGGACGATCTGGAGGTGTTCACCACCCGCCCGGACACGCTGTTCGGCGCCTCCTTCGCCGCGATCTCCCCGAATCACCCGCTGGCGGCCGAACTGGCCGCGTCCAGCCCGGAACTGGCCGAGTTCATCGCCGAGTGCAACCGGCTGGGCACCAGCGAAGAGGCGATCGAGACGGCGGAGAAGCGCGGCTTCGACACCGGGCTGACGGTCGTGCATCCCTTCGATCCGTCCTGGGAGCTGCCGGTCTACGTTGCCAACTTCGTGCTGATGGAATACGGCACGGGCGCCATCTTCGCCTGCCCGGCGCATGACCAGCGCGACCTGGATTTCGCCCGCAAGTACGGTCTGCCGGTCCGCCCGGTGGTGATTCCGGCCGATGCCGATCCGGCGGCCTTCGAGGTCGGGACCGAGGCCTACACCGGCCCCGGCGTGCTGCGGAACTCCGCCTTCCTCGACGGACTCGACACCGAGTCGGCGAAGGAGGAGGCCGGCAAGCGGCTGGAAGCGGCGGAGCAGGGCGAGCGCACCACCCAGTACCGCCTGCGCGACTGGGGCGTGTCCCGCCAGCGCTATTGGGGCTGCCCGATCCCGGTCATCCATTGCGAGTCGTGTGGCATCGTTCCGGTTCCGGACGACCAGCTGCCGGTCGTGCTGCCGGAGGATGTGACCTTCGACAAGCCCGGCAACCCGCTGGCCCACCACCCGACCTGGAAGCACACCGGCTGCCCCAATTGCGGCAAGCCGGCGCTGCGCGAGACGGACACCTTCGACACCTTCATCGAGTCGTCCTGGTATTTCGCCCGCTTCTGCTCGCCGAAGACCGAGGATGCGGCCTTCACCCGCGAGGCGGTCGATTACTGGCTGGGCGTCGACCAGTATATCGGCGGCATCGAGCATGCGGTCCTGCACCTGCTCTACAGCCGCTTCTGGACGCGCGCGCTGAAGACCTGCGGCTACCTGAACCTGGACGAGCCGTTCACCGGCCTGTTCACCCAGGGCATGGTCAACCACGAGACCTACAAGGACTCCGGCACCGGCGCCTGGCTGGCCCCGACCGACCTGACGAAGAACGACAAGGGCGAGTGGGTCCGGGCCGACACCGGTGCGCCGGTCAATGTCGGCCGTGTCGAGAAGATGTCGAAGTCCAAGAAGAACGTGGTGGATCCGGCGCACATCATCGGCACCTACGGCGCCGACGCCGCCCGCCTGTTCATGCTGTCCGACAGCCCGCCGGAACGCGATCTGGAATGGACCGAGGCCGGCATCGACGGTGCCTGGCGCTACATCAACCGCCTGTGGCGGATGATGACCGAGGCGGACCTGCCGGCCGCCGGCACGCCGAAGCCCGAGTTGCTCAGCCCGAAGGCCGAGGCCGTCCGTCGCCTGGTCCACAAGACCATCGCCGGCGTGTCGGAGGATCTCGACAAGTTCCGCTTCAACAAGGCGGTCGCCCGCGTTCGCGAGCTGTCCAACGCGCTGGGCGAGCTGGACGGCAAGGGTGACGGCGAGGGCTGGGTCCTGCGCGAGGGCTTCGAGTCGCTGGTCCGTCTCGTTGGTCCGATGATGCCGCATCTGGGCGAGGAGCTGTGGGCGCAGCTGGGCCACGGCAGCCTGCTGGCCGACCAGCCCTGGCCGGAGGCCGACCCCGCCCTGGTGGTGGAGGACAGCGTCAAGATCGCGGTCCAGGTCAACGGCAAGCTGCGCGCCACGCTGGAACTGCCGCGCGACATGGACAAGGATGCGGCGGAGCAGGCGGCACTTGCCGATGTCAACGTCCAGCGCGCCATGGACGGCAAGCCGGCGCGCAAGGTCATCGTCGTCCCGAACCGGGTGATCAATGTCGTCGTCTGATCCCAGATCAATCCGCCAGGGCTCGTTCCGCCGGAGCCCGCCCCGTCAGGCCCCACTCCGTCGGGCCGCGGCGCGGGGGCTTTTCGCCCTCGCGCTCGGCCTATCCGCCGTGTCCCTGTCGGGCTGCGGGTTCCAGCCGCTCTATGGCGGCAAGGGCATCGGGGCCGCCGCGTCCGAGCGGCTGATGGAGGTCGACATCGCGTCGATCCCCAACCGCGAAGGGCAGAAGCTCCGCAACCTGCTGATCGACAATTTCTACCCGTCGGAGCGGCCGAGCGCTCCGCGCTACCGGCTGGACGTGTCGCTGACGGCGTCGGAACAGAAGCTGGCCTTGCAGAAGGACGCCACCGCGGTGCGCGCCCAGCTGCTGGTCAACGCCCCCTACCGGTTGACCGACACCCAGACCGGGCAGGTCGTGTTCCAGTCCAGCTCGCGCTCGATGGTCAGCTACAACACGCTGGAGCAGCATTACGCCGCCATCGTGACAGTGCAGAACGCTTATGATCGGGCGCTCGAAGACATCTCCAACGACATCACCACCCGCGTCGCCATGTTTCTCGGCCGCGGGTCCTGACCGGCCGGGGATGCACGGGTGAAGCTCCAGCCCAAGGCGATCGATGGTTTTCTGCGCAGCCCGGACCGCAAGGTTCGGGCGGTGCTGCTTTATGGTCCCGACTCGGGGCTCGTCCGCGACCGCGCCCAGACGCTGGGCAAGACGGTGGTGCCGGACCTGTCCGATCCCTTCCGCGTCGCTGAGTTCCTGGGGCGCGCCATTGCCGACGATCCGGCGCGGCTGGCGGACGAGGCGGCGGCGATCTCCTTCACCGGCGGCCGGCGCCTGATCCGCGTCCGCGATGCCGAGGACAACGCCACCGCCGCCTTTGCCGCCTTTCTGGAAAACCCGCCGCCGGGCGACAGCCTGGTGGTGGTCGAGTCGGGCGACCTCTCAGCCCGCTCCAAGCTGCGGCTTCTGTTCGAGGGGGACGATGCCGCCGCCGCCATCCCCTGCTATGTCGAGGAGGAGGCGTCGCTCGGCCGCGTCATCGCCGACATTCTGCAAGGCCATGGGCTGACCGCCGATCCCGACGTGTTGAGCTTCCTCGCCGGCAACCTCGTCGGCGACCGCATGGTGGCCCGCGGCGAGGCGGAAAAGCTGGCGCTCTACATGGGCAGCGAAAAGCGCGTGCGGCTGGAGGATGCCCAGGCCTGCATCGGCGATAGCGCCGCCCTGTCGATGGACGAGCCGATATGGGCGGCGGCGGAGGGCGATTTCGCGACTCTCGACCGCTCGCTGGCGCGCCTGTTCGCCGAGGGCACCTCGCCGGTGCCGATCCTGCGCGGCGCCCAGCGCCATTTTCAGCGGCTGCAACTGCTCACCGCCCAGGTCGCTGCCGGCAAGTCGCCGGAGGCCGCCGTCGAGTCGCTGCGCCCGCCGGTCTTCTTCAAGCTGAAAACCCGGCTGGTCAGGCAGGCGCGCCACTGGTCACCCAACCATGTCCGGCAGGCGCTGGAGCGGCTGGTCGATGCCGAGGCCGACTGCAAGCGCACCAACATGCCGGACGAGACCCTGTGCGCCCGCGTGCTGTTCCAGCTCGCCTCGCTGGGGGCCCGGCGCTGAAGGATGGCGCTGACTTGACCGTTGGGGGCGGCGCGCTATCTGGCGGAGCATGAGCGACGCCACGTACTCCGCGCCACCGCCCGCCCCCTTCCGGGTCCGCTGGTGGCAACCCCTGCTGTTCTGGGTCATCGTCAATGCCTGGGGCTTTGTCGAGCGGGGCGGACAGCCCTTTGCCGGGCACCACCCGTCGCCCTTGCAGCCGCCGGGCTGGGTCTTCCCGGTGATGTGGTTCACCTTGAACGTCTTCCAGATCTGGGGAGACATCCGCCTGATCGACCCGGCGCGGCGAATCCGCAGCCGCGGGCTTCTGATCGGCCTCCAGGCGGTGACCTGGGCGATCTACGCCACCTTCAGCCTCGTCTATTTCACGCTGGGCAGCTCAATCCTCGCCGCAGCATGGACGGTGTGCTTCTTCGTCATCACGTCGATCTGCATCGCGCTGGTAGGGCGTGACGACCGAAGCATCGCGCTGATCTGGACGCCGTTGATCCTGTGGACCGGCTTCGCTTCGGTGGTCGGCATCCACAATGCCCTCATCAACCCCGATCCGCTGTTCGGGACGCCAGCCCTCTGGGGATAAAACCCGGATAAAAACCTTGCATGGAATATCACCCGGGTATAACCAATCGGGACAGATAACCCGCGAAGGAGTGAAGGCTATGGCGGCGACGGTTGGGAAAGAGGATCGAAAGGCGGCAATGGCCGCCTACAAGGAGCGCAAGAGCGTGGCCGGTGTCTTCGCCGTCCGTTGCGGGGCCTCCGGTACGGTGTGGGTGGGCGGCGCGCCGGACCTCGACAAGATCCGGAACCGCCTCTGGTTCCAACTGAAGATGGGCGGCTGCCCGCACCGCAGCCTGCAGGTAGCCTGGAACGCCCATGGCGCCGAGTCGCTGGCGTTCGAGATCGTCGAGCCGCTGGAAGACGAGGAACTTGCCTTCGCCCGCGCTGCCGCCCTGAAGGCGCGGGTCGCCCATTGGGTTGCGGCTTTGCGGGCAGAAGCGATCTGAGGGCGGGCGCTCAGCCGCGGTAGTCGTGAACCCGGCCGGTGAAGTCGGTCACGCGATAGCGGTTCCCGTCCTCCGCTTCGATCCAGGCCGGGGCGGCGGGGGCTTTGCCATGGCCGCCGGGAATGTCGAGCACGTAGGTCGGCTGGCACAGGCCGGACAGTTTCCCGCGCAGGCCGGTCACCAGTGCCTGCCCCTCCGCCAGCGTCGGACGGAAATGGCTGGTGCCGGCGGCAAGGTCGGGATGATGCAGGTAATAGGGCTTCACCCGGTTGCGGACCATCCCGCGGAACAGAGCCTCCAGCGCGGCATGGCTGTCGTTGATGCCCTTCAGCAGCACGGTTTGTCCGACCAGTGGGATGCCGGCCCCGACCAGCCGGGCGAGGGCCGCCCGCACCGGTGGAGTCAGTTCGTCGGCATGGTTGATGTGGACGGCGACCCAGGTGGCGAGGTCAGGGGCGGTCAGCGCCTCCACCAGTTCCGGCGTGACACGGTCGGGATCGGCGGCGGGAATGCGGCTGTGCAGACGGACGACACCGACATGCGGCATGGCCGACAGCGCGTGGACGATCCCGCGCAGCCGGCGCGGCGACAGCAGCAGCGGGTCGCCGCCGGTGATCACCACCTCCCACACCTCCTCATGCTCGCGGATATAGGCCAGCGCCGCATCCATCTCCTCGGCGGTCAGTGCCTCGCCGCCCGGGCCGACCATCTCCCGGCGGAAGCAGAAACGGCAATAGACCGCGCAGGCGTGCAGCGGCTTCAGCAGCACCCGGTCGGGATAGCGGTGGACGATGCCCTTCACCGGGCTGCGCGCCACGTCGCCGATGGGATCCGCGAGTTCCTCCGGCGTGCTGTACGCCTCGGCCGGGGAGGGGACATATTGGGCATAGAGGGGATCCCGCGGATCCATGCGTCCGGCCAGCGCCTCGCGCAGGTACGGGGTCAACGCCACGGCATAGCGGTCGGCGACCGTGCGCACGGCATCGCCGGCCTCCGGCGTCATCAGCCCGGCGGCCACCAGATCGGAAACGCTGTGCAGGGCCTTCATCGCTCTTTCCCGCTTCGACGGAATGGGTCATGTAGGAAAGCGACCGCTCTTACTCCTGCGAGACCCATGCTGTCGACTCTTCCCCGCCTGATCGGCCATCGCGGCGCCAAGGAAAGCGCCCCGGAAAACACCCTCGCCTCGATCCGCGAAGCCGCCCGCCAGGGCGCCCGCTGGGTCGAGGTGGACGTCATGCTGACCCGCGACCAGCGCCCCGTGCTGATCCATGACGACACGCTGGACCGCACCACCACCGGCAGCGGCGCCGTCCCGTTGCTGGATCTGGCGGAGCTGCAGGCACTCGACGCCGGGCGCTGGTTCGATGCCGCCTTCGTCGGCGAGCGCGTGCCGACGCTGGAGGAGGCGGTGGCGCTGGTCAATGACCTGGGCCTGGGCCTGAACCTGGAGATCAAGCCCTATCCGGGGCAGGAGGAGATCACGGCGGAGGTGGCGCTGAACACCCTGCGCCCGCTGTGGCCGTCCGACCGGCCGCTTCTGCTCTCCAGTTTCGAGGTTCCCTGCCTGGAGGTGGCGCAGCGTCTGTGGCCGAAGATCCCGCGCGGCTATCTGCTGTGGGACCCGCCCTCCGACTGGGCTTCCATCGCCGATCGCATCGGCGCGGCGACGCTGAACGTCCATCAGGACCGCCAGACGGCGGACAGCGTGGCCGAGTACCGCGCCACCGGCCGGCCGGTGCTGGCCTACACCGTCAATGACGCCGAGCGCGCCCGGACCCTGTTCGGCTGGGGCGTGTCGGCGGTCTTCACCGATGCGCCCGGCCGGCTCGCCGACGAACTGGCGGCGGATGCCTGATGGGAAGCCCGACGATCCGCCGGTGGACCGGTCGATATGCTGACGCTTCCGTTCGCGACTGCGGCAATTCATGAACGTTTTTTGCGCGAGGGGATGAATCCGCTCGTAGGGCGCGCCAATTCCTCATATATAGAACCGCACTGGCGATCCCGCCGGAACCCACGCGGATTCCGGCGGAGCTTTTCGTCGTCCGGTAGTCCGCCGCTTTGGTCCGGCGTCCCACGGGATGCCACGTTCGGTCTTTGGAGGGTTCGTTGAAGGCGTTGAAGCCGTTGCCGATGTCCGGCCGGGAGGTTCTGCCGCTCGTCGAGGGTGGCAAGGGTATTGCCGTTTCCAACGGCGAAAGCTCCGGAGCCTGGGCGGCTGCCGGCGGGATTGGCACCTTTTCGGGTGTCAACGCCGACAGCTATGATGAGAACGGCAACCTTCTGCCGCAGATCTACAAGGGCAAGACCCGGCGCGAGCGCCATAACGAGCTGATCGCCTTCGGCATCGAGGGCGGCATCGCCCAGGCGCGCATCGCGCACGAGACGTCGAACGGCAACGGCCGTATCCACATGAACGTCCTGTGGGAAATGGGCGGCGCCGAGCACATCCTGCATGGCGTGCTGGAAGGCGCCCAGGGCATGATCCACGGCGTCACCTGCGGCGCCGGCATGCCTTACAAGGTTGCCGAGATCGCCGTGAGCTACGGCGTCCATTACTATCCGATCGTCTCGTCGGCCCGCGCTTTCCGCGCCTTGTGGCTGCGCGCCTACCACAAGTTCCGGGACCATCTCGGCGGTGTGGTGTACGAGGATCCGTGGCTGGCCGGAGGTCACAACGGCCTGTCCAACTCCGAAGACCCGCAGAAGCCGGAGGATCCGTTCCCCCGCGTCCTGGCCCTGCGCCAGATGATGAACAGCTTCGGGCTGAACGACACCCCCATCGTGATGGCGGGCGGCGTCTGGTGGCTGTCGGAGTGGGAGGATTGGATCGACAATCCAGACCTGGGTCCTGTCGCCTTCCAGTTCGGCACCCGTCCGCTGCTGACCCAGGAGAGCCCGATTTCGATGGCGTGGAAGCGCAAGCTGGTGGCGCTGCAGCCGGGCGACGTCTTCCTGAACCGCTTCTCCCCCACCGGCTTCTACTCGTCGGCAGTGAAGAACCCCTTCCTGCTGGACCTGATGGCCCGGTCCGAGCGTCAGGTCGCCTATCTGTCCAAGCCGGTGGGCGAGCATTCGGCCGAATTCCCGGTCGGTCCGCGCGGCCGTCCGGTCTACGTGACCGAAAGCGACAAGCAGCGCGCCGAGGGTTGGCTGTCCCAGGGCTTCACCACCGCCCTGAAGACGCCGGACAGCACGCTGGTCTTCGTCACGCCCCAGCAGTCGGACAAGATCCTGCACGATCAGGTCGACTGCATGGGCTGCCTGTCGGCCTGCGGCTTCTCCAACTGGGCGCAGAACGACGAAGGCACGACGGGCAAGCGCGCCGATCCGCGCTCTTTCTGCATCCAGAAGACGCTCCAGGCGGTCAGCCACACCGACGACTGCGAAAACCAGCTGATGTTCGCGGGGCACAACGCCTACCGCTTCGCCAGCGATCCTTATTACAACGACGGCTTCATCCCCACGGTGAAGCAGCTGATTGAACGGATCGCCACCGGCTACTGACCGGTCGCATCCACCGGCCACATCCATCGGTCTGGCAAGGCCGTCGGCGGGAAACCGTCGGCGGCCTTTGCATTGGGCCGTCATGGGCAGTCATCCGGTTCGGGCGGCTCTCCAAACCATGTCTCCATTGACGTCGCTGCGACAATGGCTTGCGTGAGCTTTCCGAATGGTTTTACTCTTAAACAGAATGCGGCCTAGTGCCGCGGTTCTGTTTTGGACTCCGTGTCCGATCCCACTGTCGACAGTACGGGTGCCTCGCCCATGATGACCGCCGAACGCCCCTTCAAGCGAGCCCTCGACCGGCTGAACAGCGCCGGGTTGCGCCCGACCCGCCAGCGCCTTGGCCTCGCCCGCATGCTGTTCGAAGGCTGCGACCGGCATGTCACGGCGGAGCAATTGCATGGCGAGGCGCAGGCAGCCGACCTGCCGGTGTCACTGGCGACCGTCTACAACACGCTGAACCAGTTCACCGCCGCCGGGCTTCTGCGCGAGGTGGTGGTGGAGGCGGGCAAATCCTACTTCGACACCAACACCAGCGACCATCACCATTTCTTCGTCGAATCCACCGGCCGGCTGGAGGACATCCCCGCGGACCGGCTGACGGTGCAGAACCTTCCGGCCGCCCCCGCCGGCACCCGCGTCGCCCGCGTCGACGTGATCGTCCGCCTCATCGAGGACGACATCTGATCGAGGACGACATCTGATCGAGGATGACGTCCGATCCTGTCCCCTTGCCGATGGTCCGGTGCTCAGCCCTCGTCGGGCTGCGTCGGGGAGGGGGCGCGGTCGACGAAAGGCCAGCGGATGAAGGCGAAGGCCCAGACCGCCAGGACGTTGAGGTAGGGGAACAGCAGCAGCAGGATCCACAGCGGGCTGCGCCCGGCCTTGGCCAGAACCCAGCCGCCGGCGATCAGCATGTACATCGTGACGATGGAGCCGATCAGCAGTTCCCAGAAGCCGAGCTGGATCACGGTCTCCGTCATGCCGTCCTCCGTGCCTTGACCTTGCGCGCCTGCCGTGCCGGCAGCACCGGCCATCGGCTGTGAGCCATCACGCCGATGGGCACAACATGACCGAGCGGCACCAGGGAGAACAGGGCCCACAGCGGCGAGAAGCCGGCCCGCCGCAGGATGCGCGACATCGGCCAGACGATGGCGATCTGGAACAGCATCAGCCCCAGGAGCGGCCCCTGGGACAGGCTATCGATGAAATCCTGCAGCATGCCCGACGGGATCCTCCTTCACATCGTCGCCGGGCAGAGAAGCGCGGGCTGCGGGCTTTGTCGAGCCAAACTTTTCCCGGAACTCTTCCCCTAAGCTCCTTCCATGCACGACGGCCGGCCGAAGCATCCCTGATGCTGCCCGGATCAGGGGTAAGCGAACGTGAAAATGCCCGCACCGGCATGCTACAGTTCGTCGCGTCCGGCCGTTCCGGCTTGACGTCTCTCCAGCATTCAGACGCGGCGGACCATTTCCTTTGACGGATCTCTCCGAACCGGACGGTGGCGCACGCGGGACGTGGTGGCGCTTATCCTCTCTTCCGCCCGTCGCCGCGATGCGAATCGGCCTGCTTGTGGCGGTGATCGCCGGCTTTTGGCTGGTCGCATACGCCGACCTTGAGCGGGCGCGCGACCGGGCGATCCATGATGGTCTGCGCCAGACCGCAAACCTCTCGACCTTGCTGGAGGAGGACGCCCGCCGGGTCATGGTCGTGGCGGACCATGCCCTTCGGGCGACGGCGGCCGAGGGGACGATTCCCGCCTATCTGGTTGGGGAAGGGGCAGGGGTATCGGGGGCGGCCATCGGTCCCGGGCCGGCTTTGCGGACTCTGATGATCGTCGAGCGGGATGGCCGGGTGCGGCAGGCTGCCGGTCTGCACAAGCCCACCGATGTCGCCCATTCCCCGTTGGCTGAGGCGTTGATGGGGGAGCCGCGCGCCTTCGTCGGGCCTTATCGCGAGGCCGACGGCGGTTGGCGGGCCGCGATAATCCGTCCGCTTGCCAACGGCAGCGCCATGGCGGTGGCTGTGCTCGATCTCGACCGTTTCGCCCGGCTTTATGCGACCCAGGACATCGGCCCGCTCAGCATCATTCTGTTGTACGGTGAGAATGGCATGGTCCTGTCCCATTCTCGGAGCGGAATGCGCGCTCTCGATGAGAACCGCGCTTTCTTCGCCTCGGTCCTGCCGCGTCTGCCTGCCGGTGAGAATGCCCGGACGCTGTCCGGTCTCGATCCCACGGAGGGACGGGAGCGCATCGGTACGGTGCGCCGTGTGGCGGGGTGGCCGCTTTACGTCTATGTCCGCATCCGGACCGAGGACGTGCTGGCCGGCTGGTACGACGACCGCTGGAAACGCATTCTGGAAACCGCAGCAGTGTCGGTGGTGGTGCTGCTGCTGGCATTGCTGGCCTTGCGGCAGCTCGGCCGGCTGGAAACGACGACGCAGGCGCTGCGCGCCAGCGAACGGCGGTCGCAGGCCCTGTTCGACAGCAGTTTCCAGATCATGGGGCTGTTGGCGCCGGACGGTCGGGTGCTGGCGCTGAACCGGCCTGCCTGCGCCCTGGCCGGCCTGCCGGCCGAAGCGCTGGTCGGACATCCCGCCTGGGAGTTCCGCGGCTGGGCCCGCACGGACGATCTGGCGGCTGCTTTCCGCCAGTCCATCGAAAAGGCGGCCTCGGGACGCTTCGTCCGTTACGAGACCGATGTGGTCGCCGACGGGCTCACCCGCGTGATGGATGTGACGATCAAGCCGGTCTACGACGACAGGGGCGTCGTTACGGTGCTGGTGGTCGAGGCGCGCGACATCACCGAGCGGGTCGAGGCCGCCGAAAGGCTGGCCACGGCGCTCGACCAGGCGGAGGCCGCCAACCGGGCCAAGAGCGCCTTCCTGGCGACCATGAGCCACGAACTGCGCACGCCGCTGAACGCCATCATCGGCTTTTCCGACATCATGCTGCACGAGCTGTTCGGTCCGCTGGGCAGCCCGCGCTATCGCGACTATGCCCGTCATGTGCAGAACAGCGGCCGCCACCTTCTGGACCTGATCAACGACGTGCTGGACATGTCGAAGCTTGAGGCCGGACGCTACACGCTGGATGAAAGCTGGATGGAGCCGGCCGAGGCCATCGAGACCTGCCGGGCGCTGGCCGCGGTGCCGGCCGATGTCGGTGGGGTGACGCTGGCGGTCGACTGCCCCCCGACCTGCCCAATCTGCTGGCCGACGAGCGCGCCTTGCGTCAGGTGCTGCTGAACCTGCTGTCGAACGCGGTCAAATTCACCCCGCGCGGCGGCCGGGTGACGGTAAGCGGGGTGCGGGAGGAGGATGGCCGGATCGCCATCACCGTGCGCGATACCGGCATCGGCATCGCCGCCGACGCGCTGGCCCGCATCCTTGAGCCGTTCCAGCAGGCCGACAGCAGCATCTCCGGGCGGTTCGGCGGCACCGGGCTGGGCCTGTCGATCTGCCGCGACCTGATGGCCCTGCATGGCGGGAGCCTGTCCATCGACAGCGAACCGGGCCGCGGCACCGCCGCCACCATCCGTTTCCCCGCCGACCGCACCGGCCGGCCGGTTGCGGCGGATGGGTTGCCGGCGTAAGCCTGTCGGCGGTCAAGAGCATCGAAAGGCGGACGAGATGATCGGGAATGACGGGAAGCCGGTGTCCAAGGAGACGCTGCGCACACACATCGCCGCCTACAACGGCCAGTCGCGCGGCTCCAAGGAATTCGCGGCGATCCCCCGCGCGCTGGTCACCATCCTGGACGGGCTGAAGCCGGGCAAGACCGGCTACGTCAAATGCCTGGACGGGCAGATCCAGCTGTCGCGCCGCAAGGACAACAGCGTCTCGGCCGGCTGACATAAGGAAAGGCGCCCTTCCCCGGACTGGAGAAGAGCGCCTTTCCGCTAAAATGTGCCGGGCCGTCGGGCCGTCAGGGGATCAGTGCTTGGCCGCGGCGGCGGCACCGATGCCGGTCTGGGAGCGGACGAACTGGTCCTCGAAGGCCTCGCGCTCGGCACGGGCCGACGCGCTGCTGTCCAGCTTCGAGACGACGATGGTGACGATGAAGGCCAGCGTCATCGAGAACAGGGCCGGCTGCTCGTAGGGGAAGATGGGGGCCGGGTTGTTCAGCACCACCACCCACACGGCGTTGGACAGGATGACCAGCGTCACTGCGGAGATCAGGCCGGCGATGCCGCCCGCCAGCGCGCCGCGCGTGGTCAGCCCCTTCCAGTACATCGACAGGATCAGCACCGGGAAGTTCACCGACGCCGCGACGCCGAAGGTCAGCCCGACCAGGAAGGCGACGTTCTGCTTCTCGAAGGCGATGCCCAGCACGACGGCCAGGACGCCCAGCACCAGCGAGGCGATCTTGGACACGCGCATCTCCTCGCGCTCCGTCGCCTCGCCCTTGCGGATGACGCGGGCGTAGAGGTCGTGGGCGATGGCGGACGCGCCGGCCAGTGCCAGACCCGACACCACCGCCAGGATGGTGGCGAAGGCGACCGCCGACAGGAAGCCCAGGAACAGGTCGCCGCCCAGCGCCTTGGCCAGATGCATCACCGGCATGTTGCCGCCGCCGATGAGCTTGCCGCCGACCTTGCCGCCTTCGAAGAACTGCGGGTCGGTGCCGACGATGGTGATCGCCGCCATGCCCAGCACGCAGACGATCAGGAAGAAGAAGCCGATGAAGCCCGAGGCGTAGAAGACCGACTTGCGGGCCTCGCGCGCGTTGGGGACGGTGAAGAAGCGCATCATGATGTGCGGCAGGGCGGCGGTGCCGAACAGCAGGCCCAGCGACAGCGACACCGCCGATACCGGGTCGGCCAGCAGCGTGCCCGGCCCCATGATCTTCACGCCGTCCTTGTGGGAGGCGATGGCGCTCCTGGCGATGGCCTCCAGGCTGAAGCCGAAGCGGGACAGGGCCAGGAAAGCCAGCAGGATGCCGCCGCCCAGCAGGAGCACCGCCTTGATGATCTGCACCCAGGTGGTGGCGATCATGCCGCCGAAGGTGACATAGACCACCATCAGAACGCCGACCACGATCACCGCGACATTGTAGTCCAGCCCGAACAGCAGCTTGATCAGCTGGCCGGCGCCGACCATCTGGACGATCAGGTAGAAGCACACCACCGTCAGCGAGCCGATGGCGGCGAAAGTGCGGATCTTGCCCTGGTCCAGCCGGTATGAGGCGATGTCGGCGAAGGTGAAGTGGCCGAGGTTGCGCAGCCGTTCGGCCAGCAGGAACAGGATGATCGGCCAGCCGACGAAGAAGCTGATGGTGTAGACGAAGCCGTCATAGCCCTTGGCGAACACCAGGCTCGACAGGCCGAGCAGCGTCGCCGCCGACATGTAGTCGCCAGCAATCGCCAGGCCGTTCTGGAAGCCGGTGATGCCGCCGCCCGCGGTGTAGAAGTCGGAGGTGGACCGGGTGCGGCTGGCCGCCCAATAGGTGATGCCCAGCGTCATCACCACGAAGGCGATGAACATGCCGATGGCCGACAGGTTGATCGGCTGCTTTTCCAGCTGCCCGACATCGCCGGCGGCCAGCGCCGGCACGGCAGACAGGGCGGCGGCCAGGATGGCGGCGCTGGCTGCAACAAGGATCCGGCGGGCGATCATTGCAGCGTCTCCCGCGTGATCTCGTCGGTCAGGTCCTGGAAGCGGCCGTTGGCGAAATGGGAATAGACGCCGGTCAGCAGCCAGGACAGGATGATGATCGCCGCCCCGATGGGGAAGCCGACGCTCAGCGACGACTCGTCGGACATCGGCTTGTGCAGCAGGCCGGGAGCGAAGGCGACCACCATCATGAAGGCGTAGTAGCCGACCAGCACGATGGCCGACAGGACCAGGGCCAGCCGGCTGCGCTGGCGCACCAGCTCGTGGAATTTGGGGTTCCGGCGAACCCTCTCGTAGACGGGAGTGTTGGCGGGGGAGTGCATGTTTCCTCCAGACGCTGAACGTCCTTGTGTCGCCCTGTTTGGGCTTATGTCCTTCCGGCTAACAAAACACTGTTTCGCAAATTTCCCGGAAATATGACGAATTGTTTCAGGGTAATTCAGGCAACAATCCCACTGATTCGCGTTGAGCCGCGGCGGTGAAGCTGGAATGATGGCGAGGATTCCATCGCCCCCGCATTCCGCCACCCCCGCCCGGAAAATGATCCGTTCGCCCCTGTTCCTCTGGCTGTTCTCGGCGATCCTGGTCTCGCTCGGGCTGTTCTCCGCGGCGGCCTACGTCTTCTCGGTCCCCTTCATCGAGGAGAAGGCCTACGAGATCGAACGCGACGCCAGCCGCACCATCCTCGACAACGTGTTTGAACTGGTCAGCCGCATCCGCGGCGGGCTGGAGGAGCAGCGGGTGGCGACCGTCGATTCCTACAAGACCCGGCTGCGCGACGTGCTGGAGCTGGCGGTCGGCTATATCGAGCATGTCTATGCCCGCGCAGACCGCGGCGAGATCACGATGGAGCAGGCGAGGCGCGAAGCGATGGAGGGGCTGCACGCCTTCCGCTACGGCAACGGCGACTATGTGTGGGCCATCGGCTACGATTCGGTGATCCTGTCGCACCCCTCGCCGGACTATCAGGGGCGCAAGGCCGACGATCTGCGCGACAATCTGGGCCGCCACATCCTGCCCACCATTGTCGCCACCGCCAAGCGCGAGGGGGAGGGGTTCCAGACCTATCCGTGGTGGCGGCCGAACGGCGACGAGCGGGCGCCGAAGCTCAGCTTCTTCAAGGATTTGCCCAGGCGTGGCATCATCGTCGGCACCGGCGCCTATCTGGCCGATGTCGATGCCGAGGTGGAGCGGCGCAAGGCCGACGCCATCGAGGATCTGCGCCAGGCCCTGCGCAAGCTGCGGATCGCCCGCACCGGCTATCTCTATATCTTCGATTCGGCGAACCGGATGATCATCCACCCGAATTCGAACATCGAGGGCACGGCCTTCGGCGACCGGCTGAACTCCGCCACCGGCCGTCCCATCGCCGAGGATTTGAAGGTCGCCGCGGCAAAGGGGGAGCCGCTGACCTATCTGTGGGACAAGCCCGACGATCCCGGCAACTACGCCTACGAGAAGATCAGCTGGGTCCGGCATTTCGAGGGGTTCGACTGGTACATCGCCTCGTCGGTCTATGTCGACGAGCTGCGGCGGTCGTCGGTGGTGCTGGGCAACCGCATCCTCGCCATCGGCATGGCGCTGATGGCGGCGGGAAGCCTGCTGGGCTACATCGCGGTCGGGCGGCTGGTGCGGCCGCTGCGCCGGCTGGCCGACACCGCGGTGCAGGTGAGGGCCGGCGACCTCGGTGCCCAGAGCGGCATCCGCCGCGGCGACGAGATCGGCCTGCTGGCCGCCTCCTTCGACGGCATGGTGCGCCAGCTGCGCGACACCGTCGCCACGCTGGACAGCCGGGTGCGCGACCGCACCGCCGCATTGGCGGAGGCGGAGACCCGGCAGCGCGTGATCCTGGATGCGATCCCCGCCAGCATCGCCGGACTGGACCGCGACGGTCGGCTGACCTTCGCCAACCTGCGCTGGGCAGACCTGGTCGGTCGCGACAAGGCGTCGGTCATCGGCCGTGACTTGGCGTCGGTCGTCGGTCGTCGGGCGATGGCGGCGTTGCGTCCCCATCTGGACCGCTGCCTGTCGGGGGAGGTGGTCACCTTCGAATACGCCTTCCCGCGCGACGGGCGCGAGATGGTGACCAAGACCACACTCATTCCCCACCGCGGGGAGGGCCGGGTGCATGGCTTGGGCGAGGAGGGCGCGGTCACCGGCCTGTTCGTCCTGACCCTCGACGTCACCGACGAGAAGCAGACCGAGCGCCAGCTGGTGGAGGCGCAGCGGCTGAAGGCGGTCGGCCAGCTGTCCGGCGGACTGGCGCACGACTTCAACAACCTGCTGTCGATCATCATCGGCAACCTGTCGGCGGCGCGCGACCGCTACGCGGCGGTGGAGGGGCTCGACGCCTATCTGGAGCCGGCCCAGCGCGCCGGCCGCCGTGGTGCCGACATCACCGCCCGCCTGCTCGCCTTCTCCCGCCAGCAGCCGCTGAAGCCGGAGCCGATCGAGCTTTGCGGCCTCTTGCGCGACATGGCGGTTCTGCTGCGCCGCTCCTTCCCCAGTTCCATCGCCATCGGCGTGCCGGAGGAGGGGCGGGACTGCTGGACCATAGCCGACCAGACCCAGCTGGAGAACGCGCTGGTCAACCTCGCCATCAACGCGCGCGACGCCATGCCCATTGGCGGTCGGCTCGACATCGCGGTCGGCATCCGCAAGCTGGAGGGCGATCAGTCCTTCGACGAGCCGGTCCGGCCCGACGATTATCTGGAAATCCGTGTCACCGACACCGGCACCGGCTTCACGCCTGAGGCGTTGGCCCGCGCGGTTGAGCCCTTCTTCACGACGAAGGCCCTCGGCTCCGGCCTGGGGCTGTCGATGGTCTACGGCTTCGTCAAGCAGTCGCGCGGCTATCTGCGCATCGACAGCCGGCCGGAGGAGGGGACGACCGTTACCCTGCTGCTGCCGCGTGCCGAACCGGTGCCCCGCCTGCAGGAGGCCGAAACGGCAACGGCCGAACCGCAGCCCGGAGGCTGGTCCGGCCAGCTGGCGCTGGTGGCGGAGGACAATGACGATGTCCGGCAGGTGATGCGGCAGCAGCTGGTCGACCTCGGCTTCTCGGTGGTGGAGGCTGCGAGTGGCGACGAGGCGGCGGAGCTGGTGGAGCAGATCGACGGGCTGTCGCTGCTGGTCTCCGACATCGTGATGCCCGGCCTGTCGGGGGTGGAACTGGCTCGGCGCGCCCGGCTGCTGCGCCCGGCCATGCGGGTGGTTCTGGTCAGTGGATTCGCTGTCGAGTATGGCGACGTTCCCGCCGATGCCGTCATACTGCGCAAGCCATGGGACAAGCGGGACCTGGTGGCGGCCATCGGCCACGCCGCCGAACCCGCGCCGGCCTGATACAATCGGGCAAATAGAACGCACCCAATAGAACGCACCTGGAAAAAAGCAGGGCGACGAGTGCCGAGGGGAAACGCGCGTGGGACAGAAGAAGCGCATCTATGTGATCGAGGACGAGGCCGACATCCGGCGGCTGGTGACGGAGGTGCTGGAGAGCTACGGCTATGAGGTGACCGGCTGGGCCAGCGGGCGGGAGGCGCGGACGGCGATCCAGCGTCAGGCCCCCGACCTCTGTCTGGTCGATCTCGGACTGCCGGACATGGACGGTCTGACCCTGGTGCGCGAGCTGTGGGAGGATGTGCGCTTCGGCGTCATCATCCTGTCCGGGCGCGGCGGCACCTCCGACCGGGTGCTGGGGCTGGAGCTTGGCGCCGACGATTACATCGTGAAGCCGTTCGAGCCGCGGGAGCTGGTCGCCCGCGTCAACAGCGCCATCCGCCGCCGCGAGCAGCTGGCCGGAGCGACTGCCGCAGCGGACACCGCACGGGCGCGCTTCGGTCCCTGGGTGTTCGATCTCGGCAACCTGACGCTGACCGCCGACGATGGCCGGCAGGAGAGCCTGACCGCGGCGGAGGCCTCGCTTCTGCTGATGCTGCTGAAGGCGCCCAAGCGCGTGCTGTCGCGCGAGCATCTCCAGGGCCCGGATCAGGATCGCGACGATTTCCCCTACGACCGCAGCATCGACGTCCGCATCTCGCGCATCCGCAAGAAAATCGAGGAGGATCCCCGCGCGCCGCGGCTGATCAAGACGGTCTATGGTGCCGGCTACCTGTTTGCCGGCGACGTGAGCTGGCTGCGCTGAAAGTGGCGCCACCCCTGCGTTTGCGCCGCAACAACCTCAATAACAATTGGTCATAATCCTGAGAAAGTTGCGCAAAGCTGATCTGGTACAGGCTGTTTCCAACACCGCCGCGCCCAATGCCGGCGCGCAACAAAGAACCCCTGGGGAGAACGGTCCGATGAGTGAAACTGCCGCCGCAGCGACTCAAAGCGTCGATGCCAGCGTAAACCCGTACGAGCGAAACCTCGACCGCAACGCTGCCAATTTCGTCGCCCTGACGCCGCTGACCTTCCTGGAGCGCGCCGCCGCCGTGTGGCCCGACCGGCTGGCCGTCGTCCATGGCCCGGTCCGGCGGACCTGGGCCGAGACCTTCGTCCGCGTGCGCCGTCTGGCCGCGGCGCTGGCGAATGTGGGGATCGGCACCGGCGACACCGTCGCCATGCTGGCCGCCAACACGCCGGAACTGTTCGAGGCCCATTTCGGCGTGCCGCTGGCCGGCGCCGTGCTGAATGCTGTCAACACCCGCCTGGACGCGGAGGCCATCGCCTTCATCCTGAAGCATGGCGAGGCGAAGATCCTGATAGTCGACCGCGAGTTCTCCGGGGTCGCGAAGAAGGCGCTGGCTCTGCTCGACGCGCCGATTCCGGTGGTGGATATCGACGATCCGACCTACAGCGGCGGCGAACTGATCGGCGACCGCGATTACGAGGCCTTCATCAGCGATGTCGGTGCCGAACACCCTTGGACCCTGCCGGCCGACGAATGGCAGGCCATCGCACTGAACTACACCTCCGGCACCACCGGCAACCCGAAGGGCGTCGTCTATCACCACCGCGGCGCCTACCTGAACGCGGTGTCGAACGCGCTGTCCTGGAACATGGGCGATGCGCCCGTGTATCTGTGGACCCTGCCGATGTTCCACTGCAACGGCTGGTGCTTCCCCTGGACCATCGCGGTCACCGCCGGTACCGCCGTGTGTCTGCGTCAGGTCCGCCCCGACGCCGTGCTGACGCTGATCCGCGACGAGCGGGTGACCAACTTCTGCGGCGCGCCCATCGTCCTCAACATGCTGAACAATGCCCCGGCCGAGCTGAAGCAGGGCATCGAGCAGAAGGTCAAGGTGATGGTCGCGGGTGCTGCCCCGCCCGCCGCCGTCATCGCCGGGATGGAGCGCATGGGCTGGGAAGTCACCCATGTCTACGGCCTGACCGAATGCTACGGACCGACCGTGGTCTGCGTCTGGCACGACCGCTGGGACGGCCTGTCGCTGGACGAGAAGGCGGCGATCAAGGCGCGCCAGGGCGTGCGCGGCCCGATGCTGGAGGCGGTGGTCGTCGCCGATCCCTTCACGCTGGAGCCGGTGCCGAAGGACGGCCGGACGATGGGCGAGATCATGATGCGCGGCAACAACGTCATGAAGGGCTATCTGAAGAACCCCAAGGCGACCGAAGAGGCCTTTGCCGGCGGCTGGTTCCACACCGGCGACCTCGCCGTCTGGCATGAGGACGGCTATGTCGAGATCAAGGACCGCTCGAAGGACATCATCATCTCCGGCGGCGAGAACATCTCGTCCATCGAGGTGGAGGATGTCCTCTACAAGCACCCCGAGGTGCTGGAGGCCGCGGTCGTCGCCCGTCATGACGAGAAGTGGGGCGAGACGCCCTGCGCCTTCGTCACGCTGAAGGACGGCGCCACCGCAACCGAGGCCGACATCATCGCCTTCTGCCGGTCGCACATGGCCCACTTCAAATGCCCGCGCACGGTGGTGTTCGGCCCGCTGCCGAAGACCTCGACGGGCAAGATCCAGAAATACGTCCTGCGCAAGCAGACCGAGGGTCTGTAAGGGGCGGGGCGCATTGCCCTTTCCCTGACCCTTACCTGCATGTCGGCCAAAGCGCCCGCTCTCGCCCCCATCTGACGGGGGAGAGAGCGGGGCAAGACCGTCCCATGCCTGCACGCCGCCCATTTCCAAAGGGACCCGCGCCATGAAGATCCTCTGCGCCGTGAAGCGCGTCGTCGACTACAACGTCAAGATCCGGGTGAAGACCGACCAGTCCGGGGTCGAGACGTCGAACGTGAAGTTCTCGATGAACCCCTTCGACGAGATTGCCGTCGAAGAGGCGGTCCGTCTCAAGGAAGCCGGAAAGGCGACCGAGATCGTGGTGGTCTCCATCGGCCCGGCACAGGCCCAGGAGACGCTGCGCACGGCGCTGGCGATGGGCGCCGACCGCGCCATCCTGGTGCAGACCGACGTGACGACCGAACCGCTGGCCGTCGCCAAGGTGCTGAAGGCGCTGGTCGAGAAGGAGGCCCCCGGCCTCGTCATCCTCGGCAAGCAGGCCATCGACGACGACTGCAACCAGACCGGCCAGATGCTGGCGGCGCTGCTCGGCTGGGGCCAGGGCACCTTCGCCTCGAAGGTTGCCCCGGCGGGCGATGCCGTCGCCGTGACCCGCGAGATCGATGGCGGACTTGAGGTCGTATCGCTGAAGCTGCCGGTGGTGGTCACTGCCGATTTGCGCCTCAACGAGCCGCGCTATGCTTCGCTGCCCAACATCATGAAGGCGAAGAAGAAGCCGCTGGAAACCATCACGCCGGACAGCCTGGGCGTCGACGTCAAGCCGCGCCTGAAGACGGTCAAGGTCGCCGAGCCGGCCAAGCGTCAGGCCGGCATCAAGGTGCCGGACGTCGCCGCCCTGGTCGACAAGCTGAAGACCGAGGCGCGGGTGATCTGAGCGCCGGCCCCGTGCCCGCACTCCCCACACCCGCCCGACAGAGGAACCGCCCCATGCCCATCCTGATCCTTGCCGACCACGACAACGCCAGCCTCAAGCCCGCCACCGCCCATGCGGTGACCGCAGCCAGCAAGCTTGGCGGCGATGTCCACCTCCTGGTCGCCGGCCGCAACGCTGCCCCGGCCGCGGAGCAGGCCGCGAAGCTGGCCGGCGTTGCCAAGGTGCTGCTCGCCGACGATGCCGCCTATGAGCATGCGCTGGCCGAACCGGTCGCGGCCCTGCTGGTGTCGCTCGCCCCCGGCTACAGCCATGTCCTCACCGCCGCCACCTCGGTGGGCAAGAACGTACTGCCGCGCGTCGCGGCGCTGCTCGACGTGGCGATGATCTCCGAGATCACCGCCGTGGTCGCCGCCGATGTTTTCGAGCGGCCGATCTATGCCGGCAACGCCATCGCCACCGTGCAGTCGGCCGACCCGGTCAAGGTGATCACCGTCCGCACCACAGCCTTCGAGGCGGCGCCCGCCACCGGCAGCGGCGCGGTCGAGAGCATCGCCACCGCGCCGGACCCCGGTCTGTCGGGCTTCGTCTCGGCCGAGCTGTCGAAGTCGGAGCGGCCGGAGCTGACTTCCGCCCGCATCGTCATCTCCGGCGGGCGCGGCATGCAGTCGGGCGACAATTTCCACCTGCTGGAGGCCATCGCCGACAAGCTGGGGGCCGCCGTCGGGGCCAGCCGTGCCGCCGTTGATGCCGGCTTCGTGCCGAACGACTATCAGGTCGGCCAGACCGGCAAGATCGTGGCACCCGACCTTTATGTCGCCGTCGGCATCTCGGGAGCGATCCAGCATCTGGCCGGCATGAAGGACAGCAAGGTGATCGTCGCCATCAACAAGGACGAAGAGGCGCCGATCTTCCAGGTCGCCGACTACGGCCTCGTCGCCGACCTGTTCAAGGCCCTGCCGGAGTTGCAGCAGGCCGTCTGACACCGTTGATTTCCCCGTTTACCCGAAGAGGTCCCCCATGGCCGCCGCCGCGATCCCCTACACCCCGCCGCTGAAAGAGATCCGCTTCGTCCTCGACCACCTCGCCGGCATGGCCGACGTGGCGGCACTGCCGGGATTCGAGGATGCCAGCCCCGACATGGTGGACAGCATCCTGGGCGAGGCGGCGAAGATTGCCGAGAATGTCCTGGCGCCGCTGAACCGCATCGGTGACGTGCAGGGAGCCCGGCTCGACGCCGACGGCGTCGCCCGCACGGCGGAGGGCTGGGGGACGGCATGGCAGGCGCTGGTGGAAGGCGGTTGGAACGGGCTGCCCTTCGATCCGGCGCGCGGCGGCATGGGGCTGCCTAACCTGCTGAATACCGCGGTGCAGGAGATGTGGCATTCCGCCAACATGGCCTTCGCACTCTGTCCGATGCTGACGCAGGGGGCGGTGAACGCGGTTCAGCTCTATGGCTCGGAGGCGCTGAAGGATTCTCTATTTGCCCCGGATGATCTCGGGCGAGTGGACCGGCACCATGAACATCACCGAGCCGCAGGCGGGCAGCGACCTCGCCGCCACGCGGTCGCGCGCGGTGCCGAACGGCGACCATTACCTCGTCACCGGGCAGAAGATCTTCATCACCTACGGCGACCATGACCTGACGGAGAACATCGTCCATCTGGTGCTTGCCCGCTTGCCCGACGCGCCTCCGGGCGTGAAGGGCATCAGCCTGTTCGTCGTGCCGAAGTTCCTGGTCAATCCGGACGGCAGCCTGGGCGCCCGCAATCAGGTGAAGTGCGTGTCGCTGGAGCACAAGCTGGGCATCCATGGCAGCCCGACCGCCGTGCTGTCCTTCGGCGATGAGGGCGGGGCGACCGGCTTCCTGGTGGGCGAGCCGAACCGCGGCCTGGAATACATGTTCGCCATGATGAACCATGCCCGGCTGAACGTCGCCATGCAGGGCCTGTCGATCGCCGAGCGTGCCTATCAGCAGGCGCTGGCCTATGCCCGCGACCGCGTGCAGGGCAAGCCGCTGGGCTGGGCCGAGGGCCAGTCGAAGGGCATCGTCAATCATCCCGACGTCCGCCGCCTGCTGATGGGCATGAAGGCGCGGATCGAGGCGATGCGCGGCATCCTCTACACCGCCGCCGCCGCGGTGGACGTGGCGCACCATCATGCCGACGAGGCCACCCGTGCCCGCGCCGCCCTGCTGGTCGATCTGCTGACGCCCATCGCCAAGGGCTGGTGCACCGAGACCGGCCAGCAGCTGACGTCGGACGGCGTGCAGGTTCATGGCGGCATGGGCTTCATCGAGGAGACGGGGGCCGCCCAGCACCTGCGCGATGCCCGCATCACCACGATCTACGAGGGCACGACCGCCATACAGGCCAACGACCTGATCAACCGCAAGCTCCTGCGCGACGGCGGGGCGACGGCCAACGGGCTGCTGGACGAGATCGCGGCGCTGGGCGGCGAGCTGTCCGGACATGCGGACGAGGCGTTGCGCGTCACCGGGGCGGAGCTGACCGCCGCGGTGCAAGAGGCCAGGCAGGCGGTGGCCTGGGTGCTGACCGCGGCGAAGCAGGACCCGCGCCTGCCGGCCGCGGCGTCGGTGACTCTGCTGGAGCTGATGGGCGTGGTCGCCGGCGGCTGGCAACTGGCCCGCGCCGCCAAGGTGGCGGCGGAGCGGCTGGCGCAGCGCGATGCCGACACCGCCTTCCTGTCGGCCAAGCCGCTGACCGCCCGCTTCTTCGCCACCCATGTGCTGCCGAAGGCGGCGGCGCTGCGGGCGACCGTCGTCAACGGCTCCACGAGCGTGATGGCGCTGAGCGAGGAGCAGCTGTTCGGCGCGGCTTGACAGGGCCGCGCTTGCCGGTTGGTGCCGGGGCCTTCGGCCCCTTGTCGGGTGTCGCGGGCGGTTGGGGGACCTCCCGCCACTGCCCCGGTGCCAGCCCGTCCAGCGTCCAGTCGCCGATGGCCCAGCGGATCAGCCGCAGGGTGGGGAAGCCGACGGCCGCCGTCATGCGGCGGACCTGCCGGTTGCGCCCCTCGCGGATGGTGAGCGCGATCCAGCTGGTGGGGATGGCGGCGCGGTAGCGCACCGGCGGGTCGCGCGGCCACAGCGACTCCGGCTCCTCCATCCGCCGCACCTCGGCCGGCAGAGTCGGGCCGTCCTTCAGCGTGACGCCGCGGCGCAGCGCCTCCAGCGCCTCGTCGGTCGGCACGCCTTCCACCTGCACCCAGTAGGTCTTCGGCATCTTGTTGGCCGGCAAGGCGATGCGGGCGATCAGCGGGCCGTCGTCGCTCAGCGCCAGCAGCCCCTCGCTGTCGCGGTCGAGCCGGCCGGCGGCATAGACGCCCTTCACCGGCACCAGCTCCGCCAGGGTTGGGCGGCCCTGGTCGTCGGTGAATTGCGGCAGCACGCCATAGGGCTTGTTCAGCAGGATCAGGCGCGGCACGGGCTTGCTTCCTTGCGGAGTTCGGGAAAGGCGCTATCGTTCGCACCCCAACAGCAATCTAGATAGCAGGGGTTCGGCCGTGACGCTTCTGTTCTGCTCCGCCAGCGACAGCGCCGAGGATTGGCGCCGGGAAATCGCCCGCCATCTTCCCGGGCTGGAGATGCGCGTCTGGCCCGAGACCGGTGACGTCACCGACATCGAGGTCGCCGTGGTTTGGAAGCCGCCGGCCGGAATGCTGGCGACCCTGCCCAACCTGAAGCTGATCGTGTCGCTCGGCGCCGGGGTGGAGCCGATCCTGCTGGATCCGACCCTGCCGGACGTGCCGCTGGTGCGCATGGTGGCGGACGGGCTGACGGCGGACATGGCCGGCTACGTCGTCTTCCAGGTACTCTATTGGCACCGGCTGATGGACCGCTACGCCGCCCTCCAGGCCGAGACGCGGTGGGAGCAGCTGGACCATCGTCCGGCGTCCGAGGTGACCGTCGGTTTCCTGGGGATGGGCGAGTTGGGGGCGGCGTCGGCCCGCACGCTGCGGACGCTGGAATACCGGCTGATGGGCTGGAGCCGCAGCCCCAAGAGCATCGAGGGGGTGGAGAGCTTCTCCGGTCCCGACGGGCTGGCGGCGATGCTGCCGCAGTGCGATGTGCTGGTCTGCCTGCTGCCGCTGACCGACGAGACCCGCGGCATCATGAATGCCCGGCTGTTCGCCGCCCTGCCCAAGGGGGCGGTGGTCATCAACGCCGCCCGTGGCGGGCATCTGGTCGAGTCGGACCTGCTGGATGTGCTGGAGAGCGGGCATCTGCGCGGTGCCAGCCTGGATGTCTTCGCGACGGAGCCGCTGCCGGCGGACCATCCGCTCTGGCGCCATCCGAAGGTCCGCGTCACCCCCCATGTCGCCGGGGTCACCCACCCGTCGCTCTGCGCCGGGCAGGTGGGCACCGCGGTGACGGCGCTCCGCGAAGGCCGGCCGATCCCCAATCTGGTGGACCGCAGCCGGGGTTATTAAGACCCTTTGGCGCCGTCCCGGCCCTTACAGCATCTGGACGGCGATCACCGCCAGCAGGGCCGCGATCACCCACAGGGCGGCGCGGTCCGAGCGGCGGCGGGCTTCCCAGCCGTTCAGCATCTGGCGGACGGTCTGCGGGTGCAGGCGCACGCCGCCTTCCGAAATGTCGCGGGTTACCCGCTCCGCCTCGCTGACCAGGGCGGGGATGCGGCGGACGGTGGACAGGATGGCGCCGGCATCGTTGATGAACTGCGCCTCCGGTCCGCGGTTCTCGCGCATCCACTCCTCGATCAGCGGCCGGGCCAGCTCCCACATGTTGATGTTGGGATTCAGCAACCGGCCGACGCCCTCCGCCGTCAGCATGCTCTTCTGAAGAAGGAGCAGTTGCGGCTGGGTTTCCATCTCGAACTGTTCGGTGACGGCGAACAGCTGGGCCAGCAGCCGGCCGACCGAGATGTCGGCCAGCGGCTTGTTCTGCAACGGCTCGCCGATGGCGCGGCAGGCCTGGGTGAAGATCTCGATGGACTGGTGGCGCGGCACGTAGCCGGCCTCGAAATGCACGACGGCGACCCGGCGGTAATCGCCGGTCAGGAAGCCGATCAGCATGTCGGCGAGGTAGTAGCGCGTCTCGCGGTCCAGCCGGCCCATGATGCCGAAATCGACGGCGGTGATGGTGCCCTGTTCGTTGATGAACAGGTTGCCGGGATGCAGGTCGGCGTGGAAGAAACCGTCGCGGAAGACCTGGTTGAAGAAGCTGGCCGAGGCCATCGCCAGGATCTCGTCCCGGTCGAAGCCGGCGGCGGAGATGCGGGCGGGCTCGTCCACCTTGAAGCCGCGGATGCGCTCCAGCGTCAGCACCCGGCCGCCGGTGCGCTCCCAATCGACCTTCGGCACGTTGAAGGTGACGTCGTCCTTGAAGTTCGACGCCAGCTCCGACGCGGCGGCCGCCTCCATCCGCAGATCCATCTCCAGCCGCGAAGTGCGGGCGAAGGTGTCGACGATTTCGATCAGGCGCAGCCGCTTCAGCCTGGGCAGGACCCATTGGGCGAGCGCCGCCAGCCGGTAGAACAGGTCGATGTCGCGCTCGAAGGCCTGCTCGATGCCCGGGCGCAGCACCTTGACCGCCACCTCCTGCCCGTCGGCGGTAACGGCGAAATGGACCTGGGCGATGGAGGCGGCGGCGACCGGCTTGTCGTCGAAGCTCTGGAACAGCGCCTGGACCGGCTGGCCGAACTCCGCCTCGATGATGGCGCGGGCCTGATGGGCGGGGAAGGGCGGCAGCTTGTCCTGCAACTCGGCCAGATCGACCGCCATCCGCTCGCCGACCAGATCGGAGCGGGTGGAGAGCAGCTGGCCCAGCTTGATGTAGGTGGGGCCGAGTTCGGCCAGCGCGCGGGCCAGCCGTTCGCCCTCGCGGCCGGGCACGCCCTTGCGGGCGACCCGGCGCCACAGCCAGAGCAGGCCTGGGGCGGTGCCGAGCAGGCTGGTGGGCAGGGCGTCGTGACGGGCGACCGTCCGGCCGATGACAGCCATCCGGATCAGGTTGCGCAGGATGCGGAACACGGGAGCTTAAATCCGCCAGCCGGAATGGATGGCGGCGATGCCGCCCGACAGGTTGCGCACCCGCACGGCACCGAAGCCGGCCGCCTCGATCCGCCTGGCCAGATCGGCCTGCTGCGGGAAGCGGCGGATGCTCTCGGCCAGATAGCGGTAGCTCGCCTCGTCCTTCGCCACCACGCGGCCCATAAAGGGCAGCACCTGGAAGGAATAGACGTCGTACAGCTCGCGCAGCACCGGCAGCACGACGTGGCTGAATTCCAGGCAGTAGAACTTGCCGCCGGGCTTCAGGACCCGGTGGGCCTCCCTGATCGCCTCGTCGATGCGGGTGACGTTGCGCAGGCCGAAGGCGATGGTGTAGGCGTCGACCGAGCGCGGGGCGATTGGCAGCCGTTCCGCGTCGCCGACCGTCCATTGCACACCGGACAGGATGTTGCGGTCGATGGCGCGGTCGCGGCCGACCCGGACCATCGCCTCGGTGATGTCGCAGACCACTGCGGCCCCGCCGCCCTTCTTGAGGAAGCGGAAGGCGATGTCGCCGGTGCCGCCCGCCACGTCGAGCAGGGTCATGTCCGGCTTGGGCGCCACCATCTCCATCAGCGTGTCCTTCCACAGCCGATGGATGCCGCCCGACATCAGGTCGTTCATCAGGTCGTAGTTGGTCGCCACGCTGTCGAAGACGGCGCGGACCAGCCCGGACTTGGCGGACGGATCGACGGGGGTGAAGCCGAACCAGTTGCCTTCGGCACCGGACGCGGGTTTTTGCGGGTCGGGGATGCGGTCGCTCATGGCCGGGAAGATAGCGCGGGCAGGGGCCATGCGCCAGCGGGGGCGTGCAATGCGGAAGTTGCTGCGGCGAATGGCGTAGGGCGGATGGGGCGCCGGCCGGGAGGTGTCCGCGATGGAACGGCGTGAAACAGTTTTCCGTGTCTGTTCCATGGGGTGCGGTTGGGCGGTGGGCCGGCGACCCGGTGGGGGATGGAACAGGGTGAAACAGTTTTCGGCCGATGTTCCATCTGCTGCTCCCGCTAAAATGGGTAGGTGCTAAATCCTAACATGAGTGCGGGTCGAGGAGGAGGATGTCCGGCAAACCATGCGGCTCCCGATCCTAAGTCTTGCCGCTCATCCCGCGACCCACTCCCACATCCCCCTTGCATCCAGCCGTCCCCGCGCGTATAAGCGCAGCCTTCCACGGGCGGCGAGGCTGGGCCGGAAGGCTCAGGGCATGCCCACCCGTCCGTTGGAATTCCGCCTCATTTCCACCCAGGAAACGAAAATGCCCAAGCTGAAGACGAAGAGCGGCGCCAAGAAGCGCTTCAAGGTGACCGCCACGGGTAAGGTCCGCGCTCAGGCCGCCTACAAGCGCCACTGCCTGGAACAGAAGTCCCCGAACATGAAGCGCAACGCGCGCGGCATGATGACCCTGTGCGACTCCAACGCCCGCACGGTGCTGAAGAACTGGCTGCGCAACGCCTGATCTCGGCACATCTAGAATTTCGGAAGGACTGAACCATGGCTCGTGTTAAGCGCGGCGTCACGACGCACGCCCGTCACCGCAAGATCCTGAAGCTCGCCAAGGGCTACCGGGGTCGCAACTCCAAGAATTTCCGCATTGCGGTCGAGAAGGTCGAGAAGGCGCTTCGTTATGCCTACCGCGACCGCCGCAACAAGAAGCGCGATTTCCGCGGCCTGTGGATCCAGCGCATCAACGCCGGCGTCCGTCAGTACGGCTTGACCTACTCGCGCTTCATCAACGGCATCAAGCTGGCCGGCATCGAGATCGACCGCAAGGTCCTGTCCGATCTGGCCGCGCGCGAGCCGGAGGCCTTTAAGACCTTGGTGGACCAGGCCCAGGCCGCGCTCGCCTCCAAGGCCGCCGCGTAACGCGCCTCGCGTTCCCCGAACTCAAGGGAACGCTTGCCGTCACGGCGTCAGTTGTAAGAGAAGGGAGCCGGGCCGCTGGGCCGGCTCCCTTTTTCTTTTTGCACCGTTTTCTTCCCCACGCTTGCCGGGAACCGCCATGCTCGACGCGCTGAAAGACGAACTTCTGTCGCAGGTCAACGCCGCCGCCGACCTCTCGGCGCTGGACGAGGTGCGGGTCTCCGCGCTCGGCAAGAAGGGGCGCATCACCGGCTTCATGAAGGAGCTGGGGAACCTCACGCCGGACGAGCGCAAGGAGCGCGGTCAGGCGCTGAACGCGCTGAAGGACGAGATCGCCGCCGCCATCGACGCGCGCAAGGCCGACCTCGCCGCCGCCCACCTGAAGGCCCGGCTGGAGGCCGAACGGGTCGACGTCACCCTGCCGGTCCGCCCGGAGACCGAGGGACGCATCCACCCGATCAGCCAGACGATGGACGAGATGATCGCCATCTTCGCCGAGATGGGCTTCTCGGTCGCCGAAGGGCCGGACATCGAGGACGATTTCCACAACTTCACCGCCCTGAACTTCCCGCCCGGCCACCCGGCGCGCGACATGCACGACACCTTCTATCTGCCCGATGCCGGCGATAAGAAGATGCTGCTGCGCACCCACACCAGCCCGGTGCAGGTCCGCACCATGCTGAACAACAAGCCGCCGATCCGCATCATCGCGCCGGGGCGCACCTACCGCTCCGACTACGACATGACCCACACCCCGATGTTCCACCAGATCGAGGGGCTGGTCATCGACGAGGCGACCAACATGGGGCACCTGAAAGGCTGCCTCGTGGAGTTCTGCCGCGCCTTCTTCGACGTGGACGATTTGCCGCTGCGCTTCCGCCCCAGCTTCTTCCCCTTCACCGAACCGTCGGCGGAGGTCGATATCGGCTGCTCCCGCAAGGGCGGCGAGCTGAAGCTGGGCAATTATGGCGACTGGCTGGAGATCCTCGGCTGCGGCATGGTCCACCCGAACGTGCTGGAAGCCTGCGGCATCGACAGCACCCGGTACCAGGGCTTCGCCTTCGGCATGGGGGTGGAGCGCGTGGCGATGCTGAAATACGGCATCCCCGACCTGCGCACCTTCTTCGAAGCCGACCTGCGCTGGCTGAAGCATTACGGCTTCGCCGCCCTCGACATTCCCAACATCGCCCACGGCCTGACGCGCTAAGGAGCCGGACCCATGAAGTTCACGCTGTCCTGGCTGAAGGACCATCTGGAGACCGACGCCTCGCTCGACCAGATCACGGAAAAGCTGACCGCCCTCGGGCTCGAGGTCGAAGGCATCCAAGACCGGTCGAAGGAGCTGGCGCCCTTCCGCGTCGCCCATGTCGTCTCGGCCGAAAAGCACCCGGACGCCGACAAGCTGCGCGTGCTGATGGTCGATACCGGCGCCGGCACCCTGCAGGTGGTCTGCGGCGCCCCGAATGCGCGCGCCGGCATGAAGGGCGTCTTCGCGCCGGAAGGGACCTATGTCCCCGGTTCCGACATCACGCTGAAGAAGGGCGTCATCCGTGGCGTCGAGTCGAACGGCATGATGTGCTCCAAGCGCGAGCTGAAGCTGTCGGACGAGCATGAGGGCATCATCGAGCTGCCGGACGACGCGCCCATCGGTGCCGCCTTCGCCGACTATGCCGGGCTGAACGATCCGGTCATCGACATCAACCTGACGCCCGACCGCGCCGACTGCGCCGGCGTGCGCGGCATCGCCCGCGACCTCGCCGCCGCCGGCATGGGCACGTTGAAGCCGCTGACCGAGGGGCGGTTGAACGCCACCCCGGTTCCCGGTTCCTTCAAGAGCCCGATCGGGGTCGAGATCGAGTCGCTGGACGCCTGCCCCTATTATGTCGGCCGCTACTTCCGCGGGGTGAAGAACGGCCCGTCGCCGCAGTGGCTGCAGGACAAGCTGACCGCCATCGGCCTGCGTCCGATCTCCATCCTGGTCGACATCACCAACTACATCACCTTCGACGTGTCCCGCCCGCTGCATGCCTTCGATGCCGACAAGGTGAAGGGTGGCATCGTGGTCCGGCTGGCGCGCGAGGGCGAGACCCTGGCGGCGCTGAACGGCAAGGAATACCCGCTCGACCCGGCGATGACGGTGATCGCCGACCATGAGCGGGCCGAGGCGCTCGGCGGCATCATCGGCGGCGAGACGTCCGGCTGCACCGAGGAGACGACCAACGTCTTCCTCGAAGCCGCGATTTTCGACACCGTCCGCACCGCTCAGACCGGCCGCCGGCTGGGGGTGGAATCGGACGCCCGCTACCGGCTGGAGCGTGGCGTCGATCCCGCCGCGGTGGTCGAGGGGATCGAGCGGGCGACCCGTCTGATCCTCGATCTGTGCGGCGGCGAGGTGTCGGAGATCGTGACTGCGGGGGCCGAGCCGGAGTGGAAGCGCACGCTGACCCTGCGTCCGGGCCGCGTCGCCGCGCTGGGCGGCGTCGAGCTGCCGCGCGAGCGCCAGGAGCGGATCCTGACCGACCTTGGCTTCTCCCTTGAGGGCGAGGATGCCGAGGGCCGTCTGATCGTCGGCGTTCCGTCCTGGCGCGCCGACGTCCATGGCGAGGCCGATCTGGTCGAGGAGGTGCTGCGCGTCCATGGCTTCGACGCCATCCCGGCGACGCCGCTGCCGCGCGAGACGGTGCTGACCCGCCCGGCCCTGACGTTGAAGCAACGCCGTGTCGCGCTGGCCAAGCGCACACTGGCCGCCCGCGGCCTGTCGGAGGCGGTGACCTGGTCCTTCCTGTCCGGCCCGGTCGCCGCGCTGTTCGGCGGTGGCGAGCCCGGCCTGCGGCTGGTCAACCCGATCAGCAGCGATCTCGACGTCATGCGCCCGTCGGTCCTGCCCAACCTGATCCAGGCCGCCGGCCGCAATGCCGACCGCGGTTTCGCCGACGTGCGCCTGTTCGAGGTCGGGGCGGCCTTCCGCACCCCGGCGCCGGACGGGCAGGATACGGTCGCCGCTGGCATCCGCGCCGGTGCGGCGGTGCCGCGCCATTGGTCGGAGAAGGCCCGCGGGGTCGACGTGTTCGACGCCAAGGCCGATGCGCTGGCGGTGCTGGAGGCGGTCGGCGCCCCGTCCGCCAACCTGCAGGTCACCACCGATGCGCCGGGCTGGTACCATCCCGGCCGGTCCGGCGTGCTGCGACTCGGGCCCACCGTGATGGCCCGCTTCGGCGAGATCCATCCGTCGGTGCTGGACGCGCTGGGCGTCAAGGGGCCGGTCGTCGGCTTCGAGGTGATGCTGGACGCCGTGCCGCTGCCCAAGAAGAAGGGCGGCACCGCCAAGCCGATGGTCCAGCTCTCCGCCTTCCAGCCGGTGGAGCGCGATTTCGCCTTTGTCATCGACCGCAAGGTGGAGGCCGACAAGATCCTTCGTGCCGTCAAGGGTGCCGACAAGGCGCTGGTCAAAGATGTCGCAGTCTTCGACGTCTATGAAGGGCCGGGAGTGGGTGAAGGCCGCAAATCGGTCGCCGTGTCGGTCACCTACCAGCCGACCACCGCAACCCTGACCGACGAGATGATCGAAGCCGTCGGTCAGAAAATCGTCGCTGCGGTGGTCAAGGCGACCGGAGGAAATCTCCGCGCTTGAGAAAAACCCTCAAGGGTTGAAATTACCGTTATGTAAGAGACAGGGCCTCCGCTTCGGCGGGGGCCCTTTTCGTTTGTCCTACCTGAAGGATTCACGAAAGGCTCCTTCACGATAGCTCACCGCGCAATCATATGATGAATTGCTGATTGATGAATCTCGAGTGCATTCGCTAAGGGAAAACCCTGAGGCTGTTTGTTTCAATTCAATGTTTGACGCCAGGACGTTGATCTGTGGGAAGGTTGGGGGTCAGGATTGTTCGCCCCCGGTGGACCCACGATGTGTTCGATGTCACGATTACGGCACAGGCGATGCGTGCATTGCCTTGGCAAGTCGAATGCCCATCACACTGCAAGCGACGAAGCGGGGGAAGTCTATGGTTGATCCAGCAGACGGTCAGGCAACCAAACCGGAGTCCGGCAGGCCACTCATCCTGGTGGTGGACGACGACCGCTCGATCGTCGAGGGGCTGGCGATTTTGTTGGACGGCTGGGGGTACGAGGTGGTGAAGGCGCTCAGCGCCGCCGCGCTGGAGGCACAGCTGGGTGGGTTGGGCCGGGTGCCGAACCTGATCATCGCCGACCATTACCTGCCGGCCGGCCGTACCGGACGCGAGGTGGTGGAGCGTGTCCGCAGCGAAACCGGGCAGCAGATCCCGGCCATCATCCTGACCGGCGACAGCACGCCCGAACGCCGCGACGAGGCCCAGCTCATGGGCTGCGAATTGCTGCTGAAGCCGGTTCAGGTCGGGCCGCTGCGCCAGGCGGTCGAAGCGCTGTGCAGCCGGTAGGATTGCGGCCTGTCGGACCAACGGAGTCCGAGTGAGGGCGACGTTGCCGCAACAGGCACGTCAGGAAGCCGGTCCTGCCGCGGAACGGGGCAGGTCGACCTCCGGCAGCACGGCGAGGAAGGCATCGACCACCGCCGGGTCGAACCGCAGGCCGGCCAGCCGGCGGATTTCATCCACGGCGTGATCGCGGTCCAGCGCCGGACGATAGGGCCGGTCACGCGTCATGGCGTCATAGGCGTCGGCAACGGCGACGATGCGGGCGCACAGCGGGATCGCCGCCCCGGTGCGGCCGTCGGGATAGCCGGTCCCATCCCAATTCTCGTGGTGCCAGCGTGCCACCGCCGCCCCCAGATGAAGATGGGTCGGGCCGTCGGCCAGATGGCTCGCCTGGTTCAGCAGGCTGGCACCGGCCACCGTATGGGCCTGCATGGCGCGGCGCTCCGCCGCATCGAGCGGGCCGGGCTTGGACAGGATCGCCGGGTTCACCGCCGCATTGCCGATGTCGTGCAGAATGGCCGCGAGGCCGATGATCTCCAGCGTCGAGTCGTCCAGCGTGTCGGCGAAGAGACCGTCGGCATGCAGGCGGCGGGCGATCCGTTCAGTGATCGCGGCGATGCGCAGCGACCGGCTGAACCGGTCGTCCTCCGCAGCAGCCGCGTCCATTCCAGCGCAGGCTGCCCCATCCCTGGCAGGCCCGTCGGGGGTCAGCGCGCCGCGGCCGCGCTCGGCCAGATCGGCCAGCGCCGCCAGCGTGCCCTGCTGGGCGCGGTAAAGCTGCTCGTAATGGTGCAGATTGTCGAAACCAACGGAAATCTTGCCACAGAACACCTCGATCAGCTTGCGGTCCAACTCCGACAGCGGCCGGTTGGAGCGCAGGTAGACCACCGTCTCCCGGTCGTTCGGCGTGCGGATGTAGAGGGTGCAATGGTCGCCGGCAAAGACATGCGCCCGCTTTTCCAGGCAGGCGGTCACCGCGGCCAGCACCGCCGGATCGACATGGCCCGCAGCGGGTTCGTTGATGAGATCCTCGAACCGGCCAGATCCGGCCAGCACATAGAGGCCGTTGCCGGTTGCGGCCTCGACCGGCCGGTTGCTGCTACCCGGGGTTCCGGCACCGCCGCGCTGCACGCACAGGATGGCGTCCGGCCCCACCCCCAGCAGGCCCGACAGCTGGGTCAGAACCCCGGCGGCGAACAGCTTCATCGAGCGGGCGCGGAACAGCGACGACGACGCCTCGATGATCTTCTCCAGGCCACGGCGGTTGGCGTCGATCGCCACGATGTCCTCGTAGGAGCGGAGCGCCGCGACCGTGGTGGTGAACAGCTGCTGGGCGGTCAGCTGGGTCTTCGCCTTGTAGTCGTTGATGTCGTAATCGAGGATGACCGCCCGTTCCGGCGCCTGTCCCGGCTGGCCGGTGCGCAGGATGATGCGCACGTTGCGGTTCTGCAGCTCTTCGCGGATGTGGTGGACCAGCCGCAGGCCGGCATCCTCGGTCTCCATCACCACGTCGAGCAGGATCAGCGCGATGTCGCGCTCGCGCGCCAGGATCCGCCGGGCCTCCGCCGCCGAATGGGCGGACAGGAAGCGGGCCTTGCGGCCCTTGAAGGCGAAGTCGGACAGCACGAGCTTGGTGATCGCATGGACCTCCGGCTCGTCATCGACGATCAGCATGGTCCAGCGGCTGCCGGGCGCCTCCTCGGCGGCAGCGCCGTCTTCGGGGGCGTCCTCCGGGGCGGCATCGTCGAGGAAGACCAGATCCTCGTCGGCCAATTCGGGGGCCGATTCGGGGGCCGGCCCGGCTGCCGGATCGGTGCGGGGGTCGTCCTCAGGTCCGGTCGGGTCGGCGTCGGTCATGGCTCTTCAATCGCGAAAGGGTCATGAGGACGGGCTTGGCCGGCCCGCATGGCGGTCACTCATCAAAACGTATCCAGCTCGATCACCGTACAATCGAGCGCGCGTTGCGCCAACGTGCCGCAGGCGGTGTCGACCTGCAAGCGCGTGAAAGGGGCGACGCCGACCTCGTACAGCAACCGGCCCTTGCGGAACACCGGCCAGACCATCGCCGGCAGGTCGCGATAGGCGCTGCCCGGCCCGGCGGTGAACTCCTTCCAGGCGCGCAAGCCCTCGGCGTAGCTGACATATTCGCCGAGCTTGATGCCGTAGAGCATGCCCGGTTCGACCGGCGGCATCCCCGGCAGTGGATAGGGCGCGGCCACTCCGACCAGCCCCTGGACCGGCGCCAGCGCGCGGGTGCCGGCGGGCAGGGCCAGCGTCGCCTCGCCATCGGCGGCACCGATCAGCGCCACCACGTCGCCCTTGCGCAGGGTGAAGCTGCGCCGCTTGCGGTTGGCCAGGATCTCGGTTGCGGAAATCGGGCCGGCGGCGACGACATAGCCCTCCGCCGGGGTCTGCGCCGCCTTGTCCCAGGCCGCCCGCGGGACGACCGCGGCGCTGCGGTGGGAGGGAGGGGCATCCGCCGGCTGGTTGGCGGCGGGCTTGGGCGGCCGCGGCCCTTCGCCGCCGATTGCCGGCCGTCCGGTGACCATCAGCGCCGGGTCCAGCGAATCGGCAGGGACATAGCCGATGGGCTGGCCGCCGATGGCGATCTCCGTCCAATAGGTGCCGCGCGGCGTGCCGAGAGCGTTGAGCGCCTTGCCCTGCTTCAGCGTCATGACGATGCGGGCATCCTCGCTGGGGCCGATCCGCACCTCGATGTCGCGGTTCAGCACCACCTCGCCGGTCAGCGGGGCGCCGATGGCGACGGGGCTCTGCGCCCAGGCCGGCGGGGTTGCTGCAACACTGCCGGCACAGGCGAGGACAAGGGCGAGCGCTGGGAGGAGGCAACGGGGCGGCACGGCGATCATTGGGCGGCTTCCCTGGCAGTCACCTGTGAGGCATGGGGTGGCTTCCGGCGGCCCAGCAGCTGGCCGCCGACGAGGTCGTGGATCGCGTCGGCCAGCAGCCGCACCGGCTTGGGCGCCGTGCCGCGGGCGCGGTGCAGGGCGATGTCGACGTCCGGCAGGTCGGGAAAGCCCTCCGCCGCACCGATGCGGCGCAGGCTGGGCGGGACGGTGCAGGCCTCCATCGCCGTCACCCCCAGCCCGCCCATCACCGCGCCATGGACGGCGACGACGCTCTTGCTGGTGAAGGCGACGCGCCAGTCGCGTCCCATCCCGTCCAGGGCGGCGACCGCGATGTCCCGCACGACGCAGCCCTTGGGGAACAGCGCCAGCGGCAGCGGATCGAGGCTTTCCACCGGACGGCAACCCGGCGCGGGGTCGAGCGGCGGGGCGACCCAGGACACCGGCTCCTGCCGCACCAGCTCGCCGCCGGCCTCGCCGGCCTTGCGGGTGATCAGCGCCAGGTCGTAGCGGCCCTTCTCAATCTCCGCCACCAGATCGGGGCTGTTGTCGCAGACGACCTCGACCATCACGTCGGGATAGGCGGCGTTGAAGCGGGCCAGGATCTCCGGCAGCAGCATGGTGGCGTAATCGTCGGGCGTGCCGATGCGCACGCTCGCCACCGTCGGGCTGCGGTGCATCAGCGCCAGCACCTCGTCGTTCAGGGTCAGCATGCGCCGGGCATAGGCCAGCAGCACCTCGCCGTCGCGGGTCATGCGCACGCCGTGGGTGTCGCGTTCGAACACGCGCTTGCCCACCGTGTCCTCCAGCCGGCGCACCTGCTGGCTGACCGCCGCCTGGGTGCGTCCCAGCCTTTCGCCGGCGCGTGTGAAGCTGGCGCTGTCGGCCACGGCGACGAAGGCGCGCAGCAGGTCGGTGTCGAGATTGGCGGGCATGTCGGGAACCGGAAGTTGCCGCTTATTCAAGCAGAGCGCCGGCCCGTCCGCAACGGCGCGGTCATTACGAACCGTGATGACACCATAATGCCTATTCGTTTCCAAGGGATTGGCGCACCCCCCATTGTCGGCCTCCGACCCCCTTGGAGTTTCCGATCATGTCGCTGTTCGCCGCCTGGACCGGCACGGTTCTCGGTGCCGCCCGCCTGGAGCCGCCGGCCATCCCCACCCCGGCCGTGCCGGAACCGCGGCGCTTCCGCCTCGCCTACAATCCGTTGCCCTCGGCCGGGCCTGCGTTGGGGTATCGCCTGACCGTGGAGCACGCGCCGTCGTCGGTCCGGTCGCCGCTGCCAATTCCGGGTCGCCAGCGTCTTGAGAAGTAAGCGGCCCGCAGCCTATCCTGCCGCCGATAACTATGCCGGCAGGAGTGGGCGATGGGGCGGGTCTATGTGCTGTACACCGGGGGCACCATCGGGTGCGTGACCAATCCCAACGGGGCGCTGGCGCCGGTGCCGGGCATGGAGTTCGAGCGGCTGGCCCTGTCGGTGCCCGGCCTGTCCGACCACCGGGTGAAGGATTATCCGGACCTGGGCTGGACCATGGACTGGTTCGACCGCACGCTCGACAGTTCCAACATGACGCCGGCGGACTGGGTCGCCATCGCCCGGCGGCTGCTGTCGGTCTATGACCAGTATGACGGCTTCGTCGTGCTGCACGGCACCGACAGCATGGCCTACAGCGCGTCGGCCCTGTCCTTCCTGCTGCCCGGCCTGTCGAAGCCGGTGGTGTTCAGCGGATCGCAGGTGCCGCTGTCCTTCACGCTGAGCGATGCGCCGGCCAATCTGGTCGGCGCCATCGTGGCGGCCGGCACCCTGCCGGTGCCGGAGGTCTGCGTCTATTTCGACACCAAGCTGCTGCGCGGCAACCGCTCGTCGAAGGTCGACGCCAACCGCTTCGCCGGCTTCGATTCCCCCAACTTCCCGCCGCTCGCCACCATCGGCAGCGTGGTCGCGCGCAACGAGCCGCATTGGCTGCCGATGCCGGACACGGGTGTCTCGCTGGCCGGGCCGGACAACCGGGACAAGCGGATGGCGGCGCTGGACGCCCTGCCGGCGGCGCTGGCGGGCTTCTCCGTCGTCATGCTGTGGCTCTATCCCGGTATCCGCGCCAGCACGGTGTCGGCGATGCTGACCGGCACCAGCCCGGCGGCGAAGGGGGCGATCGTGCTGGCCTACGGCGAGGGCAACGGCTCGACCGATCCGGACTTCCTCGACACGCTGTCGGCGGCGGTGAAGGCCGGCGTCGTGCTGATGGACAACACCCAGGTGCAGCGTGGTGCTGTGCTGCCCGGCGCCTATGCGACGGGCCTCGGCGCCGTGGGGGCGGTCGGCGCCTATGACATGACGCCGGAGGCCAGCTACGCCAAGCTGGTCTGCCTGTTCGCCGCCGGGCTGGACGTTGCGGCGGTCAAGGCGGCGATGCCGGTGCCGCAGGCCGGCGAACTGACGGTGATCGGGGACTGAGCGCCTGTCCGAAGGCGGAGGCCGATGGCGCTCCGCCTTCGGTGACGGCTTACTGGCCCATGCCGGGCTGGGCCGGGGCCATGGTGCCGCGGTTCATCGTGCCGTTCCCCATGGTGCCGGTGCCCATGGTGCCCTGGTTCATCGAGCCGTTGCCCATCGAACCCTGGTTCATCGTGCCCTGGTTCATCGAGCCGGAGCCCATGCCGCCGTTCATCGAGCCGCCCATCGAGCCGCTCCCCATCTGGCCGCCCATGGCGCCGCCGGTCGAGCTGCCGTAGCCGGTGTTGGCCTGGCTGCTGTACTGGGCGAGCTGCTGAAGCTCCATCTGGTCCTGCATGACGACCACTTGGCGGCCGCGCCGCTCGAAGGAGGCGGGAGGCAGCATGACCGACTGGCCGGACTTGGCCAGCTTCAGTTCGACCATGGTCTGGCCGTCGGCGCCGGTGGTGACGTTCTGGATGGTGCCGGCGACGGGGCCGCCATGGCGGTGGACCACCCGCTTGCCGATCATGTCCCGGCTGGCCTGGACGTCGCGGGCGCCGGTGTCCATCGTGCCGTTGGCGACGGCGTTGGACCTGGCGGACCCGCCGGTCTGGGTCTGACCCATCTGGGCGTGGCCAGGCGCGGCGACGGCCATCAGCATCAGGGCCGGAACCGCGGCGGCGAGAAACTTGCGCATGTCATCCTCCCGGATAGAACCAAAAACAGGGGAGGCGCCGCGCAGGAGCGGCACCGTCCTGGGTGTGATGACACCCGAACGGCCGTTTTGTTGCGCAAGGTTGTACGGAATTGCCGCGTTGTACAAAAAAGGCGGGCCTGAGCCCGCCTTGTCCGTTTGCCTTATTCGTCGCCCATCTTGAGCGCCGCGATGAAGGCGCTCTGCGGGATTTCGACCTGCCCGAACTGGCGCATGCGCTTCTTGCCTTCCTTCTGCTTGTCCAGCAGCTTGCGCTTGCGGCTGATGTCGCCGCCATAGCACTTGGCGGTCACGTCCTTGCGCATGGCGCTGATGCTCTCGCGGGCGATGATCTTGCCGCCGATGGCGGCCTGCACCGCGATCTTGAACAGCTGGCGCGGGATCAGTTCCTTCAGCCGTTCGCAGAGCTGGCGGCCGCGGCGCTCGGACTGGCTGCGGTGGACGATCATCGACAGGGCGTCCACCGGCTCGGCATTCACCAGGATCGACAGCTTCACGAGGTCGCCTTCCTCGTAGCTGTCCATCTGGTAGTCGAAGCTGGCATAGCCGCGGCTGATCGACTTCAGCCGGTCGTAGAAGTCGAACACCACCTCGTTCAGCGGCAGGCGGTAGACCAGCATGGCGCGGGCGCCGGCATAGGTCAGCTCGATCTGCTGGCCGCGCCGCTCGGTGCAGAGCTGGAGCACGCCGCCGAGATACTCGTCGGGCAGCATGATCGTCGCCTTGATCCACGGCTCGTCGATGTGGTCGATCCGCATCACGTCGGGCATGTCGGCCGGGTTGTGCAGGTCGCGCACCGTCCCGTCGGTCATCGTCAGCTTGTAGACCACCGACGGCGCGGTGGTGATGAGGTCGAGGTTGAACTCGCGCTCCAGCCGCTCCTGGATGATCTCCAGATGCAGCAGGCCGAGGAAGCCGCAGCGGAAGCCGAAGCCCAGCGCCGCCGACGTCTCCGCCTCGTAATGGAAGCTGGCGTCGTTCAGCTTGAGCTTGCCCAGGCTGTCGCGCAGCCGCTCGAAATCGGCGGCATCGACCGGGAACAGGCCGCACCACACCACGGGGATGGACGGCTTGAAGCCGGCCAGGGCCTCGGTCGCCGGCTTGCGCTCGTCGGTGATGGTGTCGCCGACCTTGGTCTGGGTGATGTCCTTGATCGCGGCGGTGATGAAGCCCATCTCGCCCGGCCGCAGCTCGCCGGTCAGCAGCGCCTTCGGCGTGAAGACGCCGACGCGGTCGACGTCATGGGCCGAGCCGGCGGCCATGAAGCGCACCTTCTGGTTCACCTTCAGGACGCCGTCGACGACGCGCACCAGAATGACGACGCCGAGATAGGGGTCGTACCAGCTGTCGACCAGCAGCGCCTTCAGCGGCGCGTCGGCGTCGCCCTTGGGCGGCGGCAGCCGCTTGACCACCGCCTCCAGCACAGCACCGATGTTGAGGCCGGACTTGGCCGAGATCTCCACCGCGTCCGACGCGTCGAGGCCGATCACGTCCTCGATCTGCTGCTTGATCCGCTCCGGCTCGGCGGCGGGCAGGTCGATCTTGTTGAGGACCGGGATGATCTCGTGGTTGTTGTCGATCGCCTGATAGACGTTGGCGAGCGTCTGCGCCTCGACCCCCTGGGAGGCGTCGACCACCAGGATCGAGCCCTCGCAGGCGGCCAAGCTGCGGCTGACCTCATAGGCGAAGTCGACGTGGCCGGGGGTGTCCATCAGGTTCAGCGTGTACTGCTTGCCGTCCTCGGCCTTGTAGAGCAGGCGGACGGTCTGGGCCTTGATGGTGATGCCGCGCTCGCGCTCGATGTCCATGCTGTCGAGCACCTGTTCGCGCATCTCGCGCGCGTCGAGGCCGCCGCACTGCTGGATCAACCGGTCGGCAAGGGTCGACTTGCCATGGTCGATGTGGGCGATGATCGAGAAATTGCGGATGTGCGAGAGGTCAGTCATCGGGGCCCGGACAAGCGAGAGTTTGCCGGGAACATAGGGCGGACGGGGGGTGGGCGCAATGATGGTGTGTCGGCGGGCGGCGCGCAGGGCGTACGGGCGGTTGCGGAAGGGTGCGGCGTGGGGTGGATGGAACGGGGCGGAACGTTTTTCGGCGGGGTGTTCACTGTTCCATCGGGGGCGGGTGGGGCGGCGGGACGTGGAACGTATGGAACAGGATGGAACGGTTTTGCGGGGGGTGTGGACCGCCCCCCGAAGTTGAGACGCTTGTTAAATTGTTCCGGATTGGTCAGGCCACCAGGGCCGGGCGGCCGCCCGGCCCTGGTGGCGGGAAATTTTCCTCGAACTCGACCGGTGGGCTGTAGGCAAGGGCCGAGTGAAGGCGCTGGCGATTGTACACCTCGTCGATGAAGCGGTCGATGCAGGCCCTTGCCTGGGCGATGTCGGCATAACTGCGGCCATCAACCTCTTCGGTCTTGAGTGTTTTCATGAAGCTCTCCGCCATGGCATTGTCGTAAGGGCAGCCGACCCGGCTCATGCTTGGCTGGACGCCATGAGCCTCCAGGCGCCCGATGTAGGCCCGGCACGCATACTGGACGCCTCGGTCGGAGTGGTGAACCATCGGTCCTGCTCCACGTACGGCCAAGGCACCGTCGAGCGCCTCCAGCGCCAGTTCCGCCCGCAGATGATCGCCCAGTGCCCAGCCGATCACCCGGCGCGACCAAGCGTCCAGCACCACCGCCAAGTAGGCGAACGCCCCGCCCAACCGGACATAGGTGATGTCAGCCACCCACAGTTGGTTCGGTCCGCTCAACGCCAGGCGGCGCGCCACATTGGGCCAGACCGGAAAGTCATGACGGCTGTCCGTCGTCGCCGGGACGAACGATGCCCGACGCAGACACAGCAGGTTGTCCTCCCGCATCAGCCGCAGCACCAGCTTGTGGTTCACCAGCCGCCCCTCCCGGCGCAACAGCGCCGTGATCCGCCGGTAACCGTAGTGCCGGTGTACCAGGGCAAGGCGCTGGACGGCGTCGCGCAGGTCCGTCTCCTCAGCCGACGGCGCCCGCTCCTGCCAATGCCGGTAAAAACCGGCCCGGCTCACCCCCGCCAACCGGCACATCCGGTCCACCGAAACTCTGCCTTGCCGCTGCGTCATCGCCTGGATGGCGGCATAGACGCCGTCTCGCCAGCCGCGCTCTTCGGCCGGCGTGATGCCTCGATACGCTGCAAGGCTTCGCTGAAAAAATCCAAATCAAGCTGCTGGCGCGCAACCGTCCGCTCAAGCTCCGATACCCACGCACGCACATCAGGCGCAAGCTGATCCAATGCTGCCTCCGCAGGCGCGCTCGGCGCCGGGCCCGCTGAAGGGCCTCCCTCTGCAGATCGAGACCGCCGATAGCCGCGTCGGCGGCCAGGACGACGCTCCAATCCAGCCTCACCCGCACGACCAAAAGCATCGCGCCAGCGGTAAATCTGCGCACGGAATACGCCAGCCTCTCGCTCAAGATCCGTTATCCGCTCGCCAGCTTCAAGCCGTCGAACCAGCGAAACCTTGAACTCCAAACTTCGCTTCTCTCCCATCGGTCCTCTCCATCAGAGAACTGGAACACTTTAACACTGTCTCAGTTTCAGGGGGCACTCCAGGGGTGTCCAGTGTTCCATCCGGGCGGGCGCGTGGGGAGGGGACGCACGGGGGGAGGACGGGCCGCGGGGCGGCTTCGGTGGAGCGGGCGGAGGTGGCGGATCGCCACTGTCGGGGCATGCGGTGCCCTCCGCGGGTGGGGGAGGGCGCAAGCGTAGCATGGTTGGGGGAGTGGTGGTAAGGGTAGGCGAAAAAAGGGAAGGGCAAGGCTTGGGCTACCCATAAATAAATGGAGCGCAATAAATACAGGCAATGGAGAAAGTGCGCAAATTATTGAATTGAGGGGCGTTCGCCATCCTAAATTCAAAGTTAAATTCAGAAATCTCCCAACTTGAGCTGTTCTTGATAATTTTTCTTTTGACTAATCTCAAGTATTTTTTGGCGGGCATCTTTAGCATTTTTCCAAGAGGTGGTAATGGGTAAGGGGTAAGTGGCCATTTCTTTATGCTGTATACGCTTGAGTGTCTTTTCGTTTAATGCTTCTTCGATAAAGGAACGCAGTGCTGGTCCTGTGTTAAGGCGCCACAGTACGATGCGCCTTATTGACCGCAGCAAGTTCCCATCAGGTGAAGGAGTGAGGCGAAGGTTGATGTCGAGAGCCCCGTTTTTGATCCGGTCTAGATAATCCCTACTACAAATTAGTTTTCTTGAATGCAAGTCATACGCGGCAGCATCCCAATCGAAAAAGGTGCAGCGAATCACGTCTTCCAGCGATTTCACAGATACGCCGGCGTAGCGCGCAGCCCATGTTGTTTCTAAAGCCCAGAAATCGATTTGCCATGGCCCCCCACGGAAACCATAGCCACCGAATTTATTAGGTGTGGCATTCAGCGATCTAGCCAAACGCGCGATTGATTCTGCAGGGGCATCAATAACTAGATCAACATCAGACCTAAAGCCTGTGCGGCCCTTGCGAGCGAAATCTCGGACGAGTCCTCCAATCACCGCAACCCGGTCAAATTTCATAAAATTTTCATTAAGATGGCTTTGCAGAACCTTCATCTCAGTTAGCTGATTCTCCCAAAAGTAGCGATCCAATCGCCGTTTAAGCGAAGAAAAGTTAGGGGCAACTGACATTCGGCACCGAGTTGATATCTTGCCAAAGCTTCGTAGCATATGTGTCCGTCATCCCCGACACCATGTCGGTGAGAAGACGGAGTTCACGATAACGTAGTGTGCCTGCAATCCCATCCAAGGACTTAGACTTTTCCGCTTCCTCCAGATAGTTTGGACTAATCAAAGAGAAGATGTACCGTGCGCGAGCGCTACTGCGTGCTGACCTTAGGTCGTCTGCTTCTCTTTCGGAAATAGCCTCCCATAACGATGACATAATCCCGTCAATCGCTACGGCGCCCACCGCTTCTGTGCGCAGCACCGATGGATGGCGTAACCCATACTGCTTTGCTATATACTTTAGAGCGTCGCATAGAGGATTGTTATCCATGAGAGGAGCCTCGTGAGTCAGCTTCATTATCTGGTCAACGCTGGCCACGAATGCGTCGCTCGCATCATTAATGAGTGCCTCAATTACATATGCGCGCAGAAATTGTATCTTAATGTCGTGACGAATCTCAACGCGCCGGTCACTTTCGTTCACCTCTCTAAATTTTTCGTCAATCTTATTAATAGTATCTCGTCCTGCGACATCTTTGTTATGTTGGAGTGTGATTAGAACATCATCTGGTGAGAGAAGTCCCTTTTTCAGCAGGTCATCAACGTCAAGCACTGAGTAAGCAATATCATCACATGCTTCCATTATCCACGTGAGTGGATGTCGCTGCTTTTCGGCGAGCCCTGTCTCCAGGCGAATCCAATCAACAATTTCTTTCTCTGACTCGAAATAGCCATATTTTTTGATGTGAGGCTTTTGTTTGCTTGTCCCTGTTACGTGAACAGGGTACTTCAAAGTAGCCGCGAGTGTTGCTGCAGTCAGGTCTAGCCCAAGACGAGAGTGATGCGTCTGAAGCTTTGTCAAAAGACGGAGGCTTTGCGGATTGCCGTCGAATTTAGTAAACTCCGGCCAAAATTTTCCCGGAATAGGGTGGCGGATTCTTTTCTTCCTGTCGTAACTTTTGGTGAAAATCCAGTCTTTCCTAGACTTAAACCAGTTTCCAATTGCGCTTTCGCCTTGATGGCCGAAGGGTGGGTTCCCAAGGTCATGCGCAAGCCCAATAGCAGAAAGCATGGGCTGGATAGTGTCGCTTAAATTGACGCCTGCGAAAGCTTCAGGTGCACGCCTAAATGCACGCGTCCCAATTGATCGCGCCAAATTCGCAACCTCATGGGAATGCGTTAAGCGAGTGCGAACCCCGTCGTTGTCATCCATCGGCCAAACTTGTGTCTTGTCAGCGAGACGGCGTACAGGGGTAGAAAAGAGAAGTCGGTCGTAGTCCTGCTGAAAAAAAGAGCGTACACCGTTTGGATCGTGGTCATTTGTCGATGCTTCGCTACTTGAGCTGTTCAGCCTCGGGCGCCGAGTTTCACTCCAAAGATTTACAGACATATTTCGTTCCATTGATAAAGTTAAAAATCTCTTTTGCATTCAATGCCAATAAAAGCGCTGCACGATCCTCACTTTTTGTAGGGAATCGAGATGATCCCAATCGTGTGCTTCATCATCATGACAATCTTTTCCTCTGCTCCATAAGATTATTCAGAGAATATTCGATGTTAGCTTTAAGAGTTTGTGCTAGTTCTGACGCGTTTCTTGCAAGGACACTCAAAAACCACCTATCCGTTGCGGAGGTGCATTCTATTGCTGACTGCCTAAAGTCACAATCACCTTCTCTGCCTAACGCAAGCAAGTTCTTCATATCTGACACGCTCCGTCACCGTCTTCTCCGGTTATCCATTGCCTTCGGGCGTGGACGGCCGCGCTTCGGCGCGCCGCCAAGGGGCATGCTGCCCCTTTGCGATCCCCTGGCAAAGGCTGGCGCCTTTGCTGCCCCCTCACCCTGACCCTCTCCCCAGGGGGAGAGAGGATTGGGGGCGTTGCGGTGCAGGGCGGGCCGTTACCGCCCCCTTGGCTTCGCCCTTGCGGTCGGTTCGGCTTCCAGCGGGTTGTCGGGCCAGTAATGTTTCGGGTACTGGCCCTTCAAATCCGCCTTCACCGCCTTGTAGGCGTTGGCCCAGAAGCTCGCGAGGTCGCGGGTGACCTGGACCGGGCGGCGGGCGGGGGACAGCAGGTGCAGCAGCACGGGCACCCGGCCGCCGGCAATGCGCGGGGTCTGGGCCAAGCCGAACATCTCCTGCAACCGCACCGCCAGCACCGGCTCCTCGCCGTCATAGTCGATGGGGATGCGGGAGCCGCTCGGCACCTCGACATGGGTCGGGGCCTCGGCGTCCAGGCGGGTCTTCAACTCCCAGGGCAGCAGGGCGCGGAGCGCGCTCGACAGGTCGATGCGCTCCAGATGGGCGCGGCGCGACACGCCGTCGAGGAAGGGGGCCAGCCACGCCTCCAGACCGTCCATCAGGGCGTCGTCGGACAGGTCGGGCCAGTCGTAAGCGTCGCCCTCGCGGGTGCGCAGGAACATCACGCGGGTGCGCCATTTGCGCAGCTCGTCGGTCCAGGGCAGGCAGGTCGGGCCCAGCGCGCGGATGCCCTCGATCATCGCGGCGGTCATCGCGTCGGCCGGCGGCTTGGCCAGCTTCTCGTCCTTCAGGATCAGGGCGAACAGCATGCGCCGCCGCCGCGCCAGCACCGTCTGCTCGCGCGCGTCCCAGGCGACGATGGTCTCCGTGCGGATGTCGTCGGCGAAGCTCTCCTCCAGATCGGCCAGCGTGACCGGGGCGGCCAGGAAGATGCGCGATTCGCGGGCGGCGCCGTCGAGGTCGGCGATGGCGAGCCACTCCTCGGCCGACAGCGGCTCGGCCTGCTGGAAATAGGCGCCGCGCCCGCCCGACAGGCGATACTGCGCCGCCACGCCGCCGGGCTGGCCTCCGGGACGGCGCTGGCCGATGCGGTCGGGATAGGCCAGCGCCAGCAGGATGCCGACGGCGTTGGAATCCATCGCGTCGTCGTCGCGCACGCCGAGCTGGCGGCGCCACTGCCGGGCCTGCTTCACCGCCTGCTGCGCCCCGCCGCGGTCGACGCTGAGGCCGCGCGCGGCACCCTGGCCGCCGCGCTCCTCGCCGCGCAGCAGATCGACGCGCAGGCGCAGGTCGGCGTCGCGGAAGCCCGGTTGGGCGCGGACGATGTCGCGCTCGCCCAGCAATGCTGCGACCAGACAGGCGAGCGCGCCCTGGCCCATCGCCTTGCCGGCCAGCATCATGTGGGCCAGACGCGGATGCACGCCGAAGCCGGCCATGCGGCGGCCGTGCGGGGTGATGGCTCCCGCTTTGGTGAGCGCGCCGAGGCCGGTCAGCAGCTCGCGCGCCTGGGCCATCGCCGCTGTGGGAGGCTGGTCGAGCCAGGACAGGCTGGCGGGGTCGGAGACGCCCCACACCGCAAGCTCCAGCGCCAGCGGGGCGAGGTCGGCGTCGGCGATCTCCGGCGTGGTGAAGGGGGCCAGCGCCTTGTGCGTCGCCTCCGGCCACAGGCGGTAGCAGACGCCGGGCTCCAGACGGCCGGCGCGGCCGCGGCGCTGCTCGGCCGAGGCCTGGCTGACCTTCACTGTCGCCAGACGGGTCATGCCGCCGCGCGGGTCGAAGCGCGGAACCCGCATCAGCCCGCTGTCCACCACGATGCGGATGCCCTCGATGGTCAGGCTGGTCTCGGCGATGGAGGTCGCCAGCACGATCTTGCGCTGGCCGGGCGGGGTGGGGCCGATGGCGCGGTCCTGCGCCTCGGCCGACAGGTCGCCATAGAGCGGGGCGATGACGGTGTTCGGGCCGAGGTCGGACTGGTCGAGCAGCGACTGGACGCGGCGGATCTCGCCGACGCCGGGCAGGAAGACCAGGGCGTTGCCGGGCTCCTCGCGGAGCGCGCGGCGGACGGCGGCGGCGACGGCGTCCTCGATGCGGGTGCCCTGGGGAGGCGCGTCGAGGTGGCGGGTCTCGACCGGGTAGGCGCGGCCCTCGCTGGTCACCATCGCGGCCGGGCCATGCGTGTCCGCGAGAAGGGTGGCGACCGGGGCGGCGTCGAGCGTCGCCGACATCACGACGAGGCGCAGATCGTCGCGCAGCGCGCCGCGCGCCTCCTGCACCAGGGCAAGGGCGAGGTCGCTGTCGATGCCGCGCTCGTGGAACTCGTCGAACAGGACGGCGCCGACGGCGGGAAGCTCCGGATCCTCCTGAAGCTGGCGCAGGAACAGGCCGTCGGTCACCACCTCGATCCGGGTCTTCGGGCCGACCTTGGTATCCAGGCGCACGCGGTAGCCGACGGTCTCGCCCACCGCCTCCCCCAGCATCGACGCCATCCGGCGGGCGGCGGCGCGGGCGGCGAGGCGCCGCGGCTCCAGCACCAGGATCTTGCGGCCCTTTGCCCAAGCCGCCTCCAGCAGGGCCAGCGGCACGCGGGTGGTCTTGCCCGCACCCGGCGGGGCTTGCAGCACGGCGGTGCCGCGGCTGTCCAGCGCCTCCAGCAGGGCGGGCAGGACGGGATCGATGGGAAGGGCGGGGAAGGCGGGCTTGCTCATGGGGGGAGTCTGCTGCCGCGAACCGGAGCGAAAGGCAATGCTTTTCGGGTGCGGGTGGGCGCGGCGCGCGCCAAAAGGTCGCAGGGGTGGGGCAGCGGGAGAGCGGTCGCGACCGATGGCCTTAAAAACTGTATGGTTTTGTCGTCGTCGGGCTTTTTCGCACCTCAAAGGGACCCATGACCGATATCCACGACGCCGCCCTGTTCCTCGCCCACGCCTGTGCGCTGGAGGAGGACGCCGCCAACCGCTTCTCCGACCTGTCGGAGGCGATGAAGACCTATGGCAACCAGGAGGTCGCGGCCTTCTTCGGCCAGATGGCGAAATTCTCGCGCCTGCATCTGGCCGAGGCGCGGGAACGGTCTGGCTTCCGCAAGATCCCCGATCTGGCGCCGGAAGACTTCCAGTGGCCGGACGGCGACAGCCCGGAAGCGGCCTCGATGGAAGGCTCGCACTATCTGATGACGGTGGAATACGCGCTGGAACTGGCGCTCGACAGCGAACGGCGCGGGCAGGCCTTCTATGCCGAGGTGGCGAAGACCACCACCGACGCCGAGGTCCGCATGATGGCCGAGGAGTTCGCCGCCGAAGAGGCCGAGCATGTCGCCCAGCTGGAGGTGTGGGCCAAGCGCTATCCGGCGTTGCAGGGGTAAGAGAGTGAGGAAGGGGGCGCTGGCTGCCCCCTCCCCTGGTTACTTTGACAGGGCGGACCAGTCGATCTCGTACACCTTGTCGGCCGGCTGATAGGTCTTGAAGGCGGCGATCACGTCGTCGACGCTGACGCCGCCCGGTACGTTCTGGATTTCATAGACGACCGAGCTGCCGCTGGTCGGGCCGACGTCGGCGTTGCGGTGGGCCTGCGAGACCAGCCCTTCGCCGGCCTTCTTGATCATGATGGAAGCCATGCATCCGTCTCCTGTTGCGACTCGCCCGACGGCAAAACCATAAACAAAAAGTGGTTTAACCGGAAGGCGGAAAGAATGGCGACGTTTGCACTGCGTCAATTTTGAGGGGCGTCATTTTTGAGGGGCGTCCTTACGGCAGCGATGCGGCCTCCGTCACCGGGGCGCGGCCGGGCATGCGGTCGGGCTGGGCGCCGCGCAGCGCCCCGGCGATGCCGCCGGTCAGCCAGACCGAGAAGGCGTTGCGGCCGGTGGCGCTGGCCTGATCGCAGGCGGCGGTGGGGGCGGCGCCCTCATAGTCCTCGGGCTCCACGGCGCCGCCGCCGTAGTTCCACAAGGGCAGCGAGGCGGCGGTGGGCTGGCCGGCCGGTTCGGCGGCCGAGGCGCTGGAGATCAGGCTGGGCGCCTGCCGGGCCGGGCGGCTGTGCACCTCGATCAGGGCGACGCGGATGCCGGCGGCCCAGGCGCGGTCGATGAAGGCGCGGACCTGCCGCTCGGTGGCGGTGGAGCCGGCGACGGCCCCGGGCGCCCCGCCGGTCAGCCAGGCCGACGGCGTCGGGCCGCAGCCGCGCCGGTATTGCAGGGCCACCTGATCCTGAACATAGGTCTGGCCGCGATAAAGCCGCATCAGGCCGTTGCCGTAGCGTTGCAGCTCGTCGACCGGGCCGCGGCTGGCGGTCAGCAGGTTGCGGTCGATCAGGATCAGCGTCGGCTTGACGGCGATCAGCCGGTCGAGCAGCGGCTCGAAATCGGCGAACTGGGCCTGTCGATGGACGATGCGCAGGAATTCCAGGTTGGGCACACCGCGCTCGGCGGCGACCTTCGCCATGCCGTGCTCGTCCAGCGTGGCGTCGCGCAGGGCGGTGTCGCCCAGCGCCACCACCATCACCGAATTGGGGACGCGCGCCGCCCGCTCTGCCACCGTGTTGATGCGGTTCAGGTTGTACCAGGCGAAGGGCTGGTCGTAGAGCATCGACCCGCTCCACAGCACCCCCAGCGCCGCCAGCGCGGCCAGCACCAGCGGTGCGATCAGCAGCGTCCCCAGCACCCCCCAGCGCCGCTTGCCGCGCCGCGGCGTCTCCGCGGCGGCGGTTTCCCCGGCGTGGGGGGAAACGGATTGCTGGTCCGGTTGAGACTGGGACGGGGGCTCCTGCGGGTCGAGATGGGACATCGGGCGTCTCCGGGCGTGCTGCGGCTACTCCCACAACGCGCGGAGGAGGTGAATCGACACGCGGTAATTGGGGGTATCCCCAAGGCCCCGGAACACCTCCGCCGCAGGGTCCCGGTTTGCCGAACGCGCCGTTTGTGTGTAGGCTCCGACCATGGAGGACGGCCTTGTCGCAGGGTTGGCTCCTTACAACAGGATTGGGCGATGAGCACCGAGATCCGCACCTTCAGCATTCCCGACGCCGCCGCCGAAGAGGCGCAGGCGCAGCTGTCCAGCTTCCTGCGGACGGTCGAGGTCCAGCGCATCGAAACCGCCTATGCCGACGGGGCGTGGCGCGTGCTGGTGCTGTTCACCGACCTTCGCCGCAAGGAGGAATCGCAGCAGATCGAGGCCGCCATCGCCGCGGCGCTGAACGGCTGGCGCGACAAGGCCGCCGCCCAGGCCGGGGTGACGCGCGACGCCGTTCTGGCCGACGATCTGGTGCAGGAGATCGCCCGCTTCGCACCCACGACGGAGCATGAGCTGTCGATCATCCTGAATGCCCGCGGGCAGGCCATCTCGCCCCAGGGCGGGGAAATCGTGCAGGTGGTGCGCTCGACGCTGGACCTGTTGATCGACTGACCGGCTGATCGACTGAGCGGCCGATCGACTGACCAGTTGATCGGCTCCGGGTGGAGCATCGGCGAAGTCCTATCCGATTCGGAAAGGCGATGCACAGCCAAAGGCTGTGGCGAACCTGCCGTAAGCGTCAGTTGGTCCGGGCGTTGTGGTATGCCAGGATTGCCCCCTTCACTGGCACCGGTGGATGGGATGACTGTGGCTTGGAAGGATCATCCGAAGCGTCGTGGCGCAGCTCCGCACGCGGTCCCCGCGGACGCGGTGTGGACCATGGTTCCGGACTATCGGAAGATGGCGCAGGAACTGGCCATGCTGGGGGCGGAAGCCGCCCGGCGCGCCCGCATGACCGGCAACGGGCATTACGACCGGCTCGCCCACACCCTGACCAGCCGGGCGGACGAGATCCTGGACGATCTGGAGCGCGGCCGAAAGATTTGACCGGATTGGACGGTTGCGAAAAGGAAACGGCGCCCGGATGGGGCGCCGTTTTGGTTTTCGCAAGTCTGTCGGGTGCCCCTTTCACCCCACCCCTCTTCCCGGAGGGAGAGGGGCGTGGCGGGGGCAATCGGCCTCAGACCACCTTGGCGCTGTGCATGGCGGCGATCTGGTCCTTGTTGTAGCCGAGCTGGGCCAGGACCTCGTCGGTGTGCTCGCCGAGCAGCGGGGAACCGGTGACCTCGACCGTCATGTCCGAGAACTTGATCGGGCTGCCGACGGTCAGGTACTTGCCACGCTGCTTGTGGTCGACCTCGACGACGGTGCCGCTGGCGCGCAGCGACGGGTCTTCGGCGATCTCCTTCATCGACAGCACCGGCGCGCACGGGATGTCGTACTTGCGCAGGATGTCGACGGCCTCGAACTTGGTCTTGTCCTTCAGCCAATCCTCGATGATCGCGAAGATGTCGAAGATCTTGTCCTGACGGGCGAGAGCCGTGTTGTAGGCCGGATCGTCGATCCACTCCTCGCGGCCCAGAGCCTTACAGATCGGCGCCCAGGCATGGCCCTGGATGGTGAAGTAGATGTAGGCGTTGGGATCGGTCTCCCAGCCCTTGCACTTCAGCACCCAGCCCGGCTGGCCGCCGCCGCCGGCATTGCCGCCGCGCGGAACCACGTCGGTGAACTTGCCGTGCGGGTACTGCGGGTATTCCTCCAGGTAGCCGACGCGGTCCAGGCGCTGCTGGTCGCGCAGCTTGACGCGGCAGAGGTTCAGCACGCTGTCCTGCATCGAGACGGCGACCTTCTGGCCCTTGCCGGTCTTGGTGCGGGCCATGAGCGCGGTCAGGATGCCGATGGCGAGGTGCATGCCGGTGTTGCTGTCGCCGAGAGCGGCGGCGGACACGGTCGGCGGGCCATCCCAGAAACCGGTGGTCGACGCGGCACCGCCGGCGCACTGGGCGACGTTCTCATAGACCTTCAGGTCCTGGTAATGGTGGCCGTCGCTGAAGCCCTTGACCGAGGCGACGATCATGCCGGGGTTCAGTTCCTTGATCTTGTCCCAGCTGAAGCCCATGCGGTCCAGCGCGCCGGGGCCGAAATTCTCGACCAGCACGTCGGATTCCTTGATCAGGCGGGTCAGGACTTCCTTGCCCTCGGCCGTCTTGGTGTCCAGCGTCAGGGAGCGCTTGTTGCTGTTGAGCATGGTGAAGTACAGCGCGTCGGCATCCGGGATGTCGCGCAGCTGGCTGCGGGTGACGTCGCCGGCGCCCGGACGTTCGACCTTGATGACGTCCGCGCCGTACCAGGCCAGAAGCTGGGTGCAGGCGGGGCCGGCCTGCACGTGGGTGAAGTCGATGATCTTAATGCCTTCGAGCGGCTTGGTCATGACTGCAACACTCCCTTATTTCGCGTTGTTTCAGTTTGTCTGTTGGATTTGATCGTCAGGGATCGGCTCCGGTTCGATCTTCGGAGCCTGCTCCCGGGGTCCGCTCGCCCTCAGCCGGCCGCAGCGACGCCTGCTCGGGCGGCGGCTTCGAGGTCGGTGAGGCGGCGGCGCAATGTCCGCTCTTCGGTCCAGCGGGCGGTTTCGTCCCGCACCACGGCGACGATCCCGGTCACCGCACCGTCGGTCCCGCGCAAAAGCGCGACGGTGAAGGCGATCGACAGGCTGTGCCCGTCCTTGTGGACCGCCGGAACCCGAAGCAAATCATGGCCATAGCGGGTCTCGCCGGTGGCCATGGTGTTTTCGTACCCATCCCAATGACGCTGGCGCTGGCGTTCGGGAATGATGATGTCGAGCGACTTGCCCATCGCCTCGTCGGCGGTGAAGCCGAACATCCGCTCCGCCGCTGCATTCCACAGGGCGATGGCGCCGGCCGGATCGGACACGATGACGGCATCGCCGATCACCGCCACCAGCTGTTCGCAATCCACAACCGCGGGCGAACCCGCTGCTGTCCTCTCGTCCATGTCGATCTCCTTGGTGCCCGCCCCCTCTTGGATTGGGCACCGGGGGAGCCGGTGCGGCGATGGCCCGTAAGCCGCCGTCGCACTGACATTATCGATACGGTATACCAGATACCATATCTTTGGCAAGAGGATTTGAGCGCTTCGCGAACTGTTGTTTGCGCGAACCTTTTGGGGGGTGCAGGTATCCCCTCTCCCCCCGGGGAGAGGGGGATTCTTCGGGGGAGTGCGCGCCAAAAGAAAAAGGGCGCCTTGCGGCGCCCCTTCAGGGTTCCAAGGGCCTTGGCCCTTGGACGGGTGGGTCAAGGGAGGGCAGTTGCCCTCCCTTGCCTCGTTGGTCTCAGACGTCCAGCAGCAGGCGGCGCGGATCCTCGATCAGCTCCTTGATGCGGACGAGGAAGGTGACCGCTTCCTTGCCGTCGATGATGCGGTGATCGTAGGACAGCGCCAGATACATCATCGGGCGGACCTCGATCTTGCCGCCGACGACGACCGCGCGGTCCATCGTCTTGTGCATGCCGAGGATGGCCGACTGCGGCGGGTTGATGATCGGGGTCGACATCAGCGAGCCGTAGACACCACCGTTGGAGATGGTGAAGGTGCCCCCCGTGAGTTCGTCCATCGACAGCTTGCCGTCGCGGCCCTTCTTGCCGAGAGCGGCGATGGTGCCCTCGACGCCGGCGAAGTCCAGCTGGTCGGCGTTGCGCACCACCGGAACCACCAAGCCCTGCGGCGTGCCGACGGCGACGCCGATGTCATAGTAGTTCTTGTAGACGATGTCGGTGCCGTCGATCTCGGCGTTGACGGCCGGGATCTCCTTCAGGGCCTGGACGGCGGCCTTGACGAAGAAGGACATGAAGCCGAGCCGCACCTTGTGGCGCTTCTCGAAATAGTCCTTGTACTCGGCGCGCAGAGCCATCGCCGCCGACATGTCCACCTCGTTGAAGGTGGTCAGCATGGCGGCCGAGTTCTGGGCCTCCTTCAGACGCTCGGCGATGCGCTGGCGCAGGCGGGTCATGCGGACGCGCTCTTCCTGAGCGGCGCGCGGACGGTCGCCCTGGGTGCCGGCGGCCCACTGGACCTTCGGAGCCGGGGCCGGAGCGGCCGGCTTGGCGGCGGGAGCCGGAGCCGCCGGGGCAGCCAGCACGTCACCCTTGGTCACGCGGCCGTCCTTGCCCGAACCGGCGATGGACGAGCCGTCGATGCCCTTCTCGTCGGCCAGCTTGCGGGCGGCCGGGCCGGAGGCGGCCAGGTTGCCCGGAGCGGCGGCGGCGGCCGGGGCGGCAGCCGGGGCCGGGGCGGCGGCGGGAGCCGGGGCAGCGGCCGGAGCGGCGGCGGCCGGGGCGGCACCGGCGGCGGCACCTTCGGTCAGCACGCCCAGCAGGGCGCCGACCTCGACGTTCGCACCTTCCGCGGCGACGATCTCGGCCAGCACGCCGGCGGCCGGGGCGTTCACCTCGAGCGTGACCTTGTCGGTCTCCAGCTCGACCAGCGCCTCGTCCATGGCGACGGCCTCGCCGGCCTTCTTCAGCCAGCGGGCGACCGTCGCCTCGGAGACGGACTCACCCAGCGTGGGGACCTTGATTTCGGTAGCCATTTCTTATTCCTCGTTCGTCTTCTTGTTCGCTTGGGCGAGAGGGTCAGCGGACCGTCAGGGCTTCATCCAGGAGCTTGGCCTGCTCCTTGTTGTGGCGCTTCAGCAGGCCGGTCGCCGGCGAGGCGGTGGCCGGGCGGCCGACGTAGGACGGGCGGCCGGCCTTGTGGCCGACATCCTTCAGCACGGCTTCCAGGCGGCGGTCGGCGAAGAACCAGGCGCCCTGGTTCTCCGGCTCTTCCTGGCACCAGACCAGCTCGGCGTTCGGATACTTGGCGAACTCGGCGGCCAGCGCGTCCTTCGGGAACGGGTAGAGCTGTTCCAGGCGCAGGATGACGACGTCCTTGATGCCGCGGCTCATGCGCTCCTGCAGCAGGTCGTAATAGACCTTGCCGGAGCACACCACGATGCGGCGGATCTTGTCGTTGGCGGCCAGATCGTTGGCGGTCTCGCCCAGCACGCGGTGGAAGCTGCTGCCCGGGCCCATCTCCGACAGGTCGGAGATGCACAGCTTGTGGCGCAGCAGCGACTTCGGCGTGAACAGGACCAGCGGCTTGCGGAAGCTGCGGCGGATCTGGCGGCGGAAGACGTGGAACAGGTTGGCCGGCGTCGTCACGTTGCAGATCTGCCAGTTGTCCTCGGCGCACATCTGCAGGAAGCGTTCCGGACGGGCGGACGAGTGTTCCGGACCCTGGCCCTCGTAGCCGTGCGGCAGCAGCAGCACCAGGCCGGACATGCGCAGCCACTTGGACTCGCCCGACGAGATAAACTGGTCGATGATGGTCTGCGCGGTGTTGGCGAAATCGCCGAACTGCGCTTCCCACAGGACCAGATTGTGCGGCTCGGCCAGCGAATAGCCGTATTCGTAGCCGACGACGGCGGCTTCCGACAGCGGGCTGTCATGGACCTCGAAGGTCGCCTGGTCCGGGCTGACGTGGCAGAGCGGGACGTACTTCTCTTCGGTGTTCTGGTCGTACATCACCGCATGGCGGTGCGAGAAGGTGCCGCGGCCGGAATCCTGGCCCGACAGGCGCACACCGGTGCCCTCGGCGACCAGCGTGCCGTAGGCCAGCGCCTCGGCGGTCGCCCAGTCGATGCCCTCGCCGGTCTCCAGCGTCTTCTTCTTGGCTTCCAGCTGGCGCGCGATCTTGGAGTTGATCGCGAAGTCCTTCGGGTACTCGCAGAGCTTGAAGCCGATCTGCTTCAGCTTGTCGAGGTCCACGCCGGTCTCGCCGCGGTGGGCGGTGTTGGCGCCCTGCGCCTCCAGCCCGGCCCACTTGCCTTCCAGCCAGTCGGCCTTGTTCGGCTTGTAGGTGCTGGACGCCTCGAACTCACCCTCCAGCTTCTTCATGAAGTCCTGGGTGATCTGGTCGCCCTCGGACTGGGTGATCACGTTTTCCGCCACCAGCTGCTTGGCATACAGCTCGCGCGTGGTCGCGTGGGAGCGGATGTTCTTGTACATGATCGGCTGGGTGAAGCCCGGCTCGTCGCCCTCGTTGTGGCCGTGGCGGCGGTAGCAGACCATGTCGATCACGACGTCCCGCTTGAACTTCTGGCGGAACTCGATGGCGATGCGGCTGACATGGACGACGGCTTCGGGATCGTCGCCGTTCACGTGGAAGATCGGCGCCTGCACCATCTTGGCCATGTCGGAGCAGTACACGCCCGACCGCGAATAGGTCGGGTTGGTGGTGAAGCCGATCTGGTTGTTGATGATGAAGTGCATGGTGCCGCCGGTGCGGTAGCCGCGCAGCTCCGACAGGCCCAGCGTCTCGGCCACGATGCCCTGGCCGGCGAAGGCGGCGTCGCCGTGGATCAGCACGCCCATCACCTGCTCGCGCTCGAGGTCGCGGCGCTGCTGCTGCTTGGCGCGCACCTTGCCCAGCACGACCGGGTTGACCCATTCCAGGTGGGACGGGTTGGCGGTCAGCGACAGGTGGACGATGTTGCCGTTGAAGTCGCGGTCCGACGAGGTGCCGAGATGGTACTTCACGTCGCCGGAGCCCTGGACGTCCTCGGGGCTCGACGGGTTGCCCTGGAACTCCGAGAAGACGGCGGAGAAGGGCTTGCCCATGAAGTTGGTCAGCATGTTCAGACGGCCGCGGTGGGCCATGCCGACGACGGCCTCCTTCAGGCCGAGCTGGCCGCCGCGCTTCAGGATCTGCTCCAGCGCGGGGATCATCGACTCGCCGCCCTCAAGGCCGAAGCGCTTGGTGCCGGTGTATTTCAGCTGCAGGAACTTCTCGAAGCCCTCGGCCGCGGTCAGCCGCTCCAGGATGGCGCGCTTGCCGTTCACCGTGAAGTCGGTGTGGTTGCGGCCGCCCTCGATGCGCTCCTGGATCCAGGCCTTCTCTTCCGGGTCCTGGATGTGCATGAACTCGACGCCGATCGTCCCGCAATAGGTCTTGTGCAGGATGTCGAGGATCTGGCGCAGCGTCGCCGTTTCCAGCCCGAGCGAGTAGTTCAGGAAGATCGGACGGTCGAGGTCGTCCGGGCCGAAGCCGTAGGTCGCCGGATCCAGTTCCGGGTGCGGCTCGCGCTTCTCCAGACCCAGCGGGTCGAAATGCGCGTTCATGTGGCCGCGGACGCGGAAGACGCGGATCAGCATCAGGGCGCGGATGCTGTCCAGCGTGGCGGCGCGCAGCTGCTGCGGGCTGATGCCGCCATAGACCTGCTGGGTGTGGGACAGCATGGCGCCGTTGCCGGGGCCGTTCATCGCCGCGGCGGCGCCGTTCGTAGCGGCGCCGTTGGGGACGGCGACGATGAAGCTCTCGGCGACCGGGTCGCGCTTGGCCTTGGGGTCTTCCAGATCGGACACGGTCCAGGACGCGCCGCGCAGCTCGTCCAGGACGGCGCGCGAATCCTCGTCCAGATCCTGGAAGAAGCTGTTCCAGCTGGGGTCGACGGCGGCCGGGTTGGACAGGTAGCTGGCGTAGAGCTCGGCGACGTAACCGGCGTTCGAGCCGAAGAGGAACGAGGTCTGTTCCAGATTTGCCGACATGGTTTCACCTCGGGCCGTGAGCCCGATTCCCTGTGGGAGATGATCGCGAGTGATGAAGGGGGCGGGAGATCGATGGATACCCATGTGCAAGAACCGGCGAGGGGAGCCGGTGGGATGCGAGGTGGGATGCCGTACGCACCGCCGACGCTTGCATATGGGTTCCCAGGACCAACCGTCCAAGAGGATAGGCCGAAGGGGCGTCGGGCGGGGCACCGCAGCGTCCCGCCCGTCAACCTCTTCGAAAGGCGTCCTCTTTTCAAAGGCATGAGGCCGCGGGCGTCACGTCGCCGTGACGCCCGCCGGCGATCAGCCCTTGAACACCTTCAGCATGGTGGAGCCCAGGCTGGCGGGGCTGTCGGCGACGGCGATGCCGACCGACTTCATGAAGTCGATCTTGAAGTCGGCGGTGTCGTTGCCGCCGGAGATCACCGCACCGGCATGGCCCATGCGGCGTCCCGGAGGAGCCGTGCGGCCGGCGATGAAGCCGACGACCGGCTTCTTGGTGCCCGAGGCCTTGATGAACTCGGCGCCGCGGACTTCGGCGTCGCCGCCGATCTCGCCGATCATGATGATGCCCTCGGTCTCCGGGTCCTTCACGAACAGCTCCAGGCTGTCGACGAAGTTGGTGCCGTTGACCGGGTCGCCGCCGATGCCGATGCAGGTGGTCTGGCCGAGGCCGGCCGCCGTGGTCTGCGCCACCGCTTCATAGGTCAGCGTGCCGGAGCGCGAGACGATGCCGATCTTGCCGCGCTTGTGGATGTGGCCCGGCATGATACCGATCTTGCACTCGTCCGGCGTGATGATGCCGGGGCAGTTCGGGCCGATCAGGCGGGTGGCCGAACCGCTGAGCGCACGCTTGACGCGGACCATGTCCAGCACCGGGATGCCCTCGGTGATGCAGACCACCAGCGGGATCTCGGCGTCGATGGCTTCCAGGATCGCGTCGGCCGCAAACGGCGGCGGCACGTAGATCACGGAGGCGTTGGCGCCGGTCTTCTCGACCGCCTCGGCGACGGTGTCGAAGATCGGCAGGTCGAGGTGCTTGGCCCCGCCCTTACCCGGCGTCACGCCGCCGACCATCTTGGTGCCGTAGGCGATGGCCTGCTCGGAGTGGAAGGTGCCCTGGGCTCCGGTGAAGCCCTGGCAGATCACCTTCGTGTTCTTGTCGACGAGAACAGCCATGTTACGCGGCCTCCTTCACGGCCTTGACCACCTTTTCGGCGGCATCGGCGAGGTTGTCGGCCGAGAGGATCGGCAGGCCGGATTCGGCCAGGATCTTCTTGCCCAGATCGACGTTGGTGCCTTCCAGGCGCACCACCAGCGGAACGTGCAGGTGCACTTCGCGCGCCGCGGCGACCACGCCCTCGGCGATCACGTCGCAGCGCATGATGCCGCCGAAGATGTTGACCAGGATGCCTTCGACGTTGCTGTCGGACAGGATCAGCTTGAAGGCCGCGGTGACGCGCTCCTTGGTGGCGCCGCCGCCGACGTCGAGGAAGTTGGCCGGCTCGCCGCCATACAGCTTGATGATGTCCATGGTGGCCATCGCCAGGCCGGCGCCGTTGACCATGCAGCCGATGTTGCCGTCGAGCTTGACGTAGTTGAGGCTGTGCTTGGCCGCCTCGATCTCCGACGGATCCTCTTCGGCCTCGTCGCGCAGCTCTTCCACGTCCTTGTGGCGGAACAGGGCGTTGTCGTCGAAGTTCATCTTGGCGTCGAGCGCCAGGATGTCGCCCGAGCCGGTGACGATCAGCGGGTTGATCTCGACGATGGCGCAGTCCAGGTCCACGAAGGCCTTGTAGGCGGCCTGGATGAACTTGGCGGCGGCGCCGACCTGCTTGCCTTCCAGGCCGAGCGCGAAGGCGACCTTGCGGGTGTGGTATCCCTGGATGCCGGTGGCCGGGTCGACCGCGACCTTGATGATCTTCTCGGGCGTGTTATGGGCGACCTCTTCGATCTCCATGCCGCCTTCGGTCGAGGCCATGATCGTCACGCGGCCGGTGGCGCGGTCGATCAGCATGCCGAGGTACAGCTCGCGCTTGATGTCGGCGCCTTCCTCGATGTAGAGGCGCTTGACCTCGCGGCCTTCCGCGCCGGTCTGCTTCGTCACCAGGACGCTGTTCAGCATCTCGGCGGCGTTCTTGCCGACCTCCTCGATCGACTTGACGACGCGGACGCCGCCCTTGCCCTCGGGGTTGTTCTTGAAGCGGCCGGCGCCGCGGCCGCCGGCGTGGATCTGGGACTTCACGACCCAGACCGGACCGCCCAGCTCGCGGGCGACCGTCTCGGCCTCCTGCGGGGTGTAGGCAACGCCGCCGCGGGGAACCGCGACGCCGTACTTCTTCAGCAGGCTTTTCGCCTGGTACTCATGGATGTTCATCGGGCGTCCATCTGTTTTTTGTTTCGGCTGACGAGAACGGGTCGACTGAAGGACAAGACGGGCGCACCACCGGCGTCCACCCGGCCCGGATATGGGCCGGGTGGACGCCGGAGACCGCGCGATCCGTTCTTTAGGAAGCGGCCTTCTCGGCGTCCAGCTTCTTGACGACGTCGACCAGCGTCTTCACCGCGTCGACGGAGTTCTGGAACATCGCCTTCTCTTCGTCGTTCAGCTCGATCTCGATGATCTTCTCGACGCCGCCGGCGCCGATGATCGTCGGGACGCCGACGTAGAGGTCGTCCTGGCCGTACTGGCCGCTCAGGTGGGCGGCGACCGGCAGAACGCGCTTCTGGTCCTTGAGGTAGGACTCGGCCATCTGGATGGCGGACGCGGCCGGGGCGTAGAAGGCCGAGCCGGTCTTCAGCAGCTTGACGATCTCGGCGCCGCCGTCACGGGTGCGCTGAACGATGGCGTCCAGCTTCTCCTGCGTGGTCCAGCCCATCTTGACCAGATCGGGCAGCGGGATGCCGGCGACGGTGGAGTAGCGCACCAGCGGGACCATGGTGTCGCCGTGGCCGCCCAGCACGAAGGCGGTGACGTCCTCGACCGAGACGTTGAACTCTTCGGCCAGGAAGTAGCGGAAGCGGGCCGAGTCGAGCACGCCGGCCATGCCGACCACGCGCTCCGGCGGCAGGCCGGACGCCTGCTGCAGCACCCACACCATCACGTCGAGCGGGTTGGTGATGACGATGACGAAGGCGTTCGGGGCGTACTTGCCGATGGCCTCGCCGACGGTCTTGCAGACGCCGCTGTTGATGCCGATCAGGTCGTCGCGGCTCATGCCCGGCTTGCGCGGGATGCCGGCGGTGACGATCACGACGTCGGCACCCTCGATGACCGAGTAGTCGTTGCCGCCGGTCAGGCTGGCGTTGAAGCCCTCGACCGGGGAGGTTTCGGCCAGATCCAGCGCCTTGCCGGCCGGCATGCCTTCGGCGATGTCGAACAGGACGACGTCGCCCAGTTCCTTCTGAGCGGCGAGCAGAGCCAGCGTGCCGCCAATCTGGCCGGCACCGACGAGCGCAATCTTCTTGCGAGCCATGGAGCGTTCCCTAAAACGTTTGAGCGTCCCCCATTCAGCGGGAGACTAGAACCGTTGGTCATTCTAACGTCTTAGGGATCCAGCGCCCCGAGATTTCGGAAGCGTAGGTAGCGCGTTTTGTCGCGGAGGGCAAGCATGACCGCAAGCGGGGCATTGCAGCGTTGCGTCGCACCCCCGATGATCCTTTCCAAACGCCGGAGCGTTCGGCTTTATACGTATGGTTCGCGTCCGGTCCTTACCTTGTTCGCAGATGGTCGAAGGAGAGCGCAGATGGCCAAGCTCGTGGCCCGTTTCATTCCCGGTCTGACCATGTCGCTGGCGCTTGCCGCCGGTGTCCTGGGGGCCGGTGCCGCCCAGGCCCAGACGGTCGGCGATTATACCGCCGCCATGGCCGCCGCCCCGATCACCGATCCGGCTGCGGAGGCCAGCGCCGCCTATTGCCGGCCGCTGACCAACTATGTCTACACCTCGATCCCCGACAACCAGCGCTCCAGCTGGGTGCTGCCGCTGGTGACGCTGGACGGGGCGCAGTCGGCGGAGACGGCCGCCAAGCGCGACGCCTGCCTGAAGGTGCGCCAGCAGGCGCTGATCGCCTTCGACGCCGGCACCGGCGAGCAGATCGTCACCCCGGCCGAGGCGATGGAAGGCCCGACCGACCGCGGCCCCTATTACAAGGAGCCGTCGCCCGACGCCCCGATCCCGCACACCGGCCGCGCCACCCCGCGCCAGCCGATGCCGCGCGGCGGCGTGCAGTAAGGACGGTCTCCGGGGGGCGCCTCGCCCCCCTTACGGCCCGACGCCGTAGCGTTCCAGGTGGCGGGCCATCTCGGCGGGGGACAGCGGGAAGCCGCTGCCCTGCCGGGCGTTCAGCATCGCCCGCGGGTGGATGCCGGCTGCCCGCGCCTGGATCTGCATGGCGCAGCGCATCGACAGGCCGGCGCGCCAGACCAGCGCGGTGACCGCCTGCGGGTCGTGGGCGTCGAGGATCAGATCCACCACCTCCGGCGCCACGCGGGCGCGCAAGGTCAGTGCCGTCCGCACGAAGCCGGTCTCGTTCCACGACATCGCGTCGCTGAGCGCCGTTTCGTCGAGCTTCCCCTGCCGGTGCAGGCGGACGGCGCGGCGTTCCGGCGGTTCTGCCGAGTCGGGCGCCTCGGCCCAGTCGATGCGGCGGCGGGTGGTCGCGGCAATCTCCGCCACCGTGGCGTCGTCGAGATCGCCGCGGCGGCGCAACGCCTCGACCACCGCCAGATCGACGAAATCGGCCAGCCGCAGCGCCAGCCGGCGGGGCAGGGCCGGGCGGCGGGCCAGCTTTTCCCGCCAGTCGGGATGGTGGGCCGACTGCTCCACCAGCGCTTCCAGAGTGGGTTCGGCGATCACCGCACCGCTGTTGTCGAGGAGGATGCCGGTCGCCTCGGCATGGCCGCTGCCGGCGATGGCGTCGGACAGGGCGGCGCCGATGCTGTGGCGCCGGGCGATGGCCGACAGCGCCCAGCCGGCCGGCGCCGCGGCGACGATGTCCAGCAGATCCTCGTCGCCCAGCGCCGCGCAGCAGCGCAGCACCGGCTCCGCCACCGAGCGTTCGACATCGCGCGCCAGCGTCGCCACCACCGAGGGCGGGGCGCAGGCGATGTCCTTGATCGCCGTCGCCAGCGCCTCGCGCACGCGGACGATGTGGTCGCGGGCCAGCTGTTCCAGCGCGCGGGTGGCGACGGTGCTGACGGTGTCGGCCCCGCCCGGCGGCAGGTCGGGCAGCAGCCGGCAAAGCTTGCGGGCCAGGGTGGAGCGCACGTCGGCATCGCCCATGCCGGCCAGCCGCGATTCGACCAGGACGTCGCCGACCTGACGGGCGACGCCGCGTCCGGGTTGGGGGGCGTCTGCGGGGGGCGATTCCGGCACCGGTTCCGGCGACTCGGCGAACAGATAGTCCATCAGCTCGGGCGCGACGCCGCACTCCGTCTCCGGCGGGAGATGGGCGGAGGGGCGGGAGGGGGAGCGCCGGGCTGTCACCGGACCTGAAGCCTTGTGGTTGGGCCGCGGCCGGAGCGGAGCGGCAACGGTGGGATCATGCGGACCATCGAAACGCCCCCCTGGTTAACGGCCCCCTAATTCGGCGGCCGTGCTCCCTGTGATATCTCTCCGGAATTGCAGCGGACCTCAGCGCCGCTTGGCCGCCGGGGTGCTGCCCAGCATGCTGCGCTGCGCCAGCATCGGGCGCGGCATCTGCCGGCCGCCCAGCACGCGGACCGGCACGGATTGCTCCTGCCGATGCTTGTCGAACTGATCGAAGATGCGCAGCAGCGTCTCCGCCGTGCCCTCGCCATACTGGATGTCGGTGCGGGCGCGGCCCAGTTCCGTGCGCAGCCCGTCGCGCAGCCGGCCGAACAGCGCGTCAAACAATGTCTGGAAATGCTCCTCGGCGAAGACGAAATGGCGCTCGCGCAGCTGGTCGGTCATCCGCCGCATGAAGGTCTGGCGCTGCTGGTGGAACTGCCGGAAGCGCAGCATCACCCGGATGAAGGGCGTGTCGGCCAGCACCGCCAGCGTTTCCTCATGCGCCAGCCGCTGCCAGACCTCGGCATCGCGGTCGGTCCCCAGCCGGTTGAACAGGGCGATGACGCTGGCGTTCATCGCTTCCCATTCCTTCTCGTAGAACAGGGCGGTCAGGGTCGATTGCAGGCCGGGAAGGATCACCTGTGGAAAGCTGGCGCCGGTGATCGGATCCATGCTGTCGGGCAGCCGGTTGCGCAGGGCCGAAACCATCAGGCGGGTGACGAAGTCGCGGCGGCGACCGCCGGCCCCGATCTGCGGAGGCTCCTCCCCCATGGTTCCGGAACCGCCGCCGCAGCCGCCGCAACTCGACGCCGTGCAGGATTGGCAGATCGAGGCGAACAGCGGCAGCACCGACGGCCAATGCGCCATCATCAACCCCATGGCGCGGGTGAACTCCTCGCGCGACAGGACGCCCTTGGCGGTGAATTGCGGCTCCAGCGCCTCCTGAAAGGTGCTGACCAGAGCCTGTGCCGTGCGGTGGTGGCGTTCGAACGGCGGCTGATCGGCGGTCATCCCACGCCCTCCCTCCCGGTGCATCCCAGCCGGCCGGCGAGTGGGCCGGTAGCGGTTACCGGAACAATTTATCCGGTATTTTATCTATCCTGGCTGTGACGGCCGTCACAGGGGGGACGGGACTGGGAAGGGAAGGGATGCTGCGGGCAAAAAAAGGGCCGCGTCCCAAATGGGCGCGGCCTTTAGTCTAGGGAGGAAACGCACTGCAAAATGCAGTAACGAGGCGGAGTTTAAGCCCACAGCCGTGTTAGCGGTACCACGGTTTTCGTATTGGTGCGGTGCGACATCCGCATAGCGCGGTATGGAATAGAGTTTGGTTTGCCCAGCCCCTATGCGGGGAGGCAGTTTTCTGCCCGTTTCATGGGCAATTTGCCGCTTGCGGGTTGGGCGAACGGTCAAATTTGAAAATCATCGCGCCTGTGAATGTTCGCAAACGAAAAAAGGGGGCGTCTCGCGACACCCCCTTTCCCCATCCGATGCGGACCGCAGCGTCAGGCCGCCAGCTTCTCGCGGATCAGTGCCTTGGTTTCCTCGATGCCGTAAAGCTGGATGAAGGAGCCCATGCGCGGGCCGGTGGTCTGGCCCAGCAGCACCTCGTACAGCGCCTGGAACCAGGCGCGCAGCTCGGTGAAGCCGTGGGCCTTGCCGACCTCGAACACCTCGTTCTGGATGACGTCGGCGCGGGCGTCGGCCGGCACGCTGTCGAGCTTGACCAGCAGATCCTGCAGGGCCGCGCGCTCTGCGTCGGTCGGCGCGCGGAACTGCTTGGTCGGCTTGACCTGATCCTGGTAGTAGCGCACGGCATAGCCGACCATGCTGTCGAGGAACGGGCTGTTCTCCGGCGTGGCGTCGGGCGCGTAGCGGCGGATGAAGCCCCACATGGCGTCCTTGGTCTCGGCATTCGCCGCACCGGCCAGATTGAGCAGCAGGTTGAACGACACGTCGGAGCGCACCGCCGGCGGCTTGCCGTTGTGGATGTGCCAGGCCGGGTTCTCCAGCTTCTTCGCCGGCTCCTCGCCATGGACCCTGTCGACGAAGGTCAGATACTCGTCGACGGCACGCGGGATGACGTCGAAATAGAGGCGCTTGGCCGACTTCGGCTTCTGGAACATGTAGAGGGCGAGGCTTTCCTGCGGCGCGTAGGCCAGCCATTCCTCCATCGTCAGGCCGTTGCCCTTCGACTTGGAAATCTTCTGGCCCTTGTCGTCGAGGAACAGCTCGTAATTGAAGCCTTCCGGCGGGGTGCCGCCGAGGATTTTGCAGATCTTGCCGGCGAGATCGGCCGACGGGATCAGGTCCTTGCCGTACATCTCGTAATCGACGCCGAGGCCGAACCAGCGCATGCCCCAGTCGGGCTTCCATTGCAGCTTCACATGGCCGCCGGTGACCGGCAGTTCCACCTTCCTGCCGTCCTCGTCCTCGAAGACGATGGTGCCGGCATCGGTGTTGCGCTCCAGCATCGGCACCTGGAGCACCCGGCCGGTCGAGGGGGAGACCGGCAGGAAGGGGCTGTAGGTGGCCTGACGCTCCGCACCCAGGGTGGGCAGCATCACCGCCATCACCTCGTCGTAATGGCGCAGGATGCCCAGCAGCGCCTCGTCGAAGCGGCCCGACTTGTACCAGTCGGTGGAGGACTGGAACTCGTACTCGAAGCCGAAGCTGTCGAGGAAGGCGCGCAGCCGGGCGTTGTTGTGGGCGCCGAAGCTGTCATGCGTGCCGAAGGGATCGGGCACCTGGGTCAGCGGCTTGCCGATATTGGCCGCCACCATCTCCTTGTTGGGGATGTTGTCGGGCACCTTGCGCAGCCCGTCCATGTCGTCCGAGAAGCAGAACAGCTTGGTCGGAATGTCGCTCATGGTCTGGAAGGCGTGGCGCACCATGCTGGTGCGCGCCACCTCGCCGAAGGTGCCGAGATGCGGCAGGCCCGACGGACCATAGCCGGTCTCGAACAGGACATAGCCTTTGGCGGGCGGAGCTTTCGCGAAGCGTGCGACCAGTTTGCGCGCCTCCTCGAACGGCCATGCCTTCGCCTGCAACGCCAGATCCCGTTCGCCGGTCATCGTCGGACCCTTTCGAAACCACAAAGATAAAGTTGGGAATGAGGGCAAAGACCCTAGGGCCGGCCGGGCGTGGCGTCAACCTTGGGCGTCCGGCCCGGCTGGCACGGATGTCCGGCGGGGGACGTCTTTGGTGGGTCTTGCGGCACCCTTTCGCCCGGTCCATCCTGCGCCCCCCGCGGAATCGGCCTTGCGGGAGTTGGCGGGGTTTTGGCGCGATGAGCTGGCTCTATCTGGTTGTGGCGATCCTGTTCGAGGTCGTCGGCACGTCGGCGATGAAGATGTCGGACGGGATGACGCGGCTCGGCCCGGCGGCGGTCGTGGTGGTGTGCTATGGCATCGCTTTCCTGCTGCTGGCCAAGGCGCTGCGCAGCATGGAGGTCGGCATCGCCTATGCGATCTGGTCGGCGACCGGTACTGCCGCCATTGCCGCCATCGGCGTCTTCGTGTTCGGCGAATCGCTGACGGTGATGAAGGTGGTCGGCATCCTCCTGATCGTCGCCGGGGTGATCAGCCTGCACATGGCGAGCGGGCCGGCGTGAACAGAGATAGTTAGGCATTGACCTAAGTATTTTTCGCCGGTAGGGTGCCGTCATGGATGCGGCACTCGACCTGACCTTCCGTGCGCTGGCGGACCCCACGCGCCGGGCGGTCGTCCAGGCGCTCGGGCGTGGCCCGGCGACGGTGGGCGACCTCGCGAAACCCTTCGACATGGCTTTGCCGAGCTTTCTCCAGCACTTGAAGATGCTGGAGGAGAGCGGACTCGTCGAAACGCGGAAGGTCGGCCGGGTGCGCACCTGCACGCTGAAGCCGGAGGCGCTGACGGCTGCGGAACGCTGGCTGGACGCCCAGCGGAGCCTCTGGACCAAACGGCTCGACCAGCTGGACAGCCTCGTGCTGGACCTGAACGAACGGGAGGACGGGACACCATGACCGCTATGGATTTCAATCCGCAGCTCGACCTTGAACTGAAGCGCGAGGTCGCGGTGCCGCCGCGTCTGGTCTGGCGGGCCTGGACCGAGCCGGAGCTGCTGATGAAGTGGTTCACGCCGGCGCCCTGGCGCACCACCGCCTGCGAGATCGACCTGCGGCCCGGCGGCAAGTTCCGCACGGTGATGGAAGGGCCGAACGGCGAGAGGAACGACAGCACCGGCTGCTTCCTGGCCGTGGAGCCCGAGCGGCGGCTGGTCTTCACCGATGCGCTGGGGCCGGGCTTCCGCCCCACCGGCGGCGGTTTCATGACCGCGTCCGTGACCATCGAGCCGTCGGCCGCCGGCACGCTCTACACCGCCGTCGCCTTCCACAAGGACGAGGTGGCAAAGACACAGCATGAGGAGATGGGCTTCCATCACGGCTGGGGCGCGGCACTCGACCAGCTCGTCGCCCTGGTGAAGGGCCTGTAGAAACAGGGGCTGCCTACACCCCGACCCTGCCTAAACCCCGACCTTGAACGGGTTCACCTGCCGGGCGGCGCGCTCCACCGCCTCGGCGGGGCCGGGGCGGCCGAGGAAATAGCCCTGGGCGAAGTCGCAGTTCAGGCCACGCAGGGCCTCCAGCGTCTCGGCGTCCTCCACGCCCTCCGCCACGGCGGTCAGGTTCAGGCTGTGGGCCATCTGGATGACGGCGGCGGTGATCTTGGCGCTGTCGTGGTTGCGGGTGAGGTCGGCGACGAAACCGCGGTCGATCTTCAGCTTGTCCACCGCCAGACGGCCGATGTAGGACAGGTTGGAATAGCCGGTGCCGAAATCGTCGATCGACACCTGCACCCCCATCGCCTTGATCCGGCGCAGATTGTCCATCACCAGGTCGGTGTTCTGGATCAGCATCGATTCGGTCAGCTCCAGCTCCAGCAGAAGCGGGTCGAGCCCGCTGTCGGTCAGCGCCCGCGTCACCGTGGCCACGAGGTCGCCGCGCTGAAGCTGCAAGGCCGACAAATTGACCGCCACCGACAGCGGCAACCCCTGGGTATGCCACTGCGCCGCCTGCCGGCAGGCCTCGGTCAGCACCCAGGCGCCGATCGGCACGATCAGGCCGCTGTCCTCGGCGATCGGGATGAAATCGCCGGGCGGGACCATGCCCTTGTCCGGGTGGTTCCAGCGCACCAGCGCCTCGGCACCGGTCACGGCGCCGGTCTCCAGGCTGACCTGCGGCTGGTAATGGATCAGGAACTCCCCCCGCTCCAGCGCGCGGCGCAGGCCGCTGCGGGTGGACAGATGCGCCACCGCCTCGGCGTTCATCGCCTCGGCATAGAAGCGGTGGGTGTCGCGGCCGGCCGCCTTGGCGTGGTGGAGCGCGGTGTCGGCGTTCTTCAGCAAGGTGGCGAAATCCTTCCCGTCGGCCGGGGCCATGGCCACGCCCGACGACAGGGTGAGGATCAGTTCCTGCCCGCCGACCTGGAAGGGGGCGGCCATCGCCTCGTGCAGGGAGGCGACGGTTTCCACCACCGTGTCGATGTCGGGCTTGCCGGACAGCAGCAGGATGAACTCGTCGCCGCCGCCGCGGCTGACCGTGTCGGTCTCGCGCACCGCCGCCTTCAGCCGGTCCGCCACCGCGCGCAGCAGCGCGTCGCCGACGGCGTGGCCCAGGCTGTCGTTCACGGTCTTGAAGCGGTCCAGCCCGCAGGCGACCAGCGCCACCAGCCGGCCATTGCGCTCGGATCGGGCCAGGGCCTGCTCGGTGCGGTCCTGCACCAGGATGCGGTTGGGCAGCAGGGTCAGCGCGTCGTGGCGCGACAGATACTCCATCCGTTCCTGCGCCGCCTTGCGCTCGGTGATGTCGCGGACCAGGACCAGCAGCCGGCGGTCGTTGCCGTCGATCACGGCGCGCCGCATGCTGACCTCCGCCCAGAACAGCGACCCGTCCAGCCGGCGGGCATGCCATTCGAACAGCTGCGGTTCGCCGTCCGCCGCCTTGTGGATCCGGGCGGCGGCGTCGCCCCGCGTGTAGGGCGGCACGCCGGAGCTGAGCTTCTCGACGGTGAGGTCGGACAGCGGGACGCCCTCCACCCGGTACATCTCCCGCATCCGGCGGTTGACCTCCAGGATGGAGCCGCCGTCCAGATCGTGGATGAAGATGGCGTCGGTGACGCTGTCGAAGATGGTGCGGACGCGCTCCTCGCTGGCGGTCAGGGCGGTGACCGCGGTGCGCAGGCTCTCGGTCTTGCTTTCGACCTGCCGGCGCAGCAGCAGGACCCAGACCAGAGCCCCGGCGCCCAGGACGGCCACCCCGGCCAGCAGCTTGACCAGCAGGTCCATCGTCTGCGGGCTGACCATGCCGGTGAGGGGGCGGCCGAGCCAGCGCTCCTCCACCGCCTTGCGCTCCTCCGGGGCGATGCGGGCGAAACCGTCGGCGATCAGGCGGAACAGGGCGGCGTTGCCCTTGCGCACCGCCCAGTGCAGTTCGCCGGTGTAGAGCGGCTCGGTGTAGCGGAAGCGACCCTGCACCCCGCGCTTGGTCATGTAATAGCGGGCCGAGGGGTCGTCCATGCAGAAGACGCGGGTTTCCTGGCGCGAGGCGGCATCGACCATTGCCTCGAAACCGGGATAGCGCTGGAAGGCGGTGATGCCCTGGTCGGTCAGCCATTCGATGCAGAAATCGCTGTCCTTCACCCCGACCGTGAAGGCGCGCAGCGACTCCACCCCGGTGATGCCGCTGAGGTCGGCGCTGAACCAGATCGGCACGTCGACGCGGGCATAGGGCTTGGAGAAGTCGTAGATCGCCTCGCGGGCGCTGTTGCGGAAGATGGTCTCAATGACGTCGGCGTCGCCCTTGTCCATCGCCTGCCGGGCGAGCCCCCAGTCGAGCGGCATCATCCGCACCGGGATGCCGGTCTTCTGCGACCACAGCATCCACATGTCCCTCACGATGCCGACATGGGTGCCGTCCGGCGTGTGGAAGCTGTAGGGCGGGTAATTGTTGTCCAGCGTCACCCGGATCTCGGCCGGGCGGGGGCCGGCTTCCGGAAGCGGGGCCGGCACCGGCGTGTTGATCGCCGCCGCCGGGTCGCCGGCCAGAAGCGACAGCAGGAGGATCGCCAGCAGCCGCAAGACCGCGGTCCGCGCGCCGCGGATCGCCATGGGCCTCCCCTTGGGCCTCATGGAGGCGCCCCGGGCGGAACAGTCGATGGACAGCGCATGGCGGACATGGACATGGCCCTTGCCGAGGTCATGGACAGCGCAGGCGTGTGAGGCCATCTCCTCACCGCCATCGCCAGCTTATCCAAGAGGGTAACCCGTTCGACAAGCTGCGGCAACGAAGGGTTCTCGCGCGCTTGTGACAAGCTCCCGCAGCGATGGCAGCCGGCGGACGCGCCCGGCAGGAGGTCAGGGAGAGCGGTCGGCGGGCGGGGCGGCGGGCCGGGGGGTGGGCTGAGTGCCGGCCCGGTCGTTCGCCCGGTCGTTCGCCTGGGCGCGCAGGGCGTCGCGGATTTCCTCCAGCAGCTGTTCCTGCCGCGGCGGGGTCTTAAGCGTTTCCTTGTGCAGGATGTGCAGCCGGTTGACCTGCCGGACGATCAGGAACAGGGCGCCCGACACGATCAGGAAATTGATGCAGGCGTTGATGAAGCGGCCATAGTTGACGGTGGCCGCACCCGCCTGTTCGGCAGCCTGGAGCGAATCGAACCGGCCGCCGGACAGGCTGAAGAAATAGTTGGAGAAGTCGATGCCGCCCATGACCCAGCCGATGGGCGGCATCAGGATATCCTTGACCAGGGAATTGACGATCCCCGTAAAGGCGGCACCGATGATGATGCCGACCGCCAGCTCCACGACATTGCCGCGGCTGATGAATTTCTTGAACTCTTCGAACATGGCGTCCCGTTTCTCCGTGGTCACGCAAGGGAAACGGGGTGGGGCAAGGATGGTTTCATGAAGGGTGGGGGAGCCCGCAGGCCCCCCGCCGAACAGCCCTCAGGCCATGCGGCCGTGGCAGTGCTTGAACTTCTTGCCGGAGCCGCAGGGGCAGGCGGCGTTGCGCGGGGTATTCTCCATCACGTCCGCCGGCAGCGGCTGGTCCTCCGGCGTGCCGATCAGCGAGGAAGCGGGCGAGGAGGCGCGGACCATGCCGTCCGGCAGGGCTTCGCCATCACCGGTGCCCATGGCGCCGGCCCCCATGGCGGCCATCGCCAGCGCCGGGTCCATGCGGCCCTCGTGCATCTCCTGCATCTGGCGGGCGAACAGCTCCTCCTGCGACGGCGCCATGCGGATTTCGACATGCATCAGGATGGTGGTGACCTGCTCGCGCAGCGCCATCAGCATGCTGTCGAACAGCTCGAAGGCCTCGCGCTTGTACTCGTTCAACGGATCCTTCTGGGCATAGGCGCGCAGGTTGATGCCCTGGCGCAGATGGTCGAGCTGGAGCAGGTGGTCCTTCCATTCCTGGTCCAGGATCTGGAGCAGTATGCTCTTCTCGACATGCCGCATCGTCTCGGCGCCGTAGGCCTCCTCCTTGTCCGCATATTTGCGGTCGGCGGCCTCGCGCACGCGCTCCTCGATCTCCGGCTCGGCGATGCCCTCTTCCTTGGCCCACTCCTGGACCGGCAGGTCCATGCCCAGCACGCGGTTGACCGCCTCGTGCAGGCCGTCGATGTCCCACTGCTCGGAATAGCTGTTCGCCGGGATCGCCGTCGACACCATGTTGGCGATGATCTGGTGGCGCATCTCGCGGATTTCCTCCGCGATGTCCTCGCTCTCCATTACCTCGTGGCGCTGCTCGTAGACGACCTTGCGCTGGTCGTTCATGACGTTGTCGAACTTCAGCAGGTTCTTGCGGACCTCGAAATGGTGCGCCTCGACCTTCTGCTGCGCCTTTTCCAGGGCCTTGTTGATCCAGGGATGGATGATCGCCTCGCCCTCCTTCAGGCCGAGACGCTGGAGCATGCTGTCCATCCGCTCCGACCCGAAGATGCGCATCAGGTCGTCTTCCAGCGACAGGAAGAACTTCGAGGTGCCGGGGTCGCCCTGACGGCCGGAACGGCCGCGCAGCTGGTTGTCGATGCGGCGGCTCTCGTGACGCTCGGTGCCGATGACGTAAAGGCCGCCGGCCTGCTTGACCTTCTCGCGCGCTTCCGCGATCTCGGCCTCGATCTGAGCGATGCGGGCGTCGCGCTCGGGGCCTTCCGGAACGTCGGCCAGCTCGACCTCGATCCGCATCTGGAGATTGCCGCCGAGCTGGATGTCGGTGCCGCGGCCGGCCATGTTGGTGGCGACCGTCACCGCGCCGGCGCGGCCGGCTTGCGCCACGATGTAGGCTTCCTGCTCGTGGTGGCGGGCGTTCAGGACGTTGTGCGGGATGCCGCGCTTGTTCAGCAGCTCCGACAGCAGTTCCGACTTCTCGATCGAGGTGGTGCCGACCAGGACCGGCTGGCCGCGCTTGCGCGCGTCCTCGATCAGGTCGGTCATCGCGTGGTACTTCTCGGTCGCGGTGCGATAGACCTCGTCGTCATGGTCGATGCGCTTGACCGGGACGTTGGTCGGCATGTCGACCACTTCCAGCCCGTAGATCTCGCCGAACTCCGCCGCCTCGGTCAGCGCGGTGCCGGTCATGCCGGCCAGCTTCGGGTAGATGCGGAAGTAGTTCTGGAAGGTGATGGAGGCCAGCGTCTGGTTCTCGCGCTGGATCGTCACCTTCTCCTTGGCTTCCAGCGCCTGGTGCAGGCCTTCGGAGAAGCGGCGGCCGTCCATCATGCGGCCGGTGAACTCGTCGATGATGACGACCTTGTCATCCTTGACGATGTAGTCCTTGTCGCGCTGGAACAGCATGTGGGCGCGCAGCGCCTGCTGCGAATGGTGGACCAGCGCCACGTTCTGGATGTCGTAGAGCCCGCCGGTCTTCAGCAGACCGGCCTCGGCCAGCAACTGCTCCATATGCTCCTGGCCGGCTTCGGTGAAGCTGACGGTGCGGTGCTTCTCGTCCTTCTCGTAGTCCTCGGCCACCAGCATCGGGATCAGCCGGTCGACCTGGACATACATCTCGGACGAATCGGTCGAGGGGCCGGAGATGATCAGCGGCGTGCGCGCCTCGTCGATCAGGATCGAGTTGACCTCATCGACGATGGCGAAGTTGAAGGGCCGCTGGACCAGTTCCTCCAGCCGGAACTTCATGTTGTCGCGCAGATAGTCGAAGCCGAACTCGTTGTTCGTGCCGTAGGTGATGTCGGCGGCGTAGGCGGCGCGCCGCTCGTCGTCGTCCAGCCCATGGACGATGCAGCCGGTCGACAGGCCGAGGAAGCCGTAGACCCGCGCCATCCAGCCGCTGTCGCGCGAGGCGAGGTAGTCGTTCACGGTGACGACGTGGACGCCCTTGCCTTCCAGCGCGTTCAGGTAGACGGCCAGCGTGGCGACCAGCGTCTTGCCTTCGCCGGTGCGCATCTCGGCGATCTTGCCGCTGTGCAGCACCATGCCGCCCATCAGCTGCACGTCGAAATGGCGTTGGCCCAGCACGCGCTTGGCGGCTTCGCGCACGGTGGCGAAGGCATCCGGCAGGATGTCGTCCAGCGTCTCGCCCTTGGCCAGCCGGTCGCGCAGCCAGTCGGTGCGACCCTTCAGCTGGTCGTCCGACAGCACGGCGACCGACGGCTCCAGCGCGTTGATCTGAGCGACGGTCTTGTGCAGCGCCTTGACCGCGCGCGTGTTGGCGGTGCCGAAAATCTTGCGGGCGAGAGCGCCGAACATGAAAACCTCGGGAGTAAAGCGGAATGTGGGCCAGCCTATCGACGGGTCTCACATAGGACTATGGCAAGGCGCTGTCAACGAGACCGGGCCGGCGGGGGCTCCGTTGCGGCATTTGCGCAGACGGCAAGGCGGGGCGGCGGGGCCGCCCGGCATGACCGCCCGGCATGACCGTTTGATGAATTCGCGTCCAGAAAGCGCCGCGGCGGTTGGCCGGCGGCGGCGGGGGCTGGTATCCCCTGCGGCGGAACACAGCTAATGGGCGGTGGCCGCGCCGCGGGACAATGGGGACCCTTGCCCCGCGCGGCTTAGCCATGCTTAATCCCCTGCGGAATCGGGCGCGGAGCGGCGGATGGCTCCGATGCCGCAGACCATGCGAAACGGGCGCCGGCCCATCGGCCGCCCATTTGTGAAGCATCCGCCGGAAGGAAACAGACACGCCATGGTTCAACGAGTGTTCCGCACCGCGCTCCTGTCGGTTGCCGCCTGTGGCATCGCGCTGGCCGCCCACGCCCAGACGCCGGCTCCCGCCACCCCGGCGCCGGCCGCTCCGGCCCCGGCCGCCGCTGCTCCGGCTCCGGCTCCGGCCGATCCGGTGGTCGCCCGCGTCAACGGCGAGGAGCTGCACAAGTCGGACGTCACCCGCATGGTCTCGCAGCTGCCGCCGCAGGTGCAGCAGATGCCGATCGAGATGATCTATCCGGCGGTGATCGACCAGCTGGTCAGCGGCAAGCTGGTCTCCTCGGCCGGCTACAAGGCGGGTCTGGCCAATTCGGCCGAGGTGAAGGACGAGATCAAGCGCGCCGAGGAGCGCGCGGTGCAGCGCGCCTACATCCAGAAGGAAATCAAGGCCCGCGTGACGCCCGAGGCGCTGAACAAGGCCTATCAGGACTACCTGAAGGAGAACCCGGCGCAGGAGGAGGTCAAGGCCGCCCACATCCTGGTCGAGAAGGAAGACGAGGCCAAGGCCATCATCGCCCAGCTGAAGAAGGGCGGCGATTTCGCCAAGCTGGCCAAGGAGAAGTCCAAGGACGCCGCCGCGGCGGCCCAGGGCGGCGACCTCGGCTACTTCACCAAGGACGCGATGGTCGAGCCCTTCGCCAACGCCGCCTTCGCCATGAAGCCGGGCGAGATCAGCAAGGAGCCGGTCAAGACCCAGTTCGGCTATCACATCATCAAGGTCGAGGACAAGCGGACCCAGCCGCAGCCGACGCTCGACGAGGTGAAGCCGCAGCTGGAGCAGACCCTGTCGAAGGACATGGTCACCGCGCTCGTCGAGGAACTGCGCGGCAAGGCGAAGATCGAGACCTTCCAGCTCGACGGCTCGCCGATGCCGAAGGAAGAGCCGGCCGCCGCTCCGGCCACCCCGGCCCCGGCGCCTGCCGCTCCGGCGGAACCGGCGAAGAAGTAAGCATCGGCATTCAGACCCCCGTCGTCCTTTTCCCGACATAGACGGAGAAAAGGGCGGCGGGGGCCTGACGCCTTGCCGTTTTCATCGTTCCACCACGCCACCACCACTCCCCACCACGGGAATTTCCGTCATGGCCACGACCCTCTCCCCCTTGGCTCCCGCCAGCTTCCCGACGTTGCCGCCCATCGCGGGCGTGCGCATCGCCACGGCGAACAGCGGCATCCGATACAAGGGCCGCGACGATCTGCTGCTGGCCGTGCTGGATCCCGGCACCAGCGTGGCGGGCGTGCTGACCCGGTCGTTGACCTGCTCGGCCCCGGTGATCTGGTGCCGCGACAGCCTGCCCAAGGGGTCGGCGCGCGCCGTGGTGGTGAATGCCGGCAACGCCAACGCCTTCACCGGCAAGGCGGGCGACGCCACCGTGCAGGCGACGGTCAACGCCGCCGCCGAGCTGGCCGGCTGCGCCCCGGACGAGGTCTATATCGCGTCGACCGGCGTGATCGGCATCCCGCTGGCCGCCGACGCCATCGGCAAGTGCCTGGCCCCGATGGCCCCGAGCCTTGCCGCCGATTCGGCCGCCTGGGAGAAGGCCGCCCGCGCCATCATGACCACCGACACCTTCCCGAAAGGGTCGGTGCGCACCGCGACCATCGGCGGGACGACGGTGACCATCGCCGGCTTCGCCAAGGGCTCCGGCATGATCGCGCCGGACATGGCGACGATGCTGGGCTTCGTCTTCACCGACGCCGCCATCGCCGCCACCGCGTTGCAGGACATGCTGTCGGAGTTCACCGAGCGCACCTTCAACGCCGTCACCGTCGATGGCGACACCTCGACCAGCGACACGCTGCTGCTGTTCGCGACGGGCAAGGCCGGCAACGCCCCGGTGGCGAGCGCCGATGCCGCCGAGCTGGCGGAATTCCGCGCCGCGCTGGAGGATCTGCTGCTCGATCTGGCCCTGCAGGTGGTGCGTGACGGCGAAGGCGCGACCAAGTTCATCGCCATCACCGTGCGCGGCGCCGACAGCGACGCCGCCGCCAAGCGGATCGGCATGACGGTGGCGAACTCGCCGCTGGTCAAGACCGCCATCGCCGGCGAGGATGCCAACTGGGGCCGCATCGTCGCCGCCATCGGCCGCGCCGGCGAGCGCGCCGACCGCGACCTGATCAGGATCACCGTCGGCGGCACCCTGATCTGCGCCGAGGGGATGGAAGTCCCGGGTTACGACGAGACGCCGGTCACCGCCCACATGAAGGGCAAGGAGGTCGACATCGACATCGACCTCGGCCTCGGCAAGGGCACGGCGAAGGTGTGGACCTGCGACCTGACCCACGGCTACATCGACATCAACGGCAGCTATCGCAGCTGACGCTCTGACGGAGCCGATGGTTTGACAGGCGGCGGAGCGGAGCCCTGGCCCGGCAGCGTGGCGACGCCGCGGCTGCTGCTCCGCGCCTTCCGGCATGAGGATGTGCCGGATTTCGTGCCGCTGATCGGCGACTGGGAGGTTGCGCGCTGGCTCGCACGGGTCCCGCATCCCTACTCGGTTGCCGACGGGCATGACTGGGTGGAGCTGGCGGCGCGGGCCCATGCCGATCTCACCGCTCTCGCCTTTCTGGCGGTGCGGGTCTCCGACGGCGTGCCTGTCGGCAGCGTCGGGTTGCAGCCGGACCTTGACCGGCCTGATGGTGCCGAGATCGGCTACTGGGTCGGCACGCCGCACCATCGCGCCGGCTATGGGCTGGAGATGGTGACCGTGATGCTGGGGATCGGTTTCGGTCCGCTCGGCCTGTCGCGGATCTGGGCCGCCACCGATCCCGACAACCTGCCGTCCCAGGCCTTGCTCCGCAAAGCCGGTTTGCGGCGGCGGGGCGAACGCCGGCAAGACTTTCCCGCCCGCGGGCGAAGCATGTCGGCGCCCTGTTTCGAAATCACCGCCGCCGAGTGGCCGGCCCGCCGAGAAGGTTCCGCATGACCGCCTGTTTCGATCCCAGCTCCACCCCCGCACCCGGTTCGCTGCCGGTTCTGCTGGTCGTCGCGGTGGCGCTCGTCGATGCCGACGGGCGCGTGCTGCTGGCCCAGCGTCCGCCCGGCAAGTCGCTGGCCGGCCTGTGGGAATTCCCCGGCGGCAAGGTCGATGCCGGGGAGACGCCGGAAGCGGCGCTGGTGCGCGAGCTTAAGGAGGAACTGGGCATCGACACGGCGGCCAGCTGCCTCGCCCCCTTCACCTTCGCGTCGCACAGCTACGAGCGCTTCCATCTGCTGATGCCGCTCTATGTCTGCCGGGTGTGGGAGGGCGACGTGATGCCGCGGGAAGGGCAGACGCTCGCCTGGGTCTATCCGAACCGGATGGGCGATTACCCGATGCCGCCGGCCGATGTGCCGCTGGTGGCGATGCTGCGGGATCTGCTGTAACGACGATACCGCGCGTTGAAAAACGGGTGGCGCGGCTGTATATTTTTCGGAGGTGGCCGGCGCGTGTTGCTGCACCCGCCGGCACGCTTCCAGTGCTTAGCGCCGGATCAGGCGGATTTCGGTCCGCCATCTCCGCCACTGGAGCACCAGGAAGAACGGCATCTTCTTCATGCCACCTTCCTCCTTCTGAAACGGCGGATGGACCACCCATCCGCCGTTTTCAGTTTACACGCGGGCGATGAGCAGGCGCCAAACTTTCACACCAATGTGTGGTGGTGCCGGTGAAGGTCCGACCTTTGTTCCCGGCCGCGTCCCTTTGCGGCTTTGCCCTGGGGGCGATCTGTGCGACATGATGGGGCGTTGAGACGACAAGCCGGATCTCCGGCACCACTTTCCTGAACCGCATCGGCGTGGATTCGTTGTTTTCCTACGGCAATCTGGGTGCGTCGGACGATGCGCCCGGTCAACCGCCGGCCACGGCGCTCGACGCGCTGCGGACGGTGTTCGGTTACGACTCCTTCCGTGGCCAGCAGGCCGACATCATCGACCATGTGGTGCGCGGCGGCGACGCGCTGGTGCTGATGCCGACCGGCGGCGGCAAGTCGCTGTGCTATCAGATCCCGGCGCTGGTGCGCGACGGGGTGACGGTCGTGGTGTCGCCGCTGATCGCCCTGATGCGCGACCAAGTGACGGCGCTGCGGGAACTCGGCGTGCGCGCGGCCTTCCTCAACTCCTCCCTCGGTCCGGCCGAGGCGCGGGAGGTGGAGCGGGCGATGGTGCAGGGCGAGATCGACCTCGTCTATGTGGCACCCGAACGGCTGGTGACGCCGCGCTTCCTCGACCTGCTCGACCGCACCCGGCTGGCGTTGTTCGCGCTGGACGAGGCGCATTGCGTGTCGCAGTGGGGGCATGACTTCCGGCCCGAATATCTGCAGCTGTCGATCCTGCACGAACGCCACCCGACGGTGCCGCGCATCGCGCTGACCGCCACCGCCGACGTGCAGACCCGCGCCGAGATCAAGGACAAGCTGGGGCTGACCGACGCCCGCGTCTTCCTGTCCAGCTTCGACCGGCCCAACATCACCTACCGCGTGGTGCCGAAGAAGAGCGAGCGCCAGCAGATGCTGGCCTTCCTGCGCGACAACCATCCGGAAGACGCCGGCATCGTCTATTGCATGTCGCGCAACAAGGTGGAGGAGGTCGCGGCCTGGCTGAACCAACAGGGCCGCGAGGCTCTGCCCTACCATGCCGGGCTGCCCGCCGAGACGCGCGAGGCCAACCAGGACCGCTTCATCAAGAGCGAGGGTCTGGTGATGGTGGCCACCGTCGCCTTCGGCATGGGCATCGACAAGCCGAACGTCCGCTTCGTCTGCCACCTCGACCCGCCAAAGAGCCTGGAAGCCTATTATCAGGAAACCGGCCGCGCCGGCCGCGACGGGCTGCCCGCCAACGCCTGGATGGCCTACGGCATGGCCGACGTGGTGATGCTGCGCCAGATGCTGGAGCAGTCCGAGGCGGGCGACAGCCACCGCCGGGTCGAGCGCGGCAAGCTGGAGGCCCTGCTCGGCTTCTGCGAGACGTCGGACTGCCGCCGTCAGGTGCTGCTGAACTATTTCAACGAGACGCTGCCGGAGCCCTGCGGCAACTGCGACACTTGCCTGGACCCGGTCGAGACCTGGGACGGCACCATCGCCGCGCAGAAGGCGCTGTCGGCGGTCTACCGCACCGGGCAGCGCTATGGCGCCGGCCATTTGATCGACGTGCTGGTCGGCAACGCCACCGAGAAGGTGGTGCAGCAGAACCATGACCAGTTGAAGACCTTCGCCGTCGGCAAGGACATGACCAAGGTCGAATGGCAGTCGGTCTACCGCCAGCTTGTCGCCACCGGGCTGCTGACCGTCGATCTGGAGGGCTATGGCGGCTTCCGCCTGACCGATGCCGGGGTGGCTGTCATCAAGGGGCAGCGGGTGGTGAAGCTGCGCAAGGACCCGGTGCTGGAACGCCGCCGCGGCGTCCACGACGCTCTGCGCCGCCACACCGCGCGGGGCGGGTCGGTCGGCGGCGGCTCGAGCGGGGAGGGGGTGTCGCGCTCCGGCGCCCGCGGAGCGCTGTCGGCGGCCGACGACGCGCTATGGCATGCGCTGAAGGACTGCCGCACCGCGCTGGCGAAGGCCCAGAGCGTGCCGCCCTATGTGATCTTCCACGACAGCACGCTGTTGGAGATGGTGGCCCAGCGCCCCCGCGACCACGCCACCTTCGCCCATCTGCCGGGGGTCGGCGGCCGCAAGCTGGAACGCTACGCCGACGCCTTCCTGGAGGTGATCCGGCAGCACGGGTAAGGCTTTCGGGCGCATGGCAGGTTTGAGGACGGGCGGCCGATTTTTCCGAAATTCACCGCTTGCATCCCACGAAGCACCTCGCTATGTTCCGCGCCACAACGACGCCGCAGTAGCTCAGGGGTAGAGCAACTGATTCGTAATCAGTAGGTCCGGGGTTCAAATCCCTGTTGCGGCACCAGTTTCTTCAAGGGCTCGGCAAGCAATTGCCGGGCCCTTGTTCGTTTCCGGGGTGTTGCGCGGCTTTCCGTTATGGCGCTGGTCAGTCGAGTGCTTGGCGGTTGCCATAAACAACTCGGGCGCCGCATCCCCCGACACGGCGCCCGCCCCTCGACCCGTCAATGACCGTCAGCTTTACTCCACCGGGTAAGGCGGCCTCGTGTAACCGGCCGGCGATAGGGTGAAGATCTCCGCACCGTCCGCCGTCACGCCGATGGAATGCTCGAACTGGGCGGACAGCGACTTGTCCTTGGTCACGGCCGTCCAGCCGTCGCCCAGGATCTTCACGTCGGGGCGGCCGGTGTTGATCATCGGCTCGATGGTGAAGATCATGCCTTCCCGCAGGACCAGCCCTTCGCCCGGCTTGCCGTAATGCAGGACCGACGGCGGCTCGTGGAAGACGCGGCCGACGCCGTGGCCGCAGAAGTCGCGCACCACCGAGAAGCGGTGGGACTCCGCGAAGGTCTGGATGGCGTGGCCGATGTCGCCCAGCGTGGCGCCCGGCTTCACCGCGGCGATGCCGATCATCAGCGCGTCATAGGTGACGTCGACCAGCTTGCGCGCCTTCACGCCGACGTCGCCGCACAGATACATGCGGCTGCTGTCGCCGTACCAGCCGTCGACGATCGGCGTGACGTCGATGTTCAGGATATCGCCGTCGACCAGACGCTTGTCGCCGGGAATGCCGTGGCAGACGACGTGGTTGACCGAGATGCAGTTGGCCCGCGGAAAGCCGCGATAGCCCAGCGGGGCGGGGATGCCGCCATGGTCGCGGATGAACTGCTCCAGCAGGCGGTCCAGCTCGCCGGTGGTGACGCCCGGCTGCACATAGGGGACGATATAGTCCAGTGCCAGCGCGGCCAGACGGCCGGCCTTGCGCATGCCTTCGAATCCCTCCGGACCATGAAGGCGGACGCGGTTGGATTCGACGTGATCCTGTTCCAAGACGAAAGCCCCTATGCCAGGTAACCAAAAGCCGGATGCCGAAGGCCTGCTGCCGCGACCCTAAAGCCGGATCGGCAGCGGCCGGTCCAATTCAATCGATTCGGGCGTGATCGCGCAAGACCAGCATAGCGCCTCCACACCCGAATCCAGTGCACGGCGCAGCCCGTCATGATAGGCCGGGTCGAGATCGGCCGCCGTGCGGAAATGGGAACAATCGCCGCGCTGGACAAGGTAGAGCATGACCGCGCGGCAGCCCTGCGCCACCATCGCCGCCATCTCCTCCAGATGCTTGGCGCCACGGGCGGTCACGCAGTCCGGGAATTCGGCGGCGTCTCCATGCGGGCCGCCGGGGCGGCGCAGATGGACGTTCTTGACCTCTACATAGGCGGGAGGCCTCATAGAAAGGTGATCGGCGCCGGGCCTGGCCGGGTCGTCCTCCAGCAGCACGTCGATGCGGCTGTTGCGGCCGTATTTCACCTCGCGCCGCAGCCGGTCGTAGCCGGCCAGCTCCGGGATGGTGCCGGCCGATATCGCGGCGGCGACCAGGGCGTTGGGGTGGCCGGTGTTGACGCCGACCAGCCCCTCGCCCCAGGGGGCGGCGGCCTCCACCAGCTCCAGCGTGTAAGCCAGCTTGCGTTTGGGATTGTCGGAACGCGACAGCCAGACGGCGGAGCCGGGACTGTCCAGCCCGATCATGCTGCCGGAATTGGGGACATGCACCGTCACCTCCACCCCGTCCAGTAGGACGTCGGCGAGAAACCGCTTGTAGCGGCGGATCAGGCGGCCTTGAAGAAGGGGGGTGGGAAAGCGCATCTTGGCGGCGACGCTACCCTTGGCCTTCCCGCCCGACAAGAGCGTTCCGATGGAGACCCCCGCCAGATGACGTCCGAAGCTGCTGCAAACGAGACCGGAGCCAACCCGACCGCCGCCGTGCTGGTGATCGGCAACGAGATCCTGTCGGGCCGCACCAAGGACGCCAACCTCGGCCACATCGCCGAGAAACTGACGGAGATCGGCGTGCGGCTGCGCGAGGCCCGCGTGGTGCCGGACGTCGAGGAGGAGGTCGTCGCCGCGGTCAACGCCCTGCGCGCCCGCTACACCTATGTCTTCACCACCGGCGGCATCGGCCCGACCCACGACGACATCACCGCCGCCTGCGTCGCCAAGGCGTTCGGCGTGGCGCTGGAGCGCAATCCGGAAGCGGTCGCCCGGCTTGAGCGCCATTACGCCGCCGGCCAGCTGAACGAGGCAAGGCTGCGCATGGCCAACGTCCCGGCCGGCGGCATCCTGATCGACAACCCGATCAGCCAGGCGCCGGGCTTCCAGATCGGCAACGTCTTCGTCATGGCCGGCGTGCCCAACATCATGCGGGCGATGCTGGACGGCATCCTGCCGCGTCTGGCCGGCGGCCCGGCGCTGCATGCCCGCACGGTGGCCTGCGAACTGGGCGAGGGCGTGATCGCCGCCGAGCTGTCGGCCCTGCAGGACCGCCATCCGGCATTGGAGATCGGCAGCTATCCTTACTTCCGCCACGGCTTCTTCGGCGTCAGCCTGGTGCTGCGCGGCACCGACGAGGCGGAGGTGACGGGTGCCGCCGACGAGCTGGCGGAGATCATCCGCGGCCTTGGCGGCACGCCGACCGTCACGGTCGGTACGAAAGGATAGTGGCGGGTATGACGGCCGCTCTGACGGGGGATATGTCGGCGGATCGATTGCCGCGGACCGATTCGGTCCTACATTAAATTCCTCTCATCTCCGTCTTTCCCGCCGCGGGAGCCCCGCCATGAAGAGCTTCGAGAAAACAGCGCTGCTGTTTCTTCTCCGCCACCTGTTCGCCGGCATCGTCGGCGCCGTGGTGCTGGCAAGCGGGCTGTTGTGGTTCGACGTCGCCAAGCTGGCGACCCTGATCGGCAGCAGCGAATACGGCATCACCGCCACGGTGATGCTCTATGCCGGCCTGATGCTGACCTTCGGCAGCGTGTCGATGGGAATCGGCATCATGACGATGAACGAGGACACCCGCCCCTAACGCCGCGGCACAACGCCGGGGTGGGGCGGCGGTCAGTTGCCGAACGGTCCGAAGCGGTCGTAAACCCAGACGAGGGCGACGATCAGCGCCAGCCACAGCGCCGCGTTGCGAAGAACAGCCCCTCGGTTGCGGCGAAGGGCCGCCGGCACCACCAGCACCGCGACCATCAGCAGCGCCACCAGCGACATCCATTGCGTCTCGCTCACGCCGTCTCCCTCCTGCTCCCGAGCCGGTGCGGGCCGGCCCCCAGTTGCGCGTCCTTCGATATGGGAATGCCTGCGGTTTTGCGAAGGCCCCTTGACCCGCGCCCCCGCGATTGTCTAAGTCATGACCACGGAACGGTGCGTTGCATATTGCGGTATGCAATCTCCGCGGGCAGCGCGGGGCCGGTCCGTGGACATGAGCTTTGCCGTCATCGGTCCGGTGCATCAGCATCGGCTTGCAATGGCAGGGCCCGGGGCGCGGGCGTGGCGAAACCGGTAGACGCAAGGGACTTAAAATCCCTCACCCTTAGGTATGTGGGTTCGAGTTCCACCGCCCGCACCATATTGAAAATACTGTGAAATCTTCAGTCCTGCCGCCGGTTGGCGGCGGTATGGCAACGGCTCCGGGTCGGCGGCCGGAAACCTCACCGCACCTCGACCGTGCCGCAGCTGCGCCGATGGGCCAGCAGACAGTCCTCGGTCCTGGACTGATGCATCAGGGCACCCATCAGCCAGTATCCCAGGCCAAGGACGATCATGACGGCGATGGCCGCGCCGACATTGGCGGCGAGGCGGGTGCGGTCGTCATCGGGCGGCATGTCGGGCGTCACGTCCTGCCCGGCTTCCGTTTCGTCCGGCCGTTGGCGGCTTCCCCCTCCTTGCGTTGAAGGAACAGCCGTCCGGCTTGCATCGCCGCGGCGCGGCTGATGTATCTGCCGCACTCGAACCGCTGGCCGTCGAACGTCACGGTGAGGGTGAAGCTCTGCGGTCCGGTTTCGTCGACGACGATCGGGGAAGAGGCCGCGGGAGGAAAGGGGGCGGGCTTCATTCGACGGTCCCTGCATATCTGTCTGTGACCGACAGACACATACGTCCGCCGTGAGGCGCAGGCCAGCGGCTTTGAGAGGGGCGTCAGCGCTCCACCGGGCCGCCGGCCTTGGCCCAGGCGGAAAAGCCGCCGCTGAGACGGTTGATGGTGCCGGTATGGCCGGCGGCCATCATGCGCTCGGCGGCGGGACCGCAGCGCATGCCTCCCTGGCAGTGGAAGACCAGATGCTTGTCGGGCTCGGCCGGGACGCGCGACGGGTCGAAGCGCGACAGCGGGTTCAGGATGGCGCCGGGGATATGGCCGGCGGCGTGCTCATGCGGTTCGCGGACATCGACGATCACCGCCTCGCCTTTCGCCTGCCAGTGAATGGCGGTCTGCGGATCGACCTGCAGGATCCGGTCGGTGCCGCCCTGCTTTTCGGGCTGCGCGGTCGGGAACAGGCGTCGCATCAGGGAGCAGAGGAACATCGGAGTCGATCCTTGAAAGGGGATTGCGGGCCGGGCCGTGGCATCGGACCGCAAGCAGCCGTCGGACTGCCCTTGACCAATAAATTAGTATATTCTAATGTTAAGTCAATGGGGCGATGTCGCCCGCAGCTCGCTTTCCGCCAAGGCGGTTCCGGCTGGGCGGCGACCCGGACGTCCGGTGCGCCTTTTTTCGATGGCAGGAGAAGACCCATGCACAAGAACTGGCCGCAGATGACCGGCGAGCTGTCCGGAGCCATCCGCGAGCTGCGCGGCGGCGCCCCGGAGGTCATGAAAGCCTTTTCCGGGATGGCCCAGGCGGCGCTCAAGGCGGATGCGCTGGACACCAGGACCAAGGAACTGATCGCGCTCGCCATCGCGGTGGCGATCCGCTGCGACGGCTGCGTCGCCTTTCATGCCGAAGCGGCGATGAAGCAGGGGGCGACCCGCGACGAGGTGATGGAGACGATGGGGATGGCGGTCTATATGGGCGCCGGGCCGTCGGTGATGTATGCCGCCCAGGCGGTCGAAGCATTCGACCAATTCGCCGAAAAGGCGGCCGGCTGACCGGAACCGCGATCCCACAACAGAGGGATCGGGTGGTGCGGGCGGTCGGACTCGAACCGACACTCCTTGCGGAACCGGATTTTGAGTCCGGCGCGTCTACCAATTTCACCACGCCCGCAGCGACGCCTCTTCTAGCGCAACAGTCCGCAAACGGAAAGGGCAAAAGAACAGGCATCCGGGCATCCCGGTTCGCTGCCCGGGTCCGGGGCGAAACAGCGCCCGGCGACGCAGCCGCGGTGCCGCTTATTCCCTGCCGATGCCGCCGCCCTGTCATGCCGTCGCAGGCGTGCCGCGGGCCTTGCGGACGGCTGGCCGAACGGCCTCGCACGCGCTACCTTGTCCGCCATGACGACCAAGCCCTTTCTCTCCCGTGCCTTCGAGGATCCCCGCATCGCCGCCCTGCTGCTGGCGCTGGCCAGTGCCGGGGTGCTGCTGTCGGCCCTGTTCTTCCAGTTCGTGCTGAACTACCAACCCTGCGTGCTGTGCATCATGCAGCGCTGGCCCTATGTGGCGGTGATGGTGCTGGGGCTGGTGACCTGGCTGTTCCGCCGCTGGAAGGGGCTGGGCGACGCGCTGCTGGTGGTGAGCGGGCTGGCCCTGCTGGCCGGTGCCGGCATTGCCGCCTATCATGTCGGGGTGGAGCAGCATTGGTGGGCCGGCACCTCGTCCTGCGGCGGCTCGGCCGCGGCCAATTCGCTGGAGGCACTGCGCGCCCAGGTGCTGGCCGCCCCGGTCACCCGCTGTGACGAAGTGGCGTGGTCGCTGTTCGGGATCTCCATGGCGGGCTACAACGTGGCGATCTCGCTGGCGCTGGCGGCCTACGCCTTCGTCGCGGCACGCATCGCCTATACCCGCACCCCGGTGTCGAGGACCGCATTGTGAGTGAAACGACGTCTCCCACCGCCAATTCCCGTCACGGCGCGCGTCACGGTGCATTGCCCGGCGACCTGCCGCGGCGCGACCGGCTGGCCCGCATCGTCCGCGTCGACCATGCCGGCGAATATGGCGCCAAGCGCATCTATGAGGGCCAGATCGCCGTGATGGGCAAGGGCCGCCACGGCAAGACCCTGCGCCACATGGCCGATCAGGAGCTGGTCCATCTCGAATATTTCGAGAAGCAGCTGAACCGGCGCCGGGTGCGGCCGACCCTGCTGCAACCCCTGTGGCACGTCACCGGCTTCCTGCTGGGCGCCGGCACTGCGATCCTCGGCGAACGGGCGGCGATGGCCTGCACCGTCGCGGTCGAAGAGGTGATCGAGGAGCATTACGAGGCGCAACTGCCTCATCTTGGCCCGGACGAGCAGGAGCTGTCCGACAGCATCCGCAAGTTCCAGGCGGAAGAGGTCGAGCACCGCGACATCGGCTTGCAGAACGAGGCGGAGCGCGCGGCGGGCTACCCGCTGCTGTCGGCGGCGATCAAGGCCGGCACCCGGGCGGTGATCTGGGTGGCGGAACGGGTGTGACGGGGCGGGTTTGAGGCGGCGGATGCAGGGGCCGGCAGCGGCCCCCATCCGTTGACGGCACGGCGCCAAGCCTACATCGGGTCCAGTTCCGAGTCCCAGTAAAGAAAATCCCGCCAACTTTCATGGAGGAAGTTTGGCGGGAAGGCGCGTCCGTTCTCTTGCAGCTCGTAGGCACTGGGCTGGAAGGGCGGCGTGAGGGGGATCATGCCGCAGACATGGGGAAGGCGGTCGCCCTTCGCCAGATTGCAGGCCGAGCAGGATGTGATGACGTTTTCCCACGTCGTCCGACCGCCGCGGGACCGCGGAATCACATGGTCGAAGGTCAGGTCGTGGGTGGGGAAGGGGCGGCCGCAATACTGGCAGGTGAAGCGGTCGCGCAGGAAGACGTTGAAGCGGGTGAAGGCCGGACGGCGCGAGGCCGGGATGAATTCCTTCAGCGAGATGACGCTGGGCAACCGGACTTCAAAACTGGGGGATCTGACGACCCGGTCATAGTGCGATACGATGTTGACCCGTTCGAGAAAGACCGCCTTGACCGCTTCCTGCCAGGACCATAGCGACAAGGGGAAGTAACTGAGCGGGCGGAAATCCGCGTTCAGCACCAGAGCCGGACAGTGATCGGGTGGTGGAGCCAATGGCCACTCCCTTGTCTGTAACCGTTGTCTGAGACCGTTTCTGGACCCGGCACGCGACACTGCTGCGGCACCGTGCGCGGGGCATGTCTGCTGCGCCCCGGCGGCCGAATCGTCCTCCGGGACAACCAGATACATAGTGGATCGGGGCTCGGGACTCAATATCTTGACCCGGTGCGGCCGAATTTCTTCACCGTTGTGTAACCTTTTTCGCGCTGTGGGCAAGGTGGGTGCGGCGGGGATGCGGTCAAGTGGCCCCACCCGCGGCGGCTGTGAAGGCGGCTGTGACATCGGCAAAAAACAGTCGCGCCCGCCTTGCGTGCTTACCCCTCGTTAACCATGACGGCGCGATGGTGGACCTCGTTGATCCAAGCCGATCCCGCCGGTCCGAACCGGCCGGAAGCGACCCCGAGGAAAGTCCGCCATGACCGCCGTCATCATCGACCTTGCCCAGAAGCGCCGTGAACGCGAGGAGCGTGAGCGCCAGATTCGCATCGATGCGTTCGACCGCGAGCTGCGCCGCCGTCTGGCGCTCTATCTGGAAGGCGAAGAGATCCCGGTCGAGCCGATCCGCGACAATCCTTACATCTGATCGGGCCCCATATTCGATCAGGCCCCATATCCGATCCGCGCTTACATCTAGGTCACGCCAGCCGTTATAAAGCGGGAATGAGCGATCTCGTCACCCGCTTCGCCCCCAGCCCCACCGGGCATCTGCATCTGGGCCATGCCCATTCCGCGCTGTTCGGCTGGACCACCGCCCGCAGTGCCGCCGGCCGCTTCCTGTTGCGGATCGAGGACATCGACCCCAACCGCTGCCGTCCGGAGTACGAGCGCGACCTGATCGAGGATCTGGCGTGGCTCGGCCTCGACTGGGACGGTCCGATCCGCCGCCAGTCCGACCATTTCGACGATTTCCGCGCCGCTCTGGCCCGGCTCGAGTCGCTGGGCGTGCTCTATCCCTGTTTCTGCACCCGCAAGGACATCGCCGCCGAGATCGCGCGGGCCGGTGCGGCTCCCCATGGACCCGACGGGCCGCTCTATCCCGGCACCTGCCACCATCGCTCCGCCGCGGAGCGCGCCGAGCGGATCGAGCGGGGCGACGCCTGGGCGCTGCGACTCGATGTGGAGGCCGCCTGCCGGCTGACCGGGCCGCTGCGCTGGCACGACCGGGCGCTGGGCTGGCAGAACGCGACGCCGGAACTGCTGGGCGACGTGGTGCTGGCGCGCAAGGACACGCCGACCAGCTATCACCTCAGCGTCACCGTCGACGATCATCTCCAGGGTGTGACCCTTGTCACCCGCGGCGAGGACCTGTTCTTCGCCACCCATCTGCACCGGCTGTTGCAGGCCCTGCTGGGCTACGATCCCCCCGATTACCACCATCACGGCCTGCTGCGGAATGCGGCGGGCGAGCGGTTGGCCAAGCGCGACCGCGCCCAGTCCCTGCGGTCGCTGCGGGACGAGGGCCGCAGCCCGGCCGAGGTGCGGGCGCTGGCGGGATTTGCAGGATAGGGCTCGCTCCGGGCGGCAGGCGTACGTGTCACTGGCGGGCCGGGCCGGGGCTGGAGGCGTACGGGGGACGTACCGCGTGTGTACGTCCGCCCGTCCGTCCTGGATGCCCAGGCGGGCTGCACTCAGTCCAGTTGCAGCACGAGCGCTTTCAGATAGGCCGACTCGGGCAGGTGCGGGTGGACCGGATGGTCGGGGCCGGCGCCGGCGCTGCGCAGGATGCGGCCGGTGCGGCCGGCGTCGTGCAGGCCGCGGGCGACCAGTTCGGCGAAGGTCGGCGGATCGACATTGTGGCTGCACGACCCGCAGAGCAGATAACCGCCCGGTGCCGTGATCTTCGCCGCCAGCCGCGCCATCTTGCGGTAGGCGCGGCTGCCGGCCGCCAGATCCTTCTTCGACTTCACGAAGGCCGGCGGATCGGCGACCACCACCTGGAAGGTTTCGCCGGCCGTGCCCAGCCGCTCCATCTCCTGGAAGGCGTCGGCCTTGCGCGCCTCGAAGCGGTCGGCGACGCCGTTCGCCGCGGCGGCGCGGGTGGCGTTCTCCAGGGCCAGGGCGGAGCGGTCGACCGCGATCACCTGGGTGGCGCCGGCCACCGCGCACTGGATGCCGAAGCCGCCATTGTAGCTGTAGAAGTCGATGGCCCGACCGCCCTTGGCCAGCGAGGCGATGAAGGCGCGGTTGTCGCGCTGGTCGTAGAACCAGCCGGTCTTCTGGCCGTCCAGCGGGTTGGCGAAGAAGGTGGCGCCGTTCTCTTCAAGGCGGATCGAGCCGTCGATCTCGCCCTTGGCCAGCCGGGTCTCCTCCGCCAGCCCTTCCAGCGCGCGCTGGCTGCCGTCGTTGCGCAGGATGACCGCGCGCGGCGCCATCACCTCGTCGATGGCGGCCAGGATCTCGTCGATCCGGCGGTCCATGAAGACGGAGTTGGCCTGCACCGTCACCACATCGTCGAAGCGGTCGACGATCAGCCCGGGCAGCCCGTCGGCCTCGGCATGGACGACGCGGTAGAAGGGACGGCTGAACAGGCGGTCGCGCAACTCCACCGCGCGGCGCAGCCGGTCGGCGATGAAGGCCTGGTCCACCACGGTCGCCGGGTCGTTTGACAGCAGCCGGGCGGCGATCAGCGTATGCGGATTGAAGGTGTAGATGCCCAGCGGCGTCCCGCCGGGGTCCAGAAGCCGCACCGGGCTGCCGGGCGGCACCGCCTTGGCGGTGGTGTCCATCTGGACTTCGTTGGAATAGACCCAGGGATGCCCCTGCATGACGCGCCGCTGGCGGCCGGACTGCAGATGGATCGCGGGGTATTTCTTGACGGGTTTGGTGCCGGTGTCGCTCATGGGCCCGCATCCTAGCGGCAAATCGGCGGCGCGCAATGGCTGCGGTGGCCCGCCCATGCCGCTCCGCGCCGTTCGGCCTCTACCCCGATCCGGTGGTGCCGCCCGGCTCACCGGCATGGACCGCCAGCCAAACGGTCGGCCCGCCGGCGGCGGTGGCGGCAACGCGGTGGCGGGTGCGGGCGGGCAGCAGCACCCAGTCGCCGGGGGACAGCGGGCGGTCTCCCTCTCCGTCCACCTGCAGAGTGGCGGAGCCCGCGACCAGCAGGACGAACTCGTCCCACTCCTGGTCGTACCAGAAGCCGTCCGGGGAGGACTGGCCGGTGGAGACGATCCGCTCGATGCGCACACCGGGCAGCGCCGCCAGCGTCTTGAACAGTTCTTCGGGCTGCGGACTTGCGGGAAGTCCTTCCAGCAGGCTGCCGACCAGCGCGTCGCTCATCCGAGACGTTTCCTTTGCAAGGTCCGGCATTGTGCGCCTCCCGGCCCGACAGGCGCTACTCCGCGTCGCGCCGTCCCTCCGCCAGCGTCGGGGCATTGTCGTTGACCACCGCCAGCTCCTTGCAGAAGCGGATCGTTTCCTGCCGGTGCCCTTCGGTGCGGAAGCAGTCGGGGATCGGGTCGCGGCCGGAGCCTTGAAGGGAATCGGGTCGGGCGAAACGGTCGGGCAGGGTGGTGTGGATGGCGGCGCAGCCCAGCCGCCGGGCCAGCCCCTCCATCGCCTGCAGCAGGGCTTCCGCCACGCCGGCGACGTCGAACAGGTCGAGCACGACGAAGTTGTCGACGCACAGCGTCCGCCCGTGCAGCAGGTGCGGTTCGGCCGTGTAGGAGAACAGGCCGTGCAGGTACCCCTGCGCGTTCTGCACGGTCATGATGCCCCGGCTTGCCGGCTGGCGGCCGTCTCCTGCGCCACCGTCCGCACTGCTCCCCAGGGTTGCGCTGTCCAGAACCGCTGCGGCAAATGCGCGCCATTGGTCGACCCCCAGGCCCGGCGCCAGGGCGCAGACCAGCGGGTAAGCCTGGTCGATCTGGCGCCGACCAAGGGGTTTAGCGATGAAACCGTCGTCCATTTCAGCCCGGCCGATTGCAAGGACACTGAACGATGGCAGCCCCGGGGCGGAAGGGTCGTTGACGTAGATCAATGTTGCTGAACCCCCCCATCCACATAGTGGGCGCCATTGGAGACAGGCGCGCCCGGCGTCCCTTTCGGCATTTCCGAGTGCAACCTGTCCCGCTCCTTAACAGTACGTACCCAGTGGTGGTGCAACCCAGAAGGCGCGGCCCCGCGGCCGCCCGGGGCAAACGGGAGAGATTGTATGACATCAGCGACTTTGACTTCAGGGGCCACCCTGGGCAGCCAGCGGGTGTCGGAAGACGTGCGTTACCATGAGGACGCCATCCGACTCTTCGTGATCGCTGCAGTGTTCTGGGGCGTGGTCGGTTTCCTGGCCGGCACCTTCATCGCTCTGCAGCTGGCTTTCCCGGCGCTGAATCTCGGGCTGGAGTGGACGAGCTTCGGGCGCCTGCGCCCCGTCCACACCTCGGCCGTGATTTTCGCGTTCGGCGGCAATGTGCTGTTCGCCACTTCGCTCTATTCGGTCCAGCGGACGTGCCGCCAGTATCTCTTCGGGGGCGAAGGGCTGGCGAAGTTCATCTTCTGGAACTACAACGTCTTCATCGTGCTCGCGGCGCTGAGCTACGTCCTGGGCTTCACCCAGGGCAAGGAATACGCCGAGCCCGAATGGATCCTCGACCTGTACCTGACGGTCACCTGGGTGCTCTATGCGGTCCAGTTCATCGGCACGGTGATGACGCGGCGCGAGTTGCACATCTATGTGGCGAACTGGTTCTTCATGGCGTTCATCCTCACCGTCGCGATCCTGCACATCGGCAACAACATCAACGTCCCGGTGTCGCTGTTCGGCATGAAGTCCTACACCTTCGTGTCGGGCGTGCAGAGCGCCATGGTGCAGTGGTGGTACGGCCACAACGCGGTCGGCTTCTTCCTGACCGCCGGCTTCCTGGGCATCATGTACTATTTTGTGCCCAAGCGCGCCGAGCGGCCGGTCTATTCCTACCGCCTGTCGATCGTCCATTTCTGGACCCTGATCTTCCTCTACATCTGGGCCGGTCCGCACCACCTGCACTACACCTCCCTGCCGGACTGGGCGCAGACGCTGGGCATGACCTTCTCCGTCATGCTGTGGATGCCGTCCTGGGGCGGCATGATCAACGGCATCATGACCCTGTCGGGCGCGTGGGATAAGCTGCGCACCGATCCGGTCCTGCGCTTCCTGGTCACCTCGGTCGCCTTCTACGGCATGTCGACCTTCGAAGGCCCGCTGATGTCGGTCAAGCCGGTCAACGCCCTGTCGCACTACACCGACTGGACCGTCGGCCACGTGCACTCCGGCGCCCTCGGCTGGGTCGCCTTCGTCTCGTTCGGCGCGATCTACTATCTCGTGCCGGTGCTGTGGAAGCGCTCGCAGCTCTACAGCATGCGCCTGGTCAGCTACCACTTCTGGACCGCCACCATCGGCATCGTGCTCTACATCACCGCCATGTGGGTGTCGGGCATCATGCAGGGCCTGATGTGGCGCGCCTACGACAACCTGGGCTTCCTGCAGTACTCCTTCGTGGAGACCGTCGCGGCGATGCACCCGTTCTACGTGATCCGCGCGATGGGCGGCGTCCTGTTCGTCACCGGCGCTCTCATCATGGTCTACAACCTGTGGCGCACGGCGAAGGGCGATGTCCGCATCGAGAAGCCCTATGTCACCACGCCGCACAAGGCGACGGTCGGCGCGGCCTGACGCTAGGGAAGGATGCGAGAAATGGCTCAGGATAAAAAGGGCTTCAGCCACGACCTGATCGAGCGGAACACCCTTCTGCTGATCGTGCTCGTGCTGATCACCGTGTCGATCGGCGGTCTGGTTCAGATCGTCCCGCTCTTCACCATCGAATTGACCATCGAGAAGGTGGAGGGGGTCCGTCCCTACTCCCCGCTCGAACTGGCCGGGCAGAACATCTACCTGCGCGAAGGCTGCTACAACTGCCACAGCCAGCAGATCCGTCCGTTCCGTGACGAGGTCGAGCGCTATGGCCACTACTCGCTGGCGGCGGAGTCGATGTACGACCATCCGTTCCAGTGGGGCTCCAAGCGCACCGGTCCCGATCTGGCCCGCGTCGGCGGCAAATACTCCAACGCCTGGCAGGTCGCCCATCTGGTGAACCCGCGCTCGGTCGTGCCGGAGTTGATCATGCCGGGCTATAGCTGGATGAAGGAGCGTCCGCTGAGCTACGGCGACATCGGCGACCACCTGAAGACGCTGAAGATCGTCGGGGTGCCCTACACCGACGAGCAGGTCGCCAACGCCAAGGCCGACCTGGAAGCGCAGAAGAACCCCGACGGCGACACCGCCGGGCTGATGAAGCGCTATCCGAAGGCCGTGGTGGCGAACTTCACCGGCGAAAAGACCGTCACCGAAATGGACGCTCTCGTCGCCTACCTGCAAGTGCTGGGCACCATGGTGGACTTCACCAAGTACCAGTCCAAGCAGCTGCAGCAGTAATCGGGGGAGGAATCCATGGACTTGGATTCGATCACGGTGATGCTTCGGTCCTTCTGGACGGTGTGGTTGATGCTGCTGCTGACGGGCATCCTGGTTTACGCCATGTGGCCCGGCAACCGCCGCACCTTCGACGATGCCGCCCAGATCCCGCTCAAGGATGATGGTCAGGAGCTTTAGACCATGGCACAGAATTACAAGGACGAGCTGTCCGGCGTCGAGACCACCGGCCACGAGTGGGATGGACTGCGCGAGCTGAACAATCCGCTGCCCAAATGGTGGCTGTATCTCTTCTATGTCTGCATCGCCTGGGCGATGGTGTACTACGTGTTCTACCCGGCCTGGCCGCTGGGCAAGACCTACACGAAGGGCATCCTGGGATATTCCCAGCGCGAGGAGCTGGACACCAAGCTGGCGGAGGCGAAGGCCGGCCAGGCCAAGTACCTGACCGCCATCGCCGCCAAGTCGGTCGACGAAATCCAGAAGGACAAGGACCTGCTGGGCTTCGCGATGGCCGGCGGCCGGTCCTACTTCAACGAGAACTGCGCCGCCTGCCACGGCGCCGGCGGCCAGGGCGCCAAGGGCTTCCCGACGCTGGCCGACGACGTGTGGCTGTGGGGCGGCTCCTCGGCCGACATCTACAAGACCATCCAGCACGGCATCCGCTCGGATGACGGCGACACCCGCGGCACGCCGAACGTCGGCATGACCGCCTTCGGCAAGGACGGCATCCTCAACCGCGACCAGATCGATCAGGTCACGGACTATGTGCTGTCGCTGAACGGCAAGACCGCCGATGCGGGCAAGGCCGCCAAGGGCAAGGCCGTCTATGACGAGAACTGCGCCGCCTGCCACGGCGATGCGGCCCAGGGCTCGGTTGCCGCCGGTGTCGACGGTGTCGGCGCTCCGCCGCTGAAGCAGGCCAACTGGCTCTACGGCAGCGACAAGCAGACGCTGGTCGAGACGGTGACCAACGGCCGCGCCGGCGTCATGCCGGCCTGGTCCAAGCGCCTGGACGATGCGACGATCAAGTCGCTGGCCGTCTACGTCCACAACCTGGGCGGCGGCAAGTAAGCCGAAGCCCGGGCGGGCCGCTGCGGAACCGACCGGAGAGGGCGTCGGGGAGGTCACTCCCCGGCGCCTTTTTCTTTGCGGGACATGCGGCGCGGGACAGGCGGGGGACCGGCGGTTTCGTTAACTTCCTGTCATTTGATCCATCGCAATGTCCCTGCGGCAATCGGTCGCCATAGTGCCCGCGATCAAACGCCGCCGACCAGTCGAAGGGCAGCCAGCGACATGAGCATCAGCACCACCACCGGAAACCGCCCCCTCCCGCCGAAACGCCTGAAGGCGCCGCGCCAGCCGGGATGGTACATCCCCTGGATCTTCGTCGGCGTCTTCATGATCGTCCTGGCGGTGAACGGGGTGATGGTCCATTTCGCGGTGTCGAGCTGGACCGGGATCGAGACCGAGAACCACTTCATCAAGGGGCTCGGCTACAACAGCGATCTGGCCGGCGCCCGTGCCCAGGCGGAACGCGGCTGGCAGGTCCAGCCGGACTTCACCAGCACCGAACCGCGCAAGGGCGTGATCGCCATCACCGTCCGCGACAAGCAGGGCCAGGTCCTGAAGGATGCCGCCGTCACCGTGACGATGATCCGTCCGATCTCCGAGGGGCATGACAAGACCCTGTCGCTGCCCTATCTGGGCGAGGGCCGCTATGGCGCCCCGGTGGAACTGGATCTGGAAGGCCAGTGGGACATGCGCTTCGTCATCACCCACGCCAGCGGCGACTATCAGGACCAGAAGCGCGTCTGGGTGCAGTGAGGGCGTGACCGGGACAGTCAGGGTGATGTCGAGATGACCGTCTGCCTCCATTGCGGGCAAGAGCTGGGCGACAATGCGCAAGCTGGCAGCCTGACTGCCGGCGATGGCGCGGGGCCGTTCTGCTGCACCGGCTGCGCCGCCGCCTACGACCTCGTGCGCGGGCTGGGGCTGGAGCGCTATTACGAGCGCCGCAGCGTCGATCCCACCGCCCGCCCCTTGCGTCCCGACGACACCCCGGCGGTCGATTACGAACCGCATGCCCGCGACGAGCAGGACGGCAGCCGCAGCCTGCACCTGATGGTCGACGGCATGCAGTGCGCGGCCTGCGTCTGGCTGATCGAATCGGCGCTCAACCGCCAGCCGGGCATCGCCCAGGCCCGCATGAACATGACCACGCGGCGGCTGACCGTGCGCTGGACGCCCGAGGCGACCGACGCCAACGCGGTGGTCGGCACCGTGGCCCAGCTGGGATACCGCGCCGTTCCCTTCGATCCCGACCGGCTGGGCGGCGCCCAGGCCAAGAGCGAGAAGGAGCTGCTGCGCGCCATGGCGGTGGCGGGCTTCGCCATGGGCAACGTCATGCTGCTGTCGGTGTCGGTCTGGGCCGGCCACAGCCAGGGCATGGGCACCGCCACCCGCGACCTGATGCACTGGATTTCGGCGCTGATCTGCATGCCGGCCATCGCCTATGCGCTGCGTCCCTTCGCGCGCTCGGCGCTGTCGGTTCTGCGCCACGGCCGCACCAACATGGATGTGCCGATCACCATCGGCGTGCTGCTCGCCACCGGCATGAGCCTGTTCGAGACCATCCACAGCGGCGAACACGCCTATTTCGACGGCGGCGTCATGCTGCTGTTCTTCCTGCTGGTCGGCCGCTATCTCGACCAGCGGGCGCGCGGCCGGGCGCGGTCGGCGGCGGAACAGCTGCTGGGCCTGCGCGCCAACGCAGTCACCATCCTGAAAGAGGACGGCACCAGCGCGGTGGTGGCGCCGGAGCAGGTCGTTGCCGGAACCACCATCCTGGTCGCGGCCGGCGAGCGCATCCCCGTCGACGGCCGGGTGTCCGACGGCGTGTCCGACCTCGACACCGGCCTGATCACCGGCGAGACGGTGCCGGGCACCGCGCGGCCGGGCGATCAGGTCTTCGCCGGCACGCTCAACCTGACCGCACCCCTGCGCCTGACCGTCACCGCGGTGGGCGAGGGCACGCTGCTGGCCGAGATCGTCCGGCTGATGGAGGTGGCGGAACAGGGCCGCGCCAAGTATGTCGCCATCGCCGACCGGGTGTCCCGCCTCTACGCTCCCGTCGTCCATCTGACCGCGCTGACCACCTTCGCCGGCTGGATGCTGCTGGGTGGGGTGGTGTGGCAGGACGCGCTGATGAACGCCATCGCCGTGCTGATCATCACCTGCCCCTGCGCGCTGGCTCTGGCCGTTCCGGTGGTGCAGGTGATCGCCAGCGGCCGGCTGATGCGCCAGGGCACCCTGCTGAAAAGCCCGACCGCGCTGGAGCGGCTCGCCGCCATCGACACGGTGGTTTTCGACAAGACCGGTACCCTGACCGAGGGGCGCCCGGTGCCGCAGCTGGACGGACTGGCGGCTGGGGGGCTGTCGGCGGAGGGGCTGACGGCGGAGGATTTGGCGCTGGCGGCCTCGCTCGCCGCGGCCAGCCGCCACCCGCTGGCCCGTGCGCTGGCCGCCGCCGCACCCGAGGTGCCGGTGGCGGCGGGGGTGCGCGAGATCGCCGGCGCCGGCCTGTCCCTGCAGACGGCGGAGGGCGAGGTGCGGCTGGGCAGCCGCCGCTTCACCGGCGCGCCGCTGGAGGCGGAGGACGCCGCCGGTCCCGAACTGTGGCTGGCCCGCCCGGGCGAGGAGCCGCGGCGGATCGTCTTCCTCGACGCCCCGCGCCCCGACGCCGCCGCGGTGGTGGCGGCGCTGAAGGCGCGTGGGTTGGAGGTGAAGCTGCTGTCGGGCGACCGCCGGGGTGCTGTGGCGGCGGTGGCGGCGCGGCTGGGCATCGCCGACTGGCGGGCCGAACAGACGCCGGCCGACAAGACCGCGGCGCTGGCCGAACTGGCCGGGCAGGGCCGCACCGTGCTGATGGTCGGCGACGGGCTGAACGACGCCCCGGCGCTGGCCGCCGCCGCGGTGTCGATGTCGCCCTCCACCGCGGTGGATGTCAGCCAGACCGCGGCCGACGTGGTGTTCCAGGGCCGGCTGCTGCGCCCGATCGTCGAGACGGTGGAGGTTTCCCGCCGGTCCGGCCGTCTGGTCAGGCAGAATTTCGGGATCGCCCTGGTGTATAACCTGTGCGCCGTGCCGCTGGCGATGGGTGGCATGCTGACGCCGCTGCTGGCGGCGCTGGCGATGTCGTCGTCGTCACTGATCGTCATTCTGAACGCGCTGCGGCTGGCCCGCGGCGCCGTCGTCAAGGATCTTCCCGTGCGGAACATCGCCGTTCGGGAACTGCCGGGTAAGGATTCGGGTGATGGACGAGCTTCTCTATCTGATCGCGATCGCGCTGAGCCTGGGCGGACTGGGGCTGGCGGCCTTTCTGTGGGCGCTGAAATCCGGCCAGTTTGACGATCTGGACGGGGCGGCCCACCGCGTCCTGTTCGACGACGATCTGCCGGCTGCACCCCGCGCGGGCGGTGAACCGGCCAAGCCGGTGGAGGCCGTCCGCGGGCAATAGTGCCAAAACCCGTATGGGCATAAAAAGGTTGTATGCGTGCAAGGTTGCGATTCTGAGCGATTGCCACCAATATGGGCCCATGCGGAATGAAAGGCTGGGTTCCTCCATGCCACCTTTTGATATGGTTCGCGCTCGGGAAAAGAGCGCTGCGACGGAAATGAATCCCTGCGGGGCCTGTCCCGTGCGCAGCCTGACGGTGTGCGCCGCGCTGGAACCCGAGGAATTGCGCCGTCTCGCCGACATTCTGCAGAATGTGCGCATCGATTCCGGCCACACCCTGTTCGCCGAGGGCGACGCCGCCGATGCGCTGTACAACGTCACGTCCGGGACGGTGAAGCTGTACAAGCTGCTGCCGGACGGGCGCCGCCAGATCACCGGATTCCTGGTGACCGGCGATTTCCTTGGGCTGGCGGTCAACGACAGCTATGCCTACACCGCCGAATTGGTGACCAGCGCCTCGCTCTGCCGCTTCCCGCGCAAGAAGATCGATGCGCTGCTGGAGGAATTCCCCAAGATGCAGCGGCGCCTGTTCTCGATGGCGTCGAACGAGCTGGCCGCGGCACAGGACCAGATGCTCCTGCTCGGCCGCAAGACGGCGAAGGAGAAGATCTGCTCCTTCCTGCTGATGCTGTCGCAGCGCGCCGCCCGCCGCGGTCACAAGGAAAACCCGGTCTTCGTGCCGATGAGCCGGGCCGACATTGCCGACTATCTGGGCCTGACCACCGAAACCGTCAGCCGCACCTTCACCCAGCTGAAGACCGCCGGGGTGATCTCGCTCCAGGAAGGCAACAAGGTCCTGATCGCCGACCTCGACGCGATGTACGATCTGGCCGAAGGGGCGTGACGCGGAGCCCCGCGCTTTTGCGGGGCGCGGGCGTGTTTGGCAAATTTCCCACGGATTTCACGGATTAGGACACGGATTTCACGGATGTTCCTCCGCGAGGCTTCGGCTTATCGGGAAGCATCCGCGCCGGCAAGCCATAAAAAATCCGTGTAATCCGTGCCTAAATCCGTGCAATCCGTGTCGATCTTGCCGGCCGCGCCCGCAAGCCGGCAAGAATACGACGCGCGTTATTCCCGCCCGACCGGCCGCAGTTCGAACAGCAGCCAGACCAGCATCGACACCACCAGAATGGCGCCGGCCTGATGGGCGGCGGCGATGGGCGTCCACACCACGGTCAGCAGCGTGGCGACTCCCATCGCGATTTGCAGCAGGACCATGGCGCCCGACGCCAGCGCCGCGCGGCCGGCGCGTCCCGGCAGGCGGGCGTTCAGGACGCGGGCGGCCAGCACCAGGACGACCACCCCGGTCAGGATCGCCAGCGCGCGGTGGATCAACTGGATCGCCGCGGTGTTCTCGACCGGGTTGAGCCACCAGGGCGTCAGCGTGTCGACCTCCGGCGGGATCCAGTGGCCGTTCATCAGCGGGAAGGTGTTGTAGGCGAAGCCGGCGTCCGACCCGGCGAGGAAGGCGCCCCAGACAATGGTGACGGCGACCAGACCCAGCGCCCAGCCGGTGTGGCGGCGCAGGGACGCTGCCTCCGGCCGCCAGCCCGCCATTGGCAGCGGATCGAGCAGGCCCAGCGCCGTGCGCAGAAGCAGGGCGTAGATCAGGATGGCAGTGCTGAGATGCAGGGCCAGCCGGTAATGGCTGACGTTCGGCGAATCGACCAGCCCGCTCTTCACCATGAACCAGCCGATGCCGCCCTGGAGCCCGCCCAGCAGGAACAGGCCGGCCAGCTTCGGCCACAGCTCCGACGAGATGCGGCCCTGCATCCAGAAACGCAGGAAGGGGATCAGGAAAACGAAGCCGATCAGCTGGCCCCACAGCCGGTGGAACCACTCCCACCAGAAGATCGACTGGAAGCCGGCCAGATCCATGTGGCTGTTGTAGATGCGGAATTCCGGCGTCGCCTTGTACAGGTCGAAGACCCGGTTCCATTCCGCCGAGGACAGCGGCGGCAAAATGCCGATCAGCGGTTTCCATTCCACCATCGACAGGCCGGATTCCGTCAGCCGGGTGATGGCGCCGATCACGGCCATGGCCAGCACCATGGCGGCGCAGACCAGAAGCCAGACGGCGATGGGCCGGTTCGGATTGGGGCGGGTGGCGGCGGCGAGGCTGTCGGAGGCAAAGGCGGTCAAGGCGGCATTCCGGAGCGCGGCGGTGGGATGTCCGCAAATGTGGGGCGAACATCCCGTCCCGTCAAACGGCTCGTGCCCGACGCCTGCCGGAAGGCCGGATCGGGCTCGGATATCGGGCCCGGATATCAGGCCAGGATCAGGGGGTGCCGTCCGCGGTGGTGACGCCGGTCTTCGGCTGGGCGGTCTGGCTCTGGAACAGCGCCTCCTCGGCCGCGCGGCGGGCGACGAGGCCAGGCAGCTTGGTCGGCGTGCCGTTCACCGTGGCATAGACCCAGCGGCCGAACTGACCGGCAGCCCCGGCATAATCGCCCTCGTTCAGCAGCCTCAGCAGGGTCGAACTTTGCAGGCTGCCGGCGCCGAGGTTGAAGACGAAGGACGCCAGCGCGCCGCGCTGGTCGTCGTTCAGCGGCACCGTCACCAGGGCGTCGACATGGCCGGCGGCCTGGGCAAGGTCGGAGGCGAGAAAGGCATCGGCTTGCTCGACGGTGATGGTCTGCCCCATCGTCACGCCGGCGGTATGGCCGTAACCGATGGTGGGAACGCCGGCCGGGCAGAGGTAGGCGTTGAGGTAAAGGCCTTCAAAATGCTTCACAAGATCGACCGCGGCTTGGCAGACCGGCTGGGTGGTCATGGATGGAAACTCCCGGTTGGCGCGCCGGGCGGGGTGGTGCCGCCCGTATCGGCGGCGATCCTATGGGGAATACGCGCGGAGCGGGAAGTGTGGATTTCAATTTGTCGCGAATTGCGGAGCTGTGGCCGCCGAGACTGCGCGGCAGGAGAATTCTGCGCGGGACCTGGGCTGATAAAGTCAGGGTGACAAGGTCTGGGCGGCGCCGAACAGCACGAAAAGAGCGAACAGCAGGGCGAACAGGCCGGCGATGGTGGTGAACTCCAGCAGAACCTCCACCAGCCGGCTCTCATGCTCCCGCCACCGTGCCCGCTTGCCCGATCCCGGAGCGGCGGCGATTCGGGCCGGACGCTTGTGTTCGAGGCGGTCGGCCGCATGAGTCCCGGTCCAGCCGTCCGCCCGCCGCTTCGCCATCATCGCGCCCTCCACTCTCTCCAATGCCGATTTCTCTAAAATTTTAGGAAATCTCGTCCGGTGGCGCTGTGACGGCAATCACAGGCGTGACGTGCGGGAGGTGAGCGAGCGGCTGGGAGGATCGGGTGGATCTGGCGCCCGGTTCCAGCCTTTTGCTGTCCCGGCGATGCGTCCGCTGCCGGAAGGGTCGGTTTCCTCGTGACCGTTTGAAGAAATTTGCCCGTGCCGGCTGCCTGCCGAGATGAGGGAATATCATTTGAAATCAATGTGCTATAAGCAGTGTCGGATGAGTGTTGCAGACATTTGCGGCAAATTCCGAAACGAGCCTCTTGAATCCATAATCCGCTTCGATTAGCTGTCTGGCACTCGCCGGGCTGGAGTGCTAACAGCCGCCGCCCGCGCCAATTTCCGTCAGTCAGAACCAAGCCTTGATCCAAGGAGGCATTCCATGAAGTTCCGCCCGCTGCACGACCGCGTCGTCGTCAAGCGTCTGGAGTCCGACACCAAGACCAAGGGTGGGATCATCATCCCCGACACGGCCAAGGAAAAGCCGCAGGAAGGCGAGATCATCGCCGTCGGCCCGGGCGCCCGTGACGAGTCGGGCAAGGTCGTGGCGCTGGACGTCAAGGCCGGCGACCGCATCCTGTTCGGCAAGTGGTCGGGCACCGAAGTGAAGATCGAAGGCGTCGATTACCTGATCATGAAGGAATCCGACATCATGGGCGTCATCGAGGCCTAAGTCCTCCGCCCGTACCCTTCGAAATTTACACGTTAAAGGAATCGAGACATGGCTGCCAAAGACGTCAAGTTCGGCCCCTCCGCGCGCGAAAAGCTGCTGCGTGGCGTTGACATCCTCGCCGACGCCGTGAAGGTCACGCTGGGCCCGAAGGGCCGCAACGTCGTGATCGAGAAGTCCTTCGGCGCTCCGCGCATCACCAAGGACGGCGTGTCGGTCGCCAAGGAAATCGAGCTGGCCGACAAGTTCGAGAACATGGGCGCCCAGATGGTCCGCGAGGTCGCCTCGAAGACCAACGATCTGGCCGGTGACGGCACCACCACCGCCACCGTCCTGGCCCAGGCCATCGTCCGCGAAGGCGTGACCAAGGTCGCCGCCGGCCTGAACCCGATGGACCTGAAGCGCGGCATCGATCTGGCCGTCTCGACCGTCGTCGCCGACATCCAGGCCCGCGCCAAGAAGGTCACGACCAACGACGAGATCGCCCAGGTCGGCACCATCTCCGCCAACGGCGAAGCCGAGATCGGCAAGATGATCGCCCAGGCGATGGAGCGCGTCGGCAACGAGGGCGTCATCACGGTGGAAGAGGCCAAGAGCCTGGACACCGAGCTGGACGTCGTCGAGGGCATGCAGTTCGACCGCGGCTACCTGTCGCCGTACTTCGTGACCAACGCCGACAAGATGGTCGCGGATCTCGAGAGCCCCTTCATCCTGCTGCACGAGAAGAAGCTGTCGGGCCTGCAGCCGCTGCTGCCGGTTCTGGAAGCCGTCGTCCAGTCCTCGCGTCCGCTGCTGATCATCGCCGAGGACATCGAGGGTGAGGCGCTGGCCACGCTCGTCGTGAACAAGCTGCGCGGCGGCCTGAAGATCGCCGCCGTCAAGGCTCCGGGCTTCGGCGACCGCCGCAAGGCGATGCTGGAGGACATGGCCATCCTGACCGGCGGCCAGGTCATCTCCGAAGACCTCGGCATCAAGCTCGAGAACGTCACGCTCGACATGCTGGGCACCGCCAAGAAGGTCGTGATCTCCAAGGAGACCACCACCATCGTCGACGGCGCCGGCGACAAGGCCGACATCGAAGCCCGTTGCGGCCAGATCCGCGCCCAGGCCGAGGAGACCACCTCGGACTACGACCGCGAGAAGCTGCAGGAGCGTCTGGCCAAGCTGGCCGGTGGCGTCGCCGTCATCCGCGTCGGCGGTGCGACCGAGGTCGAGGTGAAGGAGCGCAAGGATCGCGTTGACGACGCGATGCACGCCACCCGCGCCGCGGTGGAAGAGGGTGTGGTCGCCGGCGGCGGCACCGCCCTGCTGTACGCCTCCAAGGCCCTGGACGCCCTGACCCCGGTCAACGACGAGCAGCGCGTCGGCATCGACATCATCCGTCGCGCCCTGCAGGCCCCGGTCCGTCAGATCGCCTACAACGCGGGCACCGACGGTTCGATCGTGGTCGGCAAGCTGCTCGACCAGAACGACACCAACTTCGGCTACGACGCCCAGAAGGGTGAGTTCACCGATCTGGTCGCCGCCGGCATCATCGACCCGGTGAAGGTGGTTCGCACCGCCCTGCAGGATGCGGCCTCGATCGCCGGCCTGCTGATCACCACCGAGGCGATGATCGCCGAGAAGCCGGAGAAGAAGGCTGCTCCGGGCGGCATGCCGGGCGGCATGGGCGGCATGGACGACATGGGCTTCTAATAGCCTATCGTTCGACCGTTCTTCGGTTCGGAAAGGGGCGCCTCCGCAAGGGGGCGCCCTTTTCTTTGGCCGGATGACCGGAAGGGAGCCGGAGTTCCACCCTGCCCCCACCCCTGGCCGTGACATCCCGCCATCCTGAAAAGTCAAGGTGAAGTCCGCCTTGCTTTGCCGCGGTCGCCTCCCAATAATCCGCCCCTCTCTTGCCGGGCACCCCAGCGTGGGGCGCCGGCCTCCTGACTTCCGTATTTTAAAACGAGGGCCTGTTCCATGCGCTCCTTCGAGGGCCAGCATTCCGACAACGTCGCCATCAAGCGCACCCGCGAGCAGAAGCAGCGTCAGCTGGTTCAGCTCAAGGAGCAGCTGGCGACGCTGAAAGCCCACGCGGCCCCCGCCATCCGTGAAGCATTGGTCAAGCGCATCGCCGAACTCGACGCCGAGATGCGCCAGCCCGCCAAGCCTGCCCGCGAAGGCCGCGAAGGCCGTGGCGAGGGCCGCGGTGAAGGCCGTGACGATGCGCCGCGCCATCCCCGCCGCGAACCCCGCGCAAGCGTCTTCCGCGCCGAGGACAGCGGCGACCGCAGCGCCGCCGTGACCGCGGCGAGCGTCTTCGCCTCGCCTCGCCGCCGCAGCTGAACGCACGGGACAGCGCCATGCCCGCCGACCGCACCGCCTCCGTCAAGGGATCCCGTCTCGCCGATCAGGCCTGGCTGCTGATGATGCTGCCGCCCCTGTTCTGGGCGGGCAACGCGGTCCTGGGGCGTGCGGTCGCCGGGTCGGTGCCGCCCATCGGGCTGGCCTTCTGGCGCTGGTTCCTGGGCATGCTGGTGGTGCTGCCCTTCGCCTGGCCGCATCTGCGCCACGACATCACGCCGATCCTGGCGCGGTGGAAGAGCGTGCTGCTGCTGGGCACGCTCGGCATCGGCATCTACAACACCTTCCAGTACATCGCGCTCAACACGACGACCGCGCTGAACTGCGTGATGCTGCAGTCGTCGATGCCGGTGATGATCGTGCTGATGAGCCTCGTCCTGTTCCGCGACCGGATCGGGGCGATGCAGGGGGTGGGGATCGCCGTCTCGCTGGTCGGCGCGATGACCCTGATCTCGCACGGCGATCCGGGAACCCTGCTGGGGCTGGAGTTGAATGCCGGCGACGTCTGGATGCTGGCGGCTGTGGTGATCTATGCCGCCTACACCACGCTGCTGCGCCGCCGGCCGGCGATCCACGGGCTGAGCTTCGTCGTCGTCACCTTCGCCATCGGCGCGGTGGAACTGCTGCCTTTCTATGTCTGGGAGAGCCTGGGCGGCCATCCGGTCCAGGCCAGCGGCATCACGCTGCTGGCGGTCGGCTACACCGTGCTGTTCCCGTCCATCGCCGCCTATCTCTGCTTCAACCGGGCGGTGGAGCTTCTCGGCCCCAACACCGCCGGCCTCGCCATCCATCTGGTGCCGGTCTTCGGCAGCCTGCTGGCCATCCTGTTCCTGGGCGAGCAGCCGCACCTCTATCATGGGGTCGGCATCGCTTTGATCGCCGCCGGCATCCTCCTGGCGACCCGCCGCCGGGCCTGAGCGGCCACAGGGTTGCGGCCGGGGAAGCCGCGCGGAACGTTAAATCCGTGCGAAGATAATTTTTGAACCCGGCGGTCACAACAAACCAACTGGATGGCTTTTCTTGTCTTGTGATAAAGTTTGGCCGGCGTTTCCTGCCGGCGGATAGGTCGTCCGGGTATGGAGTTTGCGAAAATACTTGCGGTGTTCGCCGTCTGGTTTCGGGGTGTCCCGTGGGATAGCGCATTGATCGGCGTTCTTGTTTGAGTTTTCGCCGGTGTAGTATCCCTGGTATCCTTTTAGACAGGTCCGCTATCCCTCGCGATTGCAGCGGTCAATAAGGGATGACCGCTAAAATGTCGGTCATGGCGGCGGTTCGGACACGGATCGACCGTTATGGAGAGCCGGCGCTGTTCGCCGGCCCGATGTGGTGGAGGTCCCAAGATGCCCCTGCAAATTTCCGCGCCCGCCTATCCGCAAACCACCTGCCTCGTTCACATCGTCGATGGCGACCTGATGTCGCGCAGCACGCTTTCGCGGGCGCTGGGCGCGGTCGGCATCGCCTGCCGTGTCCACAGCACCGCCGCCGATGCGCTGGCCGTGCTGGGCACCGGGTCCTCCTGCATCGTCCTGCGCAGCGACCTGCCGGACATGACCGCCATGGAGTTCATGGCCGAGGCCTCGCTGCACGGCCACGACCTGCCGGTCCTGGTGATGACCGAGCAGGGCGACGTCGACGCCGCCGTCGCCGCGATGAAGGCCGGCGCGGTCGACTGCATCGCCCGCCCCTTCGCCATCCCGGCCTTCCTGGAGCGGCTGCGCGCCTGCCTGGCGTCCGGCAGCCCGCATGCCCAGCAGCGCGACCGCAGCCGCGACGCTGTCCGCCGGCTCGCCCTGCTGAGCCGCCGCGAGTCGGAGGTTCTGGAACTGATCGTCGACGGCAAGCAGAGCAAGACCATTGCCTGGGAGCTGGGCATCAGCATCAAGACGGTGGAGGTCCACCGCGCCCGCATCATGGAAAAGACCGGCTGCCGCTCCATCGTCGGCCTGGGGCGTCTCTGGGAGTCGGCGGAAATTCTGCGCGCCCGTGACCTGCCGCATCCCATGTCGATCCGCCAGCCGGCCCCGGCCGCACTGATGGAGGCGGCGGCATCCTGATGCCGCCATCCCCGGGGCTGTCTTGTGCGGGTTGCCGTCCTTGCCGGATTGCGGCTCCTTCGGACACGGCCGGTCGAAAATTGAAGGCCGGCGAGTGCTTTCCGTGGGCTTGACCGGAAGAGGATTGTAAAGTTCCGGGGAAGAGCAACCAGAGCGCTGACAGGAGCGGTTCTATGTTCCCCGATCATGGTCACCGTCGCATCGCCGTGGCGTCGCCCGACGACATCGCCACGGCGCGTCGGATCGCGGCGGAACGGGCCGACGGGGTGCTGCCGGTGGACGAGGCGGCCCGGCTGGACCGGCTGGTGACCATGGTGGCCGACCATGCTCTTGGCCGGCCGGACGGGACCATCCTGATTGCCCGGATGCGCAGCGGGGCCGGCGTCGAATGCCTGGCCTACGACCGCGATCCCGCCACCGCCGCGCTGACCCCGTCAACGCCGGACGGTGGTCTCCCCGCGCTTGACGCGGTGTTGGAGTCCGTTCGCGGCGAGGCCGACCGGTTCCATGTTCATGCCACGCCGGGCATCGGGCTCGCGCTGCTGGCCCGTGTCCTGCGGCCGGGTGCGGACGATGCCCCGCCGGCCGACGCCCTGGCCCAGGCCGGGGCGGTGACGGTCGAGCGGAGCGGCGGCGACGCCGCGCGCGGCGGTCCCTTCATCGACCATTGGTTCGTCAGCTGTGCCCCCGCCCGTGGCGGTGACGGCCCCTGCGGCATCGCCCTGATGGTCGACGGCGACACGGCCGCCGATGCCGGTCCCGCCGAGCCCCCCGTCAAGACCGATGCCGGTTCCAGTGCGGAGGAGGGCAAGGGGCAAGGTGCCACGCAAATTCCCCCCCCACAATGATGACGCCCGCCGTGCTGCGGCAGATGGAGGCGGTGGTCGCCGCCACGGTTCCGGGGCTGCCGGCTCCCGTCGTGGTCAACGCCATCCGGCGCGACCTGAAGGGGCGGCCCGAACTGGGGCTGTCCCACGACCGGACCCTGACGCGGATCGGGCGGTCGGCCGCCGCGGTCCTGCGCTTCGACGCCGGTGCGGTGGATTATACGGCGCTCGGCACCCTGGCCGGGGCGGTGGTGCGCCGGCAGGAGATCACGGCGCTCGGCGCCCGCTGGGCGATGATCGGCTTCAATCCGCTGGCCCCCGCCTCGGTCCATCTGCGCTGGGCAGCGGGGGAGCATGTCGTGCTCTACACCGGCGGGTGTGCCCGGCTGCCCGCCCTGTTCATCCACCGCGACCTGCACCGGGTCGAGCCGACGCTGGCGGCGCTGGTCCTGCTGCGCGACGGTGCGGTGAGCGACGACGACCACACCGTGCTGGTTCTGCGCAACTGCGGCGACGGCCTGCCGGCCAACGCCGTCTGAGGTCCGTCGGCGTCCCCGGCTCAGCGCCAGCCGCGCGGTCCCCTGCCGGGGCCCCATCCACGTCCCGGGCCCCAGCCGCGGTCGCCGTGCCAATGGTCGTGCCAGGGGCGGCGGTAATAGCCCGGCCCGACCACCACCGGCGGCGGCACGGCATAGACGGTCGGCGGCGGAACCACCACCGGCTCGCTGTAGGCGGGATAATAGGGATCGTAGGCGACGCAGCCGGTCAGGGCGGCACCCCCCGCAGCCAGGAGCAGGGCGGTCAGGATGCGGAGACGATTGGTTGGCATGGCCGTGCTTCCTGTCTGACGACGGACCGGCTTCGGCGGTGAAACCGGTCATCTGTACGAACACCGCAGCCCGGCCGGCTATTCCATACCTCTTTGGCGTCATGATTTTGAAGCCGTTCGGCCGATGCCTCGTCCATCCCGGAATCCGATGGATGAAAGAAGAACTATGAATTTCACATATCGGGGCGGCGGCGCCATCCTGTGTCCCGACGTCTTCCCAATTCAGAAGACCCATTCAGAAGACCCATTCAGAAGACGAGGCCGCCATGAAAGCCGTTGGTTTCCGCAAGTCCCTGCCCATCGCCGATGCCGGCGCGCTGATCGACGTCGAGATCGACCGCCCGACCCCCACCGGCCGCGACCTGCTGGTCCGGGTGGAGGCGGTGTCGGTCAACCCGGTGGACACCAAGGTCCGCCGCAACGCCTTGCCGACCGAAGGCGAGCTGCGCGTCCTGGGCTTCGATGCCGCCGGCATCGTCGAGGCGGTCGGGCCGGAGGTGACCCTCTTCCGTGCCGGCGACGCGGTGTTCTATGCCGGCTCCATCGACCGGCCCGGCACCAACAGCGAATATCATCTGGTCGACGAGCGCATCGTCGGCGCCCGCCCGGCCAGCCTGAGCGTCGCCGAGACCGCCGCCCTGCCGCTGACCGCCATCACCGCCTGGGAGATGCTGTTCCACCGGCTGGGCCTGCCGCGCGAGGGCGACGGGAAAAATGGCGGCGAGGGCAAGTCGCTGCTGATCGTCGGCGGGGCCGGCGGCGTCGGCTCCATCGCCATCCAGCTGGCCCGCCGGCTGAGCGGGGTGCGGGTGCTGGCCACCGCGTCGCGTCCGGAGACCGCCGACTGGGTGCGCGAGCTTGGCGCCCATGACGTGATCGACCACAGCCGGCCGATGGCGGAACAGGTGAAGGCGCTGGGACTGGCCGGCGTCGATTACGTCTTTTCCACCAATGCGACCGACCGCCATTTCCAGGATCTGGTCGAGCTGGTGGCGCCGCAGGGCCATATCGGCCTGATCGACGATCCGGAGCCCATCGACGTCCGCCTGCTGAAGCGCAAGAGCGTCTCGCTGCACTGGGAGCTGATGTTCACCCGGCCGCTGTTCCAGACCGACGACATGATCGCCCAGCACGAGCTGCTGACCGAAGTGTCGCGGCTGGTCGATGCCGGCACGCTGCGCACCACCCTGACCGAGACGCTGGGCCGCATCGATGCCGCCACCCTGCGCAAGGCCCATGCCCTGATCGAATCCGGCAAGGCCCGCGGCAAGGTGGTGCTGGAAGGCTTCTGATCAGCGTCTTCCGGCCTGTCCGCGCTTGCCCGGTCTTTTCAGCCGGCCAGGGCGAGCGGCGGGCGGGCCGGGCGCATCGCCGCCAGGCTTTCGACGATGAAGCCGACCAGCGGTTCGGCGAGGCGGCGGTTGCGCGGCGTCTCGCCGAAGATCGCCATTTCGACGTCGCCCAGTTCGGGAAGACCGTCCTCCACCCCCAGCCGGCGCACGCCGTCGGGCACCGAGGAGTCGCTGAGCACCGCCACCCCCAGCCCGGCGCGGACGGCGGCCTGCACCCCCATGACGCTGGCGCTGGTATAGACCACCCGCCAGGACCGTCCGGTCTCGCCCAGCGCCGCCAGTCCACGGTTGCGGAAGACGCAGGGCGCCGGCAGGGCGCAGAAGGGCAGCGGGCCGTCGTCCGGGATCTCCAGCCCGGGGGCGGCGATCCAGCGCATCGGCTCGGTCCAGATGGCCCGGCCGCGGGTGTCGCCGGCATCGCGGCGGGAGATGACGAGGTCCAGTTCGCCAGTGTCCAGGGCCGAGACCAGATCGCTGCACATGCCCACCCGGACGTCGATGTGCAGGCGAGGGTGCAGCTTCGTAAAGCGGCGCAGCACATGGGGCAGGTGGTCGGAGAGGAAATATTCGGCCACGCCCAGCCGAAGCTCGCCCTCCGCCGCCGGTTCGGCGAAACGGCGCACAGTCTCGTCGTTCAGATCCAGCAGGCGGCGGGCATAGCCCATCAGCAGCTCGCCGTCATGGGTCAGCGCCAGCGACCGGCTGGTGCGCTCGAACACCCGGCGGCCGAGCATGTCCTCCAGCTTCTTGATCTTGACGCTGATCGCCGACTGGGTGCGGCCCAGCCGCTCCGCCGCCGCGGTGAAGCCGCCGGCCTCCGCCACGGTGACGAAGGCCCGCAGCGCGTCGATCTCCAGGTCGGGCAGGGACATCGGCAATGCATTCCATATGGTGATCGTTTCCTGCCATCCTATCGGAAATGCTCATGGATGGCGAGCGGCGCATCGGGACACGGCAATCGGCATATGGCGGGCGTGCCGTTGAAGCGGGCCGGGGGCGTTCTCATTGTCAGAGCCCTCCGGGCCTTGCCGCCCGGCGGCCTGACGATCCTTGAGGAGAGAGACGCCCGATGACCCGTTTTTCCGCTCCGGCCGGCAGAGTGGCTTTCAAACATCTGGCCCTCGCACTTGCCGCTGCGGCTTCGCTGGCCGGCTGCCAGATGCCGGGCCTCACGCCGCCGCCGCAACAGACCGCCGCCCTTCCGCCGCCGGCCGTGCCCAAGCCGCCGCCGGAAGCCCGCGGCATCTGGATCGTCGGCAGCCCGGCCCTGCGCGGCACCGTCGATCAGGCCGCCGCCAAATACACCGGCGGTCCCGACACCAAGCCGCATCTCGACGCCCGCGGCACCGTCTCCGGCTTCCGCGCCTTCTGCGGCGGCGTCGGGCTGGACCATCCCGACATGGTGGCCTCCGACCGCCCGATCGGCGCGGCCGAGTATCAGCGCTGCCGCTCCGCCGGCATCACGATGACCGAATACGGCTTCGGGCCGAAGCGCTTCGTCTACGTCAAGGACTCGCACATGATGGCGGTCCCCGGCGTGAACGACTTCGTCGCCAGCTGGGGCCAGCCCGGCAAGCCGGTGAGTGCGCCCACCGCCGGAAGCTGAGGGGCTCACCCCGCCGCGAACAGCCCGCCCTCGTCGGCGGCGTCGGCGGCATCGTCGGCGTTGGGGTCGCCCAGCGCGGTTTCCCAGCCCAGCGCCGGCAGGGCGATGGCGCGGGTGTTGCCCAGGCCGCTGCGGCTGGCGATGAAGCCGCGCTGTTCCATATAGGTCAGCAGGCGGCGACCCCGCCCCTTCGACCGGCTGCCGCAGGCACGCGCCACGTCGGCGTCGGATGGGCAGGGGGCGTGGTCGAGGGCGGCGCGGGCCAGCAGCAGGAAGACCGGCTGGATGTCCTCCGCCAACGTCGCGGCGACCTCCGTCGCCCGCTGCCAGGCGGGATCGTCGCCGCTGCCGGCCCCGGCGCGGGCGGTCGCCAGACGGCGGCGGAAGGCGGGCAGGGCCAAGCGGTCGCCATCGACCCCGCGGCCGCGGCAGCGCACCAGGAAATCCTGGTACAGGACGGCGAGCGAGCGGTAGGGCGCCTCCGGATCGGCCAGAACCTCGGTCAGCACCTCGCCGTACTGGGCCTCGCGTTCGGCGGCCTGCTCCGGCGTTTCCACGGGCTCCAGCGGCAGCAGCGCCGGCTGTTCGGCGGCGCTGTCGTCGGGCGGCGGCGGGGCGGCCGCGCGGCCGCGCGCCAGCTGTGCCATCAGGTCGGCGCTGGCCGAGGTGGAGGGGCGGCGCACGTAGCGCGGCGGCTCCGGCCCGGTGGTGGTGAAGATCAGGTCGCGGGCGTCCTCCACCGGGGTGGTGGGCGGCGGCATCAGCGTCGGGCTGCCGGTGCGGCCCTGCGTTTCCACCGCGCCGATGCGCAGCGGCAGCGGCCGGCGCGACAAGGCGGGGCCGAGCGCGATGAAATGCCCGCGCTCCAGATCGCGGAACATCTCCGCCTGCCGGCGCTCCATGCCCAAGAGGTCGGCGGCGCGCGCCATGTCGATGTCGAGGAAGGTGCGGCCCATCAGGAAGTTCGACGCCTCGGCCGCGACGTTCTTCGCCAGCTTCGCCAGGCGCTGGGTGGCGATCACCCCGGCCAGCCCGCGCTTGCGCCCGCGGCACATCAGGTTGGTCATGGCGCCGAGCGAGACCTTGCGCGCCTCGTCCGACACCTCACCGGCGGCGGACGGGGCGAACAGCTGCGCCTCGTCCACCACCACCAGCATCGGGTACCAGAAATCGCGGTCGGCATCGAACAGCCCGCCGAGGAAGGCGGCGGCATGGCGCATCTGCATTTCCGCGTCCAGCCCTTCCAGGTTCAGGACGACGGAGACGCGGTGCTGGCGCACGCGGGCGGCGACGGATTGCAATGCTGCCTCGCTGTGCGCGTCGGCCTCCACCACCACATGGCCGAACCGTTCGGCCAGCGTGACGAAGTCGCCCTCCGGGTCGATCACCGCCTGCTGCACCCATGGGGCGCTCTGTTCGATCAGCCGGCGCAGCAGGTGCGACTTGCCGGAACCGGAATTGCCCTGAACCAGCAGACGGGTCGCCAGCAACTCCTCCAGGTCGAGAGTCGCGGCGCTGCCCGCGTTCGTCGCCCCCATGTCGATGCCGACCTTCATCCCGCTCGCCTCCCGCTCAAACCCGAACCGCCACTCTGAAAGAGGGGGCCTTCCTATAGCGCAGGCGGGCGCGGCGATACGAGGATTCGATTCGGGACAAGCCGGCCGGGGCCGGGCGATCATTCTCCGGCCGATTGAGCCGGAGCGGTGCGGATGAGCGCTCCGGTGGTGGGCTGGATCTTGCGGCAGAGGGCGGCTTGACCATATTCTTGCGGACAGGAGGGTGCGGCGCCAACCGCACCCTCCTGTCCGGTCCGGTTACTTCAGCAGATCGAGGATCGCCTTGATCAACTGAAGCACCAGGACCAGGAGTACGAGTGCTTTTTCCACTCAGTGCTCCCCGGTAGGTGGGACGCGGGCGGTGGCCACTCCGCCGCCCGGTTCCCACCATTGCATGCATAGCGATGGCGGGTGGAGCGGGTAACCGGCATTCCACCGCACCGTGTGCGTGAGTGGATCTGATCAACCAGAGTTTCCGGTCCGATCCGGCTCCCGCCTCTCAGGCAGGTAATCGCGTTGCACAACAACGTGACCCTTCGGTCATGAAACCGCAAACAAGCTCTGTTACAAGCGGATGCCGACCCCATGCGCGATCGGCGCTGGCGGACCGAGCGATGACTGTGCTGACCACCACAAAAGCCGGAGCCAAAACCGCAAGGCCGGACAGCGACCGTGCCGACTCCTATGGCGCGGGCTGGGACGCCGTCCGCTCCGCTGACGATGATGCCGCATCGTTCGATTGGGCCTCGGCGGTGGGATCCCTGCGCTATGCCTTCCAGCCCATCGTCCAGTTGCGCTCCGGCCGCTGCCATGGCTATGAGGCGCTGCTGCGCGGCTTCGAGCGCACCGGCTTCGCCAACGCGGGCGAGCTGCTGGACGCCGCCGAGGCCGCCGGCCTGCTGGCGACGGTGGAAACCGCGCTGCATGCCAAGGCGGTCGCCGCTTATCGCGCGTTGCCGGGCTGGAACGAGGCAAAGCTGTTCCTGAACCTGGACGCCCGGCTGATCGGCCGTCCCGACGCGCCCTGGCTTGCCCGCGACCCTGCCGCCTTGCGCAACAGCGGCATCGTGCTGGAGCTGTCGGAAAGCCGCCCGGTGCCCAGCGGCGTCGCGGTGGACGCGGCGGTCGACCGTTTCCGCCAGAGCGGGGCCGGCATCGCCATCGACGATTTCGGTGTCGGGCATTCCGGGCTGCGCACGCTGTACGAGGCGCGGCCCGATTATGTGAAGATTGACCGCTTCTTCATCGCTGGCATCGATGCGGACGCGCGCAAGCGGGCGCTGGTGGCGGCGCTGGCCGGCCATGCCCATGCGCTGGGCATCCAGATCGTGGCGGAGGGGGTGGAGACCGTCACCGAGTTCTACACCTGCCGGGATTTGGGCTGCGACTTCGCCCAGGGCTTCCTGATCGCCCGGCCGCGCGTCGATCTGGCCGCCCTGCCCAACCGCTATCCGGTGGTCGAGGATCTGAACCGCAAGGACCGCCGCCAGCCCAGCGAGTCGCACCGCCGCCTGTCGGAGGTGATCGAACGGCTGCCGCCGCTGCGGGTCGACTCGCGCAAGACCGAGCTGCTGGACTATTTCCGCCGCGACGGCAGCGCCGCCATCGCACCGATCATCGACGAGCATGACCGGCCGCTCGGCCTGATCCGCGAGCGCGACCTGAAGCGCTTCGTCTATTCGCGCTTCGGCGGCGAACTGCTGCGCAACCGCGGCCTGGGCGACCGGCTGGACGATCTGGTCATCCGCTCGCCGGTCTGCGACATCTCCACCCCGCTGGACCGGGTGATCGAGGCCTTCTCCACCGAGTCGGCGGCCGACGGCATCGTCATCGTCGAGGGCGGCGCCTATGCCGGCGTGCTGTCGAGCGGTGCGCTGCTGCGGCTGGTGCATGAGCGCAACCTGGCGATGGCGACCGACCAGAACCCGCTGACCCGGCTGCCGGGCAATGCGGCGATCCTGCGCCACATCGAAGGGGCGCTGGCCGACCCTGGCCGCGGCCATGTGCTGGCCTATCTGGATTTCGACAACTTCAAGCCCTTCAACGACAATTTCGGCTTCCGCCAGGGCGACCGCGCCATCCTGATGTTCAGCGAGCGGCTGAAGGCCTGGGCCGGCAGCGCCGGGGCGGCCATCGACGCCGACGCCTTCGCCGGCCATATCGGCGGCGACGACTTCTTCCTGGGCGTCAGCGGCGGCGCGGAGTGCGAGGTGCTTGCCCGGCTGGCGGAATTGCTGGCCCTGTTCCGCTCCGACGCCGAAAGCCTGTACGACGCCGAAACCAGGGTCAGCGGCGGCTTCCTGGCGAAGGACCGCTATGGCGCCGTGCGGCGCTTCCCGCTGCTGGCGGCCAGCGGGGTCGCCGTGGTGATCCCACCCGGCAGCGATGGGCTGACCCCCGACGCCATCAACGCCGCCATCGCCGATCACAAGTCCGCCGCCAAGGGGGCGGAGGACAAGCTGTTCGTGGTGCGGCTGGGTTGAAGTGACATCCCCCCTGGTGCAAACTCCGTCAATGACGTAGTATTGGTTTCCATGGGCGAGCCTTTCGATCCAGTCAAGAACCTGCTCAATCGCCGCAAGCACGGCTTGGACCTGTCCTTTGGGGCCGAGGTCCTTCGTGACCGCGATCTGATCGAAGCTCTCGATCTGTCCATGGATTATGGCGAGGAGCGCTTCAACGCGCTGGGCATGGTCAAAGGCAAGGTCTACGCCGTCACCTATACTGAACGTGCGGAGGGGGTAAAATTCATTTCCGTGCGGGAGGCCGACAAACGCGAAGCAGCCCACTATTTCAAGGCCAACGCTTGAGCAACGGCATCCTAGACCCAAGGTGATCCCGATGAGCGACCACGAAACTTTCACCGACGAGCAACTTGCCGCCATGAGGCATCCGCCTCTGGCGAAGCGGGTCCGTCGTTCGACCGGTCTGTCGCAGGAAGCCTTCGCCGAGCGCTTCGGCATTCCGCTGCGCACCTTGCAGGAGTGGGAGCAGGGGCGGCGGGAGCCTGATGCCGCCGTCGCGTCCTACCTGCGCGTCATCGAAAAACAGCCGGACATGGTCGCCCAGGTTCTGGCGGCCGAGTGAGTGCGAAGCGGAGGGCGCCCTCTCACGCATAATCCCGGAAGCTCTCCGCCGTCGCGCGGTCGTAGCCCTGGCTGGCACGCAGGAGCTGCAACGTGTAGGGCTGGCGCGCGGCACCGCGGCGCAACTCCTCGACGCTCATCTCCTCGACCAGACGGCCGCGGTTCATCACCGCCAGCCGGTCGCACAGGTTGGCGACGACGGCGAGGTTGTGGGTTACCAGCACCAGGGTCAGGCCATGCTCCGCCCGCAGCCGGCGCAGCAGGTTCAGGATCTCCGCCTGCACCGACACGTCGAGCGCCGAGGTCGGTTCGTCGAGCAGCAGGACCCGGGGTTCCAGCACCAGGGCGCGGGCGATGGCGACGCGCTGGCGCTGGCCGCCCGACAGCTGGTGGGGGTAGCGGAAGCGGAAGGCGGGGCCGAGCCCGACATCGCGCAGCACCCGGTCGATGCGGGCATCGGCATCGCCCAACCCATGGATGGCGATGGGTTCCGCCAGGATGCGGTCCACCGTGTGGCGCGGGTGCAGCGAGCCGTAGGGATCCTGGAACACCATCTGGCAGAGCTTGTAGAAGCCCGTCTGGCGCTTCGGCCCCTGTTCCGTGCCAGCGACGGCGATGCGGCCGGTCCACTCGTCGTTCAGGCCGCTGACCGCGCGCAGGACCGTCGATTTGCCGGAGCCCGACTCGCCGACGAGGCCGAAGCTCTCGCCTTCCCGCACCGACAGGGTGACGCCGTCCACCGCGGTGACGGCGTCGGCGCCCCGGCCGAAGCGGACCTGCAAATCCTGGATGTCGATCATCGTCATCAGGCTCCCCGCCCATCGGTCAACCAAGCTGGATCGCGGCTCAGCACCGGCAGGTCGCCCGGCGGCTCGTCGATCCGCGGCAGGCTGGCCAGCAGGCCGCGGGTGTAGGGGTGCTGGGCCGCGTGCAGTTCCGACGCGCGGCAGCTCTCCACCACCCGGCCGGCATACATGATCAGGATGCGGTCGCAGAAGGAGGCGACGAGGTTCAGGTCGTGGCTGACGAAGATCATGCCCATGCCGCGCTGGGAGCAGAGGTCGTCGAGGATCGCCAGCACCTGCATCTGCACGGTGACGTCGAGCGCCGAGGTCGGCTCGTCGGCGATCAGCAAATCGGGGTCGGGGATCAGCATCATCGCGATCATGATGCGCTGGCCCATGCCGCCCGACACCTCGTGCGGGTAGCGGTCATAGACCCGCTCCGGGTCGCGGATGCGCACGGCGGCCAGCATCTCCAGCGCGCGGCGCTTCGCCTCGGCGGCGCCGGCCTTGCTGTGGACGCGGTAGGCCTCGGCGATCTGGCGGCCGACGGTCATCACCGGGTTCAGCGAGTATTTCGGATCCTGCATGACCATGGCGATGCGCCGGCCGCGGATCTCGCGCAGGCGCCTGGGCGACGCCGCCAGCAGATCCTCGCCGTTGAAGGCCAGCCGGTCGGCGCTGACCCGGCCGGGCGGCGGCACCAGGCGCAGGATGGAGCGGCCGGTCATCGACTTGCCGGAGCCCGACTCGCCGACGATGCCCAGCTTCTCCCGGCCGAGCGAGAAGGAGACGCCGCGCACCGCCTCGGCCATGCCGGTGCGGGTGGGAAAGGCGACACGGAGGTTGGAGACCTCCAGCAGGGGGGCGTCGTGCGCCGTCTTGTTGTCGGCCATGGCTTCAGTCCCCCTTCGGGTCCAGCACGTCGCGCAGACCGTCGCCCAGCAGGTTGAAGCCCAGGCTGACGATGAAGATGGCGAGGCCCGGCATGGCGGCGACCCACCATTGCTCCAGCACATATTGCCGGCCGCTGGCGATCATCGCCCCCCATTCCGGCAGCGGCGGCTGGGCGCCGAGGCCGAGGAAGCCGAGACCGGCGGCGGTCAGGATTACGCCGGCCATGTCCAGCGTCGTCCGCACGATCAGCGAGGCGATGCAGAGCGGCATGATGTGGCCGAGGATGATGCGCAGGCTGGACGCTCCTTGCAGCCGGGCGGCGCTGATGAAGTCGGCGCGGCGGACGGTCAGCGTCTCCGCCCGCGCGATGCGGGCATAGGGCGGCCAGGAGGTGATGGCGATGGCGATCACCGCATTCTCGATGCCGGGGCCGAGTGCCGCGACGAAGGCCAGTGCCAGGATCAGCTTGGGGAAGGCGAGGGCTATGTCGGTGATGCGCATCAGCACGGTGTCGACCCAGCCGCCGAAATAGCCGGCGGCCGTGCCGATCACCAGACCGGCCAGCGGCGCCGTCGCCGCCACCAGCGCCACGATCATCAGCGTCAGCCGCGCGCCGTGGATCAGGCGGGACAGGATGTCGCGGCCGAAGGCGTCGGTTCCCAGCCAGTGGGCCGCACTGGGCGGCATCAGCCGGTTGTTCAGATCCTGGGCATAGGGGTGGTGGGGCGCCAGCACCGGCGCCAGTGCGGCGACGATGACCAGGGTCAGCACGATCAGCAGACCGGCGACGGCAAGCCGGTTGCGGCGGAAGGCGGTCCAGCCGGCCCAGGCACGGCCCAGCCGGGCCTGCGCACGGGACTGCGGCGTGTCGGTGGTCAGCCAGTCCCGCCAGCCGGCGGAGGAGGTATCGGTGCGCGCGGTCATCGGGCCCGGGGATCCAGAAGGCGGTAGAGCAGGTCGGACAGCAGGTTCAGCGCGATGAAGACCGCACCGACCACCAGCGTCCCGCCCAGCACCGCATTCATGTCGGCGCTGAGCAGCGAATTGGTGATGTAGAGGCCAAGGCCGGGCCAGGCGAACACCATCTCGGTCAGCACCGATCCCTCCAGCAGGCTGGCGTAGGACAGGGCGATGACGGTGATCAGCGGCACCGTGATGTTGCGCAGCGCATGGCCCCAGACCACGCGGGTCTCGGACAGGCCCTTCACCCTGGCGGTGGTGATGTATTCCTGGCGCAGCTGGTCCAGCATGAATCCGCGCGTCATCCGCGCGATGTAGGCGACGCAATAGAGGCCGAGGATCGCCGAGGGCAGGACCAGATGCCCGACCGCGTTCCAGAAGATGTCGGTATCGCCGGCCAGCAGGGCGTCCACCGTGACGAGGCCGGTCACCGGATCGACCATCCCCTCGTAGAAGACGTCGACCCGTCCGGGCCCCGGCGCCCAGTCCAGCTTGGCGTAGAACAGCAGCAGCGCCATCAGCCCCAGCCAGAAGATCGGCACCGAATGGCCGAGCAGACCGAGAAGGCGGATGGCATGGTCGGGCCAGCGCCCGCGGTTGACCGCCGCGAACACCCCGGCGGGGATGCCGAGCACCGCCCCGACGATGGCGGCGACCGTCGCCAGCTCCAGCGTCGCCGGGAAAACGCGCAGCACATCCTCCAGCACCGGGCGGGAGGTCAGCACCGAGGTGCCGAGGTCGCCTTGCAGCACGTCGCCGACATAGCGGAGGAACTGCTGCCACAGCGGCAGGTCGAGGCCGAGCTGCGTGCGCATCTGCGCGTAGCTGTCGGCATTCGCGCGGTCGCCGAGCGCCGACAGCACCGGATCGATCGGCACGACCCGGCCGATCAGGAACGTGACCAGCAGCAGGCCCAGCAGGGTGGCGGCCACCGTGACCAGCAGGGTCAGGCCGCGTTTCAGCGTAGGCAAGAGGACTCCCTCGCGATTGGACGCATCAGGGAATCACAGTCGGAGCTTTGTGCAAAGACCGTCAAGGGCGTAAGGGGGCGCCCCCTCTCCCGATTGGGGGGAGGGGGCGGACCGCTTCAGCTCACCAGGTCCCCGCCGGGCTCTGGTCGCCATGCGCGCCGGCGGCCGGCTCGTAGTGGGCGAGCCAGCGCTCGGCCTCCAGCGCCGCCATGCAGCCCATGCCGGCGGCGGTGACGGCCTGGCGGTAGACCTTGTCCTTCACGTCGCCGGCGGCGAAGACGCCGGGGATGTTGGTGGCGGTCGAATCGGGCACCGTGACGATGTAGCCCGACTCGTCCATCTCCACCTTGCCCTGAAAGATGCCGGTCGCCGGCACATGGCCGATGGCGACGAAGACGCCGGCCACCGGGATGACGCGCTCGTCGCCCGACTTGACGTTCTTGATGCGGACGCCGGTGACGGCGCGCGGGTTGCCCATGGTGCCGTCGCCCTCGCCGACGATCTCCTCGACCGTGCTGTCCCACACCACCTCGATCTTCGGATGGCGGAACAGGCGGTCCTGCATGATGCGCTCGGCGCGGAAGCCGTCGCGGCGGTGGATGACCGTGACCTTGCTGGCGTGGTTGGTCAGGTACAGCGCCTCCTCGACCGCCGAGTTGCCGCCGCCGACGACCGCAACCTCCTTGCCGCGGAAGAAGAAGCCGTCGCAGGTGGCGCAGGCCGACACGCCGAAGCCGCGGTAGATCTCTTCCGTCGAGATGCCGAGCCAGCGCGCCTGGGCGCCGGTGGCGATGATGACGCTGTCGGCGGTGTAGGTGTCGCCGCTGTCGCCCTTGCAGACGAAGGGACGCTTGGTGAAGTCGACGTCGGTGATCAGGTCGAACACCATCTTCGTGCCGACATGCTCCGCCTGCTTCTGCATCTGCTCCATCAGCCAGGGGCCCTGGATCGGATCGGCGAAGCCGGGGAAATTCTCCACATCGGTGGTGATCATCAGCTGGCCGCCCGGCTGCATGCCCTGGACCATCAGCGGCTCCAGGTTGGCACGCGCGGCATAGATGGCGGCGGTGTAGCCGGCCGGGCCGGCGCCGATGATGAGGACCTTGGTGTGGTGCGTGGTGGCCATGGGTCTGATCCCGCAGTGTATCGGCGAATGACGATGTGCGTGTTGGAACGGTTCTGAGCTTTGCATTACGGGCCGATTCACGCGTCAAGGCGAGTCCGCCTTTCCGCGATCGGTCCTAGAAGCCGAACATATGGTCGAGGCTGAAGGCGCTGTCACCGGCCGCAAGGCAGCCATGGTAGCCGAACAGGCGGCAGGTGGTGTCGCGGATCAGCACATAGGCGTGATCGCCCGCCGCCAACCGTTCCGCTTCCGTAAACATCTCGCGATAGCGCCAGAAATGCGAGCCGCCGCAGGGGATCGCCAGCCGCTTGCGCGCCACTTCCACCCCGTCGCGCCGCACCAGCACGAGGCCGGTGTCGGAGGTGGCATGCCATTGGGTCGAGGCAGGGTAGACGAGGTGGCAGAGCGTGTCCCACGGGTCGGTGCCCAGCCGCAGGAACAGGCGGGTCGACAGGCCGGGCGGGCGGCCATGGTAGCTCTGCGGCTCGTCGCGGTAGACCATCGCCATATTGAACATGTGGCTGCCGAAGCTGGTCTCAGCCACATGGCCGGTCGTTACGTCTTCGTAACGGACCAGGGCATGCAGCCAGCCATCGGCAATCGTTCCGGCATCGAAATCATAGACCAGCTCGACATGGCCCCAGCCATCGACGACGGTCTTGTCGGCGACCAGCCCGGTGACGTCCAGCGCCACGCTGTCGGAGCGCTTCAGGTTGCCGAAGCGGTGCTCGGCGACGGCGGCGCCGTTGCGGTCGTAGACCACCGCCTTCACCGGCAACTCGGTCTGCGCCGTGCTCATCGGCGTCGGCAGTAGAACGGTGCGCCAGCGGCCCATCGGCAGCAGCGGCGCCGGCAGGATGTGGCCCTTGCCCACCACGCCCTTGTCCACAGCACCGCCGGTCAGCAGCGGCAGCTTTGGGTCCGGCTTCAGGTCGGTGCGCTCGACATTGGCGTGGGCCATGCGGCGGCGGCCGTCGGCGGCGGCGATCTCGTAGCGCGGGCGGACGAAATGCTTGCCGGCCTGCACCTCGAACTGCTGGGGCCAGCGGGCCTCGGGGAACAGGCTGGCGACGTCCAGTTCAAGGGTGGCGAAGGCCGGGACCGCCCGGTCGAGCGTGCGGATGTCGGCCGAGCCCATCAGGTTGAGGCCGACGGCGCCGGCGGGAATCGGGGTCGGGTGGCTGTTCTGGATCCACAACGACACGCGCTCGCCCTCGCGCGGGGCGGGCAGGCCGGCATAGAGGTCGGCGGGCCAGGCATTGGCGTCGTGGGTGCACGACATCACGCTGTCGTCGTCGCCATAGGTGTCGAGCGCGTATTTCACCACGTCATGCCCGGCGGCGCCGATGATGTGCAGGAACAGCGACCCGCAGAAGGGCGACAGGTTGAAGCGTTCGCGCACCTGCCGGCTGTCGATCACCACGGTGCCGTCGGTCGGTGGCATCGGCTCCGTCCAGTCGGCGATGGGGCGGCCCTCGCCGTCGAACAGGCAGGCCCACAGCCGGGTGCCCTTGGCGCCGTAGCGCGGCCAGTAGTTGGCCGACACCACGCGGGTGTGGTGGCCGTCGCCGTCGCGGAACCAGGCGAAGTTGGTCGCCCAGTTGAACTTCGACAGGTAGTGGCCGGGATCGTTCAGCATGTCTTCCGGCACGCGCATGGCGTCGAGCGAGACGACGCCGGCCTGCTTCGGGATCAGGTGGGCGATGTGGCCTTCCAGGCGCTGCGAATCGAAGGCGACGACGAAGACGGTGCGGGCGCCGCTGGACGGCAGGTCGGTGACCGGGCGGGCGGCATGGCCGAACACCTCCTGTCCGACCTTCTCGACGTCCTGGACATAGATGCCGCAGAAATCGATCGACGACAGGTCGTAGAACTCCGCCAGCCCCGACAGCAGGCCCAGCGGGTCGTAGACCGCCACCGGGCCGAAGGAGGCCAGCCGCGCGATCAGGATCGCCGCCTTGGGCGCCGCCAGCGGGTGGCCCACCGCCTTGAAGAAGCTGGAACCGCCGGTGACGTTGGAAAAGGTCTCGATCCGAAGGGACATCAGGGCACACACGCGCGAAAGCAAAGCCGGGGCGTCGGTTATAGCCGCTTCGGCCGGGCGGGCGACAGTGATTTGCGGACGGACGCGATTTGTCCGGGCCGTGTCCGCCCGATGCGTGTGCCGCCGAACGCTTCCCCCTTGTCAGAGAGCGTGTTTCGATATATCTAAGTTTTCGTTATATCGAAACTGCATCTGATGAGGGTTCCATGCTTCGGCATCTGTTTCACAAACACGGCCGCCGCTTCTCGCGTCCCGACTTCGAGGACGAGGCTCCGGACGGACGCGGCCGTCACGGTCGCCATGGGCATCGCGGCGGCGGGGAAGGTTGGGGCGGTCACGGTTGGGGCGGTCATGGTTTGGGCGGTCACGGCCGCGGCGGCCGCGGCGAGCGGCGGGTCTTCGACCATGGCGACCTGCGCCTCGTCCTGCTGTGGCTGATCGCGGAAAAGCCGCGCTCCGGCTACGACCTGATCAAGACGGTCGAGGAGATGGTCGGCGGCGCCTACAGCCCCAGCCCCGGCGTCGTCTACCCGACCCTGACCCTGCTGGAAGAGCAGGGCCACATCCGCGTCGGCGCGACCGAGGGCAACAAGAAGCTCTACGAGATCACGCCGGAAGGGGCGGAGGCGCTGAAGGCGGCGGAGCCGTCGGTCGCCGCGGTGCGCGAGCGCATCGCCCATGCGCGGGCCCGGCAGCAGCGCGAATCCTCGCCGCAGATCCACCGCGCCATCGAAAATTTCAAGCTGGCCCTGCGGCTGCGGCTGTCGCGCGGCGACCTGACGGCGGAGCAGACCCAGGCCGTCGCCGACATCATCGATGACGCCGCCCGCAAGGTCGAACGCATCTGAGCATCGAACGCATCGGGCCGGACAGGAGACAGGACCATGGCTGCATCCACCGCACGCATCGCCACCCCGAACGGGCGCCGCTACATGACCCAGCTGTGCAAGCACTGGGCGCACAAGTTCGAGGTCGTCCATGACGAGACCCAGGGGCTCGTTCCCTTCGCCGCCGACCGCCGCTGCCGGATGGCGGCCGACGACGCGGGGCTGACCCTGACGATTGAAATCGAGGATGCCGGACAGATGGAGCGCATGCAGGAGGTGGTGATCGACCATCTCAAGCGCTTCGCCTTCCGTGAAGAGACTCTGGTCCGGGATTTGGGGGAGGTGGCCTGGACGCCGGTGGGATGATGGGGTGGGCTGATGGGGTGGGGTGGCGGCACCCCGCCGGACGAGGCGGTGCATTTTCCCGAGTCTGTCTGCGACAAATCCTGTTGAGAATTACCGCATCGACGGTGTAAAACGGTTCTTAACCAACAGGCGGACGTGGGGGAGGGGATGGTGGTTCCACCGTCGGCCACCCACGGTCAGAATACCGGGAGTCGTTCGTGATGCTCCGCATCTCCAAGAAGCTGATGTTCGCCATCGAGGCGGTCCTCGACATCGCCTACAACGCGGGCACCGAGCCGGTGCAATCCGGCGAGATCACCCGGCGCCAGGGCATCCCGAAGCGCTATCTGGAACAGGTGCTGCAACAGCTGGTGCGCGAAGGCGTGCTGGCCGGCGTGCGGGGCCCTCGCGGCGGCTACCGGCTGGCGCGCGAGCGGCGGCGGATCACGCTGGGCGAGATCGTGAAGGTCGTCCGCGCGATGGAGACCGCCACCGATCCGATCGAGGAGCCGGCGGGTTCGGTGCTGGGCCATCAGGTGGTGCGCCCGCTGTGGGGCGAACTCCAGGACGAGTGCATGGCCAAGCTCGACACCATCACCATCGAGGATTTGTGCATGCGCGCGCGGCGTGCCGGGGTGGAGAGCGAGACCGAGGACCGCATCGACTTCACCATCTGACGCGGGGGACTTGGGTGGCACCACTTCCCGTTTGACAGGCTCCCTCTGCTGGATAATGCTCCGCCTGGGGTGTTGAAATCACATATAACACAAATCTCAGAGGTGGAATCATGGCTGCACCGGAGTTCCGCGGCAAGATCTACGACAGCATCCTCGACACGATCGGCGCCACGCCGCTGGTGCGGCTGGACCGTCTCGCCGCAGAGTCGGGGGTGAAGGCCCAGATCATCGGCAAGCTGGAGTTCTTCAACCCGCTGGCCAGCGTCAAGGACCGCATCGGCCGCGCCATGATCGAGGCCGCCGAGGCCGCCGGCACCATCGCCCCCGGCCGCACCACGCTGGTCGAGCCCACCTCCGGCAACACCGGCATCGCGCTGGCCTTCGTCGCCGCCGCCAAGGGCTATAAGCTGATCCTGACCATGCCGGAAAGCATGTCGGTGGAACGGCGCAAGATGCTCAAGCTGCTGGGCGCCGAGCTGGTGCTGACCCCGGCGGCGGAAGGCATGAAGGGCGCCATCCGCAAGGCGGAGGAGATCCTGGCCGCCGATCCGAACGCCTATCTGTTGCAGCAGTTCAAGAACACCGCCAATCCGGCCGTCCACCGTGCCACCACGGCGGAGGAGATCTGGAAGGACACCGACGGCCAGGTCGATTTCCTGATCTCCGGCGTCGGCACCGGCGGCACGCTGACCGGCACCGCCGAGGTCCTGAAGTCCCGCAAGCCCTCCTTCAAGGCGGTGGCGGTGGAGCCGGAGGACAGCCCCGTCCTGTCCGGCGGCATGCCCGGCCCGCACAAGATCCAGGGCATCGGCGCCGGATTCGTGCCCGACATCCTGAAGAAGGAGCTGATCGACGAGGTGGTGCGCATCTCCAACCAGCGCGCCTTCGAGACCGCTCGTGCCGTTGCCCGTCTGGAGGGCGTGCCGGTCGGCATCTCGTCGGGTGCGGCGCTGGCCGCCGCGCTGGAGATCGGTGCCCGTCCGGAGAATGAGGGCAAGCAGATCGTCGTGATCCTGCCGTCCTTCGCCGAGCGCTACCTGTCGACCGCCCTGTTCGAAGGGCTGGAATAAGAAGGGTTAGCAGGGTGGGGACGTGCTCCGTCCCCGCTCCGCAGCCTGAAGGCGAAATTCCCGTCCGAAATTTGACGGATTTTGCGAATTCGGCTAAACTCCCCGGCATCAGCAACGTCGTTTCCGTCCGTGCCGACGCAGGGGAGTGACCGCCATGTCGGATATTTCCACGTCCACCTACGTCCCGAACCTGTCGAGCAGCTCCTTCTCCCAGTTCAAGGGGAAGACGACCGGGGTCGGCGCCGACGGCGCGAACGCCGACAGCCAGAGCTTCACGGTCAGCAAGGCCGGCGAATACAACTTCAAGATCAACAACAGCTTCACCAACGTCGAAATCCGCAACGAACGCAACGAGGTGGTGACCACCCTGCGGTCGAACGAATCGACGGCGGACGCCAGCGCGCGGCTCGGTCCCGGCACCTACACGGCGACCTTTTCGCAGGCCAACCGCGCGGCAGGCGTGCGCGACTATTCGATGGACGTCACCGAGCGGCAGAACGTCCTGGTGACGGCAGGCGGCGCGACCTTGAAGGGCACCGCCCAGCCGCCGGGGAACGGCGACACCGGCGTCCAGAAGCACACCTTCAACGTCGTGCAGGGCGGCACCTTCACCGCCGACATCTCGCTGCCCAACACGCGCTGGGCGATGATGGACAAGGACGGCAAGGTGGTCGCCGCCAGCGACTCGGGCAAGCCCGACTCCCAGCAGAACTTCCTGCAAAAGCCGACCTACAAGCTGCAACCCGGCCAATACTCGATGGTGGTGGTGCCGCCGTCCGACCTGAAGTCGCCGACCGATTTCCGGCTCGGACTGGTGCCGCGCAATCCGGACCTGACGGAATTCGGCAGCGGCCAGGAAAGCGCCATCCAGAAGACGCTGCGCGAGCGGCAGGCCCGCCTGCAGCAGTGGGCGTCCCAAGGGTCGACGACCTCGACCAAGGCCTGACGGTTTTCCCATCGCGGCGATTGCGCGCTGCCGGCTTCTCGGAAATCGCGGCATCGAATGTTGCTGCAACGGCCCGTCCTTGCGCTATGCTGCGGGCCATGGACTTCACGGACACCCAGCTTCACCGCTATTCCCGCCACATCGTCCTGCCGGAAGTCGGCGGCATCGGCCAGGAAAAGCTGTTGCGATCCAAGGTGCTGGTCGTCGGTGCCGGCGGCCTGGGCGCGCCTCTGCTGCTCTATCTGGCGGCGGCCGGCGTCGGCACCATTGGCATCGTCGACGACGACACGGTCGATCTGTCGAACCTGCAACGGCAGGTGATCCACGACGAATCGACGCTCGGCCACTTGAAGGTGGAGAGCGCCGCCGCCCGCATCCGGGCGTTGAACCCCGATGTCCGGGTCGAGGCGCACCGGACGCGGATCAACCGCGACAACGCGATGGATCTGATCGCCGGCTACGACCTCGTCGCCGACGGGTCGGACAATTTCGCCACGCGCTTCCTGCTGAACGATGCCTGCTTCCTGGCCGGCAGGACGCTGGTGTCGGCGGCGATCCTGCGTTTCGACGGGCAGCTGAGCACTTTCAAGGCGCATCTGGGGGCGCCGCACCCCTGCTATCGCTGCCTGTTCCCCGAACCGCCGCCGCGCGGCACCGTGCCGTCCTGTTCGGAAGGCGGCGTCCTGGGGGCGCTGGCCGGTTCCGTCGGCTCGCTGCAGGCGACGGAGGTGCTGAAGGAACTGCTGGGGCTGGGTGAGAGCCTGTCGGGCAGCCTGCTGATGATGGACACGCTCTATGCGTCCTATCAGCGCATAACCATCAGGCGGGATCCCGACTGCGCGCTTTGCGGCGATCATCGGACGATCCACGACCTCTCCGCCCACTGACGGGCGCCGTGGCAAACATGGGAGGCGGCCATCATGTCCACTGCCCTGCCTGAGACCATGCCGGAGACTATCCCTGCGGCCGGAGCCGGCGGGACGCCGGCCCTGTCCATCGTGCTGTTCGCCGGCGGCTTCGACCGGGTGCATTACGCCCTGGTGATGGCCAGCGCCGCGGCGGCCACCAACCGCAAGGTCACGCTGTTCTTCACCGGCCGCGCGCTGCGCGCCCTGGTCCATGAGACGGAGCCGGGCGTGCTGGGCTGGCACGACCTGGACCCGGCCGACGACGGCAGCACGCCGGTGGCGCGCGACCGCTATTTCGCCACCCACGGCCTCGCCACCTTCGAGGAACTGCTGGAGGCCTGCGTCGCCATGGGCGTCACGGTGATGGCCTGCGAGATGGGGCTGCGGGCGCTGGGGCTGCCGCCCGGCGTCTCCCTGCGGGCGGATGTGCCGGTCGCCAGCGGCGGCGTCGTCACCTTCCTCAACGAGGCGCCCGGCGGCGGCGCCATGCTGTTCGTCTGACGATGCTGGAACGGTCATGAGCGACAACCGCGAGATCCTCGACCTCGCCAACCGGTTCGAGTCGATCGCCACCGACGGGTTCGAGGGGCGACCCTACCGGCCGGCACTGGCCGCACTTGCCACCGGCTTGCGGGAGCGGCCGGGGATGGCCCCGCGGGTCGCGCATGCCCTTGGCATCATGATCCAGCTGATCGACGAGAGCGACCCGGAGGGGCGGTTCGCCGCCAAGGTCGCCATCCTGCGCGAGGCGGTGGGAATGCTGAGCGACGCCTGAAAGCCAGGGCTTGAGTGGAGCGCAGGGCAGGCATGCGTCACGCCGGAGACACGCGGCCCGTCATGGGGGCGATGACACTCCAGACGAGGATGAACACCATGGCTTTCCGTTTCACCGTCGCTGCCGACACTCCGTCCCTGTTCGCCACGCTGTATGCCGCCTCCAAGGCCATCCGCAGCAGCGGCCTGCCGACCGGGCTGGTCCACCTGATCGACCTGCGCGTGTCGCAGATCAACGGCTGCGCCTATTGCATCGACATGCACAGCAAGGAAGCCCGTCACGACGGCCAGTCCGAAGAGCGCATCGCCGCCCTTGCCGGGTGGGAGCGGTCGGACCTTTTCCTGCCGGACGAGCGCGCCGCCTTCGCCTGGGCGGAGGTGCTGACCCGCACCGAGCATGACCGCATCGATGAGGCGTACCGGGAACTGCAACGCCATTTCAACGCCGAGCAGATCGCCCAGTTGACGGTAACGGCGGCGCAGATCAATGCCTGGAACCGCATCGGCATCGCCCAGCATATCGAGGGCACCGCCATCGGGATGGCGGCGTGACGGCGCTGGCCGACCCGGACACCGCGCTCGCCGCCTTCGCGGGCGAGCGGGCGCGGCTGCGCGCCCTGGCCTACCGGCTGCTCGGCTCGGTGGCCGAGGCGGAAGACACGGTGCAGGACGCCTGGCTGCGCTGGTCGGCCGTGGCGCCCGGCAGCGTCGGGTCGGCCCCCGCCTATCTCACCACCCTGGTGACGCGGCTGGCGCTCGACCGGCTGCGGTCCGCCCGGGTGGCGCGGGAGCGCTATTACGGGCTGTGGCTGCCCGAACCGGAGGTCGCCGGCTGGGATTCGGAGCCGGAGGACGGCATGGAGCCCGAGTCGGTGCCGCTGGCGATGCTGCTGCTGCTGGAACGGCTGGCGCCGGACCAGCGGGCGGTCTTCGTCCTGCGCGAGGCGATGGACCTCGATTACGCGGAGATCGCGGCGATGCTCGGCAAGTCGGTGGAGGCCTGCCGCCAGATCATGCGGCGCGCCCGCGCCAGACTGGCCGAGCCCGCCGCCTGGGGCCAGCCGGCCGCCGCGGATGCCGGGCGGCGCCTGGCCGATGCCTTCGCCGAGGCCAGCGTCCGGCGCGACTATGCCGCCATCGTCGCCCTGCTGTCCGACGACGCCCAATGGCTGAGCGACGGCGGCGGGATGGTGCGGACGGCGGTCAACCCGCTGTTCGGCGCCGACCGCATCGCCCGCTTCCTGATCGGCGTCCAGCGCAAGCGCGGCATCAGCTTCGGCTTCGTCCCGGTGCGGGTGAATGGCGGGCCGGGGCTGCTGGCCGAGCTGGGCGGGGCGTTCCGCAGCGTCCTGGCCTTCGACATCGCCCCCTGCGGCGGCACCGGCAACAGGATCCTGCGGGTCTATCAGATCGCCAACCCGGAAAAGCTGGAGCGCGTTGCCGGCTTTTATAGCTCGGTGCGTTTAATATGAAACGCACCGAGCTATAGCTTTATATTTAACGATCGGATTCACGCTTCAAATCGATCCCGATTTTACGCGATCCGATCTAAACCGTCGCCTCGTCCAGCCAGCGGTCAAGCGCGGTCAGATCGACCGGACGGGGCAGGATGGGGAAGGGCAGGTTCGGCATGCGCGGGCCGGTCATCAGGATGCGGGTCTGCGGATAAAGCATCGCCGCCAGCGCCGCGGCGCGGTCGCCGTCGTCGCCCTCATGGTCGAGCGGAAGCAGCGCCACGGCCGGCGCCTCCGCACCGATGATGGTCAGCGCCTCCAGCGCGTCGTCGGTCTGCGAGACCTGAAAGCCGCGGCCGGACAGATGGCCGGCCAGCGCCTCGCGCTGGACGCGGTCGGCATCGGCAATCACCGCACGGCGTCCGCCGTAACCCGGCATCCGGATGTCGGCTTCGATGCTGAAAGCCACGGTTCTCCTCCGTCCATCATGTTTTTGTTATGGACGGACGGAGTATGCGGGCGGGCGCCGGGGTTGTAAACGCCTGCTACCTGCGGTTCGACCTTCGTCGAATGCGGACCACTTCGCCCTTGTGCATCAGCGCCAGCATCGGCAGGTCGCTGGGATGGTTGCCATAGCCCCAGGTGGCGGCGACCGGGCCATGGCCGGCGATCCAGCCGGTCACCCGCTCCGCCTTGTCCAGCCGCACGCAGTTGGCGGTGCTGAGCCGTCCGGTCAGCCTGCCGTCCACCACCTCCATGCCGGTCGCCAGCAGATCGTCCACCTCCAGCCCGCGCAGCAGCGCCGGCATGTAGAGGTCGAGCGCGCCGGTGGCGACCACCACGCGGCGGCCCTGGCGGCGATGCTCGGTCAGCACGTCCAGCATCGGCTGGTGCCAGCGCACGCGCGGCACCATGCGTTCGGCCGCGGCCAGCGCGTCGGCCACCGGCAGCCCGTGCAGCGTGCGCTTCAGGTAGATCGCCTTGACCGAGCCCGGAAAGTCGCAGCCCGGCCCGCGGCCGCGGACATGGCGGTGCAGGGCAGAGCGGATGGCATCGGCCAGCGCCAGGGCAGCACGGCGCCGGCCGATCACCTCGCCGACGAACATCGGCAGGCTGTCGCCATGGATCAGCGTCCCGTCGAAGTCGAAGAAGGCGACGCCGGCCGGCCCGGAGACCTGCGAGTCCGGCATCGCCGCCAGGATCGACTCCGGCGTTGCCGTCGGCAGAGGCAGGGGCAGTGCGATGCCGGCTTGAGGCTCCAGGCCGGGCGGCGGGGATGACGTCGTTTGCATGACCGCAGTTATCCGGCCGCCACAGGGCGGCGGGCAAGGAGTTTCAGGTCGACATCGAGGAAGACCTGACCCGATGCGGAGGCGGATGGCGCGTCCGGGTCAATGCAGCATGGTCGGCCCGCAGGGCACCTCGAACAGCGGTCCGTCCTCGGAGCCGTCCTCGGAGCCGTCGTCCTGCCCGGTGCCGTCGTCGGCTTCCTCCAGCTGGGCGATCAGGTCGCCTGACGCTTCCTCCAGCCCGGCCTTGACGGCGATCAGCAGGTTGATGATCTCACCATTGTCCTGCTCCAGGCTGCGGACCCGTTCCTCCAGCCGGTCGATGCGGCGCATCAGCAGATCCGACAGGCGGTCGAGCCGTTCCAGGACGGGGTCGGGGGTCGGGGAGGCGGGCCCGGCGGTGCTCGGCGGGCTCTCGGGCCGGGTGTGGGGGGGCTGCCCCTGGCGGTTGTTGGGACGGTCATCCATGGTGAGGCCGGTTCCGGTCTGTTTTGAGGTTTGCTCCTCGCCTAACCTTGGGCCAGCGCCCCGCAAGGTCCAGACCGGCACCCGATGCACCCCGCAAGCGATGATCGCCTGACCCACCCGTCATGCGGGTGGCGATTCCGGATGGTGGCGACGTCAGCCGCCACCCCTTGTGCGTATCGGAAATGAGTTCCGTATATAGTTAAGACTCAGATTTGTCGGCACGGCGTTTGCGCGGGACGCCGTACAGTTCCAACCGATGGCCGATCAGGTCATAGCCCAACTCGCGGGCTATGCTTTCCTTCAGCCGTTCCATTTCATCGTTGGTGAACTCGATGACTTCACCTGAGTCGACGTCGATCAGATGATGGTGATGATCGGTTCTGGTTTCTTCGTAACGGGCGCGGCCGTCGCCGAAATCGAGCCGGTCGATGACATGCGCCTCCTCGAACAGCCGCATCGTCCGGTAGACGGTGGCGATGGAGATGCGCGGGTCGATGGCGGATGCACGGCGATGCACCTCCTCCACATCGGGATGGTCCGTCGCCTCCGACAGCACGCGCGAGATCACGCGGCGCTGGTCGGTCATCTTCAATCCCTTCTTCACGCACAGTTCTTCGAGGCGCGAGGGCATGGACATCCCCTGTAATCCTGTCTTCGTTCGACGGGCGGCGGTTCGCCCCTCCGGTCTCCCTGATGCCCGGAACGCCAGCGGAAAGAGCCGGCAACGGAGGCGATCGTTCAGTTCGCCCCGGCCAGCCGTTCGCGGCACCCCGAATACCCGACCATCATACTGTGTTTCGCAGACATTCTCAAACACCCACGTTCCCGCCGGACGGCCGAGCGGAGGAGGCTTTTTTGGCCAAGGGCATAATACTTTCAGGCTATTGGGCGATGCCGCCATGGAGCGGGTCGGAAACCAATTGCTCATAATCCGCTGCTAGGTTTTCCCCCAAGGCAGCGCCGTCCGATCCGGGGCGGCGCGCCTGCCGGACATCCACCGGGCCCGACAATGCCCGACAGGAGGGAGGGAAGCCGCAGTGACGCCGTTCGATTTCCCGCCTTCCACCTCTTCGTTCACGGCGGAGCCGCATATGGACGAACCCGCCTTCACAGCGGCCGGTTTGGCCGTTCCGGTCGCTCCGCTCTCCTCCTCGCAGGATTGCGCCACCGCCCTTGCCCGGTTCCAGCGCCAGCCGGAGCTTGCCGCCCTGCCGGTGGTCGACGGCGACGGCCGTGTCGCCGGACTGCTGGAGCGCGGCCGGCTGCTGCCGGACGGCAGCGGAGAGGGGGGCGGCATGCAATCGGTCACCGAGCTGATGGACCCGCATCCGCTGCTGATCGACGGCGCTACTCCGCTGGCGGAGATCGGGCGGCGGCTGGCGCGGCTGAAGCCGGCGGCGCTGGTGACCGGCTTCCTGGTGGTGGAGCAGGACCGCTATCTGGGCGTCGGCACGGTCACCGGGCTGATGGCGCGCTCCGCCGAACAGACGGAACTGCGCGCCCGCCAGCTGGACGAGGCGCGCCGGCAGGCCGAGCAGGCGATCCGCGCCAAGACCGCCTTCCTCGCCAACATGAGCCACGAGATCCGCACGCCGCTGACGGCGATGATGGGTTTCGCCGAACTGCTGGAGCAGGAGGTGCTGGGACCGCACGCCATTCCGCTCTATCGCGAATATGCCCGCGACATCGCCGAAAGCGGCCGGCACCTGATGGAGCTGATCAACGACCTGCTCGACCTGTCGAAGGCCGATGCCGACCGGCTGGAGCTGGTGGACGGGACGGTGGATGTGGTGCGGGTGGCGATCGGCACGGCGCGGCTGCTGGCCGAACGGGCCGCGCGCCATGGCGTCAGCATCGCCACCGCGGTCCCGCTGGACCTGCCGCCGCTGCGGGCGGATGAGCGCAAGCTGCGCCAGATGCTGTTGAACCTGCTGTCCAACGCGGTGAAGTTCACGCCGGCCGACGGGATCGTGACGCTGCGCGGCCGCGTGGCGGCGGACGGTACGCTCTGGCTGTCGGTGCACGACACCGGCATCGGCATGACCGGGGAGGAGCTGGCCAAGGCGCTGGAGCCCTGGGGGCAGGTGGACAGTGCGCTGGCCCGCAGCCAGGTCGGCACCGGTCTCGGACTGCCCCTGACCAAGCGGCTGATCGAGCTGCATGGCGGCCGGCTGGACGTGGTCAGCCGCCGCGACGAGGGCACCACCATCTCGCTGGTCTTCCCGCCCCGGCGGGTGGGGCGGGGGGAAGCGGAAGGTAGAACGGAAAAGCCCCCCGTCTCCGGAGAGAGGGGGGCTTTCCTTCAGACTTTCCCGGTGCAGGCGACCCTTACGCCAGCCCCTTCTCCATCGCGCTCGCCAGACGGCGGGCGAAGGCGGCGGGGTCGGGCAGGGGCTCGCCCTCGACGATGCGGGCCTGGTCGAGCAGCAGCCAGGCCGCATCCTCCAGCGCGTCGGTGGCGCCGCTGCCCTTGGCCCGGTCGGCCAGCCGCTTGATCAGGGCGTGCGACGGGTTGATCTCCAGGATGCGCTTGCCGACCTCGCCGTTCAGCTGCTTGTGCTGCTTCAGCAGGCGCTCCAAGTGCATGTCCATGTCGTTGTCGTCGGCCACCAGACAGACGGCGCTGTCGGTCAGGCGTTCGGACTTGCGGACATCCTTCACCGCGTCGGACAGGGTCAGCTTCAGCAGGGCCAGCAGGTCGGTCAGCTCGCCTTCCGGGGTCTTCTCCTCCGGCTTCTCGGTCTCCTCGCCCTTGATCTTGCCGAGATCGGCGCCGCCGCGGGTCACCGACTTGAACGGCTTGCCCTCATAGACGCCGACCGACGGCATCCAGAACTCGTCGACCGGATCGGTCAGCAGCAGGACCTCGACGCCCTTGGCCCTGAAGCCTTCCAGCTGCGGGCTGCGCAGCAGGGTGTCGATGTCGTCGCCGCTGATGGTGAAGATGGCGTCCTGGCCCTCCTTCATGCGGGCGACATACTGCTCCAGCGAGACGAGATCCTCGCCGGCGGTGGTGCGGAAGCGCAGCAGCTTCAGCAGCTCGTCCCGGTGCTCGTAGTCCTCATAGAGGCCTTCCTTCAGCACCGCGCCGAAGTTTTCCCAGAAGCTGTCGTACTCGGCGGCGTTCTCGCTGTCCTTGGCCTTCTTCGACAGCTCCGACAGGACGCGCCGCGTGATGCCGGCCTTGATCTTGGCCAGCATCGGGTTGTGCTGCAGCATCTCGCGGCTGATGTTCAGCGGCAGATCCTCGCTGTCGACCACGCCGCGCAGGAAGCGCAGGTAGGGCGGGATCAGCCCTTCCGCCGCGTCGGTGATGAAGACGCGCTTGACGTACAGCTTCACCCGGTGGGCGCGCTTGGGGTCGAACAGGTCGAAGGGCTTGGTCGAGGGCACATAGAGCAGGTTGGTGTATTCCAGCGCCCCTTCCGCCCGCCAGTGCAGGGTCAGCCACGGATCGTCGAAGGCGTGGCCGACATGGTGGTAGAATTCCTTGTACTGGTCGGCGGTGATCTCCGACTTCGACCGGGTCCACAGTGCCGACGCGCTGTTCAGCGCCTTGGCCTCCTCGCCCTCGCCGAACAGGATCGGAATGGCGATGTGGTCGGAGTATTTGCGGACGATGCCGCCGAGACGGGCCTCGTCGAGATATTCGTCGTCGCCCGCACGCAGGTGCAGGACGATCTGCGTGCCGCGCGGCAGGCCGTCGGCCTCGGCGATGGTGAATTCACCCTTGCCGTCGGACTCCCAGCGCCAGCCGGTGGCCTCGCCGGCCTTGCGGGTCAGCACGGTGACCTTGTCGGCGGCCATGAAGGCGGAATAGAAGCCGACGCCGAACTGGCCGATCAGGTTGACGTCCTTCTTGCCGTCGCCCTTCTCGGCCCCTTCCAGCGACTTCATGAAGGCGGCGGTGCCGGAACGGGCGATGGTGCCGAGATTCTCGACCAGATCGTCGCGGTTCATGCCGATGCCGTTGTCGGCGACGGTCAGGGTCCGCGCGTCCTTGTCGACCAGCAGGCGGACCTTGAGGTTCGGATCGTCGGCCGAGAGTTCCGGCTGGGTCAGCGCCGCATAGCGCAGGCGGTCGCAGGCATCCGACGCGTTGGAGACCAGTTCGCGCAGGAACACTTCCTTCTCGCTGTAGAGCGAGTGGGCGACGATGTCGAGCAGACGGCTGACCTCGGCTTGAAAACTGAGCCGTTCCTCGGTCATGGGGGCACCTTCGTTGGTTTTGCACGGGTGGGCGTCAAGACGGCGGAGATATGTGAAAGCGTCCCCGCCGTTCAAGAGGCTTGTGCCATGCAACCGCGGGAGGTGTGCGGCGGGGTGTCGCGGTGAAGGGGCCCAAACCGGCGGTCCCGTCTCCGTCCTCCGGCCTTCATTCCATATGCGGCGATTCGCTGTAGAGCTGTTCCGCCAGTCCCTTCCGGTACATCGCGTCGATCTGCTCGACCGACAGGTCCGCCAATCCCGCCTGGTCCTTCACCACCTGGCCGGGAGACGGCATGTCGCGCGGCACCGACCAATCGTCCGGCTGCCACAGATGCGAGCGGCGCAGCGCCTTGCCGCAATGGAAGAAGGCTTCCCGCACGGACAGGCGGATGGCGGCCTTGGGGGTGCGTCCCTCCTCCCTCAGCCGGTCGAGCAGGGACGGGGCCGTGGTGACGGTGGCGATGCCGTTGACCCGCAGGAAGATGTCCACCCCCGGCACCAGGAACACCAGTCCGCAGCCGCCGTCGGAGGTGAGGATGTTGGTGATCGACGAGAGCTTGTTGTTGCCGGGCCAGTCGGGCAGAGCCAGCGTCTGGCGGTCTTCGGCATGGACGAAGCCCGGACGCCCGCCGCGCGGCGAACAGTCCATCCCGCTTTCCGCCATGGTGGCGACGAAGACCAGCGGGGATTCGGCGACGAAGCGCAGGCAGTGATCGTCCAGAAAGGGAAAGCTCATCTTCACGATGCGCTCGGACGGCATGTCGTAGAGCTGCCTTAGCGCCTCGACCGTGTGGATGCGGTGGGGGTCCATGGGCGTTCCTCTGCTGGGCCGCGGAGCGCGGCGACGGGTAAACTAACGTTGTTAGATTTCACCTAACGGCGTTAGTTTGTCAATCCCGGCAGGAAGAGGCGGACTCAAGGGCCATGCGTGTGCAGCGACAGGACATCATTGATGCTGCGATGATTCTGCTCGACGAGGTCGGGATCGAGGGGCTGACGATGCGGCGTCTCGCCGGGGCTCTGCGGATCCAGGCGCCGTCGCTCTATTGGCATTTCGCCGGCAAGCAGGCGCTCCTCGACGCGATGGCCGACGCCCTGCTGGCGGAGATGAGGCTTCCCGCCGATGCCGGCCTGCCCTGGGACGCGTGGTTGCGGGAGATGGCGACGGAGTTCCGCCGTGCCTTGAAGTCCAGGCGCGACGGGGCGCGGGTCTATGCCGGAACCTTCCCGGTCATGGACAATGTTCTGCGCATCAGCGACCGCACCATCGCGACCCTGCGCGCGGCCGGCGCCGACGAGCGAACGGCGGCGCACATGCTGTTCACGATGCTGTATTTCGTGATCGGCTTCACCATCGAGGAACAGGCGACGCTGCCGCCCCCGGGCGGAAAGGGCGAGGGGATCGACCTGAAACGGGTGGCGCAGCAGCTGACGGCGGAGCAGGAGGCACGCTATCCCCACGCCGCCGCCACGGTGAGGCTGCTCATCGCGGACAATGACGACGACGCCCGCTTCCGGTTCGGTCTGGACCGCCTGATCGACGGGTTGAGGGCTGCCGTTCCTGTTCCCGGCTCCAATCCCCAAAAGAAAGCCCCCGATCCGGGGTTGCCGGAATCGGGGGCTTCGCCGGGCTGAAGCTCGGCGTGCCGTCTGCCGGGCTTACTTCTTCTTCGGCTTCTCCGCCGGGGCCGGAGCCGGGGCGGGTTCGCTGCCGCCGGCCAGCAGGGCGGTCATGTCGGCGCCGTTCAGCAGGAGCTGTCCGGCCTCCGTGATGTCGATCTTGTAGGTGCGGGTGTCGGCCCCGGTGTCGTCCTTGCCGGCCTGGCCCAGGGCCTGCACCATCGCCAGACCGGCGAGCAGATCCTGGGTCTCCTTGTCGGGCTTGGCGCCGGGGGCCGGCTGCATCGCCTTCACCGCGGCGTCGATGCCGCGCAGCAGGACGGTGGCGCCGCCGGTGACGCCGAAGGCGGCCTGGGTCGCGACCTTGACCGCGCCGGTGGCGGTGCCGGCCGTCGCCGGGGTGTCGAGGTTCAGCGCGTCGATGCGCAGCTCGGTCCCGGCTTCGCCCATCGCGGCCATCGCCTGCTGCATGACCACGTCCGCCGAGGGCGACGCGGGTGCTGCCGCCTTGGGCTTGGCGCCCTTCTTCGCCGGCGGGGCCTCTTCAGCCTCGGCGGACTTGGCCAGCTCGGTGAAGGCCTTCCACAGGGCGCTGTTCGGCAGCTTGGCGACCGACAGCTTCATCTCGAAGGCGCGCGGGGTGAAGGCGACCGGGGCCGGCGACGGCGTCATGGTGAAGTCGCGCGCCTCGATGCCCATGCTGACGGCGGACATCGCCTGGTCGAGATCGGTCAGGCCGCTGCGGAAGGCGAGATGGCCGAGAGCCACCGCGGTGCCGTCCTCCGGATTGACGAAGGACAGGTTGGACAGGCGCATCGCGCCGCTGATGCCGCCGAACATGCCCTGCAGCTTCGGCAGCAGTTCGGAGCTGGTCGGTGCCACACCCTTGGCGGCGGTCTGTTCGGACAGCTTCTGCAGCGCGCTGACCTTGGTCAGGTCGACGCGGGTGTAGGTCGCCTCGCTGGTGACGCCGCCGATCTTGAACAGCTCCTTGTTCTTGTCGTCCTGCACCGAGAGGCCGCCGAAGGCGAAGGCGGCCGGGCCGCTCCACAGGGTGGCGCCGTTGGTCCCGGTCTCCGGCTTCAGATCCTGCACCATGGTCATGGTGGCGATGGAGACCTTGCCCTTGCCGTTGGCGGCGGTGACCGCCAGGTCGTTGAAGGCGCCGTCGACCGTCAGCAGCGTCTCCAGCGCACCCGACCAGGTGCTGGTGAAGGACTGCTTGCCGATGGTGATGGTGGCGGCATCGACATAGTCGTCGTTGTCGTCGAGGTTCTGCACCTTCATGGCGCTGGGCAGCGTGATCGACACGCCGTACTGGCTGTCGTCCTTCGGCGTCACCGCCAGCAGGATGGTGCCGATGTCGAACAGGGTGCCTTCCGCATCCTCGGCCGACAGGCGCGGCAGGGCGACGTCGTAATGGTCGCCGGCCGGCTTGACCGTCGGTTCGCCCTCCCATTCGAAGCCGATGCCCTCGCCATCCTCGGCGGGCGGCGGGAACCAGCGGGGCAGATCCTTCTTCAGCGACGCGGCGAGCGCCTTGGCGCCGGCATCGTCGACGGCCGGTGCCGCCTGGGCAGGCGACCAGCCGGCCACCAGAGCCAGCATGCCGCCGGCGATCAGGGCGGGCCTGAGGGAACGGACCGGCAGGGCCGGAGCGGGCGAAGAAAGGCGGAGACGCATCGAGCAACTACTCCCAACTACGATTTAGGGAGCACGTTAATCTTGATACGCTCGGCCGGTCCATGCCCCTCTTGGGCGAAATCCAAACAGGATATTAAAAATCCAGGTCGGCATAGTGCTTGGGCGGTGGGCAGCCGGTGATGTTGTCGGCCAGCAGCGCGCGGAAGCTGGGGCGCGACTTGATCCGGGCGTACCAGTCCTTGGCCTCCGGGCTGCGGTCCCACGGCACGTTGTCGATATAGTCGAGGCAGGACAGCTGCACCGCGGCGGCGATGTCCGCCAGGGTGAAGGACGACCCGGCCAGCCAGGGCCGGCGCTCCGACAGGAAGGCGATGTAGTCGAGATGGTAGGTGACGTTGGCCAGCCCGGCGCGAATCGCCGGCGCGAAGGGGTGGCCCTGGCCGGACAGCCGCTTGATCAGCTTTTCGCCGACGAGGTTTTCCGCCACCTCGCGCTCGAACTTGTGGAGGAACCAGTCGGCGACCCGCCGCACCTCGGCCCGCGCCGCGATCTCGCGCGGCAGCAGGGGGGTGTCGGGATAGGCCTCCTCCAGATATTCGATGACGGCGAGGCCGCCGGCGACGACCGTCCCGTCCTCCTCCACCAGCACCGGAACCTCGGCGGCCGGGTTCAGCTTCAGGAAGTCGGTCCGCCGTTCCCACGGCCTTTCGACCACGGGTTCAAAGGGCAGGCCCTTCTCGGCGAGCATCACGCGCGCTGTGCGCGACAGGGCGTGGATCGGGTGGTGGTACAGGGTTCGCATGGCGGCGGGACTTTACCGCAACGCGGCAAGCGAAAACAGCCCGCGCATCCGAGCCAAATCGTCTCGTTGGAGGAAGTTCCGCGGGGCAAGCGGGAAGGCGAGGGGAGCGGCCATCTACCCCGCCCGCGACAGGCGGTAGAGCACCAGCGCGTCGGGCTGGTTCGACGCTTCGCCGACCGGCATCCAGCCGTTGCGCTCGTAGAAGGCGCGGGCGTCGGCGTTGCGGGCGGCGCAGGCCAGCTCGGCCGGGCCGGCGGCGCCCTGCAGCAGTCCCAGCGCCTCGCGCAGCAGGGCCGATCCGATGCCGCGCTTGCGCCAGCCGGGGTCGATGAACAGGTTGTGGATGATGCCGGCCTTTGGATCGAGCGAGACGAAGCCGACCACCGTCCCGTCCGTCTCGGCCACCAGCACCGAATCCTCGCGGACGCAGTCGTAATAATCGTCCAGCCCGAACCGGTCGGCGGGCTGCCAGGAGAAGGCCTGGCGGCGGCCGTGCAGGAAAATCTCGGCACAGCGGGCGGAGTCGGCGTCGCGGGCGGAACGGATCGCGATGCGCACCCCTTCGCCGGCCGTCATGCCTGTCTCCTTCCGTCCGTTGCGCCCGATCGCGCGGATCAACCGGATACCGGTCAGATTATTCCACAGGAAGGGCGTGCGGAAACGGTCCTTTCGTCCTGTCCGGCCAGTTGGCGACCAACGGGCGATCGGTTGGCGATCAGCCGGCGGTCAGCGCTGGGGCTTGTCTTCGCTGCTTTTCCCGGTGGCGCTCTTCTCGGCAGGAGGAGTCCCGTTCCCTGCCTTGTCCCCGGCGGCGGGGGGCGTGTCGGCCGCGCCGGCCGGCGGACGGGCAGGCTCGTTGGCGGCGCTGCCGAGCAGGCCGGCCTCGCGGTAGAAGCGCTCCGCCCCCGGATGCAGGGGAACCGAGACGTTGGCGACCGCGCGGGCGGGATCGAAATTGCGGCCCTGCGGATGCCCGTCGGCCAGGACGCGGCGGGTGTTCTCGTGCCACAGCGCGCGGACGACGCCATAGATCAGGTCGGGGTCGCGGTCGGCGCGGGTCAGCAGCTCCGCCCCCAGGCTCAGCGTCGGGGTGGGGGCGCTGCCGGGATAGGCGTTGGCCGGGATTTCCTGCTCGATGTAGAAGCGCTGGCCGCGCAGCAGCCGGTCGGCCGGCTCGCCGTCCAGCGGCACCAGACGGATCGGCACCCGCGCCGCCACGTCGCTGACCGCCGCCACCGGATAGCCGCCGACCATGAAGAAGCCGTCCAGTTCGCCCTTCGCCAGCCGGTCGGCCGCGGTGCCGGGCTTCAGGTAGAGCGGCGTGATCGTGCTTTCCGACAGTCCGTAGGCGTCCAGGATCAGCCGCGCCTCGACCAGAGTGCCGGAGCCTTCCTCGCCGACAGAGATGCTGCGGCCCTTCAGGTCGGCCATGCGGTCGATGAAGCCGTCGGAGCGGACGACGATCTGGATCGCCTCCGCATAGAGCATGCCGAGCGAGCGCAGCTCGGTGAAGGGGCGCTTGCCGGTGAAGCTGCCGGTGCCGCTGTAGGCCCAATAGGCGACGTCGGCCTGGGCGAACCCGGCCTCCACCGTGCCCGCCCGCAGCATCTCGACATTGTCGACCGAGCCGTTGCTGGCCTGCGCCACCACGATCAGGCCGGGGATGCCGCAGCTTCCGCCCTTGTCGCAGGGGCGCGAGCCCGGCGGGTTGGAGATGGCGTTGGCGATCAGCCCGCCGATCGGAAAATAGGTGCCGGAGGTGGTGCCGGTGCCGATGCGGAAATAGCGCAGATCCTGGGCGGTGGCCGGATTTCCAAGCAATCCGCCGCCCGGCAACGGGGCCAGGGCCACGCCTCCCATCAGCCCGCCCAGCAGATGGCGGCGGGTCAGGCCGAGGTGAGTCAGGCCGAGGTGAGGCAGGGGAGCCGCATCGGGATGCGGCCCGGCTCCCGGAGAGCGGAGCCCCGGTGAGGGTGGGCAGGCTTTGGCGGCTGCGCGGGACACCGGATCGTTCCGTTCGTCTGGCCCGTGCCTCCCAAGCGGGACGGGCGGGGAGGGGAGGTCGTGCCTTCAAAGATTTCCGCGCACCCCTGTCATTTCAAGGCGCATCCGGTCAAATCACGCCGACGAGGTCGAGAACGCCGGCGACTGCTACCGCACCGCCACACAAACGCACGGCCCGGTCCGACTCGGCCTGCGTCACCGCAATCGACAGACCCAGCCCGCCGCAGGCGACCAGCATCAACCCTGACGCGAAACCGGCCCAGTAGAGCGGCGGTCCCTGATGTGCATGGCCGTGGAACACCGCGGCGACCGCGGCGATCAGCACCGCCACCACCGCCGGCGCGCGCACCCCCAGCGCCACCAGCGACCCGACCACCACCAGCGAGGCGGCCAGTCCCGGCGCGGCATAGGGCAGCCGCACGCCCATCTGGGCGGCGAAGCCCGCCGCCAGCGCGGCGGTCACCGCGGCGGCCGGCACCTGCCACACCGCGGTGCCGCCGGCTTGTCCGGCCCACAGGCCGATGCCGAGGATGCCCAGCAGATGCTGCAGCACCCACACCGGCGTGGTCAGCCCGTTGCCGAAGGCCCCCGTCACCGTCGTCATGCGCCCGCATCCCCCCGTCCGTTCAGCTGTCTGTCCAGCTCCAGCTGCCGGTATGGCGGCTGAGCGGGGGCGGGGTCAAGCCGTCAGGACCGGCGCTGCCGGGGCGCGCAGGGTGGCCGCTACCGTGCCAGCGGGTCGCCGAACTGGCGCAGGTCGTTCTCGCGCCGCATCAGGTCGCGCTGGCCCAGCGGGTCGAGCCGGCCCATGGCGTCGTCGGTCCGCATGCGGTCGACCTCCGGCCTGATCAGGTCGCGCTTGAAGGCGTCGGTGGCGCTCTGGGACGAGGGCGGGGGCGGCACCGGGATCGGGCGCGGCGGCTGGGGCAGGGCGGCCGGGTCGGGCGGCGGCGACGAACTGCCGCGGCGGCGTTTCGGCGGCGGCTGGTCGGTGCCGTCCGGGTCGCGGCGCATCTGCCGGTCGTCGCTCTGGCTGTCGCTGGTTTTGCGGGACTGTGCCGTGGCGGCGGACCTGGAGCCGGTCCGCGACTGCTCCGCCTGGATCTGGCTCCAGGTTCTTCGCTCGCCCCCGCCGGGAACGACCGTCTGGTTGTAGACGGGTGGAAAGGCCTGGGCGCGGCCGGGATTGTCGTCGCGCAGGTCCGTCGGCGCGCAGGCGCTTGTCGCCAGCAGGAGAAGGAGCGGCGTCAGTCGAATGGCGAGCGATGGGAGAGGTGGGGTCATTGATGGAATGTCGGCATTGCTGATCGTTTCGGCAAGATGACCCCAAAGGAGGGACTCCCCTTGCAGCCAAGCCGGCGCTAAGATGTTCTTTGTTTGTTCCTGATTGTCGGGTTTCTTATGACGCATCCCCCTCCCCACCCGCCCTTGTCCCCCTCTCCCCCCGGGGAGAGGATCGGGGGAGAGGGGATTGTTCCGCCGGGCGGAGAGACCCAAGCGCCGCATCCTCGCTTTGTGGCTGCCGCGCCTGCCGACCGACGCGCGGGAACGGCTCATGCCGCCGGAGTTGCGCGCACGCCCCTTCGTCCTGCTGCGGACGGAGCGCCAGCGGCGGGTGGTGGTCGCGGTCAACCGGGCGGCGGCGATGCTGGGCATCGCTCCCGGCCATACCCTCAGCGATGCCCGTGCGCTGGAACCGGCGCTGGAGGTGGCGGAGGCGACGCCGGAGGCCGATGCGGCCCTGCTCGGCCGCATCGCCGACTGGGCGCGGCGCTACAGCCCCTGGACCGCGGCGGACGAGCCGGACGGGGTGGTGATCGACATCACCGGCTGCGCCCATCTCTTTGAGGGCGAGCCGGCGCTGGCCGCCGACCTCACCGGCCGGCTGCGCGCCGCCGGTTTCGCCGCCCGCGCCGCCATCGCCGACACCCCGGCCGCCGCCTGGGGGCTGGTGCGGTTCGGCAGTCCGGAGCAGCGGCGTCGCGAGGCGTTGGATGGTCTGCCGCTCGCCGCCCTGCGGCTGCCGGCGGAGATTGTGGAGGGGCTGCACGCGCTGGGCCTGCGCCGGATCGGCGACCTGCATGCCATGCCGCGGGCGGGGCTGGCGGCGCGGTTCGGAGCCAGGTTGATGCAACGGTACGATCAGGCCTTCGGCCGGCTGGACGAGCCGATCTCCCCGCGCCGGCCGGTGCCGGACCATCGCGAGCGCCTGACCTTCGCCGAGCCGATCGCCACGCCCGAATCGATTGCCGGGGCGCTGCGCCATCTGCTGGGGAGGCTATGCAAGGGGCTGGAGGCGGCAGGGCAGGGGGCGCGCCGGCTGCGGCTGGACGCCCACCGCACCGACCAGCGGGTGGACGACGACCCGCAGAGCCTGACGCTCGGCACCAGCCGCCCGGCGCGCGACCCGGCGGCGCTTGCCCGGCTGTTCGCCCCTCTGCTGGAACGGATCGAGCCGGGGCCGGGGCTGGAAACCCTGGTGCTGTCGGCGACGGAGACGGGACCGCTGTCCGCCGTCCAGACCGCAATCGACGGGGAGGAGGGCGGTGAGGAAGGCAATGACGACAAGTTGGCCGAGCTGGTCGACCGGCTGGCGCTGCGGCTGGGGGAACGGGCGGTGCTGCGGCTGGTGCCGCGGGAAAGCTGGCTGCCGGAGCGCTGCGTGGCGCCGCATCCGCCGATGGAGCGCCTGCCGGCGCCGAAGCCTTGGCCGGCCGGGCAGGTGCGCCCCTTGCGCCTGCTGACCCCGCCCGAGCCGGTGGAGGCCACCGCCCCGCTGCCCGACGACCCGCCGCTGCTGTTCGTCTGGCGCGGCGTGCCACACCGTGTGCGCCGGGCCGAGGGGCCGGAGCGGATCGAATGCGAATGGTGGCGCGGGCAAGGATCGCTGGGGCTGGCGGTGCGCGACTACTACCGGGTCGAGGATGACGGCGGCCGGCGCTTCTGGCTGTTCCGCGCCGGCCTGTACCGGCCCGACGAGCCCCCGCGTTGGTTCCTGCACGGGTTCTTGGGGTGAGGCGCCGGGACGCCGCCCGCTCACCCCGCCCGCTCACCCCGCCCGGTCGAGCTGCTTCAGGAAGGCGATGTAGCGGTTGATGTCCTCCATGCGCCGGGCATGGTCGTTCATGTCGGACAGGCGGTCTTCGATGGCCTTCTGGGCGCCCTCCACCTCGTCGATCACCGCATGGATGTCGGTCTGCAACTCCTGCGAGGCGGTGGCGGCTTCGTCCATGCGGGCGCTGGTGTCGTCGAGCTGGCCGCCGACGGAGCGGACGGAGGTCACCACCTGGTCGATGGCGCGGCGGGTGTCGGCCAGCGTCTGCTTGGTGTCGTTGGCCAGCTTGCGCACTTCGGCCGCCACCACGGCGAAGCCCTTGCCCGCCTCGCCGGCGCGGGCGGCCTCGATGGTGGCGTTCAGCGCCAGCAGGTTGGTCTGGCTGGCGATGCCGTCGATCACCGCCAGCACCTTCTCGATGCTCTTCACCACGGTGGACAGCTGGTTGAATTCGCGGACCAGCGCCTCCTTGCGGTCGGCGTGGCCGTCGAACAGGGTGGCGTGGCGGTTCAGCGTCGCCTCGATCGCCGACATCGAGCCGCCGATGCGCGCGGCATAGCTGGCGGTCTCCTGCACGCCGCCAGTCAGCGTCACCAGCGCGTCGAGATAGCTGTGCATCCGTTCGATCACGCTGTTGCGGATGCGGCTCAGCAGCTCCAGCCGGTTGTAGCGGGTGGCGATGAAATAGCTCTGGAACCGGGCGTAATGCACCGCGAACCGGTCGACCATGTCGTCGCTGAACGCGGCGCCGGGCGGCACCTCGAAGAACATCAGTGCGGACAGGGTCTGGTTGATGTTGATGCCCAGCAGCTCGCCGAAGGTGGAGAAGCCGGCGGCGGCCAGCCCGTCGAAGGCATGGACGCGCGACAGCTGGTCGGGGTTGTTCAGCCGGCGCAGGATGCAGTCGTTCAGGATGGCGCCGAGGGGACGCGGCTTGCCGCGCAGATAGGCCGAGAGGTCGTCCTCGGTCTGGCGGACGAAATCGGTCGCCTCCACCAGGCACAGCGAATCGCCGGGATTGACGTCGCAGTAGAAGGCGACCTCCCCCTTCTCGAAATCGAAGCCGGAGATGGAGCGGACGAACAGCTCCCCCTCCATCTCGATGGCAAAGGTGTTCTTGGCCAGCTTGCCCGGCAGCTCCTGCGGCTTGCAGCGCAGGGATTTGGCGAGCGCGTCGATGAAGCCGACGACCTCGAAGCCGTCGCGGTCGATCACGCTGCGCACGATGCGGCGCATCGGGTCGGCGTCGACCACGGCGAAGCGGGTCTGGGTCGGCCGGAAATTCTGCGACTTGAAGATGCCGTAGCGGATGCCGGGTGCCATCTTCAGGAAGACCGTCACCGCCGCGTTCTCCAGCACGCGCTGGCCGTCGAACAGATGGGTGTTGCGGAAGTCGAGCTTGCCGCCGGCCGAGCCGCCGATGAACAGGCAGGGGAAATGGCCGGAGCGGTAGACCGCCTCCATGAACCAGCTTTCGCTGGCCGACAGCCCGTCGATGAAGGTCAGCGCCACCGTGTCATGGCTGTCGACCGGGAAGGGGACGCGGATGCGGTCGAGTTCGCCGCGGATCGCCTCCACCCTGGCCGGCACGTCGCGGGTCGGCCGGCCGCCGCGCAGGTCGTCGCAATGCAGCGGGACCGACTGGATGCTGACCCCGGCGAGCAGGCGTGGGCTGAAGGATTGCAGCACCACGCTGTCCCAGCGGTCGCCGGCCTTGCGGTAGAGCGGCTGGCCCTCGGCCGCGCACAGCTCGCCCGCACTGGAGACCAGCACCAGCTGGGTCGCCGCCGGCAGGGCGGAGCGGACCGCCCGCGCGGTGGCGGCGAAATCGACATGCGGCGACACGAAGCCGACGACCAGCGCCGGTGCCCCGGCGGCGAAAGTCAGCCCCTCCAGCGCCGCGGCACCGATCCGCTCCGCCGGCAGGCACAGGCTGCGGATCGGCTGTTCCGCCGGTCCGGCGGCGTGCGCTGCCGCTTCGGGCCCGCCAGCCGGGGTGCCGGAAACGGGGGCGGTCGGAGAGTCCGAGCGGAAGAAAGACAGCATGCTGGCGAATCCTCGGTCGTCTTCGTTGTTCATTCCGCGCACCGGCGGTGCCCGTTTGCGGCTGTGAGTGCCCGGGTATGGCTCATTTTGCCGACAATCTAGCTGCCGATTGGTAGCGTTTCCTGTCGGGGGACTCCGTATCCGGCTGCGGCCTGTCGCCGCATCCATCGTCAGGTTCAGGCCGGGCTGAAGCTGTGGGCTGATACGGCGGCCTTGGGTGGCGAAGCCGGGCAACGGTCGATTCCGCTTGTGGGGCCAGCGGAAGATTGGCATAAGGCAATCCATAGGCCTGGGGTGCCGTGCGGTGGTCGCGCGGCTGAGAACACACCCATCGAACCTGTCTGGGTAATTCCAGCGAAGGGAGCCGCCGCATGATCCATGCGCCAGAATCACATTCTTTTTCCGTTTCTGAATCCGGACTCCGTCCCTCCATTGCCATCGTCGGCGCCGGCTGCATCGGCCTCGCCATCGCCTGGAGGCTGGCGTCGGCCGGCTGCCGGGTCGATGTCTTCGAGCGGGGGGAGGCCGGGCGCGGCGCCACCCATGCCGCCGGCGGGATGCTGGCCGCCTGCGTCGAAACCGAGCCGGGCGAGGAGGGGCTGCTGCCGCTGACCCGCGCGTCGCAGGCCCTGTGGCCGGACTTCGCCCGCGCTCTCGAGGCGGCGAGCGGCATGGCCGTCGATTTGCGCAGCGAGGGCACGATGGTCATCGCGCTGACCGCCGACGATGCCGCGAAGGTCCGCTTCCTGCACGGTTTCCAGCGCGATCTTGGATTGCCGGTGGAGTGGCTGAGCGGGGCCGAGGTGCGGCGGCGCGAACCCTTCCTGCAACCGGGTGTCGCCGGCGCCCTGTTCTGTGCCGGCGACCATCAGGTCGACAACCGCAAGGTCGCGGCCGCCCTGCGCCGCGCCGCCGTGGCTGCCGGCGCCCGCCTGCACGAGCAATGCGGCGAGGTGGCGCTGGCGGTGGAGGGCGGCCGCGCCGTGGGGGTGCGGGTTGCCGAAACGCTGCATCGGGCCGACCGGGTGGTGCTGGCCGCCGGGGCGTGGTCGGCCGGCGTGCCTGGGCTGCCGCCCGCCGCGAAGCCGCCGGTGCGTCCGGTGAAGGGGCAGATGGTCTGCCTGCGCATGGACCCCCGTCTGCCGCTGCTGCGCCATGTGGTGTGGACGCCCGGCACCTACCTGATCCCGCGGCTGGACGGCCGGCTGCTGATCGGCGCCACGACGGAGGAGCGCGGCTTCGACGACCGTCTGACCGCCGGCGGGCAGTTCGCCCTGCTGGAGGGGGCGTGGCGGGCGCTGCCGGGCATCGCCGAACTGCCCATCGAGGAAGCCTGGGCGGGTTTCCGTCCCGGCAGCCGCGACGATGCGCCGATCCTGGGCGAGAGCGGCATTCCCGGCCTGATCCACGCCACCGGCCACCACCGCAACGGCATCCTGCTGACCCCGGTGACCGCCGACGGCATCGCCCGCCTGGTGCTGACCGGCGAGACCGACCCGCTGCTGCGCCCCTTCGCCGCCGACCGCTTCGTTGCCGCGGGAGCCGCCGCATGAGCGCCGTTTCACGTGAAGCCATCCGCGTCAACGGCCGCGAAGAGCCGCTGTCCGCCGCCTCCGTCGCCGAGTTCCTGGCCGGGCGCGGCATCGCCGAGGGCGCGAAGGGCGTCGCGGTTGCCCTGAACGGCGCCGTGGTCCCACGGCGGCGCTGGCCCGAGACCCTGCTCCAGCCCGGCGACAGCCTGGAAATCGTCCGCCCGATCCAGGGCGGCTGACCCTGAATTTCCCTCTCCCGCGACCAGCCCGGGAAGGATCCCCTCTCCCCCGGGGAGAGGGGGGTATCCCCGGACCGCTTGCGCGGGAGGGCCTTATCAAAAGGCTCCCCCCATGTCCCAACCCGACACCCTCACCATCGCCGGGCGTTGCCTCGGCTCACGGCTGTTCCTCGGCACCGCCGGCTATCCGAACCAGCAGGTGATGCTCGACGCGCTGGCGGCCAGCGGCAGCGAACTGGTCACGCTGGCGATCCGCCGCATCAGCCTGGACGGCTATTCGGAAAGCCTCGTCGACGTGCTGGCCCGCGCCACCGCCGGGCGGCCGACCGGGCCGGTCGGGCTGCTGCCCAACACCGCCGGCTGCATGACCGCCAAGGAAGCCGTGCTGACCGCCCAGCTGTCGCGCGAGGCCCTGGACACCCCCTGGATCAAGCTCGAGGTCATCGGCGACCGCGACCTGCTCTATCCCGACGTGGAGGAACTGCTGCGTGCGACCGAGGAGCTGGTGAATGACGGCTTCGTCGTGCTGCCCTACTGCAACGACGACCCCGTCACCTGCCGCAAGCTGGCCGACCTGGGGGCCGCGGCGGTGATGCCGTTGGGGGCCTTCATCGGGTCCGGCATGGGCATCCGCAACCCGCACGCCATCGAGACGATCTGCGCCCGCAGCCCGGTGCCGGTGGTGCTGGACGCCGGCATCGGCACCGCGTCCGACGCGGCGCTGGCGATGGAGCTCGGCTGCGCCGCCGTCCTGCTGAACACCGCGGTGTCGAAGGCGCGCGATCCGGTGCGGATGGCGGCGGCGATGCGCGACGCGGTCAATGCCGGCCGCGCCGCCCATCTGGCCGGCCGCATGCCGATGCGCGCCCATGCCGAACCGTCCAGCCCGCAGATGGGCCTGATCGGCGGCTGACGGCGGTCGGTCATAGGCCGCCGGGGCGGCCAGGGTGGGCAAGGTGGTGGGCAAGGTGACGCGCACTCCGTTCGGCCGCTTGATCCTGCGGGGCGGCTGACGCAGGCTGTGGCGCACCGCCTCCCTTGGCACTCCCCCCTTGGCACCCCTCTGCCGGAGACCCTTGCCTTGCCCGCCACCTTTGAACCCCGCACTCCCGATTGGAAGGCGCGCTGTTTCGCGTCCTTTGAACAGCAGCCGATCTGCAAGACGCTCGGCATCGAACTGGCGGCGATGGAGCCGGGTTTCTGCGAGATGCGTCTGCCCTTCCGTGCCGACCTGACGCAGCAGCACGGCTTCTTCCATGCCGGCATGGTCAGCACGCTGGCCGACAATGCCGGCGGCTATGCGGCCCTGAGCCTGATGCCGGCCGGGGCGGAAGTGCTGGCGGTGGAGTTCAAGATCAACCTGATGTCGCCGGCCAAGGGCGACGTCATGATCGCCCGCGCCCGCGTGGTGAAGCCGGGCCGCACCCTGGTCATCACCCAGGTCGAGGTGTCGATGCTGGACGGCGGTGTCGAGAAGGACTGTGCCCTGATGCAGCAGACCACCTTCTGCGTGATGCCGAAATGACGTTTCAACCGGTTCGAAAGGGCTTTTCGATGCTGTCTGCCCGTCTGTTGTCCGTGCCCGCCGCCCTGCTGCTGGCCGGCGGTTTCGCCGTTCTGGCCGCCGCCCCGGCCGAGGCCAAGGACCCACCCTCCTGCGCCGCCATCTCCTTCCGCTCGCTGCCCGGCGGCGCGCCGGACGGCGAACAGGATGCCGGCCTCTACAAGTCGCGCTTCGGCAAGATCGAGGTGAAGGCCGACGTCAAGGGCGGGCAGGCCACCAGCTACTACATGGTGCTGAACGGCAAGAAGGTGGACGGCCCGGCCAACCCGCCGAAGATGTCGGAAGCCTGCCTGAAGTCCAAGCACGTCAAGGTCCCGGTCGCCAAGCAGGCCCAGGGCACCTGCACCGGCAGCCGCTTCCGCGTCGTCGTCGACCGGTCCAGCGGCAAGCCGGTCGCCGCCTTCTTCGGCCTGCAGGGCGAGGATTGGGCCTATTGCAGCGCGACGACGCTGTAAGGACAAAAGCGCGAAAGGGGGGCGGACCCCCGCCCCCCTCCTCTCAGATCGCCAGGGCCTTCACCCGTTCGCGCAGCACCTGTCGGGCCTTTTCCGCCTCCGCGCGGGCGGTGGTCAGGTCGCGAGCCAGGCCGTCCAGGCGGTTCTCCGCCTCTCCCATCTTGGCCAGCGTGCGCTTGTGCAGGTCGCTGCCCGCCGGCAGGGCCTTCAGATTCTCGCGCAGGCGGTCCTGGTCGGCGATGCGCTCCGTCCGCTCGTCCTCCAATTCGGCGATGCGGCGCTCCTTCTCGGCCACGGCCGACCGCAGGCCGGCCAGCGTCGTCAGCGCCTGACGCACCTCCGGCGGCAGTTCGGGGGCGGAGGCGCGGGCGGCGATCTGGTCGGCGCTCAGATCGGTCAGCACGATCCGCTCCTGCCGCGGCCGTTCCAGCGTCGCGGTCAGCGTCACCGTCTTGCCGGCCGGCACCGCCAGGGGCAGGCGGTAGGCGCCGGCTGTCGCCTCCGGCTTGCCGTTTGCCGGCTCGGCGAGATCCCAGCCGGGGCGGCGCGGATGCTCGATCACCACGCTGCGGTCGGCGTCCGGGGCGCCCGCCACCGTGTAGGTGGTGCTCTGCCGGTCGGTGACCGACAGGGTCAGCACGCCGTCGGCAAGGGTGGCGCGGGACAGCCGGCGGCTCGGCTTCTCCTCGCGGTCGATGGTCACCGCCTGGTCGACGGCAAAGGACAGCAGGCGGCTGTCGCCCGCCGGCAGGGTCGCCATGCGCGCGTCGCCGACATAGGCGCTGGTCTCCATCCCGGCGCCGCCGGTCCGGTCATAGAAGGTCAGCAGACCCGGCGGCAGGGCGGTGTCGCCGTCGTTGCGCAGCCGCAGCGACGCCAGCGGGTGGCGGGCATCGGTGCCCGGCTGGTAGAGCGCCACCCGCTCCACCGGCAGGCTGCGGACGGCGATCGGCATCATCAGCGTCCCGCCGTTCGGCACGCTGACCGGCTGCGGGTAATGGAACAGCACCTGGGCGCCTTCCGCGGCACCGGCATCGGCACCGCGCACCGCAGCCATCGCCGGTGTCCCGGCGGCGCTGCCGTAGGGCGCCACCTTCGCCAGCGGCTCTTCCATCGGGGCCGGTGCGGGGGGCGGGGAGCGGCCATCGCTGCGGCGGGCGGCGCTGCGGCACGCGAGAGTTCGGACTGCGGCCGCATCGCCGGATGGGCGTCGTTCAGCGTCACCGTGCCCTCGTCCGCCGTGGGCAGCACCCGGCCCAGCACCTCCACCGGCACCTCCGGCCGCTCGACGAAGTAGGGGGTGTAGAGCGCCTGGCGCAGGGTGACCGGATTGCCCGATACCACCGTCAGATCGACGCCCTTCCAATCCTCGCCGCTGAGATTCTCCAGCACCGCCCAGCCCTGCAGGGCGCCGCTGCCCTCCTTCGCCGCCCCGGTCTGCGGCTGTCCGCTCTGTTGCTGCCCGGTCTGCGTCATGCTGAGCCGGTAGGTCGCCTTCCACAGCGGCATCTCCGCGACATAGCCGACCCGGACCCGCCGCTCGCCGGCGGCCTGCCCATCCTGCGGCGCCCCTTGCGGCGCCCGGCTGTGCACGGTCAGCTGCCGCCGCTCGCGCCGGGCATTGTCCGCCACCGCCGACAGCGCCCGGTCGATCTGGGCCTGCACCGCCGGATCGGTGAAGCGCAGGGCATCGGCCTCCTCCAGCACCAGCTGGCGCAGGCCGTCAGCGGTCATCAGCGTCACCCGGTGGCGCGTGGCGGTGGCGCCGTCGCTGCCCGGCAGCCGCACCGTCTCCTCAGTCACCGACATCAGCCGGCCGGTCAGCTGGCGGGAGCCGCCGGACGTTACCTCCGCCCCGCGCATCGCGTTCAGCAGAGCGGCGGGCGAGGTGAGGTCGCCCGCCGAGAAGGGCAGTTCGCGGAAGGCGGTGTCCAGCGGTTCGGCGCCGGGCAGGCCGATGGTGCCGACACCGCCCTTGTCGTCATAGACGACGATGCTTTTCAGCACGTCGTCGACCTGATCGCGCCGCACCTCCAGCGACAGGTCGGCATCGCCGCTGACCGTCGCCTCATATTCGAAATAGCCGACGCCGCCGGTGGACAGCAGAACCCGCGTCAGCGCCAGTTGCCCGCCGGTTGGTCCGTCCGCCGCGGCCCAGGCGGCCGGGGCCGCCATCAGCAGGGCGGTGGAGGCGAGAAGGATGGCACGGGTCATGATTGTCTCTCCGGTTCTGTTGCTCCCGACCGTCGGCATAAGCGCGAATTCGGGCGGGATTAGGGAGAGCGTTGCCGGAGGCGGCAGGTAAGGCCGCAAGGGTGGGGCCCGAGCGTCAGGGTGCCGCCGTCAGGGCGCTGCTGTCAGCCAGCGTTCCATCATCGTGCGCCACAGCGGCGCGCCGTTAAGGGTCGCAACCTGCACCGGGTTCGGCGTGCAGCCCTGGTGGTGGCTGCAGCGCTCCGCCACCGGACGGCGGTTGCCCTCGGCGGGCAGGCGCCTCGCGGTCCTATGGTGAGCCGGGGAGTGGGCCGGGGCATGCGGTGCGGTGCGCTGGTGCGGCATCGGCAGTGCCGGGACGGTGCAGCCGGACATGATCGTGGCCTTGTCTCTATCTTTCAGCGGCCTGTCGTCCGGCCCGTCAGCCCGGCCGTCCGACCGAGCGTGCCGAGTCGAGATGGCGCCTTGCCTCCCCCAGCAGCAGCCGGTGCTGCGCCAGCGTTTCGCGGATCGGGCCATGCTGCCCATAGACCCGCACCTCGTTCAGCAGGCGGTCGGCGCGGTCGAGCAGCGCCAGGCGTTCCAGGCAATGATCGATGTTCGACATGGCGGTGCAGTCCCCCATCACGGCATTGGTCCGTCGCCCCTTGGCGGGCGACCGTCCCTGTTCGATGGTCTGGATTTAAACCGCAACGTGTTTCTGGTTAATGTCCGCGCAAGGGTACTTTTATGTCGCTGGTGCGGCAGGGGGTTTCAACCAACTCACGCGGTGGGCGAAAGAGCCGCGGCTGTTACGGGGTTGTAACGCATTGCGTGGCGCTCGCGCGTGAGATAAGAAGGTTTGGGGAGGTAACAGGCATGCATATTCTCGCGGTCGACGACGACGAGCCGATTCGGGAGCTTTTGGCCTCATATCTGGCGGGAGAAGGGTACCGGGTCACGACGGCGCAGGATACCGCATCGGCCCGGCAGGCCCTGGATGGCGAGCCTGTCGATCTCGTGGTCTGCGACCTGCGGCTTCCCGACGGCGACGGTCTGGGGCTTGTCCGCCAGATCCGCACCGAATCGCAGATCCCCGTCATCATCCTGTCCTCCAAGGATCAGGATGTCGACCGCATCGTCGGGCTGGAGCTGGGCGCCGACGATTACCTGACCAAGCCCTTCAACCCGCGCGAACTGCTGGCCCGCATCAAGGCGGTGCTGCGCCGCGTCTCCAACGACGCCCGCCCGGCCCGCAGCCCGGAAGAACTGCGCGCCGTCGTGCAGTTCGCCAACTGGGAACTCGACCTCACCGCCCAGCGCCTGCGCGGCCAGGAGGGGCGCGAGGTGGAGCTGACCAAGGCGGAGTTCGGCCTGCTCGCCGCCTTCGTCAAGCGGCCGCAGCGGGTGCTGACCCGCGACCAGCTGCTCGACCTCACCCGGGTCGACGGGGCGGAGGTGTTCGACCGCTCCATCGACGTGCTGATCCTCCGCCTGCGCCGCAAGATCGAGGCGAACCCGAAGGAACCCCGCATCATCAAGACCGAGCGTGGCGCCGGCTACGTCTTCGACGCCAAGGTCCGCACCGTCTGAGGGCCTGTCGATCCCTGTCCGTGGCTCCCCCGGACGCCACCCTGGACGCCTTCCCACGCCCGCGTTAGCCTTTCCTGAAAACCTGTCGGAGAGGAAACGCGCGTGCCTGATCCCATCGATTTCTATTTCGACTTCGGCTCCCCCTACGGTTACTTCGCCAGCCTGCGCATCGACGAGCTGGCGGCGAAGCACGGCCGCACCGTCACCTGGCACCCAGTCCTGCTCGGCGCCATCTTCAAGGTGACGGGGATGAAGCCGAACCTGGAGCAGCCCCTGCGCGGCGAGTATCTGACCCAGGATGTCGGACGCATCGCCCGCCTGACCGGCGCGCCCTTCACCTTCCCCGATTCGGCCCCGGCCAACGGCGTCGCCGCCTCGCGCGCCTTCTACTGGCTGGCCGACGAGCATCCGGAGCAGGCCAAGCTGCTGGCCCGCGCCATCTATCATGCCCATTTCGGCGAGGGGCAGGACATCGGCCCGGCCGACACGGTGGCGGAGATCGCGGCGAAGACACTGGGCAGCCTCGGCATCGACAGCGCCGCGGTGACCGCCGCCATCCAGGATCCGGCGGTCAAGGACCGGCTGCGCAGCGAGGTCGACGATGCGGTGGAGCGCGGCGTCTTCGGCTCGCCCTTCTTCATCGTCGATGGCGAACCCTTCTGGGGCTGGGACCGGCTCGACATGGTCGACCGCTGGCTCGCCACCGGCGGCTGGTAAGGGCGGCTGGCAAGGACATCGGGTAAAGCCGGGCCTCCGCATCGTCATCCGGGGCCGGAAAGTGCTGACGGTCGGGGCCGGCAAACCGCTATAACCATGGGCTAAGACTTTCGGTTGGGCGCCGGCCGCGGTGCCTGCTCTCGTTTCGGTTTACCGCCCCATGGATCAGATCGTTCCCGACCGCCGTCCCCGGACCTCCAGCCCGCCCCCGGCAGTCCCGCCCGGCGGTTCGCACGGGAATCATGGCGGCGGGCATGGGGGTGGGCATGGCGGCCGGGGGGCGTCGAAGTCCTGGCTGGGCGGGGCGCTGCTGACGGCTCTGCTGCTCGGCCTGATCGCCCTGTCGATCCGGTCGGTGTCGGGCGACCTGACCTTCGTCCTGCTGGGATCGGTCGGGCTGGTGGTCGGCGCCTTCCACTACCTGTTTCCGGGGAGCCAGTTCTTCACCCTGGCTTTGACCAACTTCATCGGCGTCTATGCCTGCATCTTCGTCTTTTTCGCCGAAAGCAACTTCCACAACATCAGCCCGCTGATCCAGGCGATTGCCTTCGTCCTGCCGCTGGTCGCCTTCCTCGGCGGCGCCTGGTGGCGGGCGGAGGACATCCGGCGGATCGTGATGTCGCGGCGTCTGCGCGAGGGTGGCCATTTCGACCGCGTCTTCCTGTGGATGGCGCCGGTCTGGGGCATCGGCGCCCTGACCTTCCTGGTGCCCGAACAGGACATGGACACCCAGGCCATCGGTGCCATCTTCCTGCTGGCCATGTCGGCCATCGCCGTCATCGTCGCCCTGGTGTCGCGCGACATCGCCATCTTCCTGCTCGATGCCGGCCTGCTGTTCGAAGGCTTCTTCCAGCAATCGGCCCGTCTGGTCCTGCCGGCCTTCGCCTTCCTGACCTTCTATTCGCTCTGCATCATCCTGTTCGGCGC